>NZ_JAQMYO010000013.1:0-136107 GCF_028369215.1 Brevibacillus sp. AG | reverse complement strand
AAGATGAATCTGACTTCAAGTAAAACACAAGCTTATTTTCACAGATTAATTCTATTCCGGTTTTCAAGGAGCATTTTATTCCATTTGTGCCTCAAGCAGAGGCGACGTTTTTTAATATAGCATAGACTAAAACCTAATGCAATAGGGAAAACTAAATAAGTTAAAAAAATGACGTCTAACAAAGGAAGTGAACGAGGGTGCGTGTAGTCAGCTACAACATTCATAGCGGCCGTGACCTCTGGTGGCGAAAACGTTTGAACGAAATGACTCTGACTTTAAAGGACTTGCAACCAGACATCATCGGTCTTCAGGAAGTCCACCAAAACGGGAAGTATGGGTATCAAGCGAGCTACATCGCCGATCAATTACAGTATCACCTAGCCTTCTCCCCTTCAATTACGATAGGAGATGGGTATTACGGCAATGCACTGCTATCGAAGTACGCGCTTGAAAATGTCGACGCCATCGTTTTGCCAGCCAGAAAAGAGCAACGAACCCTCCTTTATGCATCCTTCCAAGGGTACGGTCGTACGATTACGCTTTGCGTTACACACTGTAGCTTAAATCAAGTAAGCAGACTGGCCCAGCTGCAGCTCATGTCGACATTAATACAGCAACACGTAAAAGCCCCATTACTCCTAATGGGGGATTTCAACGCGAGTAATGTGTCCTTTACTCCACACCTGATGGACTGTGCTCTTGTCTCAGGTCAGGAAAAAAGACCAACTCTTCCAGCCTTCCGCCGACGTCTGGACTATATTTTTGCTTCTCATCACTGGAATATTGAGCACTACGAGCTGCTACCTGTCAATTGGTCCGATCATGTCCCGCTCATTGCCGATTTGAGACTGACGGAATCCCCAGCTCTCGAAGAATAAAATCTTTGACATCAACCAGTCTTGCTGGGAGTGGAAACATCTCCGAAGCACCTGCAATCACTAACGGAATCAGCGAATCTTGCTTATGCAGTGAGCCGTGACTTCCTCCACCTAAATGCGTGGGAGCACATTCCGATAAAAATTCATAGCTCTTGGCAGCAGTAACGACTACCACGTCAACGGTCTGCGAGAACAGCGACCCGTATAGTCGAGAAAAAGCATCCGGGTATGTATCAAAAGAAAGACACTCTCCATCATATTGCACATCCAGCACGGAAACGTCCCCTTCAATGGACCAAGAAGAACCATACGCATCATGATACTCCCCATTGCGCCAAAAACACATTTCCTGTTGTGTTCCACCACGACGCACCTTTATCTTCTCGCCCTCTTTCCAAGCAATCAAATCAATTCTTTCTTCCACACTAACCGCTTCTACAATAGAAAATGGATCCATTCCATTCACTGGATACAAAAAAGTCATACGCTCATTATTGCAAATGACCACTTCCACTTCTGATGTCACGTCAGTGCCAAGCGCATGGATCGAAAAATTCGCCAGGAGATGATCCAGCGGAATATTGTGGTCTTCACTTTCTCCGATGACGGTTTGTCCATGATCACTAATCAAAATGCATACGTTTCTCTCCAGCATTTGCTCCCATGACGCGAAGCTATCCAGCAAACGAGCCAATTGCTTGTCCACATCTGCCAAGTGCTGTACGGCATCCTCCGGGGAATTGTGGAGTTTATGATCATTCTCTGGCAAATAGACCAGCGTAAAATGCGGCTGCTGACCGCTGCGTATCACTTCGATCAAAACATCGATTGCATAGGCATCATTAATCCCGTAGCCTTCTAAAGCGGATTGGGCGAAATCCCACGGGACAGAGCGAAACAGTGCAGGACGGACCAGCGTGCCCATACTCATGATCGTTGGACCACTCACCTTTTCTCGCAAGGAAAAAGATGTGATTGTATCAAGCAAGGTCGGCATTTTCACCTTATGCTGCTTATGTCCGCGATGGGCGATCACATTGATGGAACCCGATACGAGATTGTTTTCTTCCAGTACCTCATGAATGGTTTTGACATCCTTGCTAAGATGACGTTCATTCAAATCAAAAAGAACATTTCCGCCACAGCTCGAAATGCCTATTTTTCGGATAGAAGCGGCCCCATTTATATAATTCACCATCTTTTTCTGCTCTGCATCATACCAAACTAGCCCCGGTACTTTGTGCTGATCGGGGTACACCCCCGTTATGAGGGAGCAGTCTATCGAAGCCGTCATCGTAGGGAAAACAGTCACACAATCTGGTATGTACTGGCTATGCTCCATGAAAAACCGAAGTGCCGGTGCTTTATTGGCAGCAATGCATCGCTCCAAAACATCAGGCATCATGGAGTCGATCAGGAAAAGTATGACCTTTTTCATCCGGCTGCCACCCTTCTTGTCGTAGTAAACGTAGTAGTCATAGTCGCACCTGATAGTGTTCGATTTTTCATTACCGAGTATACGCTTGAAAAAGAAAAAGCCCCTGCTCGCCAAAAAGCGACAGGGGATCTTGCTTACGAAGTAAATGTGAGGGTGTTGACACCATTTTTCGTTTGCAGTTTGAGTGCAGGATACTTTTTCAAATAAGGAGCAAGTACCACATAATCTTTTTCACCAATGGACGGATCACCCAGCAAATGCGAGAGTACAGCAGCTCGGATTTGCAGCCCTTGAGGCGTTTGTTTAAAGAGAGGATCCACTGTCGGGAAAGGAATTCCATTGATGACTGTGTCGCCTTCTGCGTCACTCAGCTCCCACGTCCTGACGTTCAAGGAATGGAGAGCTTCTACTACTTGTGCTCCATAATCCTCCACAACCATATCTGGTTGAAGCCCTACGTGATTCACCACGGTATGCTTAGGAGTAAAATATTCATTCAGTGTAAGCTTGAGTGCGTCACCGTCTGACAACGGAATAACTTGTTGGGCACTCCCTTTTCCAAATGTTTTGGTACCCACAAGTTTGGCGATACCATGATCACGCAGCGCACCTGACAACAGCTCAGATGCAGAAGCTGTTCCGCCGTTTACCAAAATTCGCACTGGAATGCCGATATCCTGCCCATTTCGTACCCACGTCTCTACCTCTACCCCATTGCGATTCGTGGTGTACATGAGCAAGCCTTCTTCCATAAAGAGGCTCGCGATGTCCCGCGCTGTGGCCAAGTATCCCCCGCCATTATCACGCAGGTCTAACACCAATCCGGACAACGGTTTTTGCACACGGGAAAGGTCTGCGAGCTTATCCCTTACCTGGATAGCTCCTTCTGATCCGAATGTTTCAAGACTGATATAGCCAACCGCGCCTTTCGTAAACATCTGTCCTTCCGCTTCCGGCAAGGTCATGAAGGCACGCTTCAGCTTCACTTGGTGCTCCCGTTTGTCGGATGGACGATATACAGTAAGAACAGCTTCGGTCCCTTCGTTGCCCTTCAAATAAGCATACGCTTCTTCAAAAGTCTTTCCGACCAACGAGGTCTCATTGACTTTGATCAATTGATCGCCTCGTTGCAAGGAAGATGCTGCTGCTGGAGAATTCAGAACGATTTCACGGATGATAATATGATCATTTTGCAGCCGCAGACGAAAGCCAAATCCAACAAATTGATTTTCAACGTCAGATTGGAACAGACGCAATTCGTCTTGGGTAAAAAATACGCTGTGCGGGTCATTGAGCGTGGAGAGCATTCCATCAATCGCCCAAATGTTCATCGTCGGCGTATCAAACCCTCCTTTCTTCTGCCATTCTGCAAGCCTCAATTCCAACTCGTCCCAAGTATCATCTTCTTCAGAAACTTCGAACTGAAGCTGTTTTTTCAGTTTGGCCTGCTCGCTGACCACCTCTAGAGCCCCTTTTACCAATTGTTTGGCTGCCGGCTTGCTCAAGTGGCTCTCCATGACGTGCAGGAACACTTCTTCCGTTTCTTCGTAAGGATACTCTGCCGCTTGCACAGGAAGAACAGTTGTAAGTAGTAGGACAATTGCTATTGCCCATTGACTAATTCGCTTCATGGAGCCACCCCTTTTCGAACATCATCAGGTATCGAAAATACAACATTGCTTGTAAAGTCGTAATTGTCGGTACCCGAATAGGCTACATATCCGTCGCCCTCATAAATTTCTTCATAACGCCACGTATGTTTAACAACTTGGTCGCTGGCCCGATCAATATAATACTTGTTCATGAACAAAGGAACGTCTTTCACTTTTCCTTGTCCGAGCGTAACCTTCTTTGATTTCTCTACTAGCATAGAGCCCGGAATCCATTCCGTAATGACATCGTACTTCCCGTAAGATTGCTTGTAGTATCGAGCATGAAGCTCCTTAGCACGATCGGTTACCTTGACAGCACCAACCCACTCGTGCAAAAAGTCAACTTTGTCCGTTCTATTCTTGTCCCATGTCTGCCGATCCGTATCGTACGAGTATTGCGTGTTTGTTTTCCCATCTGTATAAGAGAGCAGCTTGTCTGATATTAGTTTTTGCGGAGATTGATAAAAGCCGGATATTCTGCTTATTTGTTTTTCCTTGTTAATATCCTGCGTGTATGAGAACGTCAATCCACTCAACACCGCTTCGCCCTTCACTTGGTAGGTGTCGGCATTGTCCAACTGATGCAAAGAGTATCCCAAATCAGAAATAATAGCTGGCTGATCTTTTAAAGAGGCAAACTCTTGACGCAACATTTTGTCCAGTTGTTTCATTCTGCTGTCTGACGCTTTCGGTTTCATCGCAGCAAGAACTTCTTCTGCTTCCTGAATACGTCCTTCCTGCAAATAATAATAGGAAGTATTCAACAATGCTTCTGGGCTTCTGTCAGCAAATTGCTTGTAACGTGCCAACGCCAGGTCTATCTGACCACCCCTGATTTCTAGTGCCCCCAAATACACGGCAACCGATTCCCATTCTTTGGGATTTCGCTTGAATTTTTGTTCATAGACACTGAAGCGGTCGAGCACTTTTTGATACTGGCTTTGATCCGTGTTCCCTAGCTGCAAGGCAATATCGTACACATTGGCAGTTAATAGCCCGAGTGTGCCCGGGAGAATGATTCTGTCCTCGAGGTAAGCGTCGATAGCAAGAAAAGCTTCATCCAGATTGGTTTCAAGCGGTGTTTCAGGATTCCAGCTCAATAAATAGTGAACACCGACTTGATTGGGGAAGGAGGAATCGGCCAGCTTGCGTAACTGCGCAAATGTCTCTTCACTATCATTTCTACTGCGAATAGCGGCAGCCGCATCTACATAAATCTGTTCTTCAGTTGTTTTGGGATCTACATAGGTTGCGAATAACGGCAATACCTCTTCGATATCCGGGACCATCGGGAACTTTTTCCCATCATAATCCAACAGAGGCATGATTCCATCCTGAAGGAAATAATTCACCATGCGATTAGCTGCGACTGCAGCATCTCCCCGCTTCACCCGATCCGTTTTTTCTCCCTCTAGCCATCCCCATGAACGCACTTCTTCCCAAGCATTTTTACTATCTGGAGACATCGTGAACATTTGCAATATCTTGGCAGCTTCTTCGTTGGTGATCGGCTGATTCGGCTTCATCATCTCACCAGGAAAAATGTACTGAATCGCATTTGGCCCGTACAGTCTGTCCAAGATCGTGGAAATGCGCAACGTTGGTTTGTACATCCAGGTCAGGCGATCAACATCTTTATACGGCAAATACGGTTCCTGAAAACCTTCTGCTCGCGCCCACTCCGAATGCTCGGATAAGAAAGTAAGCGGATAGATCTGATACTGCCCACCGTAATAAAGACGATCGATCATAACGAGAAATTCCGCACGTGTCATGTCACGATTTGGGTAAAACTTCGGAACATTTGGACCAGCCTCAAACAAACCGAGCTGCACACCTTGAATGATTGCGTTTCTCGCCCAGTGCTTGTTGATGTCATTGTATGGCAATAAGCCCCCAGCCGCCGATGCGACGCCGGGGGTGAGTAAGCTTAACGTTAATAATCCACAAGAAATCGTTCGGATTAGTTTTTGCACATAAAATCCTCCTACACTTCATCTGGCAGGCAACCAAAGATTGATCCTGCTACGTCTTATACAAACTGGAACGGATCTGTGTGCACGCGCGAAGGAATAACCTCTGTTTCGTAACCATTTGCCTGCAATTGTTCAAGCAAGATGGCCGCCAGCTTTTCCTTCATGATTTTTTCGATATTGTGACCTGCATCTACGATCGACAAGCCTTCTGCTTGTGCATCGTGTGCGGTGTGATACCCAATGTCTCCGGTTAAATAAACATCCGCGCCTTTAAAAATGGCTTTGGAAACAAAAGAGCTACCGTCTCCACCTACTACCGCTACTTTTTTGACTGTCGCATCTAAGTCACCAACTACGCGAAGACCATGGAGGGAAAACCGTTCTTTGACAAGCAAAGCAAACTCACGCAGCGTCAGTGGTGCAGGTAGAATGCCAATACGTCCAATTCCGTATACAGTTCCGGACTGCTCCAAAGGAATGATGTCATAGGCGACTTCTTCGTAGGGATGGGCAGCAAGCATGGCTTTGACCGCAGCCGATTGTCTGGAAGCGGGAACAATCATCTCGATGCGAACTTCCTCTGCTTTTTCCAACTGGCCTGTCGAACCGATATGGGGATTCGTTCCTTCTCCTGGTAAAAAGGTTCCAGTCCCTTCTGTCTGAAAAGAACAGTGGCTATAGTTGCCTACATGCCCTGCACCCGCTTCAGCAAGAGCGGAAAATACTGCTTCCTTATGGGTAGCGGGTACGAATACGACGAGCTTCTTCCAAGCCTCTCGTGAAAGAACATCCAGTACATCAATGTCAGTGAGTCCAACCGCTTCTGCAAGCCAATCGTTCATCCCCCCGTACGCAACATCCAAATTGGTATGGGCTGTGTATACAGCAATGTCGTGCTTGATCAGCTTTTCGAACACACGTCCTGCGGCGAGATCCGTCCGGAGGTGTTTGAGTGGTCGATAAATGACGGCATGGTGAGCCACAATCAGGTCTACACCCTCTGCAATTGCTTCATCCACCACAGATTCCAACACGTCTAGTGCGATCATTACTTTTTTTACCTTTTTTTGCAAGGTGCCTACATGAAGGCCAATCTTGTCGCCTTCCATCGCCAACGATTTTGGCGCCAGACGTTCTACATACTGGATTACTGTTTGTCCGTGCGCAAGCATGCAATCACCTCATCGATCCACTTTACTTCTGCTTCGATTTCTTTAATTCGTTCTGCTGCTTCCGGCTTGTCCGAACGCTTTAATTGAACGATGACCTTTTGCCATTTTTCTTGCTCGCTCAGCCACTTCTCTTGTAATACGTCTGATTTTTCCTCCCAAAGAAATGGACCAATGCGCAGAAGCTCTTGCTGTGTACGATCTTTGCCCTCATAAGGCAAGGTAGGATTGCCTCGTTCTGCAACGAGAATCTCATAAATCACGCCGTCCTCCTGCAAAATGGACTCTGCGATTAACTGCCAACCATTCTCTATCATCCACAGGCGAACCGCTTCTTCCCCTACGTTTGGTTGCAGAATCAGGCGTTGCACACCTTCGAGTTTGTCTTTTCCTGCTTCCAAAATGGAAACGATCAGTTGTCCGCCCATCCCCGCAATGCAGATTACATCTGCTTCGCCAGGCTGTAATACCGCGAGTCCGTTTCCTTTACGCACCGAAGCGCGATCTTTTACCTGCAATGTATGTATTTGTTTTTGTGCAGCTTGAAAAGGCCCTTCATTCAATTCGCCTGCGATCACGAAGGAAGCCATTCCTTTTACAAGCAAATAAGAAGCCAACAACGCATGATCCGACCCGATGTCGGCGACGCGGGCTCCTTCTGGACAATAGCGGGCAATCGTTTGTAGCCGCTTGGATATTGATACTGATGTCATCTGTATATTCACCTTCCGTTGCCTCTATTCTACCCTATTTGGCAACAATTGCGAAATGCTAATTCCCTAACAGATGATCAGCAAAGAACGACAAAATCCTCGCTGTTGCATCCAAGCAGGGACCATGCAACTAAGAGGGGCTCTTGGGTAGTAGTCGGGAGGCTTACAGGTAGCCATTCTGTTGGATGTAATGCTCGGAATAACAAGGAAAGTTTTTAAACATGACAACTTTTTTGGTATTTTATGTAATTTAACTTAATTTTTACTAAATTGTGAACTTTATTTTAATAAATAAATATTTACAAATTTTTTACAGATATGTATATTAACGCCATGCACATCATGAACTACACAGACTAAATTTCTTTAAGGAGGAGAACAGTTTGAAAAAAAGAACCGGCAAGTGGTGGGCAATGGGTTTACTCTCTTCGGCGCTAGTGATGAGTGTCTTCACAGGTGCGGGGGCAGCCAGTAATGATTCAACCAGTGAATTCAGTGAACTTGGTACTGCACGGGTATTAATTCAGTCAGATTCGGATGTGAGAACTGGTTATTTTGCTGAACCACTGGATGTACGCCATGATTTTGGTCAAGAGGGCTTTACTCTCGATGTAAATAGCGATCAACTTAACCAGCTGAAAAGCGATCCCAATGTAAAAATTACCGTGTTGAAAAAATTAAAGATCGCTGAATATATAGAAGAAGATCAGGCTACCGAGCCAGAGTTCTCTCCTGCGGCAGTCGTTCCGTGGGGAATTAAAGCCATCTATAAGAACCAGTCCCTCTCTGCTACGGCTGGAGGTGCAGATGTTCGTGTTGCAGTCCTGGATACTGGCGTGTTTACGCAGCACCCGGACCTAACCGCTAACGCAGAGCAGTGCAACGATTTCACACAAGCTTCTTCTCCTGTTGTTACCGGTGCTTGCAATGATGCGCATGGTCATGGAACACACGTCGCTGGAACTGTTCTCGCTGACGGCGGCGGTGGCGCAGGTATTTATGGTGTAGCACCAGATGCTAAGCTATGGGCATATAAAGTATTGGATGACTCAGGCTCCGGCTATGAGGATGACATTGCCTATGCCATTCGTTACGCTGCTGACCAGTCCGCTCAATTAGGCGTGAAAACGATCGTCTCTATGTCCCTTGGCTCTAGTAGTAAGAGCACCCTTATGGCAAATGCCATCACGTATGCAAACCAAAACGGTGTATTAGTCGTCGCTGCAGCCGGTAACTCTGGACCGACAGTGAATAGCATTGGCTACCCTGGCGCATTAGTGAATACAGTAGCCGTAGCAGCGTTAGAGAATGTTCAACAAAACGGTACCTACCGTATAGCTGACTTCTCTTCTCGTGGCAAGAGCGGGCAAGCGGGAGACTACGTGATTCAAGAGCGCGATGTGGAAGTATCAGCACCAGGACGCGCTATTCAGTCTACATGGAATAACGGAGGCTATAACTCCATTAGCGGAACCTCCATGGCAACACCACACATTTCAGGTTTGGCTGCAAAAATCTGGGCATCCAATCCATCTTGGAGCAATCAAGATGTTCGCGTAGAATTGCAAAAACGTGCGACAGGAAATGACATCAAAGGTGGCTCAAACGCTGCTGTAGGTGACGATATCGCTAGTGGCTTTGGATTCCCAACTGTACAACCTGGCGATCAATAAAATAATAAGAAACAAAAAAAGAGCCATGGCTGTCAGTTTTCGCTGGCAGTCATGCTCTTTCATTGTAAACATCGAAAGTCTAGCACCCGATTTCTCTAGCGATCACATTACGTAAAATCTCTGAAGTCCCCTCGCCGATCTCTAACAGACGGGCATCGCGGAAAAATCGTTCCACCTGATACTCCCGCATATAACCATAGCCACCGTGAATCTGAATGGCCTGATGAGTAGCAGACATGGCAATCTCTGAAGCATACAATTTTGCCATTGCTGCTTCTTTCGTAAATTTGCGACCATGATCCTTCAGCCACGCTGCTTTATACACCATCGTTCTCGCCAGCTCTATTTGCATCGCCATATCCGCCAGCTTGTGCTGGATCGCTTGAAAATGACTTAAGGAATTACCAAATGCCGTACGCTGCTTGGAGTATTGCAGCGCTTTGTCGTAGGCAGCCTGCGCAATTCCTACTGCCATAGCGCCGATCCCGATTCGCCCACCATCAAGTGTAATGAGGAACTGCTTGAAGCCTTCGCCCCTTTTCCCAAGGATGTTTTCCTCTGGCACCCTGACATTTTCAAGAACGAGCTCAGTCGTATTGGAGCTGTGCAAGCCGAGCTTTTCATAGTTAGCCAGCACTTGAAAACCAGATGCATCAGTCGGAACGATAAAAGCAGTAATACCGCGTGAGCCCTGCTCTTTGTCCGTTACAGCTGTCAAAGCGAGAAACGATGCATAGGAGGCATTGGTAATGAAGCACTTGGAGCCATTAATCGTCCACTCCCCATCAGCCAAGACCGCATTCGTCCTCGTACCACCTGCGTCAGACCCTGCATTCGGTTCCGTCAAGCCAAACGCACCAAAGCTTTCGCCCGAACAGATTTTGGTTAAATAGTTCAGCTTCTGTTCTTCCGTTCCAAACAAAGCAAGTGGAGCGCCACCTAACGAAATATGCGCCGAATACGTGATTCCTGTAGAACCGCATGCACGACTAAGCTCTTCTACCACGATCGCAAAACTCGTGGAATCGGCTCCGGCTCCCCCGTATTTCTCAGAGAAAGGAAGACCCATCAGGTTCAATTCGCACATCTGCTTGAATATTTCGACAGGGAATTGTTTGGTTTGATCGCGTTCATCTGCTCCTGGTGCCACTACCTCATCAGCAAATTCGCGGATCATTTTTTTTAACATTTGCTGTTCTGAAGTCAAATCGAAGTTCATAATCGCTGCCCCCTTGAAAACGCTTTAGTAAAGAACCATCAAGAAACACACAATTTTGACTGAGCGTTTGTTCAGAATACTCTTACCATTATACACCACGATTTGGATTCATGTGGTAATTTCTCAAAAAAAACACGCCTATGATCGGCGTGCTCCTAATAAAATCGCTCCCAAAAAAGATACAGAGGCTGCTATGAATCCGAGACTGTATGTATTTACACCCATAAACTTGGCAACTGTTTCTCCGCCCAGAAAAATAGCCGCCAGCAAAATACCGATTAATACTTTCCACTTGTTGTTCATCTATTCACCCCGTTTGCTCTCTTCTGAAATTGTAACAGATAAGCAGGGAGAGGAAAACGAGAAGTCATGCAGAGTCCTATAGTCGCAACCACGCATACCAATATCCTCGCGTGAAGAAGAACAAAGTTGACGCGATGAACACCTTTATGAACAACAGTAATTGAATCATATCCCGCTTCGCTTCTGGAATATACAGAGCCTGTATCTCTGCACCAAAGAAAAAGGCAAGTCCACATACAGCAAATACTCCCGCCCATTTCGCATTGGCCTTATTCATCAAGAAGCCCATACCTGTGAGCAAGCACGCAAGCGGTACCCAGTACAACTCCGATGTCCACCATGTATAGTCCATCCCTACCCGATGAACGGTTGTAATGCCATACAAGATGGCCAAACCCAGTAACCCTGCATAGAGCAAATAAGCGTAGCCGAAAACAATTGCGCTAATGCACAGTAACATGCAAACGAAGCCTAAATAGAACAGGACAAACGGCATGCTACCATCCAGTTTTTGGATACAATACACGCCTCCTGCGATCAAGATCAAAAATGACAAAGCCAGGAATAAATGCGTCAATGGCGGGGCCGACCTTCGATAAACGAGTCCCAGAATATAGAAAACAAGAGCGAAACAGGCAAAGATGGTAATTTGCATTGGGGTTTGAAAACGGTTAAAATGAAAAGCAAGTAAGATCAAACCAGCAATAACAAAGGCACCAAGAAGCCATGCCACTACCATTTTCCCCGTCACTGGAGAGACAGTTCTAGGTGCATATGTATTTATGACAGATGATGTTGAATTGACTTTTCCTGACAGCACACCCGGTGCCGTTCCCATTCGCTCATTCCCGCCTGCGGATGCCGGTGTATTTGGCCGATCCCCTTCTGTATACAGATTTAACAAGAAGATGCAGTAATGTTCAGGCAGTAAATGGTTGCGCCGCCAGTTTTCAATTTCGGCAATAATCGTGCGCTTGCGCTGGTCGTCCAACGCGGCCCCTCCTAACTACGACAAAAATTGTTTACTTTCATGAATAAGAAAAGCCTACGTCGGCTAACGTAGGCCACATACTTCTTATATCGGTTATTCCAGGAAATCTTTTAAGCGTTTACTTCTACTCGGATGACGCAATTTGCGAAGCGCTTTTGCTTCGATCTGACGAATCCGTTCACGGGTTACGCCAAACACTTTCCCTACTTCTTCTAACGTCCGTGTACGACCGTCATCTAATCCAAAACGCAAACGCAGTACATTCTCTTCCCGGTCTGTTAAAGTATCCAAAACGTCTTCCAACTGTTCTTTCAAGAGTTCATAGGCAGCTGCATCAGATGGCTCCAATGCATCCTGATCCTCAATGAAATCACCTAGGTGTGAATCGTCTTCTTCCCCAATTGGAGTCTCCAGGGATACTGGTTCTTGAGCAATCTTCATGATTTCCCGAACTTTTTCCGGAGTGAGATCCATTTTTTCAGCGATTTCTTCTGGCATAGGTTCACGACCTAGCTCTTGCAGAAGCTGACGGGAAACGCGGATTAACTTATTGATCGTTTCCACCATATGAACCGGAATACGGATCGTTCTAGCCTGGTCCGCAATGGCACGGGTAATCGCTTGGCGAATCCACCAGGTCGCATACGTACTGAACTTGTAGCCTTTGCGATAGTCAAACTTTTCCACCGCTTTAATCAGACCCATGTTCCCTTCTTGAATCAAATCAAGGAATAGCATGCCGCGTCCTACATAACGCTTCGCAATCGATACAACCAATCGCAAGTTCGCCTCAGCCAGACGTCTTTTGGCTTCCTCATCACCTTGTTCAATTCGCTGTGCCAGTTTAATCTCCTCTTCTGCGGAGAGCAGAGGAACTCGACCAATTTCCTTCAGATACATCCGTACAGGGTCATTGATCTTGATTCCAGGCGGAACGGAGAGATCGTCATAATCGAATTCTTCGTTGTCCTCGTCCTTGATGATCATTTGATCGACTTCATCATCGTCATCTTCATTCTCATTGTTGTTAATCTCAATGCCTTGATCACCAAGATATTCAAAAAACTCATCCATTTGATCAGAATCCTGTTCGAAACCTGCCAGGCGAGCAGTAATCTCCTTATACGACAGTGCGCCGCGTTTCTTACCTAATTCGACCAGCTGTTCCTTCACTTGTTCGATGGACGTTGCTTCCATGTCGGAAGTGATATTTTGCTTGTTCATCTACTTTCCCTCCTTCCCCGGGAATGATCTGAAGCTACCCTTCTTTTAAAGCATTTTCCAATTCAAGAATCTTCATCCCTGTAACGGCTGCTTGAAGTTCAAGTTGTTTGCGCGCATCCTCGCTGTCCGCTGCGGCCGCTTGGAGGTGTAAGCTCCGCTGCTCATCGCGCAATCGTTCCAACTCGGCACGCTTCGGGTAGTTATTCACTTGTTTGATGTAGTCACCGATCTCTAATTCAGATACATCGTTGTTACACTCCATCATGGCCAGTCCCGAGGCTAATTGCTTTAACAAATCGTCTTGCACGTAATGTATAAACTTTCCAGGGTCTTCCGGGTTTCCCTCTGCATAGTAGGCGTACAGGTAGGCAGCCAGCGCATCGTGTTCATCCACCTGAAAGTGGGCGCTGCATTCCTGTTGGACGCGGGCGGCTATTTCTTCGTTCCGCATCATGTAGTAAAGCAGCATGCGCTCAGCCGTGTGATAAGCGGGTGGCAGTGTTTTCGCGAGCGTAACTTTGCCATTATTTATACTATTATTCCATGCTGGCGTCACTTTATCCCTTTGGCGCTCACTTTTTTGCTGATTGTACGCGCGTTTGGACTCCCATTTGAGATCACCGAGAGTAAGGGAGTATTCTTCTGCCAATTGCCGTTGATACATGTCCCGTTCCACCGGGCTGTTGAGCTCGTTGATGATCTCGACCGCCCTCGCGATTAAGCGAGCTTTGTCCGTCTCATCTTTTATTACGAACTGACTGCGTAAATGTTTCAGACGGAAAGCCGTAATTGGCATCGCCTGTAACAATACCTGCTGGGAAAATGCTTCAGCCCCATGCTGGCGGATGTAATCATCCGGGTCTACTCCTTGTGGAAGTGGAGCAACTCGAACGATCAAACCGGCTTGCTGCAAAACATGAATCGCTTTGCTCGTTGCTTCTTGTCCTGCAGCATCTCCGTCATAACAGAGTACGACTGACTCTGTATTGCGACGAAGAATTCTGGCCTGCTGCTCCGTCAAGGCTGTTCCCAAAGTGGCAATACCTTGCATAAAACCCGCCTGCCATGCCGATATGACATCGACATATCCTTCAAACAATAGCGCCTCTTTTCTCTTTCTAATAATGGGGCGCGCACGATGAAGATTAAACAGCGTAGCGCTTTTGTTGAACAAAAGGCTTTCCGGGCTATTCAGATACTTGGGTTGAGACTTTTGGTTGGAATTGGGCTTTGATCCTTGCAGTAAGCGTCCACCAAATCCGATGACGTTACCTTGGGAATCCTGGATTGGAAACATGATACGACCTCGAAAGCGATCAAAGATTTTTCCTGCATCGCTTCTGGCCAAAAGCCCTGCTTCCACCATCAATTCCTGTGAAAATCCCCGCTTTGTCAACTGCTGCGTTACGAAATCCCAGGAATCCGGAGCGAATCCGATTTGATATTCGGCTATTGTCGCCTCAGACATTCCGCGCTTTGCGAGATACTTCATCGCTTCTGCGCCATAAGGGGTTTTCGTAAGCACGTAGTGGTACAGGCGTGAAACGAACGTATGCGCTTCCTGCATCGCATGTTTCATCCGTTTTTCAGGTGAATCCTCTACTTGCTGCGGCTGGGGCACAGCTATCCCGGCACGCTCCGCCAATTTGTGCAGTGCCTCTGGAAAAGTCAATTGCTCCAGTTTCATTAAAAAGGAAAAGATATCCCCACCTGCTCCACAGCCAAAGCAATGAAAAAACTGTCGCTCTGCATTTACGTTGAAGGAAGGGCTCTTTTCAGAGTGAAACGGACATAGACCGAGAAAGGCACGACCGCTTTTTCTCAGTTGAACGTACTCTCCTACAACGTCTACGATGTCGACAGCGGCACGCACTTGATTTACAAATTCATCTGAAGTGGGACCAGTCATGTCTTTCCACCTTTATAAGGAGAATCGCACGTGAGAATATTTAGTTCGTCAAAATTCGTCAATTTCCTTCTTTACATCAAACTTCTTTTCTTCTTTTATTACTTTTCCACATTTCTAAGTGCAATAAACGCTGAGAAACTCACCTATGATAAGTACCCCGGCTAATTGATTTTCTACAAAAAACGTCAAATTCCTTCTTTCGGCCTATTTCCTTTCATTACGGAGATTGTTTTTTCTAATCATCTCCAAAATGATGTTTGCCGTTTCTTCCACTGCCTTGTTGGATACATCGATAACGGTACATCCAAGGCGCTCAATAATGCGCTTGGAATAAGCCAGTTCTTCAGCAATCCGTTCGAGATTGGCGTAATTTGCTTGTGCAGTCAATCCTAGTGCTTTCAGACGCTCTGTCCGAATGCCGTTCAGTTGCTCCGGATTGATAGTAAGCCCAATACACCTTTCTATTGGCAGTTGGAACAATTCTTCTGGTGGCTCTACCTCCGGGACAAGCGGAACATTGGCAACCTTAAGTCGCTTGTTAGCCAAATACATGGAAAGAGGCGTCTTGGAAGTACGCGAAACGCCGATCAAAACCACATCTGCGCGCAACAGGCCGCGTGGGTCCCGACCATCGTCGTATTTGACGGCAAACTCGATGGCGTCTACTTTGCGGAAATACTCTTCATCCAGACGGCGAACCAAGCCCGGTTTTCCTGTTGGTGGCTCTTTCAACATGCCCTGCAATGTATTCATCAGAGGCCCCATAACATCAAGAGCTGGAATTCCGTGAAGAGCAGCTTGTTGTGTAATATACGCATTCAGCTCCGGAATGACCAGAGTGAACACAATCATTGCCCGCGATTCTTTTGCCGAAGCAATAATTTCGTTAATCGATTCCTTGTCTTCTATATACGGATACTTTTGTACATCAAACAAAAAACGATCAAACTGACTAGCTCCTGCGCGAACGACAAGTTCGGCCGTTTCGCCGATGGAGTCTGAGACTACATAGATGAGCTGTCCTTGCTGATTACCTTGCATCGCTTCTCCTCCTACACTTTCGGTTCGCTACCCAATTCTACAAATGCTTTCGCGATCGTCGTCTTGGTGACGCGCCCCAACAGCTCCATTTGCTTCGGATCTTCCTCACTCGGCCTTACGACAGGCAGAGAATCGATCTGAAAATCAATCAGCTTTTTGGCGGCTGCGTACAAGGTCTCATCAGGTGCACTTGTAATGATATTCGGCATCCTAGACATGATAATGCTGACCGGTACATCCTCCAGCGTCTTATTGCCTAAAGAAGCCCGCAGGAGGTCTTTTCGTGAGATCACGCCAGCCAAATATCCTTTTTGATTGACGACGAATAACGTGCCAACATCCTCCAGAAAGAGGGTAACGATGGCGTCGTATGCCGAGGCGGATTCGGAAACCACGATCGGTACCGCCTTGTAGTCATTGACGAGAAGCTTGTGAAGCCGTTCACTTATGACTGAGCTTGCGGGTCTGCCGGCATAAAAATACCCGACCCGAGGTCTGGCTTCTAGATATCCTGACATTGTGAGGATGGATAAATCAGGGCGTAGCGTCGCGCGAGTCAAATTTAGCCGCTCCGCGATATGCTCTCCTGTTATCGGTCCGTCATCCTTCACTATCTGTAAGATGTGCTCTTGTCGTTTGGTAAGCTCGATGACCAATCACCCCGGTTCTGTCTTTACCTCTTCCTAGTATTACTCTATTCGACGGGATATTCCTTCTTTCACGCGGAAAAAAGGTGCCCCCGCCTGATTTTCAGACGAAGGCACCGGTTTTATTTTGTTTACGCGAATACAACTTTGGAAAAATCTGCGTAGCGATAAAGCACACGAGAAAGCTGCAAGAGAAGCCCCAGACGATTCGCACGAACAGCCTGATCTTCGGCCATGACCATTACCTTATCAAAGAATGCGTTGATCGGCTGGCGCAAGGTTGACAAGGTTGCGAGCACCTTCTCTTGATCCTTCAGACCCTCTACATCCTTTTGAACAGCTTGGAATGCCTGATACAAAGCACGTTCCACATCTTCTGCGAACAGAGCTTCGCTGACTTGGTCTGCTTCCGCTTTTTGTGCCAGATTGTTCACCCGGTTAAACTGCTCCACAATCAGCTTGAATTCTTCTGTTTGTACAGCTCCCATCAGTGCTTTCGCTTTTGCCAGCACCTCTGGAACCAGTGTCAGGTCAGCAGCAAGAACGGCGTCGATGACATCGTAGCGAACGCCATGATCCTGCAAGACGTTTTTCAGACGGAGTGCGAAGAAGTCTACGAGGTCTTTTTTCACGTCTTCTGCCGCTCTCTTGTTTACGCCTTGTGCTACATAGCCTTCCATCGCGGCATTCCACAGGTCAGCAAGAGAAATTTGCCAGTCGCGCTCCACCAAAATCGTAACGATCCCCGCTGCCATACGGCGCAGACCATACGGGTCCTGTGAGCCAGTAGGCACAATCCCAATCGAGAAGCAGCCTACGATCGTGTCCATCTTGTCAGCCAGGCTGGCGATAGCGCCTTGGGCGGAAGCAGGCATTTTGTCCCCTGCAAAACGCGGGAGGTAATGCTCGAATACGCCACTTGCGACGAGGTCGGACTCACCCGCTTTGCGCGCGTAATCTTCACCCATAATCCCTTGCAGTTCAGGGAATTCACCTACCATGTTGGTAACGAGGTCAAATTTTGCGATTTCTGCAATGCGGTCTACTTGTTTCGTCTCTTCCGCGCTCACACCCAGCTTGCTTGCAATTTGCGCAGCTGTTTTGCGTACACGACGAACTTTATCACCGATTGTTCCCAGCTCTTCATGGTAAACGATTGTCTCCAAGCGTTTCAGGCAGCTCTCAATGGACAGTTTTTGGTCTTCCACGTAGAAGAAACGAGCATCAGACAGACGTGCGCGAAGAACTTTTTCATTTCCTTTCGCTACGTTTTCCAGAGCGCGGCTGTCTCCGTTACGCACTGTCACAAAATGATTCAGCAATTGACCCTGTGCGTTTTCCACAGGGAAATAACGCTGGTGCTCACGCATGGAGGTAACCAAAACCTCACGTGGAATGGAAAGGAATTCTTGCTCAAACGTACCGTAAAGAGCGGTTGGATATTCTACAAGATGGACTACCTCATCCAGAAGTCCTTCGTCCATTGGAATCGTCCAGCCATTTTCCTTCTCCAAGCGATGAATCTGTTCTACAATGGCTGCTCTGCGCTCGTCGGGATTCACCATGACATATTGCTCTGCCAGCTTGCTCACGTATTCGCTTGGGTGATTCAACGTAACCTCTGTTCCCAAGAAGCGGTGTCCACGAGAAACGCGTCCGCTTTTTACGCCTGCAATCTCCAGATCGATCAATTCATCGCCGAACAAAGCAACCAGCCAACGAATCGGACGAACGTATTTCAAATCGCGTGCGCCCCAGCGCATGTTTTTCGGGAAGCTCATACCGGTGATCACTTCAGCCAGTTGCGGCAACAGCTCGGTAGTTGGTTTTCCCGCTTCGGATTTGCGCGCATGAACATACTCGATCCCGTTTACTTCTTTATAATACAGTTGGTCAGGCTCAACATTGTTGCTTCGTGCAAATCCGAGTGCTGCCTTGGACCAGTTCCCCGCTTCATCTTGTGCGATTTTGCGTGCAGGGCCTTTCGCTTCATCATTGCGATCAGGCTGCTTTTCTGCCAATCCATTGATCAACAGGGCAAAACGACGAGGTGTCTCCAATGCCGTAATTTGATCGAACGGCACGCGCTCAGCAGTCAGCCACTTTTCTACTTTTTCCTTGAATTGTGCCGCTGCCTGTGCGACAAAACGAGCAGGCATTTCTTCCAAACCAACCTCTACAAGTAGATCGCGCTTACTCATTTGTATCCTCTCCCTTCATCTGATTCACTTGATCCGCAGCATCTGCGTTGCCTTTTTGCAAAAGCGGGAAACCGAGGCGCTCACGCTCTTTATAGTAGGTTTGTGCTACTTCACGAGACAGATTACGTACACGAGCGATGTAGCCAGTACGCTCCGTCACACTGATGGCTCCACGCGCATCAAGCAAGTTAAAGGTGTGGGAGCATTTCAGTACGTAGTCATAAGCCGGGTAAACCAGTCGCTCCGCCATCAGTCTCTTCGCTTCTGCCTCATACGTATTGTAGAGAGAGAACAGCATGTCGACATCAGACAGCTCGAATGTGTATTTGGAATGCTCGTATTCTGGTTGCAAGAATACATCCCCGTACGTATACCCGTTGCACCATTCCAGATCGAACACATTTTCTTTCTCCTGAATATAGGAAGCCAAACGCTCCAGTCCGTAAGTCAACTCGACTGCCACTGGTTTACATTCCAGACCGCCCACTTGCTGGAAGTAAGTGAATTGTGTGATCTCCATTCCATCCAGCCAAACTTCCCAGCCTAAGCCCCAAGCGCCAAGCCCTGGGTGCTCCCAGTTGTCCTCTACAAATCGGATATCATGCTCCAGTGGCTCGATTCCGAGTTCGCGCAAGCTCTCCAGGTACAGCTCCTGAATGTTGTCCGGGGAAGGCTTCATGATTACTTGGAACTGGTGATGCTGATACAAACGGTTCGGGTTTTCCCCATAGCGTCCGTCAGCCGGGCGACGGGAAGGCTCTACATATGCCACATTCCACGGCTCAGGTCCAATGGAACGAAGGAAGGTCATTGGGTTTAACGTACCTGCCCCTTTTTCAACGTCATACGGCTGGACAATGAGACAGTTGTGCTTTGCCCAAAAGTTTTGCAGCGTCAAAATGATGTCTTGAAATGTCATTTTCATGCTTTTTCCTCCTCTAAACTTATTAGAACTTGGCTTTAAGTCGAAACTAAAAAAACCTCCCGCCTCTACACTGCCTGATGCGACAGTGTAGGGACGAGAGGATTCTCGCGGTTCCACCCTACTTGGCGAATGACTTCTTCGCCCACCTTACAATCAAATTGCTCCAGAACGCCCTTCATCAGCATGGTGATCGGGCTCTCACTACCCCCGATTCGCTATTCACAGCCAGTGGCCGACTACTCTTTTCCTTCATGGCAACATTCGGTATACAAGTTTGGTTCTTATCATAACGAAAACAAATTCGTATGTCAATTAGTCCTGATCGGATTGCGTCATTCTTTCCATACGCTCCAGTTGTTCCAGAAATGCTCGACTTTTCAGCCTGAGATCCAGATACTCGTCCATAAAACTCCGCAGCACATGCTTGAGCTGGTTGCGTGTAGCTGGTTTTACTTCAATGTCACCAAGCCGCTCCAAATCAAATACCTGGAATAGCCGTAACAGCTTCCAGGTAGAGGGTGTAACTGCCATCGCATACGGATCGGAAGGCTGGCAAACTGGGCACAGCAGGCCGCCCTGTCCCACACTGATTGCATAGGGCTCCCGCTGTTCGCCACAGTTTACACACGCCGTGAGCTGCGGGGAGATCCCCGCTACAATTAGCATCTTGGTCTCAAAAATACGACACAGGATCTCAGCATCTCGTCCTTCATCCAAATAGCGGAACGTATGAAGGAGTAGCTGAAACAAGTAGGGATTCGGCTCCCTTTCCTGCGTCAGTCGATCCAATAGTTCTGCTATGTATGCAGCATAAGCCGTAGCAGTCAGGCTTTGCCGCATATCCCGGAACGAATCCAACATATCTCCCTGAGAGAGATCAGGCATTCCTGTACCGGGTCCTGCCTTGCATAGATAATAACTATGCGAAAACAACTGGGAGACGGCGGCAATGCGGCTTTTGGTTTTTTTGGCACCACGGGCCATCACGCCTAATTTGCCGTTCTCCCGGGTAAACAATGTCATCACTTTACTGGACTCACCATAGTCCACACTGCGAATGACAATCCCTTCCCACTTTACAAGCATGCCTGCGTGTCACCCAATTCTTCCTGGGCGAGATCAAACGAGGTTTCCTCGCTGGAAACATCCGTTTGATGGTGATCACGGTAGAGAAGGTAAGCATGGATGTCACCGGTTGAAGCGAAAACTCTCCAAGAAAAGTCACGAAGCATGGAGCATCATCCTTTCCTATATCGGGTCTATCCACTTCCTTCTTAGAATCACCTTTGCCCGTTATTCTATGCCTTGGAAAAATTAACACATCGCGATGGGAATATTATTGCTCGTCGTAGAAACCGAAGTTACGCAGCATCCGCTCTTGGTTGCGCCAATCCTTTTTCACTTTGATCCAGAGCTCCAAAAATACTTGGTCCCCCATCAGTCTCTCGATATCCTTGCGCGCACGTTGACCGATTTCTTTGAGCATCTGACCTTTTTGCCCGATTAAAATACCGCGCTGGGAATCCCGCTCTACGTAAATGGCCGCGTAAATGTAAAGCGTTTTACCATTTTCGCCTCGCTTCATCTCTTCAATCACGACAGCGATAGAGTGAGGTACTTCTTCTCTCGTCAAATGCAGAACTTTTTCCCGAATCAACTCGGCTGCTACAAAACGCTCAGGATGATCTGTCACCTGATCCGCAGGATAATACATGGGGCCCTCTTCCATTTCGCCCAAAATAGCCTCCTGCAATGAACCTGTGTTGTTTCCTTCTAGCGCAGAGATTGGAACAATCTGCTTGAAATCATACAATTTGCGATAATCATCAATAATCGGCAGCAGTGCTTCCGGGTGCACCTTGTCAATTTTGTTGATGACCAAAAATACTGGCGTTTTGACCTGCTTCAGACGCTCGATGATGTAGTCGTCCCCGGCTCCGCGTTTCTCTGTTGCGTCGACAACAAACAGAACAAGATCTACTTCGTTCAATGTATTTTCGGCAACGGAAACCATGTAGTTTCCGAGTTTGGACTGCGGCTTATGAATACCAGGTGTATCCAAGAAAATGATCTGACCCTCTTCTGTCGTATGAACAGCCGTAATTTTATTACGTGTCGTTTGCGGCTTATTCGACATGATGGCGATTTTATGCCCTACAATATGATTCAACAGTGTTGATTTTCCAACATTTGGCCGTCCCACAATGGAAACAAAGCCCGATTTAAACGATTGCTTGGTCTTGCGATTATCCACGTAAATCCTCCTTGGTGAATGCGCCTGGAAGCAGGGCAGATACTGTCGTTTCCAAAATGTCGCCTTTGAGATTTGTCAAAAATACAGGCATGTCCGGCGGGCACAGCTCTGCCATGACTTGTCGGCAAGCCCCGCACGGTGATACAGCTTGCGGCGTATCGGCAGCAACGGCTAATGCCTTGTAAGTCCGATCGCCTTCCGAGTACGCTTTAAAAAGAGCCGTACGCTCTGCGCAGTTGCACAGCGAGTACGCTGCATTTTCAATATTGCCTCCCAAATAAACCTTGCCATTCTCAGCTAAAAGAGCTGCTCCTACCTGAAACTTGGAGTACGGTACATAAGCGAGCTTTCTAGCTTCGATTGCTTGTGCTAATAATGCTTGTTTATCCATTCTCATCATTCCTCATATGATTGATCTTTAACATCATTTCACAACAGAATGTGTCCAATGAGACACGAAGAAACCAGACTGAAAGGTCAACTAGAATGACCCGTCCGGTACCTCATTTGGCTATGAAAAAATTTCTTCTTCTCTACTAGTAAAAACTATCCCCATACTTTTTGCAACAGTGGCTGTCCAAATACAAGGACTCCAATGAGAAGGGACAGGATCGCTGCCACAAGCACAGCTCCTGCTCCCACATCTTTGGCAATCTTCGCCTTGGCGTGCCATTCTGGGGAAGCTAAATCAACGACTGCTTCAATCGCGGTATTTACCAGCTCAAGGGAGAAGACCAAACCGATAGAAAAAAGGACCAGCAAAACATCGCTGCGTGGTATCTGCAGCCACCACGCTGCCGCCAGCACTACAATGGCTGCGGCTACGTGGATTTGCATGTTTCGCTGTGTCCGTACGGTATAGGAAATTCCTTGTAGAGCATAGGCGAAGCTGCGAGTCAATCGTCGCCATTCCTTCAATGTAATCTCCTACCTCGTCAAGCCGATTTCTTCCAGCACCTTTTCTTGACGTGAAAACATTTCCTTCTCTTCTTCTGGCGTCCCATGATCGTAGCCAAGAAGGTGAAGAAAACCATGAACCGTGAGAAATCCGAGTTCGCGTTCAAATGAATGGCCATAGTCTTCGGCCTGCTCTTGTGCTTTTGACACGGAGATGATGATATCTCCAAGCATATTCGGAAACTCGCTGGCCTCATCCTCATCGATGAAGATTTCCATTTCCCCTTCACCCGGCTCGTTCATCGCAAAGGACAGAACATCCGTAGGCCTATCAACGCCTCGATAGTCGCGATTCAACTCGTGGATGCGCTCGTTGTTCACCAGCGTGACAACGACTTCTCCTTGTACGTCTTCCAGCTTAGCCGCTGCTTCCAGGCAACGGACAAGCAGGTTTTGCAAATTCTCATCGATCGGCTCGATTTCTTCATGAAGGATTTCTACAGATAACACAGATAAACGATCTCCTTTTTGTGACGCCATTTATTAATAGCCGTGATCTACTTCTTCCTTGGCATAGGCAGCGATAATTTTTTGTACCAGACTGTGACGAACGACGTCTCCCTCTTGGAAATGAATAAAGGCTACATCGGAAATCGGACTTAAGATGCGCTGTGCTTCGCGCAATCCGGATTTCTTGCCTTTTGGCAAATCCACCTGCGTCACATCACCCGTAATGACCATTTTGGAACCAAATCCAAGCCTGGTCAAAAACATTTTCATTTGCTCGGGAGTTGTGTTCTGGGCTTCATCCAAAATGACAAAGGAATCTTCGAGCGTACGACCACGCATGTACGCCAAAGGTGCAACCTCAATGAGTCCACGTTCCATCATTTTGGCGACTTGTTCATTGCCCAGCATGTCGTACAAGGCATCATAGAGCGGACGCAGATAAGGGTCTACTTTTTCCTGCAAATCTCCTGGCAAAAATCCAAGGCTCTCCCCCGCTTCTACGGCCGGTCTGGTAAGAACGATCCGTTTGACACGCGCATTTTTCAACGCATTTACTGCTGTGACAACAGCCAAATACGTTTTGCCGGTACCAGCTGGTCCAATTCCAAACACAATGTCATGCTTCTTGATCGCAGACAAGTAATGACGCTGACCCAATGTCTTTGCCCTGATTACTTTGCCACGTTGGGTACGAGCGACTTCTTCATCATACACATCGAGCAGTTGGGCACCTTCTCCCCGTTCAATCAACGACATCGCATAAGAGATGTCTCGTTCGGACAGGGCAATCCCTCTGCGAATCAACTGTAGCAGAATTTCAATCAACTCTGTCAGTTTGTCCACTTCCGGCTTATCCCCGCTAATAACCAGTTCGCCTTCTCGGGTCATAATTTTAGCGGAACTTCTTTGCTCGATCAGTGTTAGGTACGCGTCATGTGGTCCGAACAACAGCAAGGCCTCAGATGCGTCTGAAAACGGGATTCTTACCTCATCTTGTACGTGCAACAGGCTTCCATCTCCTTGCAACGGTAATCAGCAATGCGTCATTTGCTTGCCATCCCTCACTGCCCCACGAAAGGCTGTTCAATGGCAATATCTTCAATGACGGAAAAATGAATGCTTACGTAAACTTTACCATTCTCTGTTGTGACGTGCAAAACTTTTTCGTCCTGAATGAACGCATCTTTTCCAGCTTTTTGCAAGATATCCTCCCTGGCGAATTTTTTAGCCAGTTCCGTCGCTTCCTCCACGCTCATTTCTGTTTGAACGGGTTCTGTTTGCGCGTACGTTACTGTCTTCCAGCCAAGTGGTGAGGTATATCCCGCATACGAGGGCAAAAACCGTTGTTCTGCCATTTCAGCTTGTGCAAAGGACTGTTTTTCAAATGGCCACACGTATATCGCATAGGGGCCAACAAGCAGGTATTGCTGCTCCAGCTTTTCCCCCGTCAGACGGTGCATCGTTTGTTTTAGCGGGACCGATGTGTTGCTCATATACCACACTTCCCCTTGCACCTTGCCTCGCGCTGATACAGCTTGTTGACGGGCGTCATTGCCAATGATCCCAGAAATGAGCACTTGGCCTTTTTCCACCAATTGATTGCTCACAACCTGACTACGACCAACCTCTGGGAGAATTTTATGGACGACAGCCCTCTTTTTGGCTACAAGATGACGGGGACCTGTTGCAAGCGGCTTAACGGGAGCCTCTTTCTCAACCACTTGAAGCATGACCGTGGTTCCTTGAATCTCGATTCCAACCCAGGACGCTTCAGGCAACAGACTCAACAGCTCTTTTTGCAAAACCAACGGTTCTTTTAGTTTGACCTTCCATGCCCCTTCTTTAATCCCCACTTGTTCGGCAGCTTGAATCACCCGTCGTGGATCGACCATTTTTGTCCCACTTACCTCGACACTCCAGACAAAAGAGGAGAGCATGTACAATCCGATGAAAAAAAGAGCAGCCCCAATCGCCAATCCAGTTCGTCTGCGTAACCGCAGCAGCCAAAAAGGCAGCCCGTCTCTTGCCTCAACGTGACTACGACAGCCTGTCTCTTTTAAAAGCGGCCGTAAACGAAAATAATCACGAATCAAAATATCACAGCGAGTCACCTCTTCTCCTACCCTGCGAATATTCCAGATTCGAATTCCATCCCGTACGGCCATATTCAGCATCCGCTCAAATCGTTTTCCCCGAACGGTAATGGTTACATGTCCATCCACCCACTCCTTGATTCCATTCCGCATACGTGCCGCCCCCTCCCTCTAACAAAGATTACGAGCTCTGTGGTCCCGTCTCCAAAAATTTCACGCCACCAATTCTGCCTTCTAACAAAACCTCCTCAGGCAAAATCGCTCGGATGACGAGCTGTTCACCTGAAACAATCATTTGACCGTTCGTCAACAGCAGGCGAAGCTCTTTTTCGCTAAAATGCAAGACTCCTCGATGATTCTCTATATACATTTGCAAATGACCGATCATCGTGATGCGCGGGACTTCCAGGACTACATCTTGCGGCAGATCCAACACCCCTCCGGCCAACTGGCGCAGACGGCGGCTCCAACGCTTCATGGATTAGCCCCCCTTCTCGTTCTATATATTGGCGAATATGACGATCTCATCTGTTTGCAGGTGCAAAACCATTCTTATCTATGCGTATGCGGGAGCATAAAGAGGCATTCATCAAAAACAGTCACAAAAAAAGAGCTCTCGTCGCTCGCAATTTCGCAAGCACTTGAGAACTCAGACTTTGGAATACTTCAACAAACCCCATTGATTATTTGCTTTCTTTTGCAGGAGAAACCAGCTCTTTTCCTTTTGTAAGCGCCTTCCATTTTTTCATGACTCGTTTTACTTTTTCAGCTGAACAACCGCACGCGATCGCCGTTTCATATATCGATTTGTTTTCGAAGATGGCAAGCCGAATCACTTTTTGACGAAACCGCCCCATTTGTTCAAAAATTTGTTGATTCATCGCTTGACCTCTACCCCTTCTTCTATTGGAAGAATTTTCTTTACATTCAGGATAGTCAACAGGGATACGAGAAACAAGACAAGTTATTCGATATATTTCGACACGAAAACATTGGTTTCCATAAAAAAACAGGTGAACCGAGGTTCACCTGTTTAACTAGCTGCTATTATATCATTTTTCTTTGCCGAACCTGCTGGGCGTACGGAGCTTTTGAGCGCGGCTCTCCAAAAATGAGCGCCCACTTCATCCCATCACGCGGGTTGCCGTGTTTCGATGAGAGTGTTCCCGCTCGTTCCGAATCAGCGACCTTCATCGTTTCCGATTGCTTCACTGTGATAGTTGGACCCGTTGAAGCACGAGCTGTACTGGAGAATGCCCATTCCTGCTCGACTCCAATCCCTTCCATCGATTCTTGCTGAAGTGGCTCGTATTTGGAGGATGCCCGCACCGTCTCTCTACCGTAATCCTCCGTTTTCCTAGGGATATCCGACGTTGTGGCCGGGGTAAGCGGAGGCATTTTTTTGCCTTGAGACATCTTTTTCTTTCCGGCTTTGCCAAGAGCTTTGTATCCTAAGTAACCAAGGATGACAAACCAGAACTTGCCGATGAGCGGGATGATCCACTCGACTAAACCCAGTAAATCTACGACGAGATCCATGAGATCTTCCATGGCAATCGCCCTTATTCTTTCTCGTCTGGCATAGCAGGATCTTGTTTGTCACCTGCATGCCCGAAGGATTGACGCATTTGTGTATCAGCAGCAATGTTTTGCATGTTGTAATAATCCATTACGCCCATTTTGCCACTTTTCAATGCTTCGGACAAAGCGAGTGGTACTTGCGCTTCGGCTTCTACTACTTTTGCCTTCATTTCTTGTACGCGCGCAATCATTTCCTGCTCTTGGGCTACCGCCATGGCGCGACGCTCTTCCGCTTTCGCTTGGGCAATACGTTTATCTGCTTCTGCTTGGTCGGTTTGCAATTGTGCCCCGATGTTTTTCCCTACATCCACGTCCGCAATATCAATCGAGAGAATTTCAAAAGCAGTTCCGGCATCCAGACCTTTGTTCAATACCGTTTTAGAGATCAAATCCGGATTTTCCAATACGTCCTTATGTCCTTTTGACGAACCAATTGTCGATACGATCCCCTCACCTACGCGGGCGATAATCGTTTCTTCACCAGCACCACCGACCAATCGATCGATGTTGGCACGAACCGTTACTTTTGCACGAGTGCGCAGCTCGATACCGTCCTTAGCCATTGCTGCTACCACAGGTGTTTCAATCACTTTCGGGTTAACGCTCATTTGTACCGCTTCCAATACATCACGACCAGCCAGATCAATGGCTGCTGCTCGTTCGAAGCCAAGTGGAATATCTGCGCGTTGTGCTGCTACGAGCGCATCTACTACACGGTCTACGTTACCGCCTGCGAGATAATGGCTCTCCAATTGGTTTGTATCCAACTGCAAGCCGGCTTTACGCGCTTTAATCAAAGGATTCACAATACGAGATGGTACAACGCGACGCAAGCGCATAGCGACGAGGGTAATAATCCCGATATTCACACCGGAAGCCAGTGCAGAAATCCAGAGCATAACTGGTACGAACGAGAAGAAAATAGAAAGTACAACGATGGCTACTGCCACCATAAAAATAAGGGGAATCAAACCGCCTTCAAACATGAAGAACTCACTCCTTTTGTTCTAGTTCGGCAACGACGATACGCGTGCCTTCTACTTGCACAACGGTGATGGCAGTACCCGCTTCAATGAAACCACCAACCGATACTGCATCCACACGTTTTCCTTCCACCTTGACGACCCCTGCCGGGCGCAACGTTGTAAGGGCGATGCCTGATTTTCCTTCCAGCTCACGCTGATCGCGCGGTGCTACGTAGCCTTCTTCATTGCGCTGCGTGTCATCCAAGACAAACTTGTTGAATAGACCTTTGACCCCGTATTTCTTCACTAACAGGAACGTTACAATTGCCGTGATCAATGCAGCTACACCCAGCGATGCGAGCCCTTGCTGTGTGTCATAGGCTGCCATAACAAGGCCTGTCACAATGCTCACGAAGCCAATCGCTCCGACAATGCCGCCCGGAAGAAAAATTTCCATAAGCATCAGTAAGATTCCGATGGCAAACAGTCCGATGTGCAACCAGTTGGCAAATCCCGCTACATAATGCCCGAAGAAATACAAACTGAACGCGACGAGCGAAATCGTCCCCGCAACACCAAAGCCAGGGGCAAACAGTTCTACTACAATTCCTCCAAGTCCAATGACGAGCAGCAGACTCATCACAATGGGACTCGTCACCCATCTAGCGACTAGCTCTCCACCTGTTGGCTCAATCGCCTGAAGGGAATCCGACTGAATGCCGAGCTTTTTGAGCAGCGCTTCCTTATTGGACACCACATCATCTGCATAACCCAACTTCTTCGCTTGTTGGGCATCGAGAGAAAGCACCGTGCCTTTTGGCTTTAATCCTGGGAATTCTGTATCAATTTCCACCATCGCGCGAGCAACGTCAGGATTGCGATTGTTCAACTCCGCTGCCGCCTTCATTTTATTGCTCCAACCGGAAATGAACTTGATATCTGCTGCATTCCCTGCCAAGTCAATCGGTGCGGCTGCCCCCATGCTACTACCTGGAGTCATAATAATTTCATTTGCATTCAGGGCGATGTACGTTCCCGCTGAAAAAGCCTGGTTATCAATATAGGCTATCACATGCATGGGAGCCTGACGGATCAACTGACCAATCTGGTCGGCAGCATTCACTTCTCCACCTGGCGTATTGATATGCAGGATTACAAGATCTGCCTGCTGGTCCTGTGCGTCAGCAAATGCTCTTTCTAAAAAGCTCTCCAACCCTCGCTCGATCGTGCTATCTACTGGAATCCAGACAGCTTTTTGATAGGTCTGCGCTGTTGTGGATGCGGGAGCAAGAAGCATCGTCATTCCCATAATCAGGCAAAGAAGTGAAAAAAGCAATCGCACGCGGCTTTTTACTAGCCTTGTTGCACTCATTGCATGTACCTCCTTTCCATCTATCAGCTTCAACGTATGTGCAATAAGGTATACGAAAGAGTGAGGCAATTGTTTCATATTTATTTCACATCTGGGGAAAAAAAGAAAAACCCAACCTTTACAGGTTGAGTTTTTCTGTTCGTATCTATATGAGGTGTTACTCTCGTCTACGATGGTAGTTCCTCAGATACAATCTTTTGCACGAGGTTTCCGTCTGCTCTGCCTTTCACTTTCGGCATGATCGCACCCATCACTTTGCCCATCTCCTTTTTGGAGGAGGCATTGGTAGCTGCGATACCTTCCCGAACGATATCACGAATTTCGTCTTCGCTAAGCTGAGCGGGTAAGTAAGCGGAGAGCACGTCGATCTCTTCGCGCGTTTTCGAGGCAAGTTCCACGCGGCCTGCCTTCTCAAATTCGTGGAGGGATTCACGGCGTTGTTTTAACTCACGAGTCAAGATGGTCAGCACTTCGTCTTCAGACAAAAGTCTGCCCTTGTTAATCTCTTCGTTCTTTAATGCGGCTTTCACCATGCGAATAACAGAGAGTTTTAGAGCAGCTCTGTCCTTCATTGCTTGCTTCATATCTTGATCGAGTCGCTCCATTACACTCATGATGAGCCCTCCGTCAATTAAAACTTGCGCTTGCGAGCTGCTTCGGATTTCTTCTTGCGCTTAATGCTAGGCTTCTCAAAGTGGCGACGTTTACGCAGTTCCGCCATCACCCCGGATTTTGCGCTTTCACGCTTGAAGCGGCGAAGTGCGCTATCCAAAGACTCGTTTTTCTTGACTCGAATTTCTGCCATTTGTCTTCCCTCCCTCCGCTAAAACCGTGGGACGCCTGAGTCGAACGTACGAACAGACTGTCACACTTCATTATAGGATAGATGACTAAAGAAGGTCAACCTTTAGTTCAATTTTATTCGTAAAAACCGGACAAAAGATGATAATGAATGTGAAAAACCTCTTGTCCACCCTCTTTGCCGCAGTTGTTAATCAGGCGAAAACCTGGCAACTCCAGCTTTTTCGCCAAGAGTTGTGCGACATGATGGATATGCCCGATCAAGGGCAGGTCCTCGGCGCTTACATCCATGAGCGTGGGAATTGGCTTACGCGGGATAATCAACAAGTGAACGCGTGCTTTTGGTGCAATATCGTGGATGACAATGACGTGCTCATCCTCATACTCGATACGAGCAGGAATTTCACCGTCCATGATTTTGGTAAAAATACTTTTTTCCATGGGAGACTCCTTTCTTCCTCTGTATGTGGATCGTTATGTATGTAAGAATTGATCGTATCATATTCCCTCACTTTTGTCTTGCGGCGCTACCTAACGCATGGTAGCATGACTTCGAGGTTGAAACTGGATTACAAAAGGAGTTCGTGCAGATGAAACCAATTGCACTGGATCAGGCAGCAATCAACGCAGAAGGGATTTTGCTCACTGGTTCCCCAGGGCTTGCCTTGTCATCCGTTCACTTTGATACCCGCGAGTTGACTGCGGGATCTTTGTTTGTAGCGCTGACAGGCGGCGCACGGGATGGACATGATTTTTTGTTACAAGCAGCTGAACAAGGAGCTGTAGCTGCACTCGTTTCGAATCAGGAGAAGATTCCTGCGAACTTGCCAAACGATTTTGGGTTAATTCTCGTCAATGATACACTGCGTGGCTTTCAAAAGCTGGCTGCGGCTTATCGGAAAAGCTTTTCGTTCCCTCGCATCGCCATTACAGGAAGTATCGGGAAAACAACCGTGAAGGACATCGTGGCACACGTACTTGCGAGCCGTTCGCCCGTATACAAGACGTATAAAAACTTCAACAACCACATCGGTGTGCCTTTGTCGCTCTTACAGATGGAAGAAAAACATCAAGCTGCTGTACTGGAGCTCGGGATGAACCACGCCGGGGAAATCGATCTGCTCGCTTCGCTGGTCCAGCCAGATATTAGCGTGATTACATTTATCGGTGAGTCCCATATTGAACATTTTGGCACGCGTGAAAAAATTGCTCTCGCAAAGGCAGAGCTGCTTCCACATACCGCTCTTGACGGGCTCGTACTGCTCAACAAAGATTCCGAATATCTGCGATTGGTAGCCCATCTGTATCCGGGTGAGGTCATGTACTACTCTGTTCATGAGAAGGCGGATATTTGGGCGGAGCAAATCGAATCGGTTGAAGGTGGAACCCGCTTCAAAGTGAACTTTGCCTCCGGGGAGCATTTCGAGGCATTCCTGCCTCTGCACGGTCGGCATAGTGTCCTGAATGCTCTGCCTGCTGTTGCGATTGCCAAAAGGCTCGGGATGGATACGGAGCAAATTGTGCACGCCTTGTCTACCGTCCAGCTCTCAGCCATGCGATTTGAGCAGATCACATCCAAGTACGGTACGGTGTACATCAGTGACGCGTACAATGCCAGCCCTGTTTCCATGGAAGCTGCCGTCCGCACATTTGCTGACTTGTACCCTGATCGCGGGAGAGTCGTTGTCTTAGGGGATATGTATGAGCTCGGGCCAGACAGTGCGGCTATGCATGCGGGCGTCGGAGCCTCGCTTCAAGACATCGCTGAGCGCTTCGAGCTGCTCGTGACAGTTGGTGAGAATACTCGCCATCTCCATGATGCTTACACGGGGAACAAGCTGCATTTCGCCACAAAAGCAGAGGCACTGCGTGCATTACTGCCGCTACGCGATGACAAACACGCTTTCCTGTTTAAAGCCTCCAAAGGTATGTCATTATGGACGCTTATCACTGATTTGGAAGGTCACGAATAATAGATAAAGAACAGCCGCCTCTCGTATATACGGGAGACGGCTTCTTTTTTATCATCGTAGTTCAATGATATTGTTGGAAGGACCCAATTTTTCAAGCGGAAAATCGGTATAGTGGATCGATGCGAGATCAGCTACATAGTATAACTTCCCGTCCTTCGCCCAGCCGATGATGCGATGATTGTCACTTGAACTATAATAACCAGGCATTCCCTTGTCAGGAGAACCGAATGGATAGCTGCACTTTGTGACTTGTTTGCATGATTGAATATACATATACGAATCCTGAGAATTAGAAGTACGAGAGTGCTGTTCTACTGCCATCTGACTTCCTGATGGCGACCAAACAATTTTGTCCAAGTGTCTCTCAGTGAACACTGGATCCTTCAAATTGTTCTTTTTCCCTGTCTGCAAATCCAGCATGTATTCTTCTGTCATTGTTCGGATATAACGGTACTTCATATCGTTGGAGTAAGAAGGAAATGTGGTCATGTTGTGATCGTATTTCAGGCCAGTCGGTAAGTCTAACTCCTTATATGCGGTTTGCGTTCTGTAAAACAGCTTTTTCGAATTCGGCACCCAGTAATACATTTCTTCGTCTGTTCCACTCCGCCACTCATACTGGTCATTCTTTTTCATTTTGAGTGTAGGCAGATGCTGCAAGATCAGGTGGGCGCTTACCTTGGTATTGGATGAAAGCATGTCCATACGGGTAAAGACCATGTACTGTTCATCCGGTGAAACGGAAAAATCAAGGACGGGATACTGAGCTTCTGCCGGGACGAGTACCGTTTTTTTGCCGTCTGGCAGACTGAGCTTCACGATTCCGCCATTTTCACGAACGTAGAGCGCGTCCTGCTTCTGTGACCATTTGCCAAAACCGGATAGCTGCGTCATCTTTTTTGTTTGCATATCGTACAAGTACGGTATGGTTGGGTCTGCCTTCCCGTATCCGATTCTCTCCCCGTATACAAACCTGCTCGATGGCGACATGCTCGCCCGGTGGATCAAAGGCATGTTCGTAACGGTTTTTGTCACTTTTCCATCTACCGTTACTTTATAGATGACGACCGGCTCTGGCTTGCGAGGGTCTGCCTTCGCAGGAGCAGAGGCATTGATTTGCCCAGGGACAAGGATGCCCAGCAAGGAAATCAGCAAGCATGAGAGCAATATGCGTTTTTTCATCTAGTGTCCTCCTAAATAAGTGATCAATACGAAGACGTTCACTGAAGGCATTTGGTTTCTTTTGGAATTAAAAAAGATCGGAAGCAATCCCCTCGCTCCCGACCTTTCTGTCACTTACGGACTAACAGCATACCCTTCCGCAGCCATTCTACCTCTTCAGCTAACACAAGCTTTGGATTCTGACCAAACCATTCGATAGAACCAAAATAATCGGTATCTGCAATCTTCTCTAAAATAGGTCCATAATCTACAGCTCCCTCACCGAGTGGTACCATTCCCTCACGATCCCCGTTAGGGGCATATACATTATGCGGAGCGAATACCGACAGATGATTCGATGAAGAGATATTTTTCAAATGATAATGAGCCACCCACGGCTTCAATTGGTTGTATGCGTCGATTGGATCAGCACCTGATTCCCAGACATGAAGAAAATCAAGATTAACTTTTAGTGCAGGATGATTGACTTCCTGCAACAGAGCAAGCGTCGAGCTCATAGAATCCGTGAGCGTATTCGGATGTGTTTCGACCAAGAGCTGAATTCCGTGCTCCTGACACATCTGACATAAGATGTACAAATGATGTACATAACACGCCCGCTCTTCTGGCCCAACTTCCTTACTCGCCTTCTGTCCAGCGAACGTCCTAATTTGCTTTACATTTAGCCATTTCGCCAATGAAATGAGTCTTTTTGCTTTTTCCAGTGTACGATGAAATCCAGATGAGGTCGTAATATCTAGATAATCGCTCAGCATAGAGATACACATGCCTTGATCCCTGAGTATTCCTAGCTGTTCCTCCATCTCTATTCGATCATGATCGTACAGATCTTGAGCGTGAATTCCCCACAACTCCATTCCATCAAAATGATGACGATGAGCAAACCGAACAATTTCCGCAAACGAAATCAACTGGTGGCGAAAAGTGATTGTGCACAATGAGAGTTTCATTTGACCTTTACCTCCACCCTTTTTCGTCTACAGTGACGAGACTTTTATCCATTTGGGTCCACAGAACAAACTGACGTTCCAACTCTTTTTTCACTTCAAGTTCAATCAGATCAATCTCTTCTAACGCCTCGATAATCGGAGGTAACAACGCCATATTCTTGGTCATCGCCATTTTGACAGACAAGTACTGCGCTGTCGTAAACCCTTGGTAGATGTCCTCCACTTTATAGGCAATGCGCAAAAACTCATCACGATGGTATTGCAGGTAATCTTGCAGATATAGAAATGCATACTCATAGCTGTATTTACGGATCGCAATCACTTTAACCTGAGTCACTGCTGGGAGTAACATGTCCAAGTTGTATCCATTGCGCCCTTCTGCCATGTCCGTAATCAATTGCTTCAATTCAACCGTAAACGGATTATGATCACGTTTGAGTGCTGCGTAGAAGTAGTCGTGGATCATTTCATAGGTTGGTTCCTTAATTTCACTCGCATCCACCATAAAGCCGCCACCAAACGGATTTTCTAAGAAGGCTTTGATCACTGTCTCCTTCTTCACATTGCCTTCCCAACGAAAATCCGGGTCAAACATAAACCACTCATCTTCATTCTCCGTTTTTGAAATCATCAAAAAATGCGGGAATGGCTTCAACGCAAATTTATTATCTCGCTCTGGAACCAGCGACATGTCTATCTGAACAAGGACAAACTGATCCTCGGTACGCTTATCAATTAGCTCTAAGAACATGTCCAGATTGGAGGCTTTATCTTTGGAATGATCATACCATTCCGTTACGTTCGCTCGAAAAAGTCGTTCATATCCCTTGATAATCTCCTCATGGTTATCAATGTAGTACGTAACCACACCTTGATCCGTTATGGAGTACTCGGCATCCCATATGCCAAAGTAATAGGGACGATAATCAATTTTTGTGCGACGCTTAATCACTTCGCATAGGCATGAAATAATGCAATGAACCTTAACCATTCTGTATCCCCCACTCGATGTTTGTATAGTTGCTAATTCGACACATGCTGCGGTGCCAGCTGTTCAACAAAAGTAAGGAGTGATCCAACCGTTTGGAAGATTCGTGGATCTAACTCATGAGCAGGTACTACCAATTTCAAATCTTCCTCGATATAAACAATCAGTTGTAACAGCATAATTGAATCAATATGTAGATCCTCATTCAATCGCATGGACTCCTCCAGCGTGAGGATATGCGATAATTTTAATTTTTCGGTCATGATCGTATGGATTTGCTTCATTCTTTCTGTTCGAATCATTTGCTGATCGTCTCCATTTCTAATAATCGACGGCTGATTTTTCCTGTGGCTGTCTTAGGAATGCTCGTCACACATTGGATTTCGAATGGGACTTTATAGCCTGGCAAACGATCTTGGCACCATTCCCTGATTTGTTCAGGAGTAGTTCCTCCCTCTGTAATAACCTGCGCCTTCACAATCTCTCCCATGACCGGATGACGTCCGCGATACACAACCACTTCTTTTGTCCCATTCATTTTCAAGATGACGTCCTCAACCTCTAAAGGAAATACCTTTAAGCCAGAGACGTTAATCACATCATCCATCCTCGACACAAATTGAATATGGCCTTCTCCCGTCCAGAAACCTAAATCCTGCGTCGCTATTTCGTTCTGTCCAATTCGAATGACTATTTCCGCAGGTTGTTCTTCATTCTCACCTGCTGTCATTGTCACGTGGGAAAGGGGGACACCCAGATCTGTATGCGTCCGCATCTGTTTACTCATACTGACGCACCCCGCCTCGGAGCATCCATATTGTTGCATCAAGATGTCGCTCATGCCTTGCAGCTTTTGAAACAAGCCTTCTGGCATTGGAGCGCCAGATGTCATTAACCGGTGAAAGCGTACCTGCTCTCGCGTAAAGCTTGATAAGATGTGATAAAAGACTGGCAGACCATAAACAATATGCTGGGGAATATCTTGAATCACTTGCAGAGCAAACTTCGGATTTTTGTGCGTCACAATCGAAGGCTTACTTCCCCGTTCCAGTGCTGCCAAAACGCCACATATCAATCCATACGAATGTGTCACCGAGGCCAGCACGATCGGGGTTAACGCTTCCTCTCCCCGAAACAACTCGTTGTAGGCTTGAATTTCTGTTTGGATATCATCCCAGCTTCTCCCGATTAGCTTCGCGTCCCCCGTAGTACCTGAACTATATTGATAGAGCGATGGTTTTTCGCTCTGTTGTTTATCCGCGATGGACAAGAAGTGTTTCGTCTCCTGATAAACAAGCCCATAACATCTTGCCTTCACCGCCATTTGATAAGCGGTTTCCATTGGGGTTTCCCCATGAATTAATAGCACCGAAGCGTTATGCTCACGTAAATATTGAACAAGACTAATCACGTCAAGTGGGTCAGCTATGCAGACTGCGTACCTCTGTCCTTCCGGCTGTCGGAAATGATCCATGCTTTCGAACCCTTGCTTATGTCTCTCCATTTCATGCACAGAAATCTCATTTTGATTCACAATGATCATGCTAGTAACCTCCAGCCATGGAATGAAGCTTTTTCCTTGCCTCGAACAAAGGATTGGGAACTTCATGTAAATGATAGTTCTCGTTTGTTGTATATAGCTTTTTCTTGGTCAATTTCTCTACCTGCACGCTTGGAACAAACAGATCAAATCGCTTAAATCGCTCCGCCAATTCCGGGAATCGTTGTTGGTGACCCTCCAATACCTTTACGGCCATCTCCCAGAATTGCTCTTCGGCATATCCGTAATGCTCCTCTAACACCCGTGCGAGTTGCCCCAGATTGATCAGAAATAAAGTCTCTAACGTCAAATCTCTGACTGTTGATGTTTCATTCATGTGGAACATTACATCATCTGGCTTCGTTGCGTAATATTCATGCACGTCCGCGAAGTTCGGGCATTTGTCTGGCTCACTCAAGAACGGTTGGCAAAAAATCAAATCTTCATGAAAATCCTTTAATGCCACTCGAGTAGGGACACCATCCCGATGCACCAAGACCATATTCTGCCCGTGGGATTCCATCGCAATCCCGTGTTTCACCAATATATGAACGACCGGCACTACACTGTTTTCCAATAATCGCGCAAGCCAATTCTCTAGCCCTTGCTCACGAATCCAACGATCAATGAATGGCACCCCATCCACCTCTACTGCCGCTAATGCGTTATAAGGTACCGCATCTTCTCCCGCTTCGAGATGAGGGATGAGACTTTCTCTCCACATGCACCCAATTACTCCGAATGTAACCATTTCCACCAGATCAGAAGCAGGTGGAGGATCGTATGCCACTGCCGCAAACTCTTGGAGCATGATCACCTTTTGTTCGTCTCGTAAATACGAATCTGCGTCCGTAATCCCCTTGAGCCACCTCGAAACAATGGGGGCACTTGCCAGTGAATGGGGAGTGAGATGACGTGGCGCTGATGTATTCACCACGTTGATCGAGAGTTTCAGATACGGTTTATGCGGATTACTTTTGTTAGCAAAGGTCCGGATGGATTGTTGTGGACGATGACCATCAGCCCCTACTCCTAACACAATAATCTCTTTGCGATGGATATCGTCCAGGAATCCTGGCACGACATGGTTACGCCACTGCCAAGGATGGACAGGCACGAAGGCATACTGCTCAGGATCGCATCCATGATTGACGATGATTTGCTGAAAGACTTCTTTTTGTTCCCGTCCTATTTCCTCCAAAAGAAGGTCATCGAAATTTCTCCCTTGATCAATGGACACTTGAGAATATTGTTTTTTTATCGCTAACCAAAGAAAACGAACTTCCTGCTTAAATTCAGGACCATAAGCAAAATGATCTATGTAGGTAAATCCAACACGTGATTTATAGCTAGGGTGGTAAGGGTGACCGTCCATCAGATCACCTTCGAGCTCATCGTACGATTTGCCCTGCATCCGAATATCATTTTGTACCCGATAGTATTGGGACAATGTATCCTTTAACAACGTTTGTTCCAAATCATTGGCAAATAGCTTCAGTCTTTGTTCATCTACCGTATTCATTCGGAAGACTTCCACTAAAAAACGCGTGAGGGATATCGCTTCAAATTCTTGCTGGGCAACTCCGCTTTGATCGTAAACAATACGAGTAACAGGGTCGTTCCCTAAACGAACAAGCCCAAAACTAGCAATCCTCCGCCCTCGGCAACGATAGCGAACAGGCAGGTCACCCTCATCAAGTCCATGTAGGGTGTAAATCGTCTCGTCACCTTCTTGCAGGGTCTCAGGAATCACAATTCCCTCATATAACAAAGACTCTATGCATTGTCGAAACACCCTTCTTCTCACCTGCACGTACTGTGTCGAGTGAAGTGCCTCTTCAATCGAGAAATCCTGTAAAGTTAACTCCATACCTTATCCTCCAAATCTCTTCAAGCTAGACGCTAGTAAGCTATCCAAAAGCATGCAGCCCTGCCTTTTCGGTCTGCTTTACTTTTGCTAAAGGATTATCTATGTAAACAAAAACAGATGATCGCTCTTCCGGTTGGGTTAATTCATCCAGATCATAGAAGCGCGTGAGCAGATTCGCCTTACACGGAAGCTGTTCACGAGTAAGTAGATTCTCCAGAAACTTCGACGCCTCTCGATTCATAGGTAAAAATTCCGTCAAAACCTCATGCATCTCTGCCAATAAGATTTTTTCATCAATTAATCCTTCCGTTCCAAATCCATTGATGAGTCCAAACATATGGTTAAAAACCATGTAATAGGTGATTCGCTCGTCTACAAGATGATCTTTGTAGATGTTTTTACTCGCCTTGCCAATCCCAGGCAATTCTGTCTCTAATACTTCTTGCATTGATTCTGAGAAATAATAGCCTTGATTATCACGATAAAAGAACTGAGCGGGGTATCCGTCTTTCAGAGTGACAACACTATTCTGTTGATGGGCTTCCAAGCCGATTCCGTATTTTAGATAGAGCCATACCATTGGCTTCAAAGAAATATCTACATAGCGCTTAAACCATTCCAAACTAACTACTTCCAGTGCCTTCCCTTCTTTTTGTGCCAGATGGTGAATGAGCGTTGCCAACCTACTCTTGTACCCAGGAAGTGGATCTTGTACGAGTGCAGCGATTTGGGTGACCTGACGAGCATGACTCCCCATAAAGGGATTATCACGCAGGATTACTTCAAATCCCGTTTCTTCCGCCTGATCCAACGTGATCGTAATGTAAGCCGGATCAGAGATAAAACCAAAGCCTGGATACTTGCGACTTACCTCACCAATCCCTGTTTCAAGAAGTTGTTTCGCCTCTAAACCAATCTCCATTTCACTTAACTTATTGATCCGTAAAGAATTCGTAACTTTGATAGGGACGGACAGCTTGAGCATGTATTTCTTTTCAGGATGATAAACCGTTCTGAGAGAAGATGTTGCCATATACTCCTCACCTGCTGGTCCTATGTAAAGAAGTAACCCTTTCTCGATCAAGGATTGAACGGCTACCTGTTCAAGCAACCATTCTGCTTGAAGCGGATGAATCGGGACGATTGAAAATGATGGATCGACATCAGATATCGAAGGAAACTCACCCTTCAGTAATTGCGTAGCGGATTCTGTTAGCCCAGATTTTTCGTGAACAATTGACGGATGGGCAGCAAACAAGTGGAGTTGAAACTTCCCGCAACACTCCGGTGCATACAACGCTTGCTTGGCCTCAGGAATTCCTTGCTGACTCTTCGGTGTTGGATGGAACAAGTGACCGAACAAAAGCGCCTGCTCTGCTTCGATGAAGCTTTGTTCCACTCCGTATAAAATCTCCCCATTACTTTGGCGAGTCCGAACAAATTTCTCAATGCTTTGGCAGCTTTGAATCATGCGCAAGACTAATTCATCTGGAACGGCATTTTCCCCATGCTGAAGCGTTAGTTCTTTAATCAAAAGAACCGCTAATGTCAAATAGTCCGCCTGAACGAAACGCGTACAGTCACCACTTCGGTAGCAAGCTGGATAATGAAACAAATGCCTGCCAGTCACCGAATGATATTTCACACCGACATAGAGGGAAATCCCCTGATGCGGGAGTTCGCAATGAAGGTACGTACCTGTTGTACTCGGCTGTATGATTTTCGTTAGCTGCTTCGTAATCTCGTCTTTCCGATCGATCCACTCGCCCCTACCTGTTTCTCGGAGATAACAATTGAGAAAGCTCTGCATCGTTGCATGCTCTGCGATATGCTTGACTACGAACATGTTACCTCTCCTCTTGCTTGATCCAATTTTTTATTCAAGCATTGTGACTTACATAACTGGTAAAACGTCCCATAAATAATGTAAACGATTATCATTCTCATTTCAAGCGATAATATTCATCTTGTACAGTTAGGAGAGATGAGCTGACAGAAACATTAGTTCCTCCTTCCTACATAAAAAGAAAAAAGATGCTCATTTATCAGCATCTTTTTTCTCATGATTCGTCCATCTGTTCTGCATAGACAAAGACTATCTCCCGGCGTGCTTACAAGCTAACGTTTTTCATAAAATTCATACGTTTCCCAGTTAAGCTTGCCCGGACCAAAATCGTAAATATGAATAGAAGCAAGATCAGCAAAATAAAACGATTTACCATCACCTGCCCACCCAATCAGTTGATAATTGTCCTTATCCTGCATGTAGGTGCTCAACAGCCCGGGATTTACATGATTGCCGAAAGGATTTCCGTATTTGTTCGGTTCATTGAAGACGAACATCAACATGTAATTATCCTGGGAACTGGACCAGCTCAAAAGTTGTTCAGCAGCAAACTGATGGCCAATTGGCGACCATAGGATTCTTCGCAGGGCTGCTGTGTACTCCTCTACGACCTTTAAAAAGTTCTTTTTCCCCGTTTGCAAATCCAGCACATATTCTTCTTGTTCTGTCTTGATATACTGATACTTCATATCGCTGGAGTAAGAGGGAAGAGCGGTCGTTTTGTGATCCGTTTTCATCCCTGTGGACATGTCCAATTCTTTGGAAGCTTCTTTCGTTAAGTAAAACAGCTTTTTGGAATTTGGCATCCAATAATACTTCTCTTCTAGTTCAGCTTTGTCTTGTCTCCACTCATATTGATCATGCTTTTTGATTTGAAGCGTTGGCAGATGTTGAATGTAGAGATGAGCACTTCCTTTTGAATCAGCGGCTTTTTCATCCTTGCGGGTAAAAGCCAAGTACTGTTCATCCGGTGAAATCGCAAAATCGAGCACTGGATACTGGACAATGCCCGGAACGAGCACGGTCTTTTTACCGTCTGTCGTTGTCAGCCTAACGATTCCGTCATTTTCACGGATGTACAGTACGTCCTGCTTGTTTGACCACTTGGCAATGCCCGACAATTGCATCAGCTTTTTCGTCTGAATGTCGTACAGGAAAGGGATTGTCGGATCTTCCTTACCATACCCGATTCGTTCTCCGTACACAAATCTCCCTGAGGGTGAAATGCTTGCGCGATGAATCAAGGGCATGTTGGTTTGGATTTTTTTCGTCTTTCCATCCGGGGTCGCATGATAAATCGTCACCATGTCAGGTTTTCGCGGGTCCTGTGATGTAGGAATGGCTGCACCCGTCTGTCCAGGAAAAAAGGAACTTAACAGTGTAGCTAGCAAACATGAGAGCAAGAACTGTTTTTTCATTAAGGTCCTCCTAATCAGTTATCAATACTCAGACGTGCCCCATTACCATTTGGTTACCAAATTTTATACAAAAAAGAAAAAAGATGCCGATTCATCAGCATCTTTTTTCTCATGATTTAGTCCAGCTCTTCCGCATCTACGACATTGCGACCTTTATCCGCATGTCGCTCGATACCGAGTTGCACCAGACGATCGATCAGCTCGCCGTAGCTCACACCCGCAGCTTGGAAAAGCATAGGATACATACTAAACGGCGTAAAGCCTGGCATCGTATTCACTTCGTTGATATAGAGCTTGTCGTTTTTCTCATCCCAGAAAAAGTCTATGCGGGAAAGGCCAGAGCCATCGAGTGCTTGGAAGGCCTGCTTGGCTATATCCGCGATTTGTTCGGATACATGCTCGGGAACGATCGCAGGAATGGAGAGCTCTGTTCCCGCCCCTTTGTACTTGGCTTCGTAATCGTAAAATTCTTTAGCAGCAATGACTTCCCCAACGACAGATGTCATCAGCTCTTCATTCCCCAAAACGCCAATCTCCAACTCACGTACTTGAACGAACTCTTCCACAATCAATCTGCGGTCAAATTTGGCAGCTACCTCTAATGCGTGCTTGAGCTCCTCACGATTTTTCGCTTTGTTAATCCCTACACTGGAACCCATATTCGCTGGTTTGACGAAACACGGATAGCCAAGTTCACGCTCGATCCGATCCATGACATCGTCCTGGCCTTTTTCCCATTGCGAGCGCAGAAAGCCTACATATTTCACTTGCGGAAGTCCAGCCTGTGCAAAGACAGTCTTCATCATCCATTTATCCATTCCGATAGCGGAAGCCATTACTCCGGTTCCCACGTACGGGATATTCGCCAATTCCAACAATCCCTGGATCGTCCCATCTTCGCCAAATGGTCCGTGAACCACAGGGAAAACAACATCCAATTGCTCATTCATAGCAAACAGCGGCCCTGGTTGGCTTGCAACCGCCAGCTCTTTCCCTGTCTCTGTTGCCTCAGTAATGGCTGGCGTTTTTGCCGATAAGCGCAACGCTTCGATCGTCTCCGGCAGTTGACCTGCCAGTGTTTCTCCAGTCACCCAAGAGCCATCCAATTGAACGTACACAGGGGTTACCTCATATTTATTTGCATTTACGGCCTGCATAATGGACATAGCCGTACGCAATGAAACTTCGTGCTCTGAGGATTTTCCTCCATAAATAATGCCCAGTCGGATCTTTTGATTTCCCATCTGTGTCATGCTCCTTTCCCCTCCGTATGAAAACCGGAGAGTCTACCCAGTTTCTACTCTCTCCTATGCTATGCAAAAGCCCAACATCTGCTCTATTTACCGGGCCGAGCCCGTCATTTAGCATACACAAACCAAACGCCAAAAACAAGAGAAGCAAGTATCACCAGCTCACGTTTTTTCTCATACATATAAATAAAATTCCTGTCATGGAGCTATTTTTCTGGAGGGATTTCCATGAGAGATTATTTGTTGTACTGCACATATTGCTCTTCTTACACTTTATTGCACAGCTATGATAAGGAAAGCGGGTCTTTCTTGGGGGAATACTCCCTGCTGCATAACAACTACACCCGAGACGCAATCGTCTTGAACAAATTTCTCCTCGCCCATCTCGGTCATACCATCCGTACCATTCCCTCTAAGACGGATGACTACCGCCATATCATCTGCAACTCCTCCCATTTTTTGGAGGATGATATCGACAAGTACGTGGAGGAAAGTCAGCAGCGGGCTAAGTTCAAGGAGCGTGATCGGAAAAGCGAACGGGAAATTGGTCAGGTACAGCTGTATTTGGTCGAGCATCTCTTGAACCACGAGCTTCAGAACTTAAGCCAGGCCCGCGCTTCTACCCCCGCCGAAGGACAAGTCTTTTTAGGCAAGGAGCTGGGGTTCAAGCAGGCTCTCGATCTCGTCAGGCGTGTAAAAAATGACAAGCAATTGTCATGAGCACTTATTTCTTTATTCGAAATGATTCACATTCTTTTGCAACTCTTTCCGCTCATCGCGCGTATAAAAAGAGAGACGATGATACAAGCGGGGGGAAAGAACATGTTTGAATACAAATTCGTCCGAGTTGAGCTGTCCTCTTTTCGACGCCAACCAAAAGAAGATTATCAGACCGTTGTCCACGAGCAAGCCAAGGAAGGCTGGCGTTTGGTGCAAATCTTTGCTCCAAGCATCGGGGGCGATGGTATGGCCAAATACTTCGAATTGATTTTTGAAAAACCAAAGTCTTAAATCAAACTGAAACCGAATAGAAAAACAGCGCCGTATGAAAGCGGACGCTGTTTTTCTTTTTTTCTATCGACGATCTCTTACTTCAAAGATGGCAAATTTCAAGTAATGAGCCTCATCAGCCCCACTAATTTGCGGATGATCCTTGCCCGCGCCTCGCCATTCAATCAGGCGCAATATCTTTTTCGCATCGACCGCTGCCTCTTGAATCGTTTGCAGGAACAGCTCAGGTGACATATGGTACGAGCAAGACGCGGTAACGAGAAATCCGCCTGGACGAACGAGCTTCATCCCGTTTAAGTTAATGTCTTTGTAACCGCGACAAGCGCCTTTCACTGCTCCACGCGATTTTGCGAATGCTGGTGGATCAAGAATGACCACATCCCAGTTCTTACCTGCCTCTACATTTTCACGCAAGTAATCAAACGCATTAGCCACAACAAAATCTACGCGATGCAAGAAGCCATTGAGTGTAATGTTTCGCTTCGCTGTTTCGATGGCGTGATCGGAAATATCGAGGGCTGTCACCTTTTTCGCACCGTGCTTGCAAGCATTCAGGGTGAAGGAACCAGTGTGTGTAAAGCATTCCAATACCTCAGCGCCATCCCAAAACGGATTTTTGACCACTTTACCTCGCTTGTCTACAGGCACCTGCTTTGTCTCGCCGTCTACTTCCATGCTCGTCAGGGTAATACCGTGCTTTTCGCCCCAGCCTTTCATCAAAGGCGCGATGGAAGCACGATTTTCCCTCTGATCATAGAAAAAGCCGGTCTTTTGCCCCTCTACGATATCCACATAGTATTTCAATCCGTTTTCTTCGATCAATACCTCACGTGGGCACTCTCCATACAGGACTTCTTTGCCCTGTGACAGTCCTTCCAGTTCACGGACATGTACATCATTGCGCAAATAAATACCGGTCGGTGCAAATACCTCTACGAGTGCATCCCGAATCCAATCGATGCGCTTCTCCATCCCCAATGAGAGGACTTGGACAACCAATGTGTCTTCGTAGCGGTCGACGATGAGTCCTGGCAAAAAGTCAGCTTCCCCGTAAATGACACGGCAAGCCCGCGGATTGTCCACAAATCTCGTCCGGAATTCTGCCGCCTGTTTGATTTTGCGCAAGAAAAAGTCATAGTCGATCTCTTCCTTTTGGTCATAACTCATAATGCGCACGATCATTTGGGAAGCTGGGTTAATGTAGCCCTTTGCCAAAAAATACCCTTTGTGATTGGTGACCTCGACGATTTCACCTGGTTCTACATCCCCTTGAATTTCTAATACCTCCGATTGAAAAACCCACGGATGTCCTACTTCTAGCCGCTTTTTCCGATGTTGATTCAATAGCACACGTGCCATGCAGCTATTCCTCCTCTTGTCATGCTTGCCCTTGTACAGGCATAGCGTTATAGTAACTTGCTAAAAATGGACAGGGAGGAACGTATCTTGTGATAGTCTCCATCCTCGCCCCTTTTACCTTTGGGCTCACTTTTTTTCTTTTCGGTATGTACGCCATGCGCTCCGGCTTTCAAAACCTCGCCGGCAAAAAAATGGAAGAATGGATGGGGCGCTTTACACGTACCCCGCTCCATAGCTTCTGGATTGGTCTCTTCGCTACTTTTGTCTTGCAAAGCTCAAGTGCGGTAACCGTCCTGACAATTGGGCTGACGAACGCAGGCATCATCCAGTTCACACAAACCGTCGGCATCATTTTGGGAACCAATCTGGGCACGACAGTGACAACGGAGCTGGTAGCGCTCAAGCTCGAGTCCTTTGCCATTCCCATGCTTCTCATCGGAGTCGCTCTGTGGCTGATGCCGCGCCGAAACATTCGTTGCATTGGTCTCGTCGTCGCCGGCTTCGGACTGATCTTCCTCGGAATCGATACATTGAAAGTCATGGCGAAGCCTTTGGAGCAGTCTGAGACGTTTCGTTCCCTTTTTCTGGAGAGCAGCCATTCCATCTGGATCGGTTTGATCACCGGGATCATTTTCACCGCTCTCATTCATAGCGGTTCCGCTACGACCGTGATCACGATGGGCCTGCTCAGTCATCAAATTCTTTCGATGGAAACGGCACTCGCCATCGTATTGGGCGCGAACGTCGGAACTTGCTTTACCGCTGTCATCGCTGCCATTGGCACGAATACGGCATCCAAACAGGTCGCATGGTGCCATACGCTCTTCAACGTCGCAGGCGCGATTGTTTTTTTACCGTTTCTTTCCCAGCTTGCCCTCGTCAGTGCATTTTTAACGGATAGTCCTTCTATGCAGATCGCCCATTCACAGACGATCTTCAATCTCGTCTGCTCGCTGGTCGCGCTGCCATTCGTGCCGCAGATAGCCCGGTTTATTCAATGGCTGATCCCTGATAGGCGTCGTCCTACTGACCTCACCTTCAGAAAGAAAATGGTATCAAGTAGATGGAAGTAATGACGCCTGCCACGATCATTGCGACACTGGACGCTGCCGTTTGAACGGGAGAAACGCGGTTCAAGCTAGCCGTACCAATGGCGTGTGCACTCGTACCAATGGCGATACCGATTGCCCAATCATCGGTGATTTTTCCCCATTTGAGAACAGGACGGGCAATCATTACACCGACCATCCCTGTCAGCGCGGTAAAAAAGGCTGCAAGCGCAGGTTCCCCACCTATGGAACGACTCAGCTCCAACGCAATCGGGGTGGTCACGGATTTGCTCAGCATGCTTTTGTATACGAGCTCATCTGATCCCAGACACCAATGAACCGCCATAACGACGATGATTGCAACTGCACAGCCTGCACATACACCAAGCAATACACCACGCCAAATATGAGCAAACTCCTTGATCTGTTTAGCCAGCGGAATAGCGAGTGCAACTGTTGCAGGGCCTAGCCAAAAGGAAATCCACTGGCCTCCAGCTGCAAACGCCTCCCAATCGCCGCTAAACGCCCACCACATGGTCCAGACCAAGATCACAGCCACCAGGAGAGGCTGCAATCGTTGGAATCGGGCGTTGATCATTGTTGCACCTTTGTACCCTGCTATCGATACCAAAATGGCGAAAAATTGACTAAGCATCCAGAGTCCTCCTCTCTTGCTGCGAGGACGATTCTGATTTTTGTTTATGATGCTTCAAATACCATTGCACGACCACACCCGTCACAAGCATGACTAACAATGGACCGAGTACCATCGATAGTATAATTGGCAATGGATTTTGCGTGAATACGTTTAAATAGGAAGCAACTCCGACGATGATCGGTACGAAAAAGAGCAACATGTGTCGGATTAGAAAAGTACCCGCTTGTTCCACCCAATCCATTCGTATCCATCCCATACAAAGTCCCAGAGTTAACAGCAGCATTCCCACCAAGTTACCGGGCAGGGGAATATGCAGCCATTTGCTCGCAGCTACGCCTACTCCATAAAAAGCCAACAGGATGACGATTCCTTTAACAAATTTCATTTTGCTAATCTCCTCCCCGCTCCCTATCCTCTCTCTATAGGAACATCAGCATGCAGGACGGAAAAAGCCCGGCCTTTCCTCGGCCAGGCTTTTCTTTCGTATTAGTATCCGCTGCCTGTTGTTTTTGCTCCAGTTACAATGGAAACACCGGAGCTTGTACCGACACGACTCGCGCCTGCTTCGATCATCGCAACCGCTGCTTCGCCGTCACGAACGCCACCAGACGCTTTTACACCTACATTTGGTCCTACGGTTTTACGCATCAGGGCGATATCTTCAACCGTTGCTCCACCTGTTGAAAATCCTGTGGAGGTTTTTACGTAATCAGCACCAGCCTCTACGGAGAGCTTGCACGCAACTACTTTTTCTTCTTCGGTCAAGAGGCAAGTCTCCAGAATCACTTTCAAGAGAATATCGCCAGCAGCTTGCTTCACAGCAACGATGTCTTTTTTGACAGTTTCCAGGTCGCCGGATTTCAGGGCACCTACGTTCAGTACCATATCTACCTCAGTCGCTCCGTTTGCAATCGCATCGCGGGTTTCGGCTGCTTTGGACTCGATCGTGCTCGCTCCCAGAGGGAATCCGATAACCGTGCACACTTTTACATCAGAACCTGCCAGGAGTTCAGCAGAGCGTTTTACCCAGTAAGGGTTTACGCATACAGACATGAAATCGTGCTCTCTTGCTTCTTGGCACAGCTTGTCAATCATCTCTTGTGTAGCATCAGGCTTCAACAGCGTGTGGTCGATATATTTGTTCATGTTCATAGAACTACACCTCTATCCCTAATTGTTCGAATGCAAGGCGAAAAATGCTGTCATTGTTACGGTATCCTCGTTGCAGTTGCAAATCCCAAGCTTCCTTAGCTGAATGCCAATGAACATCATTGATTTCTTCTAGCTGTACGGTGATTTCTGTGTTGTAAGCTTCTACTAAATAATAATGGACTTCTTTGTCGATGGATTCGCCCGTCACCGGATGCGTATACACGTAGGTGATCATGTCGAGCTTGGACCCCAATCGTCCTGCTACGCCTGTTTCTTCCAAAACTTCGCGCAGAGCCGTTTCTTCGATGGTCTCGCCCATCTCCTGCTTCCCTTTTGCGAGTGTTACTTTGCCATAGCGGTCTTCAATCAATAGGAGCATGTACTCTGTGTCTTGCTTCTGGTATACAACGCCTCCTGCCGATATCTCCCTCATATAGCTCGCTCCTTCAGGTAAGGCAGCGCCTCTGTTTCCACTACGCGGACAAAAGTCCCTTTGCAGTATTCCGAGCCTGGTTCATCCAGTCTGACCTTGCAAATCTTGCCGATCATGCTCTCATCGCCAGGGAAGACGACGTTCAGGTAGTTGTCCGAATAGCCCATCAGAAGACCACTATCAGGTGCTTCTTTAAATGGACGCTCCGGAATAACTTCCAGTACATCCCCTACGAATTTCTTGGAGTATGCCAAGGTCAATTCCTGATTAAGCTCTAGAAGCTTCGCTACGCGCTCGTTCTTTTCCTCTTCAGGAATTTGATCCGTCATACGCGCTGCTGGTGTACCTGTACGCATGGAGTACGGGAATACATGCATCTCGGCAAAACCGATTTTCTTCATAAACTCGTATCCGTTCCAGAATTGCTCTTCGGACTCACCCGGGAAGCCTACGATGACGTCTGTTGTAATCGCTGCTCCTGGCAATGCTTCGCGTACTTTGACCATTCTTTCGTAAAACTCAGCCGTCGTATACTTGCGGCGCATGCGTTTCAACACTTCGTCATCGCCCGCTTGCAGCGGTACATGCAGATGGCGCACGACACGATCGGAGTTGTTGATGACCTCGATCACTTCATCGGTGATTTGGCTCGCCTCGATCGAACTGATACGGATGCGCTTGAGGCCTTCTACTTGATGAAGGTCAAGCAACAGCTTGGCCAAATTGTAGTCTTCCAAATCCTCGCCGTATCCACCCGTATGAATCCCAGTCAAAACGATTTCCAGATAGCCCGCTTCCACCAGCTTTTGGGCCTGTTCGACGACGCTTTCCGGTTTGCGGGAACGCATCAGACCGCGCGCCCAAGGAATAATACAAAACGTACAAAAGTTGTTGCAACCCTCTTGAATCTTGAGGGAAGCACGTGTGCGATCCGTAAAGTTAGGAACATCCAGCTCTTCGAATTCGCGCGCTTTCATGATGTTGCCAACTGCATTGATCGGCTGGCGCTCTGTACGAATTTGATCCACGTACTCGATCAGCTTCTCGCGCCCTTGTGTACCTACTACGATATCCACACCGGGAATTTGCGCAATCTCACTTGGAGAGGTTTGCGCATAGCAGCCAGTTACGGCTACGATCGCCTCAGGATTACGACGAATCGCACGACGAATCACTTGGCGACTCTTCTTATCTCCCGTGTTCGTCACGGTACAAGTATTAATGACGTAAACATCTGCATCATCTTGTTCAAAGTCGACTCTCTCGTAGCCGTCTGCCTTGAACAATTGCCAGATGGCCTCTGTTTCATAGCTGTTTACTTTGCAGCCCAATGTATGAAAAGCAACGGTAGACATTGCCATTCCTCCTTTTCCGTGAAAAACGTCTCGATGTTTTTCATAAAAGTGGATGTGACCGCTTGCGGTCAACCAAACGGTCATAACCGTTTGATTCCTGCTCATCCTTTGCGAAGTGATGAAGCCTTTCGTTCAAACTGATAGGAAGCGCAGGCCAAAACGTACTGGCTTGCCGTTTCCGTGCGCAAAATGCGCGGGCCGAGAGAAACTGTCAGGAACCCTTTGCTCTCTGCTTGTGCCACTTCCTCAGGAGAGAAGCCTCCCTCCGGTCCAACGAGGACGAGAAGTGAATCGTCCACAGTCATCTCTTCTAGCACTTGATGAATCGTCGTACTGCCTTCTTTTTCATAGGCAATGGCGCAATGCGTATAAGACTGGCCAGCTTGAAGTATCTCACGAAATGAAACAGGAGATAAAAGCTCTGGCAAAACAGTGCGATGAGACTGTTCAGCAGCCTCTTTGACAATCTTGCGCCAACGCTCCAGTTTTTTTGCTTCTTTTTTGGCATCCAGCTTTACGATGGTTCGCTCAGAAGAAAACGGGAAAAAAGAGTACGCCCCAAGTTCCGTCCCCTTTTGCAAAATCCACTCGAGCTTCTCGCCTTTTGGAAGCCCCTGACCAATTGTGATCCGGATCGGCAGTTCTCGTTCTTCTTGAAGCATTTCCATTACTTCTGCCCGCACTTCCTTGGCAGAAAGGTAGACAAGCTTGGCCCGTGCAGACCTGCCCGCTCCATTAGAAACGATGATTTCTTCGCCTTCCCGAGCACGCATTACATTTACGATATGGTGTACATCGTCTCCGACAATCGTTAGCTCATTCTCACTAAAGGAATGTGGCTCGACAAAATATCGTTGCATCTCGCCAACCCCACTATTCTATCGTTTTTTTGCTACAATTGCTACCCAGTCATCGATGAAAATGGTTTCCACGACCTCAAGACCTGAAGCCGCCAACGCCGCTTTTACATCCGCTTCACGTGCAGCAATAATACCAGAAGAGATAAAGGTACCACCTGGCTTCAACACGCGGAATACATCGTCGGTGAAACGCACGATGACTTCTGCCAAAATGTTAGCCACGACCACTTCCACCTGCTCCTCGATGCCGTCGAGCAAGTTGTTTTGTCTCACGTTGATATGCTCATGCACACCATTCAGTTCGGTATTGGCCTGTGCAGAGCGTACGGCTACTTCATCCAAGTCCATCGCCAGCACATCTTTTGCTCCGAGCTTGATAGCAGCAATACTCAAAATAGCTGTGCCTGTCCCAACATCATACACCTGATCGCCTTTTGCCATGTACTTCTCGAGTGCACGCAGACAAAGGATGGTCGTCGGATGTGTACCTGTTCCAAATGCCATGCCTGGGTCCATCTCGATAATAATCTCATCGGAATTCTTCGGTTCGTACTCTTCCCATACTGGCTTGATGGTCATGCGATCAGACACATGAACCGGTTTGTAATATTTTTTCCAGGCGTGGGCCCATTCATCTTCGTGGACATCGTTTACAGCAATCGATGCCTTGCCGATATCCAGACCGTACTCGATCAACTGCGCCAATTGCTCTTTCAGCTCTTCAACTACATCAAGCAGCTCGCTGCTGTCAACCGGCAGGTATGCTTTAACGAATACGCCCTCGGCTGGAAAATCATCAGGAGAAAGCTGGTAGATTTCGCCAAAGGGGGTATCCCACTCACGATAAAGCACCTCCGGGTCTTCAATTACGACACCATTGGCACCCAATTCATACAAGAGGCTTGACACCGCCTCCGTAGCCTCCGCTGTAGTATGGATACTGATTTCTGACCATTTCACGAATCTACCACTCCCCACATAAGCTCCCAATCGGGCTTTTCATTTAATCGACTTCGCTACATGAAACTTTAGGCAGAAAGCGGACAAAACCGCGACGGATTACTCGCCGCGGAATGCCCGTTTCATTTTTTCGAAAAAGCTTTCGTCTTCTCCCCCATGCTGCCCTGGCTTTTCTCCAGACAGTTCGGCGAGCTCACGCAACAATTCCTTTTGTTTATCGCTTAGCTTGGTCGGTGTAATGACGCGCACTTTCACATGCTGATCACCTCGGCCGTTTCCACGCAAATGCGGAACACCTTTACCACGCAAGCGGAAGAATGTTTCTGTTTGGGTACCCGCCGGGATCTTCAACTTCACGCGACCATCGACAGTCGGCACTTCGATCTCATCTCCAAGTGCTGCCTGTGCGTAAGTAAGCGGAACCTCACAGTAAATATCATTTCCTTCACGCTCAAAAAACTCATGACTCTTCACACGCAATACGACGTACAAATCTCCAGGAGGTCCACCGTTTGCGCCCGGTTCTCCCTCGCCTGTTACGCGCAATTGTGCACCATCGTCCACACCTGCTGGGATGTTGAGATGAATTTTGCGGCGTACCTTGACACGTCCATTGCCACGGCAAGTTGAACATTTTTCTTTGACGACTTTCCCTTTTCCTTCGCAAGTCGAGCAAACACGGCGATTGACGATTCGGCCAAATGGCGTGTTCGCCACCACTTCTTGTTGTCCAGTTCCGCTACAAGTCTTACATGTATCTACACCGGAACCAGGCTTCGCGCCAGAACCAAGGCATGTATCGCATTCTGCTTCTTTTGGAATTTCCACGTCGGTTTCTTTTCCAAAAATCGCGTCGATAAAGTCAATGCTGAGGCCAAATTGCAGATCAGATCCTTTGCGTGGTGCATTTGGATTCGAACGTCTGCCGCCACCACCGAAGAACATATCAAAAATATCTCCGAAGCCGCCCATGCCTGATCCATCAAAACCTCCGCCACCGAAGCCCTGATTCGGGTCTTGGTGACCAAAACGGTCATACTGCGCACGCTTTTGTGGCTCGGACAGGATGTCGTACGCATCCTTTACTTCTTTGAACTTTTCTTCCGCGTCAGCCTCTTTATTTACATCCGGATGGTACTGGCGAGCCAGCTTGCGATACGCTTTTTTAATTTCATCAGCGTCCGCGTCCTTGGCAACGCCTAGAACCTCGTATAAATCACGTTTCATCTCCTACATCACTCCCATGACAGTCAACTGTTATCATAGCATGTGACAGACTTGAAAAAAAGTCAAAGTCAGCATTCCGTGACTTTGACTTTCATGGGTCACATCGTGGGAAGTGAGGGAAGAAATCTCTCCCCTCACAGTTCCAGCGTGTTACTTTTTATCGTCTACCACTTCGTAGTCAGCATCAACAACATTGTCTTTCTTCGGCTCTTGACCTTCAGCGCCGCCTTGTGCTGCTTGCGCTTGAGCAGCCTGCTCGTAGAGCTTCACAGAAATTTGTTGGATGATCTCGGACAGTTCATCTTTCGCTGTCTTGATCTCTTCGATGTTGCCGCCTTCCAGAGCAGCTTTCACTTTATCTTTTGCAGCGTTAGCGCGGTCGATTTCAGCTTGATCGATCTTGCCTTCTACTTCTTTCAGTGTTTTCTCAGTCGTGAATACAAGCTGATCAGCTTCGTTGCGAACTTCCACTTGCTCTTTGCGTTGTTTGTCCGCTTCTGCATTCAACTCGGCATCTTTTACCATGCGATCGATATCATCGTCGGACAGGCCGGAGTTGGAAGTAATCGTGATACGTTGCTCTTTTCCTGTACCCAGGTCTTTTGCACGTACATTTACGATACCGTTCGCGTCAATATCGAAGGAAACTTCGATTTGCGGGATGCCGCGTGGCGCTGGCGGGATATCAGACAGGTTGAAGCGACCGAGAGATTTATTGTCGTTCGCCATTTGACGCTCCCCTTGGAGAACGTGGATTTCTACAGATGTTTGGTTGTCAGCAGCTGTAGAGAACACTTGGGATTTGCTTGTTGGGATCGTCGTGTTACGATCGATCAACTTGGTGAATACGCCACCCAATGTTTCGATACCGAGGGACAGTGGAGTTACGTCGAGAAGAACGACGTCTTTCACGTCACCAGTCAGTACGCCCGCTTGAACAGCCGCTCCCAGTGCTACTACTTCGTCTGGGTTTACACCTTTATGTGGTTCTTTTCCTGTAAATTTCTTGATTGCTTCTTGTACCGCTGGGATACGAGTAGAACCACCAACCAGGATAACGCGATCCAGTTCGCTTGGAGTCAGACCAGCATCTTTTAGCGCTTGACGAGTTGGGCCCATCGTACGCTCTACCAAATCAGCGGAGATCTCTTCGAATTTTGCGCGAGTCAGGTTCATCTCCAAGTGTTTTGGACCTGTTGCATCTGCTGTAATGAACGGCAGAGAAATAGTCGTAGTCAAAACACCGGACAGATCTTTCTTCGCTTTTTCAGCAGCGTCTTTCAAACGTTGTTGTGCCATACGATCCTTGGACAAGTCGATGCCATGTTCCTTTTTGAATTCGCTCACCAGGTAGTTCATCACTACATCGTCGAAGTCGTCTCCACCCAGCTTGTTATCACCGGAGGTCGCTTTTACTTCGAAGAAGCCGTCGGACAATTCGAGAATGGATACGTCAAAGGTACCGCCACCCAAGTCGAATACGAGAACGGTTTGATCTTCTGTTTTCTCCATACCGTATGCAAGTGCAGCTGCGGTTGGTTCGTTCACGATACGCAGTACTTCCAAGCCAGCAATTTTACCAGCATCTTTTGTTGCTTGGCGTTGGCTGTCATTGAAGTATGCTGGAACCGTAATCACTGCCTGCGTCACAGGTTGACCAAGGTAGCTTTCCGCGTCTGCTTTCAGCTTTTGCAGAATCATAGCAGAAATCTGCTCAGGGGAGTATGCATTACCTTCAAGCGTTTCTTTATGAGCAGTACCCATGTGGCGCTTGATGGAGATTACGGTATTGTCTGGATTCGTGATCGCTTGGCGTTTTGCCGCTTCCCCAACGATGCGCTCGCCGTTTTTGAATGCTACCACGGATGGTGTAGTGCGGTTACCTTCCGCATTGGCAATAACGACAGGCTCTCCGCCTTCCATTACTGCTACACAAGAGTTGGTTGTTCCCAAGTCAATTCCGATTACGCGACTCATACAAAATGTCCTCCTAACACTATGCTTCTAGTGAATTTACGTTTTTTGAGATTACTCGTTCACTTGTACCATCGCCGGACGAACGACGCGGTCTTTGAACATATATCCTTTTTGCAGCTCGGCTACCACAACACCTGATTCAAACTCAGGGTCTTGTGTTTGCATAACCGCCTGGTGGATGTGAGGGTCAAATGGTTTTCCTTGAGCCTCGATTGCGGCCAAGCCTTCTTTATCGAAAACTTGGACCATCTGGCGATATACCATGTTTACGCCCTCCAAGAGGGAGTCTACCGTCATGGAATCCTTGTCAGCGGCAAGTGCTCGCTCGAAGTTATCGAGAACTGGCAGAAGCTCTTCCACGATTTTAAGAGAAGCGTATTTAGCCAGATCTTCCTGCTCTTTGCGAACACGGCGGCGAAGGTTATCCATATCGGCCATGGCACGCAGCATGCGGTTTTGATGCTCTTCGGCCTGAGCCTTCCAGTGAGCAGCATCCTGCTCCCCGTTCATTTCGGTTGCAGTCGTTTGGTCTGCATCCTCTGCTACTTGTTCTTCTTCGAGAATCGGGTCTTGCGCTACTTTTTCCTCGCTCAACTTCACTACCTCCTGACGGCCTTTCCCAGTCAAAAGACTGTTTAGCCATTCACTCCATTTATTTCTCAAACTGCGAAGTCAGCATGCGCGATAGGCCTTCCGCTAAATGGTTGAGCACCGTAATGACCTTGCCGTATTCCATTCGCGTCGGACCAAGTATCCCCACCATTCCTACCGGCTTGCCTCCAAGCGAATAAGAAGTGGTAATAATACTGCATTGCTTAATCGCGTCTAGCTGGTTTTCCTGTCCGATGCGTACCGTTAAACCATCACCCTGCATGCCGATCACATTCAGCAATTGATCGTGCTGCTCCAATAGCTCCAGAATATCCTTGACTTTATCCACGTCTCGGAATTCCGGCTGGTTCAAGATCTTGGTCGCACCGCGTAAGTATACTCGTTCTTCTTCTTGTGTCAGCGAGTTGTTGAGGAACTGAAGAATTTCTTCATACTGCTCCGTATGACGTTGCATTTCACCGGAAATCTCTTGATAAAGACGTTGCCGCAGCTGCCATAGTGGTACATCGGTCAGCTTTCCATTCAACAGATTGACGAGTCTCTCGATTTCCCCGGCACCAATGCCTTCTGGAAGATCGATCAGCTTGTTCTCCACTCGTCCGGTATGCGTCACCACAATCGCCACAGCCTGTGTTTCATTCAGAGGAACGATTTGAATATGTTTTAACCGATGCTCAAAAATCTCTGGACCCAAGACAATCGCCGTGTAGTTTGTCAGTTGAGAGAGAATCTGGGCAGTGTACTCTACCACTTGTTCAGAATGGAGAATACGTTCGGCAAACAACTGCTTTAGTTTACCCAATTCAGCTTCCTCCAAAAGATGAGGCTGAATCAAGTTATCGACGTAGAAGCGGTATCCTTTTGTAGAAGGCACACGTCCCGCCGATGTGTGGGGCTGTTCTAGGTATCCCAGCTCTTCCAAGTCAGACATCTCGTTGCGTATCGTTGCCGAAGAGAATCCGATGTCGTCCCGTTTGGAAATGGTTCGGGAGCCAACAGGTTCGGCAGAATGAATGTAATTATCGACAATCGCGTTTAAAATCATTTGTTGACGGTCTGATAACATGGATGTCGCTCGCCTCCTGTTGGATTGTTAGCACTCATGCTTATCGAGTGCTAAATCTATATACTAAGGTATCAATAGTAGAAGGATTTGTCAACGAACTTGAGCGAGTTCCGGAGACAAAAAATCTCATTTTTCGCGAGTTTCCTTTGTACTTAACGGAGAAAGCGCGCAAATACCTCATTTCCGAGCGGAAGCCCCTGTTTCGTCAGCTTCAAAAACCCGTCCTGTTCTTCCAGCATTCCTTTGGCTACCTCCTCTTCTATTATTGTCCCAAAAACATCATGAACAGTTGCACCAAAACGGGATGCAAACGCCGAAAGGCCAACTCCTTCTCTCAACCTCAGCCCCAAAATCATCTGTTCCTCCATGGCATCCTCGCGCGGCACCTCGAATTGTTCAACACGCGGCAGCCCTTCCGTGCACTTCTGCATGTAAATCGCAAGCGGGCCAGCATTCACGTGTCGATGGCCGCACACATAGCCGTGGGCACCTGCACCCACCCCATAATATTCACGATTGAGCCAATAGGTTTTATTATGTTTGCTCTCGAAGCCCGGTTTTGCAAAATTGCTGATTTCATACTGCTTGTACCCGTGACGCTCCATCTCTTCTATTAATACCATGTACATCTCAAGCTCCGTCTCTTCCGATGGCAGTGGCAGCTGATCCTTCTGGTAGAGCGTGTGGAACAGCGTGTTCTCCTCCACCTTGAGACTGTACGCGGAGAAATGGGTGGTACCTAGCCCAAACGCCTTGTCCAACGTCTGGCGGAAAATGTCTAGTGTCTGATCCGGCAATCCAAACATCAGGTCGATGCTGAAGTTGTCGAAGCCTACTTTTTTCGCATTATCGATACTGCGGTACACGGCTTCCTGGTCATGGATTCGTCCCAAACGTTTTAAGAGCGCGTCGTCAAAGGACTGCACACCAAAACTCAGACGATTGACACCCAGCTCACGCATGATTCGCAGCTTTTCCACGTCTGTCGTTCCCGGATTCGCTTCCATTGAAAACTCGATATCATCCGCCCAGTACTTGCCCAATTGCTTTTGTACGATTTCCAAAAACGCGCGCATTTGGGCATGATCGAGAAACGTAGGCGTCCCTCCGCCGACAAAAATCGTTTTCACCTGCTCGATCGGTTGCTGGCTAAAGGTAAGCTCCATCTCGCTTTTCAATGCGTCTAAGTAATCCCAAATGAGCTGCGGATTGTTCGTCACAAATGAGTTGAAGTCACAGTAGTAGCATTTATTTGTACAAAAGGGAATGTGAATGTAAACCGATTGTGGCATCATGTCCCTTTCCCTCCTTTTATAATTGAGTTGTTCAAAAGACAACTTTTTGACAACCTCTTTAATGGAAAAGACCTGACACAAGGTCAGGCCTACTTCTTATCATCCATGCGTAAAACAGCCATATACGCCTTTGATTGACCTCGTTATTTTATTGTAACACAGTAAATGAAGAATCGACTGCAAACATTGATACAACAGGCATTTGTAACAGCTTGATTATCATAGTGTATTTTTCTATATCGAGTCAAACATGACTTTTATGCTCCTAAAAGTAGTCGTTATTCAGTGGAGAGATTTTCGTAAAAAGCCGGTTGTTCAAATTCGTGAATGAAACGTTTCATTTCGAATAGACATGTTAGAGTTGTTACTTGTTTTTGAGGAGGATTATGAAATGACTGATCTCTATTCCCGTATTTCTCAAAATGATGCTGCTGTTCTTCTGATTGATCATCAAACCGGCCTTATTTCTGGACTTGTACGTGATTACGGGGTTGATGAATTCAAGAACAATGTCATGGCTCTAGCTAAGACCGCGAAATTTTTCAATTTGCCTGTCATTCTTACCACAAGCTTCGAGAGTGGTCCAAACGGTCCATTAATCAAGGAACTTGTCGAACTCTTTCCAGAAGCTCCCAAGATTGCTCGTCCAGGACAGATCAATGCGTGGGATAATGAGGATTTTGTAAAAGCAATCCAGGCAACTGGCAAGAAGCAACTTATCATTGCCGGTGTGGTTACCGATGTCTGCGTAAGTTTCCCTGCACTTTCCGCTCTTCATGCGGGGTATGAAGCATTCGTTGTCACCGACGCTTCTGGCACTTTCAGCAAACAGGTAGCGGAGGCCTCGTTAATGCGCATGGCACACGCTGGCGTGCAACTCATGAACTGGTTTAGTGTAGCGTGCGAGTTACAACGGGATTGGCGCAACAACGTCGAAGGTTTTGGTGATTTACTAGCCAGTAACCTTCCCGGCTATCAACATGTAATCGAAAGTTATCGAGCGCAGAACGAACTTGTCAAATAGAACCCACTTGGGGTACCTCCATATTGTTGGCGGTACCCCTTACTATTACTTGCTTCCCTAATCCATTTGAATAATGTCTCCTCCATTACTTGATACTACAAACAAGTAAAGGAGGTAGTTCTGATTGTCACCAACCAATAACGATTCCCAAGCAAAATCTAATTGTCCACCAGATTGTAACTTACCAAATCCAGAATTTCCGCCATCGAGTGAAGTCCCACATCCACCAACTCCTTGGCCACCACACAGCCTCGATCCCCATCCCCCAACTCCTGTACCACTCCCCCCAATCAATCCACACCCACCAGCGATACCACCTGTAACCAATCATCCCCAACCACCACATCCTTGGTGACCACTCGATCCTCCTCAGGGTCAAGTTTTCATGTCACCAGAACAGAATCTGCCAAAAAGAAAGACGACAAAAGCAGTTTGAAAATTCTGCGTATGTCGTCGCATTCTACATCCCATTTCATGCCGTTAACCTTCGGGTAAATTATGTATGAAGGTAAATAAATCCCCCACCATTTCGCCAATTTGGTGGCAGTACGGTGGGGGGGGAGTGCTACTTCTTATCATCCATGCGCAATACAGCCATAAATGCTTCTTGTGGTACCTCTACGGAACCGACAGACTTCATGCGCTTCTTTCCTTCTTTTTGCTTTTCGAGCAGTTTGCGCTTACGTGAGATATCCCCACCGTAACATTTGGCAAGAACGTTTTTACGCAACGCACTGATCGTTTCACGAGCTACAACCTTGTGCCCGATCGTCGCTTGAATCGGCACCTCGAATTGCTGGCGAGGAATCAATTCCTTCAGCTTTTCGCAGATGACCTTACCGCGAGCATAGGCTGTATCTTTGTGTACGATAAACGACAGAGCATCCACCACTTCGCTGTTGAGGAGAATATCCATTTTCACCAGCTTGGAAGCTTTGTAGCCACCCAGTTCGTAGTCAAAGGACGCATATCCTTTTGTTCCCGACTTCAGCATGTCAAAGAAATCGTAGACGATCTCGGACAATGGCATGTCGTACTTCAGCTGCACGCGATTCTCACCTAAGTACTGCATGTCAAGAAACTCACCGCGCTTACCTTGGCACAGCTGCATAACATCGCCGACGTATTCTTTTGGCACCATGACCGTCGCAGTAACGTAAGGCTCCTCGACCATTTCGATCTTTTGCGCTTCTGGCATTTTAGACGGGTTGTCGATTTCGAATACTTCGCCGTTCGTTTTGGTAATGCGATAAATAACGCTCGGCGCGGTAGTAATCAAGTTAATGTTGAATTCCCGTTCGATCCGCTCCTGGATGATCTCCATGTGCAGAAGTCCCAAGAAACCACAACGGAAACCAAAGCCAAGTGCTTGGGAAGTCTCCGGTTCAAACTGCAGAGACGCATCGTTGAGCTGGAGCTTTTCCAACGCATCACGCAGATCGTTGTACTCGTTTGTTTCGATTGGGTACAGACCGCAGAATACCATCGGGTTAATCTTGCGGTAGCCAGGTAGCGGTTCAGGTGCAGGGCGATTCGCATCTGTAATGGTATCCCCCACACTGGTGTCTCCCACCGTTTTAATGGAAGCTGCTACGTAACCTACGTCTCCAACCGTTAACTCTTCAACTTGTGTTTGGCGTGGTGTAGAGGTACCGATTTCTGTTACCTCAAACGACTTGCCTGTTGCCATCATCTTGATTTTCATACCCTTTTTCAAGGTCCCGTTGATGACACGGATAGAGGCAATAACGCCACGATACGCATCAAAATAGGAGTCAAAAATCAAAGCTTGCAGAGGTGCATCTGGATCTCCCTCTGGAGCCGGTACTTTTTGCACAACCGCTTCCAGCACTTCTTTAATCCCGATACCTGCTTTGGCAGATGTCAGAACCGCGTCGCTGGCATCCAGACCAATTACGTCTTCAACCTCTTGCTTCACGCGCTCAGGCTCTGCGCTCGGCAGGTCGATTTTGTTGATAACCGGAATGATCTCCAGGTCGCTGTCCAACGCCAAATAGACGTTTGCCAATGTCTGGGCTTCGATCCCTTGTGCCGCATCCACGACGAGAATAGCCCCTTCACAAGCAGCCAAACTGCGGGATACTTCATACGTAAAGTCGACGTGTCCAGGGGTGTCAATCAGGTGGAGAATGTATTCCTCACCGTCATCTGCTTTATAGTTCAAACGCACGGCATTGAGCTTAATCGTAATCCCGCGCTCTTTTTCCAGCTCCATCGTGTCAAGAAACTGGGCTTCCATCTCACGTGCAGTCAAAGCACCGGTCAGCTCCAAAATACGGTCTGCCAGCGTCGACTTTCCATGGTCAATGTGGGCGATGATGGAAAAATTTCGTATCCTTTTTTGTCTTTCACGACGATCCATGTGTTGTTCGTTCCCTCCCACGCGAATCCATTCAAACGTTCAGATTGCGCCTCACAAAAAATACACTAACAGTAATTATAACAAACCGATGATATAAAGAGCAACCAAAGAGAATCGGGCATTTGCCTCCTTTTTCTCGTATCCAAACTTTTCCTGTGCTAAAGTGGTAAATAGCATGGAGTGATCCGCTGCATGAGCATGGAGCTGCGAAACGCCTGGCCGCTACACGTACAAAAGTTGCGGAAGCATTTAACGATTCCTTAGGCGATACCGCCGTGAACACAACGAAAGAAACGGAGAATGATCAAATTGAACAGCGTTGACTCTTGCTTGCATTGCTTGACGATAGCAGATATTCCCGGACTCATTGCCTTATCTGATTCCGTAGGCTGGGATTACGACGAACCTGAAATTCACACAATTCTGTCTATCGGTACCGTATTCGGTCACAAAGACGCGAGTGGCACCCTCCTTTCATGTGCGGCTATCATCCCGTACGATGACAAGCTTGCGAGCATCGGTATGGTGATCGTCCATCCCTCGTCACAAGGCAAAGGATTTGGCCGCCAGCTCATGCAGGCTTGCATGACGTCTGTTTCTACCGATACAACGATCATGCTCATTGCAACTCCAGAAGGAGAGCCATTGTACAAAAATCTCAGGTTCCAGACAGTGGATCGTATTCGAAAGTTTATAGCTGAACGCTTTGTGCCTGAAGCACCTCTGCAAAACGAAGCCATTGACGAATTTGAAATGGTACCAATGGATTTGGACGATTTCTCGAGTGTGGTTGAATTGGACAAAGCAGCACTAGGTAGCAGACGCACTCATTTTCTCGAGACACGCATGAGACAAGCCACCACCTGTCTGGTAGTCAAAAATCGCTCCAGCAAAATCATCGGGTATGGCTTCGCCGTCCAAGGCCCGGTCAACCTTATCGCGGGACCGATCGTCGCAGAAAATGCGATCATGGCTGAACACATCCTGTACAAGCTGACACAAAATCATACCGGACGTGTGCGGATAGACGTTCCAGATGAGCAAACAGCATTTCACACTTATTTGGAGCAAAACGGCTTCATACAGGTTTCTCATCCCCCAGTGATGGTTGCGAATACTGATAGCCTGCCACGCCGGGCTGGGACGTACTGGGCGATAGGTGCTCAAATATACGGATAATCATGAACAGCTAAAAACGGACCTTCTTTTAGGCAAAGGTCCGTTTTGTCATTCTTACTTTGTTTTTGATCGATTGTGAACTTGCTCTAGCACTTTAGGTGGAAATAGTTTTTGCAGACTGCCCTGGTAGTTGCTGCCATCTCCGGGCATTTGGAAGTCAGTTACCCGATACTCATTCCCATTGTAGGCGATTTGAAAGACCATTGGTGCACTGAGCGCGGAAGAATTGCTTCCCGCTATTTTCACCCAAGCGTATACCGTTCGTTTTTCAGCATCTGGTGCTTCTACGCCGAGGAGCTCGACGTTAATCTCGCGGTGTTTTCCCAGCGACCCCAGCTTAATGCTTTCCGTCTGCAAAAACTGATGAATGATAGGCCCAACTAGTTGACGGTTCGCAGGTGCTATCCCTTTTTTCACTTCGACAAAAACTTGTCCGAGATGTTTGCCTCCTGCTCTTACTTCCAGCTTCCATTTTCCCGGTTCAGGTAACACGATCCCTGATGGAAAATGACCATCCGCATCGTATAACGGGTCCATAGCCTCGTAGCTGCCCAATGACAGCCGGCTCCCATCGGTGTTGTAAGCAGCGATCTCTACTTCTTGTGTGTAGTCCCCATTCAACAGCCAAATCACCCGCTGCATCTGCCCTTCGTAGAAACCGTCCTGATCTGTCATGATGCGGACAGGCTTTTCTCCCAAATAAGAAAAGGACTGATTTTTGTAAGTGGAAGAAAATGAAGGCGACAGCTTCCACAAATCCGCTTCAACAATTTGGCCCCCTGGCAACAAGGAGGGTACTTGTGTCTCTTGTTGTAAAGGTCTCACCTCATGCAGTGCAGATTGTCTCTTCTCCTGAATGGGGAGCCCGAACCACAATAGCAAGCCCATAGTCAGCACAACGCCCGGCAAGGCTAGCTTCCTCCAACCAGTCATCCACCCAGTCCCAGGCCTCACCCTCTGCCGCACTCGCTCTTCCATCGATGCAGTGAACTGTACATCACGAAAAATAGTTTGATCTGCCCGTTCCTTTAAGTCCTTGAGCCATCGGTTTTCGTCCATTCCCAGTCCCTCCCCTCTCCCATACTCTGCCGAAGCTGCTGTCTGGCCCTATGCAACCGGGTTCTGACTGTTCCTTCCGTTACCCCAAGCACATCCGCTACCTCTCCGATGGATAAATCCGCATAGTAATGAAGGGCAATCACTTGACGATAGAGCGGAGGAAGATGCAATACTTCTGCTACGAGCTGGTCCCTTTCGGCTTGATCGAGCACAAGACTTTCTGTTGAAAGCTCCCCATCCTGTCTAATCCACGAGCGGGGAAGGATATGACGGAACGACCAAGAACGTAAATAACCTTTGCACTCATTAACCGCGATTCGATACAACCACGTGTGCACGCTGCTCTCCTGCCGAAAGCGGGGAAGATGCCAATACACCTTAACAAATACATCTTGCGTAATATCTTCTGCCAAGCTGCGATCTTTGACCAGAAAAGTGACGAGTCGAAGCACGCGGGTCCCATATTCCCTCATGATTTGCTCTAACGCAGCATCTGTCGTCGGCTGCAATTTTTCCAAGGGCGCGACCTCCTTCACTCGCATTCATACTGGTTAGATGCAGTAGCAGACTTTTTGTTACAAAGTGGAGGAAGAAATTTTTTTCGCCAAAATCGTCCAGCGAGTAGCGCCACCGGGTGTCCCGACAGGTTCAGCGAATGGATACCCACCATGCTGCCAACGATCCATATCATAGCCCTCGTCCGCTTGACTCAGCTCGAAGTCTTGCTTGTGGAATACATTCTCTTTGCTATAGGTAACGTGAAAGCCTGATCCTTCCAATAACAGCTCAAGCTCTGTAGGCAAAAGCAACGCCATCTCGCGCTCTACGCGATACCTTGGTTGCTCAATCTGATCAAGAAAAGTCTCATAAGTAAGCGTGTAGCGGAACTTTTGATCCAAGAGTGAGGTTTCCCCCTCCACCTTTTGATACACCATGCGGTCCGGGAAAACGAATTTGCGTTGCATCGTTGTCCATTGATTTTTTACTGGCGGCAAGAGTAAGTCAATTGCCACTGTTCCGTCCTCCGTTATGTAATCGAGGATGACCGAAAGCAATTGACGTTGTTTGTCTCTACAGGTGGCCTGCTGAAAAATCCCTTCCGGAAGAAGCACATGCGTAAATTTCCGTTCAAGCTCCAGCCCCCACATATTTTGTTCGACCAGCTCCAGCAGTTCTTCTTTCCCTTTTAGCATGCGCCGTTTCTTTTTTGCGGCCATCTCTAGCATATCCGGGCTCCAATCTATCCCGCAGACTGACAAGCCATTCCGTGCCAGTTCAATGGCAATTCTCCCTGTTCCAACCCCCAGCTCCAGTACGGAGACTGATGATTGCTCCGCTTCCCGCACCAACCAGTTTCGATAAAAAGCGATGCTAGCCTTCCCCGCAAACTGATCGTAATACGTAGCTTCTACGTTCGTGTACTTCGTTTCAGGAAGCGGCAAGTGCCGACCTTCCTCGTCCATCCCACAGTCGGTACACACAGAACCTGCTAAATGAGGAAAAGGCACCCCGGGCGGTACGCCATTTTTCGTATCACCTAACCACTCGTCGTAACGGAACTTGCATATTCTACAACTGTAAACTGTCATATTGCTTTAGATACCTCCTGAAGATTGCTTACTTCCCCCAGAACGCAAGAGAGGGAGCTTAATATGACTCGGATACCGGCTGTCATGATAGACACGTTGCACGGCGATGAGAGTCTCCGTTTCCGTTGCCAGATCATTGCCTGTATTCGGATTGGGGAACGAGAAGTTCTCGGCGCCAGATGTAACCGAGACGCGAATGCGGTGACCTTTTCGGAAAACATTGGCGATCTTGGTCATGCGAATCTCATAGCATTCGATTTGTCCGGGAACAAGTAGCTCGGGCTCTTCGAATGAGTGACGGTAGCGTGCGCAAATAATCCCGTCCGATAGACGAATCGAATTGCCTTCCTCATCTACATCACACAGCCGGACTAACCAATCTGTATCACGCGCTGAGCTGGATGCATAGATTACAGCCGAGATTTCTCCCGCGATGACGACTTCCTCTTCCAATGGCTCTGATGTGTAGACAAGGACATCTGCCCGCTCTTCCACATCCCGATAGTTTTCCGGAACGCTGTTTTCATTCTCGGACAAATCCAGCAGATACGGAGCTGCGTCTAGCGGATCATAGCTGTATGTATCCACCGCCTGTTCACCTGGGATAGAAAGGGTCAGTGTTCCATCTCCGTCGCTCGTATTGGCGTTTCCCCCACTGCTCAGATACAGATTCGTCAGCGTCACCTCCGCTGGCGGCCAAGTCTGCGAAGTCTTCCATTCGTTTTCTCCCACCATATAGTACTCAACACGAGGCTCTTGATCGACGCCATTTTCCACTCCTTTTAAATAGCGGTCAAACCAGCGGAGCTGTGTCACATCCAGATCGTAGCGGATGGCATTGTTTCCAAATGGCACATGGTGGATTTCTCGGGTCGTATTCGCCTTGTGATACCACGGCCCCAAGATGAGTCTGGCATGCTCTGGCACATTTCGGGAGATGACCTCCCACGATTCGCTCGTCCCCATCCCGTTGTCGTCATACCAGCCTGATACAAGGGTAGCAGGCACCTTTACCTGATCCGCATGCCGCTTCCAGTCTGACATCGCCCAGAATTCGTCTCCGTCCTGATGTTCCATCCATTTTTTCCAAAACGGGATTTCTTTTCCCAGCACTTTTTGCGGGATTTCCTTGATCGGGCGCACCTTGATGACCTCACTCCAGTCATTCCGGGAGAGAGCCGCGACATTTCGCCGCTGATCTGCCATCATGAAAATCCATGACAGACCACCAAGAATCGTTCCCCCTTTTCGTGGGATGTCCACGTAAGGCGTCCCTACTGTCACGTAGCTAAAAATCGCCTTCAGATGCGGATTGCCGCTAGCGGCCGCAGCCCACTGCACATAGCCCACATACGAGCCGCCGAGCATCCCGATGTTGCCATCCGACCACTCCTGACTCGCGATCCAGTTGAGGCTATCGTCTCCATCATTGCGCTCGTGAACGAGCGGAATCCACTCTCCCTCGGAATCTTCACGTCCTCGCGTATCCTGAACTACCAGTGCATATCCGCGAGCTACAAAGGGTAATCGGCGAAAGATGGCATCTATTCGTCCATAGGGAGTGCGCATGAAAATCGTTGGAACTCGCTGGTCTTCCGCCAAACCCGCAGGTAGCCAGATCTCGGTCGCCAGACGAACGCCATCTCTCATCACGACATCATGCCTACCCAAGTGGTGTACGCCGTAGTTTACTTCAGACAGCAGAGGGTCCTGCCACATCGTAAGCGGGGTCAAATCCTCCCACCCTGTTTTCGCCAATACAACGCTATCGCCACGACCTGTCAGCACAAAAGCGATGACTTCGTTCTCACAAATGATCAAGTCAATTGGCTGCGCTGCTTCGCGCACCGCCCAGATCCACGCTTGCTTTTGCCCTGTGGGACCTGTTCCTTCGATGGATAGGTGGCGTTGGTAGTGCCCTCCGCTTTCCGGAAACACGACTTGTTCGCTCTCCCAGTCGATTTGCTCCCATTCCGGTAGCTTTTGTGCCAGGGTGAGGAGAGGCAATTCGTAGACTGCTTCCCCTTCAGCCAGTTGTGCAAATAGACCGTCCGCCGCTCTGCCCGTATCCCATCCTGTACTCCGATGCCGAACTTCCCCATCCTCAAAGCGTATATCAGCTACCTTGATGCCAGATTGATAATAGCCAAAAGAAGCTAGTTTATGCTCTGTCAGTGCCATCCGCCATTCCTCCTGTTATCTGATCTACTTCCACACTTCCTGATACACTCTGAGGAAATTACCACCCAAGATTCCTTCGATTTCTGCATCCGTGTACCCGCGCTTCATTAGCTCACGCGTAATTTCCGGAAGTGACGCATGGCCTTTCACTACATCAAATGGCATCTCTTTGGTTTTGGCAATCTTGTCCAAGGGCAAATATTTCGTCAAATCATCGCACAGGTCTAGGCCTATACCGATGTACCTTGCTCCAACAAGCTTTTTCATATAGTCAACATGATCAATCAGTCTCTCAATAGTTGCGTCAGCGCTGTTAGCCGCTGCAAACATGCTAAACGCATTCAGCCCGACAAGTCCGTCCTTTTCCGCAATCGCTTTGATTTGCTCATCTGTCAGATTGCGCATCGTCGGCACGACTGTTCGGCTGTTGGAATGAGATGCAATCACGGGCTTTTCAGCGATTTCCATCACGTCCCAGAACCCTTCGTCATTCAAATGGCTCACATCGATGACGATGCCCAGCTTTTCCGCTTCCTCGATGAGACGCACACCGAAATCGGTGATGCCCCCTTTTTTCCCTTCGCGAACCGGTGCAAAAAAGCTGCCGTCCCCAACGAAGTTGCGCCGACTCCAGACCAGCCCCATCATCCGTACTCCGAGCTCATAAAAGACACGCAAGAGACTCAGGTCGTTATGCAGTGGCTCTGCCCCTTCCAACGACAGAATGAACGATACTTTTTGCTCCGCTCTTGCCCGTTGCAAATCATCCAGATTTTTGGCGATTACGATGTGCTCGGGAGACTCTGCCGCTTCTGCATGCATAGCGCTGATCTGGTTGAGCGCCTTGCGCAGACTCATCTCCGGTACAAAAGCATCCTCTACGAACACTGCTGCTACGATGGAATGCACGCCACCCTGCTGGAACCGTGGCAAATACTCTGTCTCGATCATTTTGGTTCGACCGTATCCACGCTGAATCTCCACATCCATCAGCAGATCAAAATGCCCATCTAGAACGTGAACACCGTCATGAAACTTGCGCGCCTGTTCTCTCGTTACTTCCGTCATACGGGTCATCTCCCCTCTTGTTCTATGGATTTTTCTTATCGAGATAGTTGTAAACCGTGAATTTGGATATATCCAACAAATCCGCGACGTATTGCACGGCTCCTTTGATCAAAAAGAGTCCCATTTCATCCAACTGGTGGATAAATTGAATCTTCTCTTCTTTTTGCATCAGGGTGATTGGTTTGCCTGTTCGTTTCAGGCAATCGTCTATCATTTGCTCCATTAAAGTCCCGACAGTCGGGGCGAAGTTCTCTTCCGCTTTTTCTGCCTCACGCTTGTCTTGGATTACCATCATCGATTCGATGAATGATTGTGCCATTGCGAGATGAGTGATATCAAGATTGATGCACAGACTGCCAATGACTTCTCCTTGCTCATCCTTGATGTAAATGGAGCTCGATTTGATCTGTTTGCCTTTGATGGTGTCGTTGCGGTAATTGAGGTCAAAAGCTTCTTCACTGACCTTCGCCGTACGTAAAGCTTGCAGTGCCAAATTCGTTACCGGCGAACCGATCTGTCTGCCACTGACATGGCCGTTGGAAATGGCAATGATCGATGAGGAAATATCGCCTGTCAGATCATGTAACACCACTTCACAATGCTCGCCAAATGTCCGAGCCAGTCCCTCTACTACCGGAATGTAGCTTGCTAATATCGGATGTACGTTTTTCATATTACCCCTCGTTCACTTCCACAATCATCTCAATTTCGATCGGATTGTTAAACGGAAGAACAGATGTCCCAGCTGCCGCTCTCGCATGCTTACCCGCTTCACCAAAAATTTCGATGAGGAAATCAGAAGCTCCATTAACTACCCGCGGCTGCTCGTAGAAATCAAGGGCGCTGCTGACGAGTGCGAACAGCTTGACAATCCGTGTGATTCGATCCAAATCACCAATCTCGCTTTTCAAAATGGCTAGCAGATTAAGAACCGTGACCTTTGCAGCCTCGTAGCCCTGCTCGATCGTCACATCCAATCCGAGCCTGCCTAGATACATCGGGTTTCCATTTACATAGCACCCAGCACCGGATGTATAAATGACATTGCCAGTCTGTACACATGACACATAGTTCGCCATGGTTGGAGGAACTGTAGGCAACTCATACCCTAACTCTTTTAAACGCTCCTCTACTTTGGACATAAGGACATCACCTCGTCATCAATTTCATCCCTTTCTTTAACCATACTATTCTGTAAATTCTTCTTCAACAATTTTTTGTATGATAAAAAAATTATTTCAAATCCATATACTGTAGCCTTAACAAAAAAGGACGCCGACTAGGCATCCCCTTATGAAAATCACAGAAACTCAACTCCGCCCCTATCCGTTGGCTCCACTCATTACCTTCTGGATAGATGGTTTCACACAGATCGCTTCCGAGTAGAAATACACATGTTTTTTGCCTGTAATGGGATGGGTCGTCACTTCTGTCTCTACGCCGAAAACATCCCGAATCAGCTGGGGTGTCAAGACTTCCTCTGGCGTCCCTGATGTAACGATTTCCCCCTCACAGATCACGTACAGACGATCACAGTACATCGCTGCGATATTGAGATCATGCAATGAAGACAAGACCGTAATTCCCAGCGTTTTGACCAGATCCATGACCTGCAATTGGTATCGAACATCCAAATGATTCGTCGGTTCATCAAGGACAAGAAACTCAGCTTGCTGCACCAACGCTCTGGCAATCAGCACCCGCTGCTTCTCCCCACCCGATAAACTGAAAAAGCTGCGATCGGCATATGTATGCATCCCTACCCGCTGTAGCGCATCTTCACAAATTCGAGCGTCTTCTGCGTTATCGGACTGAAACAGCCGTTTATGCGGAGCACGTCCCATATTCACGATTTCGGTTACCGAAAAATCGAATTCAACAGAGGACTCCTGCCGTACTGCCGCCATTCGCTGAGCGTTTTGACGTGAGGTTAACTTATACACGTCGTCGCCATCAAGCGAGATCCATCCCGAACGCGGCTTCAATACGCGATAAATGCTTTTTAGCAATGTGGACTTCCCACTACCATTCGGCCCGATCAACCCCACAAACTCTCCAGAGCGCACCTCCAGACTGACGTTGCGAAGGATTCCCTTTTTCTCCAGTTCGACCGATATATTCTCCACCAACAAATTCATCGTCCGCTACCTCCAAAGGAATAAGAACTCCGCAACATCAACCAGATAAAGAATGGACCTCCACACAGCGCTGTCAAAATACCAATTGGCAGCTCTTCCGGTGCAAATGCGAGCCTGGCGACTACATCAACCCAGATTAGAAATATCGCGCCAAATAAAGCGCTGACAGGAAGAACACGTCTGTGATCTGATCCGACCATCACACGGACGATGTGGGGCATCATTAATCCGACAAAACCGATTGATCCCGCGATGGACACGATTACCCCCGTGAGAAGTGCCGTGATCACCAGGAGAAGCTTGCGGAATTGTACCGTATTAACCCCCAATGTCCCCGCTGACTCCTCGCCCATCAGCATCGCATTCAACGAGCGGTATTGGGCCATTAAGACGATGAGACAGATGACGACAATCAATGTAGGGATCGTCAGGTACTCCCATTTCCCGCCAGCCAGACTTCCACTTAACCAAAACAGGACCGTCCCAATTCCATGCTCATTCGGCGCTGAAAAGACAAGGAGACTGGTAATGGCAGACAAGATTGCAGATATCGCAATTCCAGCCATGAGCAGGCGTACCGTCGAGTTTTGTCCTCCGATACGGGATAGCGTAAAAATGAGAATGATTGACACAAGGGAGCCTGTAAAAGCGCCAAAGGATAGCGCATACTGCCCATACATGCTGAATGCTCCGAATATAATGACCGAGGTAGCTCCAACCGAAGCACCTGAAGATACACCTAACACATACGGGTCAGCCAGGGAGTTGCGAACCAACGACTGGATCGCTACTCCCACTACAGACAGACCTGCTCCGACGATCGCCCCCAAAAGTACACGTGGAAAGCGAATATCCCAAATAATCGTTTGCTCCCCTTTGGACCAATCCACCTCAATCCATTGGGTCAACATCGGAATTTTTGATAAGGCGATTTTCCATACTGTTGTCGGCTTAATTTCCACTGATCCCAAGGTAACTGCGAACGTAATCGAGAGGAAGAGTCCGACCAGTAGAGTAATGATGATATAAGGTAACTTGATCTGTTGCAGTGCCATTCCCTCCCTTAAAAGGGGTATACTCTATTTGAATTTATCCGGGTAGAGTCCTTCCGCCAAAATTTTTAGCGCAATCGGTGCTCGAACGCCTTCAGAAGCCGCAGACAATGGCAGTACCATTAGTCGCTGATTTTTAATCGCCGGGATATCCGCCAGTTCTTTTTTGGTCAAAAGGAAATTGCGTTTTTGCTCAACGGTTCTATCACCGTAGTCTACGATAATAATCACGTCAGGATTGCGACTCACTACTTGTTCCCAACTGACCTCTGCCCAACCCTTTTGAATGTCATCAAAAATGTTCTTACCGCCAGCAGTCTTGATTAAGGAAGTCATGTAGTTGTTGGCTGCTGTGAATGGTTTATCTTCTCCGTTGTCGTACACGAACACTTTAAGTGGCTCGTCCACCTTGCCAATTTTACTAATCGTTTGATCCAATTCACTCTTCATTTTATTAATCAAATCATTGGCTTTGTCTTCCACACGGAAAATGCGTCCAATATTCGTAATGTCTGCAAACACATCGTCGATTGTCGGGCCAGGCATGCTAGAAGACGCTTGCAGATACGATTTGATGCCGACCTTTTCCAAATCCTGCATCGATCCTACACCCTTTTCGCCGAAGCCGCTTTTCCATCCGGCGTACACGAAGTCTGGGTTCGCTGCCAGCAGCACTTCTTTCGTAGGATACTTGTCAGACAGTACCGGAATCTTGTCGTAATCTGCTTTTAACTCTGGAAGGATTTCATCGTCTAGGTATGCAGTTCCGACCATTTTATCAGCCAGGCCCAATGCCAGCATGATTTCGGTAACGTGTTGGTTCAAAGTCACTGCACGCTCAGGTGCTGTTGGATAGGTCATTTCGATGCCATTATTGGTTAGTGTTACAGGCTTGCTCTCTGCTGCTGGTGCAGCCGTTTGTTCGGTTTTGGCTGGAGCCTGTGTTGTCGAAGTGGAGCCGCATGCCGAAACCAAAAGCATGGCAGCTGTCATGATACCGAAAGCTAGTCCTTTCATTACTGTATGTGGTTTGTTTGTCTTAAACATCTGTAATCCCCTTTTCTGTATGTATATGATGAGTTGAACGAAATCCTCCACAAAAAAAGCACCCCCCATTTCAATCGGGAGGTGCATGACAAACGTAGATATAGCTATAAGCAGGCACAAAGGCGCCATTTCATAGACTGTTTCCACATCTGCCCCATCCTCGTGGGTCGATTGTATATGATCGCATGGCAGGTCTCCTGGCTTACGAATCAACACACCCAGCTACCTTCCCATTTTTTGTCTCGCAAAAAACAGTGGCTATTCGCTAGTTGCTCCTCGTTACAGTGGCGGGACCGCGCCGGTTTCTCACCGGACTTCCCTTTTAAGCTGACGGCATATGCCATCTAGCACCATTCGATACGTATTCAATTTTTACGATTTATTCATTCATTGATAGAAGTCAGTTTTTTCGGGAACTGCGTGAGAATTTCAACGCCCGTTTCCGTAACCAATACATCGTCTTCAATCCGCACTCCGCCTACACCTGGCAGATAGATGCCTGGCTCGATCGTAAAGACCATCCCTGGACGAAGCACTTCTTGGTTCTGGCTGTGAACAGATGGATATTCATGTACATCCATCCCAAGTCCATGCCCAAGACGGTGCATGAAGTATTCTCCGTAGCCTTTTGCGGTGATGACATCGCGAGCGGTTTTATCCAAATGCGCAAAAGTCACACCCGGACGAATCTCAGCAATGGCCGCTTCGTTGGCAGCCAATACTGTCTCGTAAATTTCTTGAAGCTGAGCACTGATCTCGCCTACAGCAAAGGTACGAGTAATATCGGATACATATCCGTTGGCTGCTACCCCGATATCAAACAAAAGCAAGTCGCCTTCTTGCACCTGGCGCGTTCCTGGTTTCCCGTGTGGCAGTGCCGACTTCTCCCCTGCCAATACCATGGACGTAAAGGACGGACCTTCGGCACCCAAGCGCTTCATCTGGAATTCCAGCTCAGCTACGATTTCTGTCTCGGTCATGCCTGTCTTGACTTTTTTCAGGGTCTCCCGCAAGGAATCCTCGACCAACTGAACAGCGTGCTTCAAACGCTCCACTTCATCCGCCGATTTGATCAAACGCATTTCACGCAGTGGCTCTTCTACATCCACATAGCTCGACGCCAGAACAACCTGTCCAAGTGCTTCATAACGCTCGACAGTCATATGACTTTTTTCAATACCGAGCTTCGTCAAGTTCGCTGGCAACACTTGCTTGAGGATTTCATAGGGGTTTTGGATATCCGTATGTGTATGGATATCTTGAACGAACGAAGCCTCTGCGGCTGCCTCACGATCAAGAGCAGGTACAATCAAAGAAGGTTTTCCCTCAGCAGGAATAACGAGACCCATAAAACGTTCATGCGGGTCTGTAAAAAATCCGGTCAAATAGTAAACGTGCTTAGGGGAGGTAATCAACACCGCGTTCAGCTCTTGCTCTGTCAAAAACGTGTGGAGCTTCGAAATGCGCTCTTGAAACAACTTCTTCACCCTGCTTTCACCAATTATTCTATTGCGAGAATACCACTTCCCCATCAAAAAAAGAAGAGTTCAAATGAAAAATCTACTTCATATCGGACAACCTAAGGGTGGGGTGAAAATGAAAATGGAACAAATACTCGTCCATCAGGATGGCAAGCAGTTTGCTTTTCACATATCGGGAAAAGGCCAGCCGTTATTGTGTATCCATGCGCCATGCATCGGCTCTATCAATTTTGTTTATCAGCAAACGCTCGCAGATACATATCAGATCATTGTCCCTGATTTGCCCGGACATGGCGACAGTTCACCGACGGAGACGCCTTTTTCCATTGGAGAACTGGCAGAACAGCTCCATAAGCTTGTCCGGTCACTCGGCATTGAACGTCCCTTTATTTTGGGGTACTCCCAAGGTGTTTCTATCGCCCTTGAATATTGTCTTCGCTATTCGGATGCTGTAAAAGGCGCCATACTCGTGAGCGGCTTTTCCGAAGTGAATGACCTGTATTTACATGGACGATTTTGGATGGCACAGGCAATGTCGATGCTTCACGGAGTCCCTCTTCTTGCCCGTTCGATTGCTTCCTCACATGTCGCTGACCTAGAAATGCGTGAAAAATGGACGGTACAGGCCTCCAAAACAGATCCCACTAGCCTGAAATACCTTTACGCTGCCGGACATCGTTATCACTGTACGGAGCGTCTGGGCAACATCCAGCTTCCGATTTTACTTGCTTATGGCAAACAAGATCAACGGATGCACCATTATGCGCAGATGCTTACCATGAAATTGCCAAAAGCAAAACTCGAAATGATCCCTAACGTGAAGCATCAAGTCATCACGAAAGCTGCTCCTGCTTTCAATCAGTTGTGCCGCACCTTCATGGAAGAAGGATAAAAAAAGAAAAGACAGAAGGACGGGTACCTCCAGCCCCTTCTGTCTTTTTGCGTTTTGACTAGCTCTTCATACGCGGGTCGAGTGCATCGCGCAAGCCGTCCCCGATTAAGTTAAAGCCGAGAACTGTCAGCATGATAGAGAGCCCCGGAAAAATAACAGTCCATGGTGCTTTCTGAATGTACTGACGTGAATCAGCAAGCATTTTTCCCCACTCCGGTTCTGGCGCTTGTGCTCCCAGTCCAAGAAAGCCAAGTGCAGCTGCTTCGATAATCGCTGTTGCGATCCCCATCGTCCCGGTCACAATGATTGGTGCGAGGCTGTTTGGCAAAATATGCTGCATGATAATCCGGGAATTTTTCATCCCAATTGCCCGTGCGGCCATAACGAATTCTTCTTCCTTCAAGCTCAATACGCGGGCGCGTACTAACCGTCCAAATGTCGGAATGTTAATAATCGCAATCGCAATCAAGGCGTTTTGCAAGGAAGGACCCAAGATGGCAACGACAGCGATTGCCAACAAAATACTTGGAAAGGCAAGCATAATATCAAAGAGACGCGAAATGATCGTATCGATCCATCTGCCATAGTATCCTGCCAAAAGACCGAGCAAGGTTCCCGCGAGAACGGAGCCAATGACAGAGAACGTCCCTACCCACAAGGAGATTTGTGCCCCATAAATAACGCGACTAAATACATCGCGACCATTGTAATCCGTTCCAAACCAATGCTCTTCGGAAGGTGGCTTGTTTTTCATCACGAGCTTGCCCTCGTCGTACGGATACGGAGCAATCCATGGAGCTAAAACCGCCACAACAATGAAAAACAAAATAATCCCGAAGCCCACCAACGCCAGCTTATTTTTTCGTAGCGTCCTCCATGCATCCTTCCAAGGAGAGACGACTTCTTCTTGCTTCACTTTTAAAGGTACTACCTGATCTCGTGGTTGTAATTGTGGTTGTGCCATGTCTCTTCGTCCCTCCTTAGCGATATTTGATGCGTGGATCGATATAGGCGTACAGAAGGTCAACTAAGAGGTTGATCAGGACAAAAATCGTCGCGATCACAAGGATACCGGATTGGATAACCGGATAGTCACGGTTTCCAATGGCGGTCACAATATAACGACCGACACCTGGCCATCCGAAGATCGTTTCTGTCAAAACAGCTCCACCCAACAGCAACCCTGTTTGTAAACCAATTACCGTCAAGACAGGGATCATCGCATTTTTCAGTGCATGCTTGTACACCACCCAAAACTGTGCCAGCCCTTTTGCACGAGCGGTTCTGACATAGTCGGCTCGCATGACTTCCAACATGCTCGATCGAGTAATACGCGCAATGATCGCCATCGGGATCGTACCTAACGCGATTCCTGGCAGGATCAAATGCTTGATGACTTCCCACAGCTGATCCCAACTACCAGCGATCATCGTATCCAGTATATAAAAGTGCGTAATGGCCTCTACGGGATTACGCGAATCGTCGCGACCAACTGATGGCAGCCATTTCAGTTCTTGGGCAAACACCCACTGCTCCATCAAACCTAGCCAAAAAATTGGCATGGATACACCAACCAAGGCGATCAACATCGCACAGTAGTCAAACCAGGAGTTTTGCTTCCACGCAGAAAGAATTCCTGCATTTACACCGATAAATACCGCAATCAGCATACTCACAATCGTAAGTTCAGTCGTCGCCGCCAAATAAGGCAAGATTTCATCTGAAATCGGCGCATTCGTTTGTAACGATTCCCCAAGATTTCCGCTCAAAATATCTTTCATATAATCGAAATACTGTATGTACCACGGATTATTTAAACCCAATGCCTCTCGTATGTCTGCAATCGCTTGTGGTGTTGCCTTTTCTCCCAAAATCGTCAAAGCCGGATCACCAGGGATGGCACGAATAATGGAAAAAACGATGATTGACATGCCCACTAAGACAGGAATGAGCATTAAAATTCTTCGAATGCTGTAAGCTAGCAATGCCATCTCCTCGCCTTCCTGCATAAAATAATCGCCAAATAATGAAAGAAGGGTAAGAAGAGGTATGCACTCCTCTTACCCTTTTACGATGAATCAGCTTACTTGAAGTCTACTTTTTCCAAACTTTCAGTCCCTTTTGGATGCGGGCTGTAGTCTATGATATTCGCTTTTCCTGCCAATGCTGGTGTAGAGTGTGCAAGTGGAACCATTGGTACGTCCTTGAAGATGATCTCTTGTACTTGTTTGTACAGTTTTTCGCGCTCAGCTTGCACTGGAGTAGATTGAGCTTTCATCATCAATTCAGAAGCTTCGTTGTTTGCCCAGCGTGTATAGTTGTTGCTACCGATGCTGTTTTTGTCGAGCAACACAGCCAGGAAGTTGTCAGGGTCGCCATTGTCACCTGTCCAACCAAGCATGAACATTTCTTGCTCACCCAAGCGAGTTTTTTCCAAATACGTTGCCCATTCCATCGTCACGATCTCAGCATCAATCCCGATTTTCTTCAGGTCTTGCTGGATTGCCTCTGCAATCTTCACACCTTCAGGCATGTATGGACGCGGTACTGGCATTGCCCAGAACTTGATTTTGAAACCGTTTGGATGTCCTGCTTCTGCAAGCAATTGTTTTGCTTTATCGAGGTTGAACTCACGATCTTTAATATCGTTGTTATGTCCCCACATGGTCTTTGGCATTGGGTTGACTGCTGGTTCTCCAACGCCATCGAAGAAGGCCGTTACGATTTCAGGTTTGTTAATTGCATAAGCAATGGCTTCACGAACTTTTGGATTGTCGAGTGGCTTCTTCTCTACGTTAAAGCCAATGTAACCAATGTTATTAGTAGGACGGAGGAATAGTTGCAGGTCTTTGTTGTCTTTTACTGCTGGGATATCATCTGTGTTCAGACCATCCATCAAATCGATCTCACCTGATGCCAAAGCAGTCAGACGCGCCGTATTTTCTGGAATGACCTTGAATACCAATTTATCCAATTTCGGGAACCCTTTGTTCCAGTAATCAGGGTTTTTCTCGAGCGTGATGGTGTCGTTACGTTTCCACTCAACGAATTTGAATGGTCCTGTACCAATTGGGTGCTCATTGAACTTTTTAACATCTTTTTTCAATGCTTCAGGCGAACCGATTGCAAAAGGAGACATAGCCAGGTTAGCAAGGAATGGAGCGAGTGGACGAGTCAGTGTGAATTTTACAGTCGTTGGATCTACTGCTTCCACGGATTTGATTATGTGATTCGCATCGCCTTTGTAGCCACCAAACTGGCTAATGTAATACTCGAAGCCCTCTGGCGAATGCTGTGGATGGCTCTTGTCGCTCCAGCGCTCAAAGTTGTATTTGACCGCCTCTGCATTAAAATCAGTACCGTCGTGGAACTTCACGCCAGATTTCAGTGTCAGCGTATAAACAAGACCATCAGGAGATACTTCCCATTTGTCAGCCAACGATGGAGCGAGCTCTGTTGAGCCGTCAGCGAAACCGATCAAAGTATCCATGATGTTCTCTGTTACTTTGAAGGTCTCACCATCTGTTTGGGTGATTGGGTCAAGCCCCTTTGTGTCTGCACCGCGACCGACGATTAATTGCTTCGGTCCAGTTTTTGCAGGCTCAGTTGCAGGTGCCGGAGTTTCTGTCTTTGGTTTTTCTGCCGGCGCTTGTGTCGTTGGAGTGCTAGCGCATCCAGCAATCAGCATGGCCAGCGCCACTAGGCTGGTCATGGTTGCGGAGAGAACTCTCTTCTTCATGAAAACATCCCCCTTTTTCTAAATAATGTTCGCATGTTCCTTTTTGGTAGATGGTCGATACAATACCTATTGCTTTGCATCCCCCCTTTACAAGACTTCCTATTCGGCAGGCAGACTCCCTTTTGTCGATTAGGACTTGTATAAGTGACAAGCAACAAAGTGTCCGTCGCCTGCGTCCATAAATTCTGGTCGCACAGTACGGCACTCCTCTGTTACATGGGGACACCTCGTATGGAATGTACAGCCACTTGGAGGTTTTGCAGGGCTCGGCACATCTCCCTGGAGGATGACTCTTTCTCGTACAGCATCAGGGTCTGGCGAAGGTACCGCCGACAGCAATGCTTTCGTATAGGGATGAAGCGGATTGGAATACAATTGGCTGCTCGTCGTCAGTTCGACAATTCTGCCAAGGTACATCACGCCTACCCGATCACTGATGTGACGCACTACACTCAAATCATGGGCAATGAACAAGTATGTAAGGCCGAATTCGCGTTGCAAATCCTGCATGAGATTGAGCACCTGCGACTGAATGGACACGTCCAGTGCAGACACGGGCTCATCCGCAACGATCAATTTGGGCTTGAGCATCAGTGCTCTCGCAATACCGATCCGCTGCCTCTGTCCTCCGCTGAATTGATGCGGATAACGGCTCGCATGATAGCTGCTCAGACCAACGATCTCCAGCATTTCCTGCACGCGCTTTTTTCGCTCTGCCGAAGAACCCAAACCATGTACAATCAAGGGCTCTTCCAAAATTTTCTCAATATTATGTCTAGGGTTGAGTGAAGCAAACGGGTCCTGAAAGACAATTTGCATGTCACGTCTCATCTTTCTCATCGCATCTGTGGAAAGCGACATGACATTGGTCCCGTCAAAGGTGATTTCACCGGAGGTCGGTTCAATCAGTCGCAGCAAGGAACGTCCCGTCGTGGACTTTCCACAGCCGCTCTCACCTACCAGCCCCAAGGTTTCTCCACTCTTAACGGTAAACGATACATCATCTACCGCCTTTACTACACCTACTTCCCCTCCAAGAACACCGCCTGTGATTGGGTAGTATTTTTTCAAATTTTTTACAATCAGAAGATCTTCTGCCACCTGCATGCTCCTCTCGGGTTATTCGGTCAGCCAGCAGCGGGAAAGGTGATTGTCCCCTACCACTTTTAATTCTGGCATCTCACTGCGGCATCGGTCTGATACTTTATCGCATCTAGGTGCAAAACGGCATCCGACAGTAAGCGAACCCGGAATCGGGACGTTGCCTGGAATCGAATAGAGACGCTCCTGTGATCCTTCTAGCTTCGGCAACGAATTCAACAAGCCGATCGTATAAGGATGCTTCGGATTTTTTAAGATCGTACGAACATCGCCTTGTTCAATCACGTTTCCTGCGTACATCACCACGACGCGGTGACACATTTCGGCAACGACCCCAAGATCGTGGGTAATGAGGAGAATGGCTGTGTCTGCTTCCCGGTTGAGTTGGCGCATCAGGTCCAAAATCTGCGCTTGAATCGTCACGTCAAGCGCGGTAGTAGGCTCGTCTGCAATCAAAAGCTCAGGATTGCAAGCCATTGCCATCGCAATCATGACACGCTGCCGCATGCCCCCAGAAAGCTGGTGCGGGTATTCATCGACGATGGCTTCCGCTCGAGGAATTCCGACTTTTTTCAACATCTCAATGGCACGTGCTCTTGCGTCCTTTTTGCTCGCCTTCGTATGTAATCGGACTGATTCTCCTATCTGGTCTCCAATCGTAAACACCGGATTTAACGACGTCATCGGCTCCTGAAAGATCATCGCAATTTCATTTCCGCGGATGTCTCTCATTCGCTTTTCGTCGACAGATACGAGGTCCTCCCCCTTGAATTTAATCGAGCCTCCCACGATTCTCCCTGGGGGATTGGGTACTAGCTTCATAACGGAAAGGGAGGTAACGCTCTTTCCGCAGCCGGATTCGCCTACGATACCGACTACTTCTCCTTTTTGTACCGTGATCGTCACGCCATCAACGGCAGGGATTTGGCCGCGGTCCGTGAAAAAGTGCGTTTGCAGGTTTTCGATTTGTAGGACAGGATGTGACACGTGGCTCACCTCTCTCACCGATATATACTTCCAAAATAGACCTATCAGTAGACATTATGCCATTTATTCAATTTTTTCGCAACACAATAAATTCAAACTATTATCTCTTTACTGATTAAAAAGAATATTTTACTTGCGTTTTAAAATTATGTAAAAGAATTTTATGATAGCCCTTTCATTGTTGATGTAGCCTCACTTGCACTGTTTTAGCAGATCGAATGAAGCATCTGTGGTCGCATGCAAAAGACCCGCCTGTACGGGTCTTTTGTCACTGGGGCTTTCTGCACCCCTTCTTTTTGCGCATAAACCATTTTCACGGTTCAAAAAAACTCCCTACCCAATCGACAAAACTCTGCGCCCCACTTTTAATGCTTCCACCCAAAGTCAAACCGATCCGACTGACGTAGTTGACCATTTCCTTCGGGTTGGCGGTCTGAACCTGCTTGCCCATTACCGCGATCTCCACTTGCCCTTGATCCACTTTTTTGATGGAAAAGGTTTGAGCCTGCCCCTCAGGCACTCCACTTACCTTGGATATTCCACGCTCAGCCGTTTGCAATCCCAAAACTACCCCGACCAGCAAGATGATTAACAGTCCAGTCAGCTTCATCGTCACGTTCATGCCCGTCACCTCTTTGCAGGCTCGTCAGAAACTGTTTTGCCTACTTTTTCAGCTTGCTGATAATAGGCTGCGAAAACATCAGCCAATGCTTCTGCCGTATTCATGCTTTCCTGCACGCTGTTTTCCGTACCACCTATTTCTATTAACAGACTTCCCGGGGAGAGGGACTGATTATACTCGCCATGATCCGTTTTTGCGCCTTTTTCCATCACGCCACGCGAAAGCTCTGGGTACATTTTTTCCATCAACTCATGAAGCTCCGTTGCAAACGCCTCATTTTTCTCGTAGCTTTTGTTTCTTTTCCCGATGACGAACAATACTCTTCCATACGTTTTTCCTTTGATCGTGACCGTTGTACGCTCTCGTGGCGCTGTGTCTCGATGCAGATCGAAAAAGTAGTACAGCTCCTTGTTTTTCACCGTTGCTGATTTGACTACTTGCAAAGATTCCGCGTAGGAGAAGGAGTAGTGCATTTTTTTGTTCAACAGCTGCTGATAGATGTCGTCGGTGCTCACGTCCGAACCAATTCCTCTGTCATTCAACGCTTCTGATAAATACTTGCTGATTAACGATATATTTCTCGTAGGATGATCGACGGAGGTTCCCACTGGCTTCGTTTCACTGAACCACGATTCCCGATTGTGCGAGTTGTAGACGTAAACGATTTTTTTGCCGTTCGTGATCGAATTGGGTACAGGAACTGGCTTCGTTTCGCCTGACTTCGTGGTATCCTCCGGCTTTGGCTCTACGATCGGAACTACTTGCGATTGATCCTCTACCTGTCTCGGATGAGCGGGGTACTCCAAATAAAAATCTGCGAGAGAAGCTCCTTTTCCCTGTACGACAAACCTGGCATCCTCTGTCGTTACCATCCCAGGGAGCTCCCTGCCTAGTAAGCTACGCAAGTCTCCTGGCTGTATATTGGTTGCCAAGCGAAAGAGAAAACCCGTTACGCTATTCGTGCGATCATCAGCCTGTGCTTGCACCGTTTCGGACAAAACCGGAATTTCCTGCCCCATCCACCCCAAAATCGCCAGACTGGAAATATGAGAAGCGGCCTGTTGAATGGCGGAGGAAGAAATTGCGATTCGGTTCCCGCCGAGCGAAAGCACTCCTGTCATGACAAACAGGAAGGCGGTTATAAATGAAAGAACAACGAATTGGCGTTGAATGAGGGTCGCCATCTGTCTCACTCCTCTAGCTGTAGCATGTTTGCACGTCGGGAGAACTTCCCCTCGCGCTTGTCTATGCTTTAGCTTATGAGGCTCATAGAGACGATAGAACCCTTTTCTAGCTTTTCTCTCTCACTCTAGCTTTTTACGACTTAGTGGGTATACGAGCCGCTATTTTCTTCATTCACTGCACTGTGCAAGGCGCGATTCAGACCTGTTGCGATCACATTCGCCACGCCTTCTATAAAATCGTCCACTTCTTTTGGGGTGACGACCAGATCCTGTCCCAGCGGTCGGAGGACTTCATGAATCAGTTGTCGTTTCTCTTCTTCCGGCAGTGAACCTACCAATCCCATGAATGTCTTGCGGGATTCCATGTCGGGCAAGTCCTCTTCCGTATACGGTTCCTTACGCTCCGGCAGCGTGCTCATTGCCAGTTTGTTAAACGCCCGCTTGCTCTCCACCATCGATTGTCCAAAATGCCCCATCAAGTACGTAATTGCATCATTTACAATCGTAGAGGCAAAAACGACCGTAGGAACTCCTATCGCAATCACAGGCACACCAAGCGTCGCCTGATCAATCGCTTTGCGCTTGTTTCCGACCCCTGAACCGGGATGAATCCCTGTATCCGATATTTGAATCGTCGTGTTGACCCGGTGCAGAGCGCGGGACGCAAGAGCATCGATACAGATGACAAAATCGGGTTTGCTTTTTTCCACGACACCAAAAATAATCTCACTCGTTTCTATACCCGTAATCCCAAGGACACCCGGTGATAGCGCACTGACTTCCCGATAGCCTTCTCCAACGGTTTCAGGCGCCAGCGTGTACAGATGACGTGTAATCAACAAATTTTCCACAACCATCGGCCCCAACGCATCCGGGGTCACATTCCAGTTGCCGAGACCAACGACGAGAGCCTTTTTGTCTTCAGTGATTCCCAGTTGTTTGAGAAACTTGGCAAATTCGACGGAGAATCGCTTGGCCACCTGCTCTTCGATCGAGGTATCATTATCCCGCAGTTTTGGCACTTCAATCGTAAGGTAATGCCCCGGAAGCTTGCCGATTTCCTTCCCCGCTCCCTCTGTTTCCACATGTAATCTCGTTACTTTCACATTGGGCTCGCTGTCGTCAGCTTGCAGCCAAACGCCCTCAATATCGCTCTGGTTTTGTTGCTGGGCAAGCTCGTGGGCCTCCACTGCAAGATCCGTACGAATGGAATAACCAGACAAATCAATGTTATGTGCCATGTTCATCAGCTCCTTTGATCCAAAGTGAAAAAAGTACTGACCATTTTGTTCCTGCTACTAGCTTGCTTGAATCCTTCATTTTTATTCCGAATCCTTTCTTGCAAATGGGTTCGCCCCATGCTAGAATTACTTTGTTGTATGACTGTATGTCTATGGTCGTCTAAGGAGGTGACACACATGCCAAATATTAAATCCGCGATTAAACGCACCAAAACAATCGAAAAGCGTCGCGCACACCGTGCTTCTCAAAAGTCTGATCTGCGTACTTCCATCAAGAGCTTTGAGAAAGCTGTCGCTGCTTCCGATGTAGCATTGGCGAAATCTACTCTTCTGGTGGCTGTGAAAAAGCTGGACAAGGCCGCTTCGAAAGGTCTCATTCATAAAAACGCAGCAAACCGTCAAAAGTCTCGTTTGATGAAAAAGCTTAACGTTCTGAGCGCTCCTGTAGCGTAAGAGACCAAGCGCAAAAAAACCCCGTGAACATCTTGTTCTAGGGGTTTTTTTACTGTAATAAACGTCATGACCGTTTTGTTCGTTCGTCATGTGCACGTGCAATGAATAATTCGAGGGCGAGACGTTTGTCTACCTGCCCTGACTTCATCCGAAAATCTTCTTCCGCCAGAATGCCCAGCAGTTTTTTCAACGACTCCTCAGAAAAATGACGCGCTTGCTCCATTGCTTTTTTCACCGCGTAAGGATGCATCTTAATCATACCTGCCATCTGTTGCTGCGAATAACCACGCGGCGCCAATTGCTTGACATGCAACAGCATGCGGAACTGCCTCGCCAAGAGAGCCAGCAGCTTAATCGGCTCCTCTCCTGTTTTCATGCAGTCGTACATCATCCTGAGTGCCTTGTCCAATCTCCCCGAAGCGACCTGTTCAATTAGCGCAAATACATCCTGCTCCAGCGTACGTGCTCCAAGCAGCTCGATGACGTCGTCCGTGATGCTTTCACCCACCCCGACAAACAGAGCCATCTTTTCGATTTCCTTGTCCAGAAGACGCAGCTCGGCTCCTACTCGCTCCACAAGCCTCATGGCTTGCTGACGATCGATTTTCGCCTGGTATTTACCCGCATGCCGCTCTACCCAGCCATACAAATCTCCGTCTTTTAACAACGGAAAAGGGATCACTTTCGCTTTCTGCTGCAGCGTTTTGACCAGCTTTTTTCGTTCATCGAGCTTGTCAGCTTCTGTATGTAAAATAAGTGTGGTGTAGGGAGGCGGATTTTGCAAATAATCGAGCAAAGCATCCGGGTCGCTTTCTACCTTAGTCGAAGGCTTACTTCCTGTTAAAAAGTAGGCTTGTCTGGCAATCACCAATCGATGCTCGCCCATAAACGGCAAGGTTTCCGCATCCTGTAGAATTTCACTCAATCCTATTTCAGTACAATCATACACACTCATATTCAAATCCGTAAATTCTGGATCAATCATTTCTTTACGAGCCAACGCCAAAAAATCTTCGGCCAGAAAAGACTCCGGCCCGTATAAGACGTAGATCGGCGAGAATTGTTTTTGCCGTATTTCGCGAATAGCCGATAGGAGTGGCATACGTTTTCTCCCCTTTCCTTCTTCTTACCTGCGTTATTATAGCACATGTTGCTCAGAACAAAGCGAAAAAAAACCGCCACCAGTGAATCGGTAGCGGTTTTTTCATCCGTTGGCACCTCTATGTAAACGTTTAGGGAAAAGCCCCGGGATTCCTCCTCCCCAAACGGTAAGCAGGGGGTGCTTGATAATGTACTATACGCAAAATCCTCGCAAGCGGTGCCGGTCCATACGTGGAAAAAAGTTAGTCATTATCATCTTTATCTTTTTTCTTCTCTTTATTTTTTCCCTTGTTTTTCTCCTCTTGCTTGTCCCCACCGTCGTCCTTATCGTCATTAGCAGGTTCTTTGTCTTCTCTGTCCGGATTCTCCTCCAGTCCGATCGGCCATACCGGTGGCTTATCATCTGTTATTACTGGCGTTGGAGGTACAGGCTTCTTTTGTGGTGGTGGCGGCGTTTTCGTTTTCTTCGGTGGCGATGTTTGCTTTTTCTCGGTCTTTGCCGGTGGCCTTTTACTCTTCGTCTGAGTAGTTGCTCCACTTGACTTTTTTGCCTTGTCCGTTTCCTCTTTTGAATTCGATGGTATTGGATTATTGCTTGGAGGAGTCGGATCATCTGGCCCAGGGGTTTTGGGTTGTTCCACGACCGCTGGCGTCATGTCCGTTCCGTTCTGGAACGAATCGACTTCTTGCTTCTTACCATCACCGCCCGAAAACAGCATGCCAACCAATAAGCTAGCAGCGACGGCCGTACTACCAAGACTGGCCATCCACACTTTCATCCGCTTCCACTTTTTTGATTCCGGCAGCGAAGACGACTCACGCTTAACTTCCAGAGTGGGCAGGATTTCCTCGTTCATCGTAGATGTCACCGCAGCAGGCTTTGCAGCGGCTGATTCCAGCTTGGGCAGGATAGAATCTACGATGCTGAACGGAGGTACGACAGGGGGCAGATGTTCCAATTGTTGTGACACATCTTTCAAACGGTTGTACATAAGCTGCAGATCAACATCATTCTGAATCAAACGATGGAGCAATTGCTGCTCTGACTCCACCAGATCTCGATCCAGATCCCGCTGCATGAGTTCAAAAATCTCTTCGTTGGTCATCAACCGATCCCCCCTTTCTGGTAGTCGTACAACAGCTCCTGTAACTGTTGCCTAGCCCGAAATAAATACGACTTTACCGTGTTAAGCGGCAAATCTAGTGCCTCCGCTATTTCTTGATAGGACAAATCCTCTAGATAGCGGAGTACTACAACCATCCGGTATTGCTTTGGCAATCTTCCGATGGCTTCCTGGATGTCATTCGACAGCCCGGTGAGAAGGATTTCTTCTTCTACGTTGTTACGATCAGGAATGATCAACTCGTGCTCGTCAATTGAGACCGTTTCCTTCTTCGCGCGAAATTTATCCATACAGACGTTGCTGACAATGCGTTGTACCCAGGTTGAGAACTTTGCTTTTTCCTGATAGGTGTCCAACTTTCGATAAATACGAATGAGGACTTCCTGGGAGGCATCTAGCGCGTCTTGTTCGTTCCCTAGAATGTAATAAGCGCTTCGGTAAACGGAGGTCTCAATAGATCGAAGCAGTTCGACTAGCGCGTCATGATCCCCGGATTGCGCCATCCTGATCAACTCTGCTTCATGCATATTCTCTTCTCCCCCCTACAGACGGTTCGCTCATTGAAAAAGTTGCAAACAGTTTATGTATCCAATATTTGGGTCTGCCAATATAATCCCGTAGGTGTAATAACCAGCGTAATCGCTCCATGAGCATCAGTCCTGTACACGGCGGAACCCGATTTTTTTAAGCGATGCAGTACTTCGGACGATGGATGCCCGTACCGATTTTTCACCCCGGCAGAGATTACAGCAACTTTTGGTGCTGTGACTGCAAGGAGCTCTTCGGTGCTCGAGGTATTGCTTCCATGGTGGGCTACTTTCAAAACATCCACAGAAGTCAAACCGTTTTGAACAAGCTGGCTTTCCCCATCCTTTTCAATGTCACCCGTAAACAATACAGTCTTGTTATAAGCAGTCAGCTGGAGTACTACGGATGCATCATTTCCTGAGAAGGTCGATTCCCCCGGGTGCAGCCACTTCCACTCGATTCCCGGCCCATCTGACCAAGATTGACCCGGGAGCCCAGTTACAATCGGAACCCCTTCTTGTTGAAAAAGCTGGACAATCTCGCCCTCCAATTTGGAAGGTGCTGTCCCATTCACCAATACCTCTCCAAAAGAAAAATGAGGAATAAGCGACTTTACTCCCCCGATGTGATCCAGGTCACCATGCGTCATGACGACGCGGTCGATTTTCTCGATTCCTCTGGCCATCAGAAACGGCAGAACGACGTCTTTCCCCACCTCAAATGGGTCACGCTTTTCCATCCATGGTTCAGCAGCTGGGAACCGCATTGTCCCACCTGCATCCATTAAGTATACCTTCTGATCACCAATTTCGACAACGATGGAATCCCCTTGTCCGACATCAAGGAAGGTAATTCGCACTTCTTCGACTCCTGAAAACGGCTGTCTAGCTGCTACAATAAACATGAGAAATATAACGAAAGTAAGCATTATATCACGCTTTCGATGATAGCCCAACTTCCATGAAATGGGCAGAACACCCAAAAAGCAGGTATACAAAACAAGCCAGCACCACGAAGGATGCGGCCAATATGTGAAAGGGAGCCTCATTTTTTCGATAGCAAACAGCGGGAGATGAATCCATTTCAGCATAGCCGTTGATACCCAAACAGGGATCACGGCCAAAAACGGATGGACGAAATCGAGGACAACCGCGATATACCCGAACGGTAGCGCTATAGCCGAGAGAATCGGTGTCACTACCAAATTGACCAGCCAAGACACTGGTGAAAACAAATGAAAATGATAGATGAGAAACGGGAAAGAAACGAGCTGGGCTGACAAAGTAACCGACACAAGTGTACGAATCCAGACGGGTACCCGCACAAACACATGCAAGCTGTATGGCACAAAAATAATCAGACCAAGTGTCACCGCAAAGGAAAGCTGAAAACCTACATGCCACAGCTGATACGGATTCAACACCAGCATAAGAATGAGTGCACCTGCCCAGACGTCCTTGCCGTCCAACCTCTTTCCAAATACTTGACAGAGAAGACCCACACTCCCCATCAGTCCAGATCGGATCGCGGACGCGCTGGCTCCCACCAGAAGCACATACCCGATCAAAAACAAAATCGTTACGACAAATGCGAGTCTGCGTCTGATTCCAATCCGTTCCAAGCACCACATAAACATGGAGCTAACCAACGTCACATGCAAACCGGAAATCGCGAGGATATGACTTAAGCCCAAATTCGAATACATCGCCGCAAGCTCAAGGTTCACCTCTTGTCCAAGACCAAGCAGCAGCGACTTCATGTAACCCGCTGTTTCTGGATCAGTAAATAATGATTCAATTCTCTTTGCACCCGAGTCCTGCCACTCTTGAAAGCTTGCCGACACGGAAAAAGCAGGTATCACATCAATCGCTTGATAGCTTGTTTCTCCTGTAACATGGACGCCTTGCCAATACAAGTAGCTGGCGTAGTCGAAGGCATGAGGATTACGCGTAGGAGCTGGTAAGGATAATCGGATTGGAGCCACGATAACACTGCCACGTCTCCACTGCTCTATTTGTGTTGCTTCCTGGAAAGAAGCAAGTTTAACACGAAGCGCGATTTTTTCGAGAGACCGATGCACGTTCTGATCAGGTTGATTTTCACCCCAGGATGTTATCGTGACAAAAAATCGTGCTACATCCCCGTCCCGTCTCACAGGTGAATCAATGACGCCTTCTATCCAGATGCTCTGCTCCCTTTCTGCCAATGGTTTCACTTCAGAGCTGTGGAGAATCTCGTACCCACAAAAAAAGAGACCTGCTAGAATAATAATCAGTGAGTAGCATGCAACGAATTTGCGGTATGGTAACGGGATACATGCAACGATTGCCCATGATACGCCTGCAGCCAACAGCAGCCAAGCAGGATGTAAATAGGCGGACAAAATGAGGCCGATCATCATCGCTAGGCTTGCTATCCATACTGACAATGCAATTCCCCCGTCCTGTTCTTTCATGAACCGTTTTGTCGAACGAATCATGGTCTCCTAAGGGAGTATATCTAACCGAATGGGGACAAAAATAGAAAAGACGAAAGGCTAATTCCCTTGTAGAATCAGCGTTTTCGAGGTCAATTACTGGCACTCATAAGAGATTGCGCTGATGGTCGATACATGATAGAGTTAGCAGGAGCAATCCAGTGAGAGGAAGAGTCATTTCTTATGTGCGGAATCGTATCACTCTATAACAAGCGGCAAAAGCCTGTTCAACAAGAAGCGATTAGTGCAATGACGGGTGTCATCCTGCACCGTGGTCCAGATGACGATGGTTTTCACCTTGAAGACAACATCGCCCTGGGCTTTCGTCGTTTAAGCATCATTGACGTGGAAGGCGGACATCAACCGCTGTTTAACGAAACACGTGACATCTGGATTATTGGTAACGGTGAAGTCTACAATTACAAAGAGTTACAACAATGGTTAAAGGACATCGGTCACGTTTTCCATACCGATTCTGATATTGAAACCATCCTCCACCTTTATGAAGAGGTAGGAACAGATGCACCTAAGCATTTGCGCGGGATGTTTGGCTTTACGATCTACGACTCCCGTAAAAAACGTCTGTTTGGGGCACGCGACCATTTTGGAATCAAGCCTCTCTACTATGTCGAGACAAATGATTCGATCGGGGTTGCCAGCGAGATTAAAAGCTTGCTGGAGCTGCCAGGATTCAACCGCGAAGTGAATCCAACCGCTTTTTATCACTATTTGACGTTCCAATATGTACCCGATCCTGACACGATGTTTGCTGGCATTTACCGTATACCGCCTGCGCACTCGTTTGTGATTGAAAACGACCAGATCAAGCTGGAAAGGTACTGGGATGTAGAATTCAAGCCAGATGAAAGCAAGCCGTTCTCTTATTTTGTTGAGGGTACGCGCAGTGTCATGCTCGAATCTGTCGACAAACACCGGATTAGCGAAGTTTCTCGTGGAGCCTTCTTGTCTAGTGGTGTTGACTCTAGCAGTATCGTTGGGATGTTACGTACATTCGAGCCAGTCAAATCTTTTTCTGTCGGCTCAGATATTCCTGGTTACAGCGAGCTCGATTATGCGAAGCGAACCGCCGCATATTTGGGATCGGAGCATTTCGAGCGCGTGATAAACGCCAAGCAGTACATGGATGAATTGCCGCGACTTATCTGGCATCAGGACGAACCAGTAGCGGACCCCTCTGCCATCCTGCTCTATTTTGTAGCGCAGATGGCGAGTGAACACGTAACCGTCGTATTGTCCGGTGAAGGTGCAGATGAATTTTTTGGCGGATACAATATTTACAGAGAGCCTCATTCTCTCAAAATGTTTTCCGGGATGCCTGGCTGGATGCGCCATTCCATCGGATATATGGCAGAACGCCTCCCTGATCAGGTAAAAGGGAAAAACTTCCTCATCCGCGGATCGAAAACAGTTGAGCAACGCTTCTTCGGAAACGCACTGATTTTCAGCGAAGAGATGAAAAAGCGTGTCGTCATGGAAGATATCACCCGTTCGGAATCGTATGTATCTCCTTTCACCATCACAGAAGAGATTTACAAACGCGCTTCCGAATATGACGATGTGACCAAGATGCAATACTTGGACATTCACACTTGGCTCAGAGGCAACATTTTGATGAAGGCCGACAAGATGACGATGGCCAATTCTTTGGAGTTACGAGTACCTTTCATTGATCTTAAGGTATTTGAATTCGCCGCTACCATTCCAACGAAGTACAAAATTGCCAACGGCACGACCAAGCACGTGCTTCGAGAAGCGATGAAAGACTTCCTGCCACCTGAGATCCAAACGAGAAAGAAGCTGGGCTTCCCTGTTCCGACTCGTCACTGGCTCAAAAACGAATTTTACAAATGGGCAAAAGAGATCATTTTTGAATCCAAGGTGGATAATTTGATCAATAAGGCCTATGTGCTGTACTTGCTCGATGAACACCGCGAAGGAAATGCGGATTACAGTCGCAAAATCTGGACGATCCTGGTCTTCATGTTGTGGCATCAAATCTTCATTGAGCAAAAGCACAATTTTGAGCCTTTTGTCAGCCCAAATGTAGACCTTCGCCGCAAAAAAAATTCGCTGCTGCATATCGGCTAACAGCGGCAACGCAATAAATAGATTTGCAGACCCTCTCTTACTTTTCGTAGCATCGTTGATAGAGAACAAGTTCACTCTATGAACGTATCGCTATGTGAAGGACGGGAGGGTTTTTGTTATGGTGCTGGAGTGGTGGGAGCGTTATCGTCGTATCATCTTGCTGACTGCGGCTGTTCTGTTTGTCGGTTGTAGCTATTGGATCTATCAACGCGACCAATCACATAAGACTGACGAACTACCGTTGCATTCTCCTGCTTATGCAGCATCGAATCTTGAAACAAAAGAACTGACAGATGATTCAGCAGCTGCTCAACCTGCCAAATCTGTAAAAGCGACACCGGAAAAAGATAAGGATAAGGAGCCACTCCTCTCTCCTCTCTATGTCGATGTGAAAGGACAAGTGAAAAATCCTGGATTATACCAATTCGAACCAGGTACGCGTGTCGCAAATGCCATCGAGAAAGCAGGAGGAGCACTTCCTGATGCTGACCTTGTCCAGATCAACTTGGCAGCGCCGCTCACAGATGGAGCTGCTCTTGTCATCCCGGCTAAAGGGGCCACCGCGCCAGTCTCCGCATCCATTGGCCTTGTACAATCTGCTGCCAGCGTATCCACCACTGGTGCCTCCTCAGCCATTAATCTCAACATGGCAACTGTCGAAGAGCTCATGAGTCTCCCCGGGATTGGAAAAGCTCGTGCCAAGGCAATCGTGGAGTACCGGACAAAACAAGGGCCATTTCGTTCAGCGGATGACCTGAAACAGATTGAGGGAATTGGCGAGAAGATGTTTGCACGGATAAAAGATCGGCTGGTGGTAAAATGAGTGCTCAGCATCCGGTCATGATCATAGGCACTCCTACATAGAATGGGAAAAGAATATCGGAGGGAGGTATGCCCATGAATAGAATTGGATTCATTGGTACGGGCAGCATGGGCAGTATCTTGATTGAATCATTGCTGTCAGCCAAGGCGCTGACTCCTGGTCATGTCATTATCAGCAACAGAACCCTTTCGAAGGCGCAGCAACTGGCAGAAAAACATCCCGGGCTCATTGTGGCGCACAGCAATGCCGATTTGGTCAAAGAAGCTACAACGATTGTGCTGTGCGTCAAGCCACTGGAATATAGCGTGATGCTCGAACAAATTGCTCCTGCCTTAACGCCAGACCACCTATTGATTACGATCACCAGTCCGATCAAGCTTGCGGATTTGGAGACTCAAGTTCCATGTGCGGTTGCCAGAGTCGTTCCTTCTATTACAAATGCCGTAATGAGTGGTGTCAGCTTATGTGAATTTGGATCACGAATCCAAGAGGAACAACGTCATTTTATACGAAGTCTGTTTGCCCACATTAGCTCCCCTATTGAGATTTCGGAGCCTTTTTTACGAATTACTTCTGACATTGTGAGTTGTGGGCCAGCTTTTATCAGCTATATTTTGCAGCAAATGATTCAAGAAGCTGTTGAAGAAACTGGCATTTCCGAAGAAGCTGCTACCTACATGACCACGCAAATGCTAATTGGGATCGCAGATCTTTTACGAGAAGAAGCGTTCACCCTTCCTACTCTGCAAAAGAGGGTCTGCGTGCCCGGTGGAATTACTGGGGAAGGTCTGATTCCTTTGCAAAACGGTATTCCCGGTCTTTTCGCCCAAGTATTTCGTCGTACACAAGCAAAGTTTGCCGAGGACCAGGAACTGGTTGCACGAAATTTGAGCAATCAGCCACATTAGCGCAAGACGAAGAAGCGTTGATTTACGAAAAAAGGAGTGGATACCTGTCACTCACAGGCTCCACTCCTCTTCTTATTTCTTGCCGTCCTTTTCTTAACGAACGACGATATTCACCAGTTTGCCTGGAACAGCGATGACTTTGACGATCGTTTTTCCTTCGATCAGTTCTTTAATCATCTCATTGTTTTTCGCCATCTCTTCCATCTGTTCTTGCGTCGAATCAGAAGCGATGAGCAGCTTCTCTTTGTTTTTGCCGTTAATTTGCAGGACGATTTCTACCTCGTCTTCAACCAGCTTCGCTTCGTCATACGTAGGCCATGCTTCGTATGCCAGGCTCTCGCTGTGGCCCAGTTTTTCCCACAGCTCTTCACCCAAGTGCGGAGCGATTGGAGACAGCATTTTTACCAAGTCCTCCATGAATTTCTTCGGCAGAACTTCTGCTTTATACGCTTCGTTAACGAATACCATCAACTGAGAGATACCCGTATTGAAACGCAGGCCTTCGTAGTCTTCTGTTACTTTTTTCACCGTTTGGTGGTACACGCGCTCCATGCCAGCCACGTTGGAGGTTTCCACGATTTTTCCGTTCAGCTCACCGTTGTCACCTACAAACAGACGATATACGCGATCTAGGAAGCGGCGTGCGCCATCCAAGCCTTTTGTCGACCAAGCGATCGAAGCATCCAGTGGTCCCATGAACATTTCGTACATGCGCAGTGTGTCGGCACCATGGCTGTCGATGATATCGTCTGGGTTTACGACGTTACCTTTGGACTTACTCATTTTCTCGTTGTTTTCACCCAGGATCATTCCTTGATTAAACAACTTTTGGAATGGTTCCTTGGTTGGTACAACACCGATATCATACAGGAACTTGTGCCAGAAGCGAGCGTAGAGCAAGTGCAGCACCGCATGCTCGGCACCACCAATGTAAATGTCGATTGGCAGCCATTCCTTCAGTTTGTCTGGATCAGCCATTGCCTTATCGTTGTGCGGATCGATGAAGCGCAGGAAGTACCAGCAGCTACCCGCCCATTGTGGCATCGTGTTTGTCTCACGGCGTGCTTTCATACCTGTTTCCGGATCGACGGTGTTTACCCACTCCGAGATGTTTGCCAATGGCGATTCACCTGTACCGGATGGTTTGATTTCTTTTGTTTTTGGCAATACGATTGGCAGTTCGGATTCTGGAACGACTTTCATCGTGCCGTCTTCCAGATGGAGAATCGGAATTGGCTCACCCCAGTAGCGTTGACGGCTGAACAGCCAGTCGCGCAGACGGAATGTTACTTTGCGATTTCCTTTGCCTTCCGCTTCCAGCCACTCGATCATTTTGGTGATCGCCTGTTCTTTGTTCAATCCATCGAGCATACCGGAGTTGATGTGCTCTCCGTCGCCTGCATACGCTTCTTTGGAGATATCTCCGCCAGCGATTACTTGTTTGATTGGCAGATCGAATGTTTTTGCGAACTCATAGTCGCGTTCATCATGCGCTGGAACCGCCATGATGGAGCCTGTTCCGTAGCTGATCAGCACGTAATCTGCAATCCAGATTGGCAGACGTTCGCCGTTAACCGGGTTGATCGCATATGCTCCGGTAAATACTCCTGTCTTTTCTTTCGCCAGATCAGTACGCTCCAGATCGCTCTTGTGCTTCGCTTGATCCAGGTACGCTTCCACTGCTTCTTTTTGAGATGGTACGGTAATTTGCTCAACCAGCTTGTGCTCAGGAGCCAATACCGCGTAAGTTGCTCCGTAGAGAGTGTCTGGACGAGTTGTAAAGACGGTAAAGGATTCGTCATGACCTTCGATACCAAAGGTTACTTCTGCCCCTTCAGAACGACCGATCCAGTTGCGTTGCATTTCCTTGATGCTCTCTGGCCAATCCAGTTCATCCAGATCAGCCAAGAGTCTTTCCGCATACGCAGTAATTTTCAAGACCCATTGCTTCATTGGGCGGCGTTCTACTGGGTGTCCGCCACGCTCACTTTTTCCGTCAATGACTTCTTCGTTCGCCAAAACCGTTCCCAAAGCAGGGCACCAGTTTACAGCTACCTCGTCAATATAAGCCAATCCGTGCTCATACAGCTTCGTAAAAATCCATTGTGTCCACTTGTAGTAATTCGGATCGGTCGTATTGATTTCGCGATCCCAGTCGTAGGAAAATCCGAGTGACTTAATTTGGCGACGGAAGGTGTTGATATTGTGCTCGGTGAATTCCGCCGGATCGTTTCCTGTATCGAGAGCGTATTGCTCCGCTGGCAAACCAAACGCATCCCAGCCCATTGGATGGAGAACGTTATATCCTTGCATCCGCTTCATGCGGGATAAAATATCAGTAGCCGTATAGCCTTCCGGATGTCCCACGTGCAGGCCAGCTCCAGATGGATATGGGAACATGTCGAGTGCGTAAAACTTTTTCTTGCCCTCATCCTCGGAGGTTTTGAAGGTCTTGTTCTGCTCCCAATATTGCTGCCACTTCTTTTCGACATTTTGATGACTGAATACCATGGTAAAGCACTCCCATCTTAAAATAGGTGAAAATAATAAAGAAAACCTCACATCCCAAATCGCTGTTGCGAAAGGGACGAGAGGTTATTTAACATTCCCGCGGTACCACCCAGATTGGCAAATGACAAGCATTCACCCACTTGTTTCATCCGTAACGGGGATAAGCCGCTCACCCTTACGCAGTCATTGCTTGAATGACCTTGGGGGCAAGTGCTGGGAGGTGAGTTCAGATAGATTCGGGTTGACTTGCACCATCCGTCAACTCTCTGTGATTGCTCGAATCCTATGCCTACTATTCCTCTTAAACGCGTCGAAATCTGTAGTTATAACGCCATTATAGTCAATCCGAACCAATCATGTCAAACTTTTCGGCTTGCGGGCTGAAAAAAATAGGCGCTCACTCGCTTCTTGTGGCGGCATATTCGAGTAATCAGCGGTGATGACAATGTCTGTGAAGCCGGCATCTGTCAGCCAGCGCATCAGTTGGACAGGCTGGTAAGCCCGTTGCCAATGCTCTTCTTCCATCCGCTCGTACAATCCGTTTGGCTGACGAATGAAAAACGTTAACTGATGCTCTACCTCCAGTCGCAGCGGGTCGCAAAAACATTGCCAAATGTACGAAACTTCATCTTCTACATGTGTGAACGTCTCGTCTCCGAAAATGTGCAGCATCTTGTACGGACTGTGCACATCAAACAGAAAGCTCCCACCGGGCGCGAGATGAGCGAAAACGCGCTTGAACGTTTCCTGCACATCCGCTTCCTCTGTAAGGTAGCTCAATGAATCACATAAGGAGATGACCGCATCCGCTTCGGGCAAGGACAGCTCGCGCATATCCTGCTCCACCCACGCTACATCCACTTGTTCCTGCCTCATTTTGTCATAGGCGATCGCAAGCATTTCTGTAGAGAGATCCACGCCCGTAACACGGTATCCCCGCTTGGCGAGTGGGATCGCAATCGTGCCAGTCCCACAGCCAAGATCAATGACCCGCACAGGCTTCTCTCCCTTTGTCCAATGACGCTCGACCCAATCGAGCCACTGGTCATACGGAGTATCCGCCATCAGCCTGTCATATACAGCGGCCATATGTGCGTATGCCATCTGTCCTTATCCTTGCACGCTAAAGGAAACTTCCTCTGCGTCCTTCCACAGGCGCTCCAGATTGTAAAACTCGCGATCTTCGCGATGGAAAACGTGAATAACGATATCGCCCAGATCAACCAGTACCCAGCGACCTTCATCTGCTCCCTCGATACCGCGGACGTCAAAGCCGTTTTTGTGGGCTTGATCACGGATTTCCCGAACAATTGCCTGTACTTGACGCTCGTTGTTTCCGTGGCAAATCATGAAATAGTCTGCGATCACGGACAGCTTTCTAATATCGAGCACCTTCAAGTTCTCTGCTTTCTTGTCCTCTGCTGCCTTCACTACCAACTGTGCCAAATCTTCTACTGTTTTAACCATCAAAACCCTCCTTCTCTCCCTTTGCGGGAAACCAAATCGTTATATGCGGTCAATGTCAACGGGAAAACCGTCTTTTGCTTCTCTATCAAAAATTGAATCGTGCCTCCCAAGGCGAGTGCCAGGGCGGCATCCAAATCATGCATGGCTTTGCCGCGAATAAAATCGACACCCGGGTAAACCCGGTTTGGTTCTATATAGTCTGCCACACAGACGACTTTTTCTAACAGGGACATGCCAGCCCGACCCGTTGTATGGTAGCGAACAGCTTGTAAAATATCTGCATCCGTCACACCTAGATCAGTCTGGATCACAATAGCTGCTGCAAAGGCATGCCACAGCTCTTTTTCCCCTTCCAAAAGCTCTGTAGGCATATCGTGGCGAACGAGAATCTCGAACATTTTTTCCACAGGCCAGCACTTACAGTAATCGTGCAACAGTCCAGCAAGCTCGGCTTTGTCAGGATCAGCCCCGAATCTCTCTGCCAGCTCGCGAGCTGACGCAGCCACCCCAAGCGTGTGCTTGTAGCGTTTTTCATGCATTTGTTGCCGTACGCGAACGAGAAGCTCTTCCCGATTATCCAAAAGTCTCATAGATTCGGTTCTCCTTAATATAGCGCTCCACGGCATCAGGTACAAGATAACGGATGCTTTTCCTGGCAGCTGCCTTCTCGCGAATCATCGTGGAGGAAATGTCCCAAACAGGCATCTCCACAAATGTGACATCCTCGCTCGACTCTTGATCTAGTTCGGTTCCAGGCCTCGCTAGACCTATAAAGCGTACCATATGAATCAGCTCTTGGTACTGGTACCATTTGGGCAAGATTTTTACCATATCTCCTCCCATGATAAAAGAAAAACGGCAATCTGGGAACTGCCTGATGAGCTGAATCATCGTGTCATAGGTGTACGATGGACCTTCTCTTGCGAACTCCACATCTGTTACACGAAACACCTCGTGATCAGACACGGCGAGCTGAACCATTTGCAAGCGGTGATTCGCCAGCGTCAGACTCTCTCTCTTTTTGTGCGGTGGAACGTGTGTAGGCATAAACCAGACTTCATCCAGGCCCGCTTGCTCTCTGGCTTGTTCAGCCGCCAGCAAGTGCCCGCAATGAATCGGGTCAAACGTTCCTCCCATGATCCCTACTTGCTTGATTGGCTGTCTCATTGCATGCAGATCACTTATGGCAGCTTGATCGTCTTGTTCTCCCGGGACTCTTTGTACAAGACAACCGTATGGCCGATCAACTGCACGAGCTCTGCTCCAGCACCTGCTGCCAGATCTTCTGCCACTTGATGTTTATCGTCGTTATTGTTTTGCAAAATCGCTACCTTGATCAATTCACGTACTTCCAACGCTTCTTTGATCTGAGTGATCATATTCTCGTTTACGCCGCCTTTTCCTACTTGGAAAATCGGGGTGAGATGATGTGCTTCTGCGCGCAAAAAACGCTTTTGCTTGCCGGTCAACATCGGCAATGCCTCCTTTTTCATCCTGCAAAATCAGGTTGTTTTCTTTAATTGTTGCAAGACGACCTCACGCATAACCCCAGTTGGTGCTCGTTCGCCCGTCCACAGCTCAAAAGCCAGTGCACCTTGGTTCACGAACATGCCGATTCCGGAATGTACAGTGGCACCGATGGCACGCGCTTCTTTGAGCAGACGCGTTTCGAGGGGGTTATAAATCAGATCGCTAACGGTTAAACCAGAATGAAGCCATTCTGCTGGCACAGGTGTCTCCTGTACGTTTGGCAGCATTCCGATCGATGTCGTATTGATCAACAGCGAAGAGTCTGCGATGGCAGCTGCCCCTTCGCCCTGTTCTACGATTTTCGTAGGTACAATCGTCCCGACATGCTCAGCCAATACCGCGGCTCTTTCCCGGGAACGATTGATGATGCGAATTTCCTTGACTCCTTGTTCAGCCAAGGTAAACGCCACTGCACGCGCTGCGCCTCCAGCCCCTACCATGGTTACCACTTGCTTTTCAAGAACGATTCCCGTCTCTTCCACAAGCGAACGAACATAGCCCATACCATCTGTGTTGTAGCCAATCAAGCGTCCATCACGAGAAACGACGGTATTGACGGCTCCGATTCGTTTGGCGAGCGGATCGATTTCATCCAGCATCGGCATGATAGCAACCTTGTGGGGGATCGTGACGTTAATCCCTTTCAAGCCTAACGCGCGAATACCCGCGACTGCATCTTCCAGATTTTCCGGTTCAACATCGAACGCAGCATAGGCAAACCCCAACCCGGTCTCTGAAAAAGCTGTATTGTGCATCATCGGTGATTGCGAGTGGGAAACTGGATGTCCAAACAGGCCAACCAGTTGTGTTTTGCTTGTAATCATGGAGCTTTTCCTCCCCGGACGTCTCTCTATAGCATATGGCAAGGGGCAAGGCTAACTCGACTTTTCTTGCTTAAGCTAGATCAGCCCTTTGCGCATCCCAACACTTACGCCTTTAGGTGCATGCACGACAACACTCGCTTCGTGTTTTCCTTGGATGCTGACCCAGCCCAAACCGGAAATTACGATGTCGGTCGTCGTGGTGGACTTGTTGATTTTAAAGGTGTGCTTCACAAATGGTGGAAGTGCTTTCGCAGCTTCCTCCCCTGTTGGCGGTACCAGCAGGGTTCCATGGTGCTTTTGCATCACCTCGTCTGCTTTCTCCAGCTTCGTCCGGTGGATGTACAGGTCGTTGTCGACATAGACGATCAACGGCTGTCTCTCTCCACGTGCGAAGTCGATACGGGCTAGACCACCCAAAAAGAGTGATTGTCCAGCATCGAGCTGATACACCTTGGAGTTAATCCGGCTGGTCGGGGTAATCTTTCGCAGATCAGTCGGGGATACCATATGTCCAATCTGGTCGCGATTAATGATTCCCGGTGTATCAAAAATGGAACGGCCATCCTCGAGCGGAATCTCGATTTTGTCCAGCGTCGTACCTGGGAACGGCGAAGTCGTAATCTCCAGCTCAGCCGCACCGTAGTCATGCAAGATGCGGTTGATCATGGTCGACTTTCCTACGTTGGTTACACCGACGATGTAAACATCTCGACCTTTGCGCAGCTCTCCAATGCGATTCAACAGTTCATCGATATGAAGCCCTTTTTGCGCGCTGATAAGTACGACATCCTCTGGGCGCAGTCCGCGTTCTTTTGCTTCGTGCTGCATCCAGTTGCGCACGCGGTTCAGGTTGATGTTTCTCGGCAGCAGATCGACCTTGTTACCCACGAGCAAAATCGGATTTTTCCCGACAAAGCGCGGTAAACCCTTGAGCCAGGAGCCTTGGAAGTCAAAAATATCGACTACCATTACGACAAGAGACTCCGTAGAACCGATGCCATCCAAAATCTTGAGGAAATCGTCATCGCCCATTCCTACGGGAGCTACTTCATTATAATGCTTGATGCGATAACAACGCTGGCAAATGACTACCTTTCTGCCAAGCGCGGATTCAGGTGCATAGCCAGGCTTTTTTGCATCTGCTGTCTGAATGGCAATCCCACATCCAGCACAAGAGCCATGCATTTGTTCCGTCATGCTTTTCTCCTCCACGAAACCATTCCTTTCCTCTCCATCCAAATAAGGGCCACACGCTCCATCTGACGATTAAAGCGCGTCCAAAAACCATCCGTCTGGGCCACAGGAACAACCAGGATCGTATGAAATCCTAATCGATTCCCTCCCAGCACATCGGTAAACAATTGATCGCCAATGACAACAGTCTCAGCGATGGTTACATTCATCTGCCGCACTGCCTGCAAAAAGGCACGGTTTGTCGGCTTTTTGGCCGCATAAATAAACCCGAGATCTAATGGGGCACAGAAGCGGTCTACACGCTCCTTGTTGTTGTTGGAGACAACAGTGACCTGTATGCCTGCCTCATGCATGCGAGCAAGCCAGTTGATGACCTCCTCGGTTGCATGTGGCCTGTCCCATTCCACCAAGGTATTATCCAAGTCTGTAATCACCGCACGGATGTTATTTCGTTTCAATTGATCTATGTCAATGTGATGGATTGATTCGACGAACTGACTAGGCATCAGCTTCTCTAAAAACACGGGGCACCTCCAAATGATGTGAAGCAATCAACCGCGATTTCGGCACCTACTATACCATAATCGACCACTTGGTTGCAAAACAAAAAGCATGATCACTGCTTGCATTGCTCTGTCATCCTGTGTAAAATGACGTTACTAAGGAAACTGTTTTTGTTTTTTTGGTTTTCTGTTAGGTTGTTTTGACTGGGGGTCGATTGCAATTAAAAACCGGATCATGAAAGGTTTTATTGAAGAGATTCGCGATAAAGGCATGAAATTTTCCATGGATGATTTGGCGAAGCGGCTCGGGATCAGCAAACGCACGTTATACGAGCACTTCTCATCTAAGGTAGAAATTCTGGAAACAATCATTCAGCAGTCCTTTGAAGAGGGCGATGAAAAAACACAGCAAATTCTCGCAGATGACAGTCTCTCTCTTATCCATAAAATCAAAGGCGTCATGATGGTTTTACCGACACACTATGAATTTTATGATTTGCGCATCCTCGAACAGATGAAGCGATATTATCCTGAGCAATATACCCAAGTCGAGGCTTCTCTATCCGAGGATTGGCAGACGCTTCGAGTCCTTCTCGAGCAAGCGATTCGAGAAGGACTCATCGTCAATATGGACGTCACGCTCATGCTGAAGGTCATTGTCGATGCCCTGAATTCTACACTCGACCAACGTTTTTACATGAAAAACCAGATTACAGTTACAGAGGCGCTTTCCGCTATTGTAGATGTCCTCTTGTTTGGATTGGTACCAGCGAATAAAAGGTAACAAATGGCTCGTGGTCATTCCACTAACTTTGGTAGGCCACGATATCGTTTTTCGCAAGAAAACCAATAAAACAAAAATAGTTTTTATAGTTAAGAGGTGTTCCATCATGTCCATCTTTACAAAAATGACCAAACAACAACGAATAGGACTTTTGTTTGTCATCCTGATCCTTTTCATCGACATGCTGTTGTACAGCTTGTTGATTCCGATTGTTCCATATTTTACGGAAAAGCTTCAGCCCTCCTCCACCATGATGGGCGTGCTGTTTAGCAGCTATGCCGTCGCGATGCTCATTGCCACTCCTATTTTCGGGCCGATATCTGATCGGATTGGCAGACGGACCATGCTTTTGATCGGCTTGCTCGGTCTCGCCGCTTCCACGTTATTGTTTGCTTTCTCTGAGACAATGTCCATGTTGATTACCGCTCGTTTTGTTCAAGGTATAGCTGCTGCGGCTACATGGCCAACTGCCCTTGCCCTCTTGGCGGATTTGTTCCCATCCAAAATGCGCGGAACTGTAATGGGAATTGCATTGACGGCGATTTCGACCGGTACATTGCTTGGAGCGCCGATTGGCGGATGGTTATTTGAAATCAGTGACCATCGCATGCCTTTCTTGGCAGCAGCAGCCTTTACCGTGATCAACATTGTGCTGGTCTACTTGTTCTTGAAAGAAGACACGACGAGAACTGTCAGTGAAAAGCTTCATGTCGGTGGATTCATTCGCAATCCGCAAGTCATCTTTATTGCTGGAATCGTCCTGTTGGCTGAGATTTCCCTTTGTTTGCTTGAACCGACGTTGCCCGTATTTTTTACAGAGAAACTCAGCATGACGCCGACAACGATTGGTCTTTTGTTTGGGGTCATGACACTCGCATACGGACTGATCGCCCCAGTTGCCGGCTCTCTTTCCAGCCGCATGAATCCGTATAAGCTCATGTTTGTCGGAATCATTACGCTGGCTGTGTTTCTGCCATTTTTGGCGTGGGCGAACTCCCTCTGGCAGGCAATGCTCGCAATGGCATTGGTCGGGGCTAGTATTGGCTTTACCTTATCGCCTACCTTGGCTACGCTGGGGGCCATCATTGACCAAGGGGGAAGCGGCGCATACGGCACGGCATACTCTCTATTTAATATGTTTCACGGAATTGGAATGGTTGCAGGCCCACTGGCAGGGGGAATTTTGACGGATTTACTGCCAGTATCCTCTGCCCTCCTGATCGTGGCAGCGTCCATCCTTGGCTTCGGCATTTTACTTTTTGTCCAATTAAAAGCAAGCAAATCCGCCCGTCTCATCACCAATGAAAGCGAGATGAAATTTTGAGCTTGTCTATTCGTGAAATTACGAAAGAAAATTGGCGCCAAGTTGCCTGCTTGACTGTAGCGGAAGGTCAACACTCCTTTATCGAGAGCAACGCTTTTTCCATCGCCCAATCAGGTTTTGAACCGGAATGGATATCATGCGGTCTGTATGACAAGGACATCGCTATCGGTTATGCCATGCATGGAATCGAAGTAGAGAATGGCCGAATTTGGCTGGATCGCTTTATGATTGATGGTAGCCATCAGGGTAAGGGGTACGCCAAAAGGTTCCTGCGCATGCTCGTTGAAGAAATGTGCAGACGCTACAGCTGTACGCGCATTTACTTGAGTATTCATCCTGAAAACGAGTTCGCTCGCAAGCTGTATGAGGCGATCGGCTTTACCTCAAATGGCGAAATGGATGGTCCGGAGGAAGTGATGGAACTCGACCTGACACATGAATAGAAAAGGCACCCCCTCTGTCGATACTGACGAAGGAGGTGCCTCTTTTTGTCGCTATCGTTGACTTTTACGCGCTTCCATCAGTCGCTTGACCTTCTCTGTCGGAGTCCAGCACTGGAATCGATAGTCCGGACGTGTCTCGTAGGTTAGACGAGAACATCGATAGCTGACTCCTCCCGTCCCTTTCTCCACGCGAAAATGAATACAGGTCGCACAGCAATGAAAGGCATTCTCTGTCTCCACGGCTCTCCCTCCCTTACTTCCCCAGCTTCCACGAAAACATTGAGAGCTGTTCGTACCGCTCCCCTTGCTGCTCGGCAAAATTCGAAAAGCCAACGCCCACCAATCGAACGCCCGCTGTATAGTCAAAGGCGTCGAGTAGATCGTCCAACAGATCCTGCCAATTGGCCCCGGCTACAGCCTTGAGCTGCTTGGTCCGCTGGGTAAAGTCCGCGTACTTAATTTTGAGCGTAATCGTCTGAGGCTCAACCCCTTCCTCGCGGATGTCCTCTTCGACCTCACGCAAAAGGGAGGTGGCAATCGGAGCAATCGCATCCCTGTCAAACAAATCAAAGGGCAGTGTCGTTTCGCGGCTCGATGATTTCGGAGCGCGGTCCATTTCGATTTCGCGATTGTCTTCTCCTCTCGCCCGGTAATAGAGGGAACGACCGAATTTCCCAAATAAGGTAGTAGCCTCATCGAGCGTAAGCCGCCAAAAATCCTCTACCGTCTCAATCCCCTTTTTCGCGAGCAGCTCCTGCGACTTTTTGCCGACTCCATGCAAGGTGCCAATTGGCAACGACCGCAGTACATCCAAAGCCTGCTCAGGTCGAATGATTACAAAGGCATCCGGCTTTTTCAAGTCACTGGCAATCTTAGCCAACGACATATTGTAGGAAAGTCCAATGCTGCAAGTAAGTCCGGTCTCCCGTTTAATTCGCCTCTTGATATCGCGGGCGATGGGCACCGCATTCTCATAGTGGGACACATCTAAATAAGCCTCGTCTAGACCCACTGTTTGATAACGCTCTGTATAAGAAGTAAATATCTGTCTGACTTCAGCAGATTTTTCGATATAACGGCTATAGCGGACAGGCAAATAAAAGCCTTGCGGACATTTTTTCCTCGCCATGGCGACAGGCATTGCGGAGCGAACACCGAACTTTCGAGCTTCGTAGCTGCAAGTCGATACGACACCGCGATTGCCAGTTCCCCCGACAATGACTGGCTTGCCCCGCAATTCGGGGCGATCTAATTGCTCTACACTCGCGAAAAATGCGTCAATATCCAAGTGAAGAATTTTTTTCATAGGGATACCCACCAAACATACATTCTCATTTCTATTATCCCTGTTTTGCTCCATTGACGCAAGCGAGAACGTTCTAGGCTTGGCTTTCGATTACCTGTAGCAGCTCAGACACCGGCGGATTGCCTTTTTTGGCGTAGATGATATTTCCGTTTTTGCCTATGATGTACACGATGCGTTGCTGGAAAAACAATCCAAGAACCTTTCCGACATCATATGCTTTTCGAATCGATTCGTCTTCATCCACGATTAATGGAAATTCATAGCGGAACTTATCAGCAAACGAGCGTTTCTTGTTCATGCCACCTGGATTCACGCCAAAAACAACGGTGTTTGCTCGCTCGATTGTCGTGTAATGCTCCTGAACTGCACATAACTGTTTCGTACAAATCGGGGTATCATCTCCCGGATAGAAGATGAGGACGATATTCTCTTTGCCGATGTGCGCTGTAAGATCAATGGTTCCTTTTGTGCTCGTCGCCGTAAAGACGGGAGCCGAGTCTCCAACCTTTAACATTTCTCTCACCTCTATGCTCAGTTTACAGGGGAAAATTCATTTTCCCATCCCGATACTTTGTGAACGGATCTTCTTCCTCTCCCATAATCCATACCTTTCCTTCCCAAATATGTACGGTTTCAGCATATTGAAATTTTTGTCCATCATGCTCAACTTCAAGCTTCATTTCAAGAAAGGCGGTATGCCCATCTTCGTATCTAATCTTTTTGATCTCATAATCTTTCAGTTTGTACTGATGAGCTTTTAAGAAGGCGATCTTTTTCATGTAAAATTCTTTCGCTTCTTGTTCACTTAACGTCGTGCCATCAACTGGATGCTTATCCTCCGCAAAATCATAAAGATAAAGGGTGTTGAATGCTTTTTCATAGTCTTCATCGATAAGCGCTTGATAATAGTTTGTGGTTATCATTTTCATTTCGCGTTCTGCAAAATACTCCGTGAAGAGGAACCGTGGAAAAACGAGTAGAAAAAGCAAAATAACAACAATTATTTTCTTCAAAAACTCACCTCACGGAATCAATTCTCTTACGTGAAGTTCGATTCTGCCTGTCATTTATCCTTGTTTCACCACGCTAACACTGAAAAAAACCACGTATCCGCTGCGATACGCGAGGCTCTACCATCACCTTCATGTTTTACGCCTGCTTTTGATCGCCCTATATTGCCCTCTTAGTTTGGTTACAGTACTGCACCAGTCTGGTTGAAACGCCCTTTTCACTAGATTAGAAAGCCCTCCTGCATGCAAAAAACCGCTCTGGGCAACCCCAGAACGGTTTCTCTCATTTCTATTCTATTTAGTCGCTTGCAGCTTCAACTGCTTTACCCGGGCAACAAATGCCTCGGCAATCTTCAACATGTCGTCGTCGTGTGCCCACATCCGTTCTGGATGCCACTGTACACCTACATGTAGCCCGTCGAGGCTTTCCATCGCCTCAATCACACCATCAGCCGCGCATCCTGTGACTTTGAAGCCCCGTGCTATGTCTTTGACTGCTTGGTGGTGAGAGGTGTTCACGAGCACCTCTGTCTTTCCGAGGGCATCCGCGACAAAGCCAGGTTGCAGCGTAATCTTATGCGCCCCGTATTGCCGTGAACCCTTCTGCGCATGCTGTAATGCTCCTGGTACTTGACTCGGGATATCTTGAATGAGGGTGCCGCCACACGCCACATTCAAAATTTGCATCCCGCGACAAATGCCCAGGATTGGCTTTTTCAGCTCCAGCGCAATCTTGATAATCTCAAGCTCTGTGATGTCTCTCTCGTAATTGATATCGCCCAGCCCTTGCAGCGGGTCTTCGCCGTACAAATGCGGCGACGGATCTTCACCACCGGACAAAATCAAGCCGTCCAGGGATTCGATCATCTCACGAAACGGAGCTTCCTGAATCGTCAGCAGTGGCAAGATCAGTGGAGTACCGCCACTGCGCGCAATTCCGTTCACATAGCCTGAACCTACATAGAAAAACTGGTCGAGATCGTTCTTCGGAAAATACATTTTCGTACATGCCACACCAATGATCGGACGCACGCCAGTCACTCCTTCATAGACTCATGATTACTTTTGATTGGAAGCGTACTTGAAGTCGATGAACCCGAGTGCATCTACCACCACATCTTTTACGCTATCCTGCTTCACCCACGCATAAGTGAAATAGTAGATTGGCAACGCAGGCATTTCATCCATGACGATTTGTTCAGCTTTCTTGAGGATTTCCTTACGCTTCGCTACATCCCCTTCTTTGGCAGATTGCGCGAGCAAATCGAGGAACTCCTTGTTTTCCCATTTGGATGTATTCAGTCCACCCTTGAAGACTTCCAGGAAGTTAATCGGATCGTTGAAATCGCCAATCCAGCTACCACGACCGATTGTGAAGTTTCCTTGCTTCATGTCCTCGCGGTGAACCTTGTTCTCTTTGTTAACCAGTTTGACTTCGATGCCAAATGCTTTGCGCCATTGATCCTGAATGACTGTCGCAATACGTGAATTGACCTCTGACGTATTGTATGCAATCGTGATCGGTGGCAACTCTTTGATCCCCGCTTCTTGCATGCCTTCTGCCAAGAGCTTCTTCGCGGTCTCTACATCGCCGTCTTTGATGTATCCCTCTGGTGTGAGTGCCATGGTTGGCGGGAGAATCCCCGTCGCTGGCGTGCTCTTGTATGGTACGACATTATCGGAGATTTCCTGACGATTGACTGCCGTAGCAAACGCCTGACGAATCTTTTTGTTGTCAAACGGCTTTTGCGTCGTATTGAAAATGTACCAGTACGTACCGGCTGTCGCTTGAGCTTGCATCTTTCCAGATTCTTTCAGAGCATCCAGCGCATCCAGTGGCAAATCGCCCAGTGGTGAGCCTGCCCAATCCAGGTCACCTTTTTCAAACATCGACAGCTCCGTATTGGCATCCTCGATCATGTTCAAGGTCAGCGTGGACAATTTGACAGCGTCCTTATCCCAGTAAGAATCGCTCTTCTCGAATTCGATCTTTGATTTGTGCTCCCAATTTTTCAAGGTGAATGGCCCGTTTGTCATGTACGTCTCTGGCTTAGAAGCCCACTCTTTGTTGCCCTCAACCGCTTTTTTGTTAACCGGGAAATAGGTGACAGATGCAACCAGTTCCGGGAAAAACGGCGCAGGGTTTTCCAGTGTAACAGCCAATGTCTTGTCGTCGGTTGCCTTCACACCGACATCTTCGGCTTTTGCCTTGTTGGCGTTAAAGGCTTGCCCATTTTTCAAATAGTACATCTGGTACGCGTAACCGGATGCGGTTTTCGGGTCAAGAACCCGTTTCCATGCGTACTCGAAGTCATGAGCGGTAACCGGATCTCCATTGGTCCATTTGGAGTCCCGCAGATGGAAGGTGTACGTGAGACCATCAGCGGAAACCTCGTACTTCTCTGCGACCGCCTCTTTCAGCTCGCCTTTTTCATTCAAGCGCAGGAGGCCATCAAATGCTGCACGGGCAACAGACATCGAAGGGATATCTTCTGCCAGTCCAGGGTCGATCGTGCTTGGCTCACCAGAATTCAGGTTGACCTGCATCGTTTGAGGGGCGCTACTCTGCTCCTGCTTTGCACCTGTCGTCTCCCCCGTGGTGCTTGCTTGCGGTGTTCCACAACCAGCGAACGCTAAACTGGTTAATAGAACAGCACAAAATGATAGTTTCTTCCACTTTTGCAACAGCAAAACCCCCATCTTAGGAATAATTCTTCTTGATTGTTAGGAGCATGACTAAATAATATTATCTTGAGAAAATTTTGTCTACATCGAAACAAAAGGAGATGGGTCTACATGTTATCCAGTCTTTTTGCCCAAATATCCAGCCTGATCAAGGACGCTGGAGGGGAATGGGGAATCTTTTTCGAAGATTTGCGAACCGGTGAAACCTTATCCATCAACGAAGATCAACGCTTTTATGCAGCCAGTGTGATCAAAGTCCCGATCATGACAGCTGTTTTTGCAGAGGCGTACGCAGGCAAGTTTGCCTTAGAGGACAAAATCCAGCTGCGTGCAGAGGATCTCGTTGGCGGTGCAGGTGTTCTTCAGCATATGACTCCCGGCACTGAATTTACGATTCGCGATCTGGTTACCCTGATGATCATCCAAAGCGACAATACAGCAACGAACATAATGATTGATCTCGTCGGAACAGAGAGCATTCGCAACGCGATGCAAAAAACAGAAATGACAAACAGTCACTTCTACAATAAGCTCATGGTCATCCCAGCCGAATTAGAAGGATACAATGAGGTGACGGCAAAAGACATGGGAAGCCACCTCCGATACTTGGCAACAGGAAAAGTGATCTCCTACGACAGCTGTTTGAAAATGGTCGCCATCTTGAAGACTCAGCAGCACCGTGACCGCATCCCCTTCCTTTTGCCTGACCCAGACGGTGATGTGATCGGGATGATTCCGAAATGGGAATTCGCCAACAAGACTGGCTCTGTGACCAAAATCACGCATGATGTCGGCATCCTCTACATCGGTTCTCATGCTGTCACCTTGTCCATTTTAAACAAGGGACTCGAGCAAAAGGATGCTGCCGACGTCATGGCGCAAATCGGCAATCTTGTTTATCACGTATATAGTCAGAAAGCATAATCCATGTGGCCTGCCATCTCCATTGGCGGGCTTTTTTCTATGTAACTTTGCATGAGAAAAAACAAGCAGGCATTCCTGTCTTCAAGGAACACCCGCTCGTCATCGACTTATTCTTTTTCCAAAATCAGCTTGGCAACGTTCATCGCACTAGAGAAAGACAGCTCAGACAGCTGACCTTGTCCTTCACACCAGTCACCCGCGAAGAACAGGTTGCGGTAATCCGGCATGAAAATCGGCATTGGCTTCTGATTCATGGTCCACTTGATCTCCTGTACGACTGCACGAGCAGAAACGCGCGGCACAACCAATTGCTCACGCCAGCCAGGGAAATGCTTGTCATACAGGTTTTCAATCTCTTGTTTGCGGATTTCGGCCGCTTCCTTGTTCCCTACTTCATCCTGACGCATGTAAGCAGTCGCCTGCAGCAGCTGTCCGCCTTCAGGTACACAAGTACGGTCATAATACGAAATATCGGTAATGAAAATATTGTTTGCTTTTTCGTAGATGTAAGAGTACGGTACGTCAATTCGCTCTTTCAAGCCAATGTCATACACCATAACAACCGTTGGCTCGTATTCAGCATGCTGTGCAACCGCATGCTCCAGGCGCGTCTCCGCAAAGACCTTCGCCATCTCCTTCGGCGGAATACAGCAAATAAATTCATCCGCCGTAAATTCGCCCTCCGGTGTCACCACTCCAACCACACGATCATTCTCTACTTGGAACTTCTCTACTTTGGTTTTGATCAGAATCGTACCTTGATTTGCTTCAATGATGCGTACGAATTCATTGATCAACGCTTGCCAACCACCACCGATATACGCTACCGGTTTATTCGTTGTAAACAAACGACTGTAGTACGCAAAGAATACGTCAGAAGGAATCTTTTCAGGCTCACGTGTGAAGAAGTTAGAAGATGCAAGCGTCAACATCATTTCTCGCACTTCTTCGTTGACTTGCTTTTTCTCCATCCACTTTTGAATCGACATATGTGGATGGCCTTTCTCCATTTTTAGCATCGTTTTCAAAATCTCAAACGTGAACAATACTTTGTCCATGCCTTTTAAGAGCTTCGTTTGGAAAAGTCCTTGTACATTCGCCGGAACTGCAGTCAGATCGCTACCAATATCGTACTTGGCTTTCGTCGGATTGAAATCCTGCCAATCGATGTTCAGACCCAATTCTTTTTCAAACGTTCTCAAAACGGAGCTGTCGCGAGCATAAATAGCGTGGGCACCGAAGTTGAAGTTAAATCCTTTGATCTTCAGTGTAACGGCACGTCCACCCAATTGACCGCGTTCCAAAACTGCAACTTTTTTGCCTTTCGACGACAGGTAGGCGGCACTGGAAAGACCAGCAAGTCCCCCACCTACAATAACAACGTCATAGTGATTGGTTGTCATACACAATCTCCCCTACGCACTAGCGATGTTGAATACATAAGCTAAACCCTATCCTAGTCTAAGGGATGGATAAGGTGGAAGTCAACTATTATTGGACTGTGTCTATTTTTATACTGACTTATACCAATATTTACCTAATGAACCAACTTGTTTACCGCTCTTCTTGAAGCAGTATGCCCCGCTATTCGCCGTATATCCAGCCAATGAAGACACGACAAAAAAGCCCTCTATAGCAGTTATCTGCTTGATAGAGGGCTCTTGCGTCATTGCAAGCAGCGAATTAATCGTTTCGGCGAGTCATTTGCTGCCAAACGGTACCGCTAGCCGCCTCGCCGCTTTCAATGCGCTGCACGGCCATTTGGACTTGCAAGCTGACCTCGAACTCGGGATCATTCTGTGCGGCACGCAAAGCGTCCAAGGCGGTTTCATCACCCACCTCAAACAAGTAGCGAGCAGCGCGCCAGCGTACCAGCTTGTTTTTATCCTTCAACGCTTCACACATCGGTAGAATCGCGCGCGTGTCTCCTAAGTCAGACAAGGTATCGCCCGCTGTGCGTCGTACAGAGACGGAATCATCCCGGAGCGCTTCAAACAACAGCGGGAAAACATCATCGCCGCCGATCATGCCCAGATATACAACCGCCAGCCTGCGAATCGACGGTTTGCCATCACGAAGCGCTTTTTCCAAAACAGGCAAATCCTCTTCGGTAGGCTCCATTCGATCCAGCACTTCATATCTTTTTTGCCAATCCGGATCATCGAGCATCTCCAGCGTAACGACTTTCTTCTCACGCACGACTGACTCTGGGGTTTCCCCGGGACCAAGCGCCATGGCCTGTTCCACGATTTCTTCTACACGACTCTCCGGATAGGAGGCATCAACTTCCAATGCGACCTCTTCACCAATCTCACGCAAATCGCCGTAACGCACGCCATGCTCGACCCATTTTCGCTCCATGATAAGGTTGGGCGACGCAGAGCCTGCACGCACGGCTGCCTGTCCAAAACGCTCTGGCAGGGCTGCACGAATCTGTTCTGTTCCCATGGTCACCTTGACCTGCATCGGTACACCGCGGAACATTTGAACGAACACTTGCGCCTCTCCAAATGCCCCCGCTTCCTCCGCAGACAGGTCAGGAACAGCCGCTCCTCCACCTGCTTGCAAAACCTCGCGGGCGACAGTCAAAATACGCTGCCAATCTGCATTAGATTTTCGCTCCAGCGCAAGAAAATCTGCCGTATGAAAAATGGAGGTAACCCCTTCGATCTCCAAGAGCTTGTTCATGAGTTCTGGTGCTTTACTCGCATCTTTCTTTGTATAGACATGTTGGACCCCATCCGGCAAACGCTCGTCTACATTCAGCTTCATGACGTTTGGACTCGGCGTCGGTTCGATGGACAACAGTTTCATATATTGAGTCACTCCTTTTTATGCAAAAAAGACGTCCTTTTTGAACAACCTTTTGTACAGCGGACTTGCTTTCCCTTCTATCGTAGCATGGAACCCGATTCGTTTTCCAACCCGCGAGCTGTACAAATGCAGTTTGATAATTACAGCTCCAGCTTATAGTAATCGTTCGCTGATTTCACAGAAAAACCGCATGATTCATACAAGCCCAGAGCCTTGCTGTTTTCGCAGGCTACCTCCAGTGACACGTGTGGATACCCTTCCTCCTCCAGGAGTTGGATTGTTTGGGCCAAAGCCTGACGTCCGTAGCCTTTCCCCTGATGATCCGGGTGGACACAAAATCCATAAATGAATGCCTTGCCTTCATTTTTCCTGGCACTTATTTTGCCAATCGCCTGTTCGTCAACTACCATCAGATATGTACAGGATTTCGGATCTCCTGCCATATTCTCTGACATCTCTCTGGCGCGTTCTTCCTCTAATTGAAAGCCATGGACATTCAGCCAGATCAATGTTTCGAGATCATTGGCAGTCTCGGGGCGGAGGTGTACATTTCCCAAGAGGTTTCCTGTTTGCTTTTCGCCCAATTCCATCCGATATTCCGAGAATTGATAATCCCCACCGATTCGCTCCATGTATGACTTGCCGCTCTCCGAATCCCGCTGAACGATATATAAATGCGCGGGGATGCCTCTTCTTCTGCATTCGTCTGAGGCTTTTGCTTGCAGTGCTGTAAAAATGCCATTTCTTCTATAAGCTGGATGGACCATTCCGCTCACTTCTGCCTCGCCACTGTGAAACACATAGAGTCCGAGAAACCCGACCAGCTTTTCGTTCACATAACAAAGGAAATCTTCTTCATGCTCCCCCGAACGCTTTTCTAGCATACTCGGGTTCACTTTGAGATCAATGCCATCCTGCTCGTTACATATGGCAACCAGTTCTTTAATGTGTGCCAGTTCCTCTATGGTGAGTGTTTTTCTTGCCGTGATCGTATACGTCAAAGCGAAGCACCCTTTCTACTGTTAGAAGTAACGTCTCTGTATTTCAGCAATGGTTTCTTCCAAATTATTGGCGACCTGCGGAATAGAATAGCCTACGTAAAGAGGCGAGGTAACAAACCGGGGAACCACTTTGGCGATCAGCTTTTCTCCCCAATGGTAGAAGAAAAAATTGTAGCTTTGGTTGCGCGGATTGACATGAGTCAGTATCCAATGTGCTAAAATTTGTAAGTAGTCTGCCATTTTCGGCAATCGATCAAAGTCCGATAGAATGACGTTGTATTCAAAAAAACCTGCACGGGGATGCGTAGACAGATTGCATTCAATCCCTGCCTCTTGATCGATTGTCATGCCATTAAAATCACTGTCTTTTACCTGATCCAGATAGTTATAGTCATTTAATCCGACGATCTGCATGTGCGGATGACGGATGCTCCCTCCGGAATACGGGCCGTGGTTTTTGAAAAACAGAACGGAACGATAAGAGTTGCTTTGCTCCATTTCCAGCCACTTCTCTACCCCGAATGCCAGCAATGCTCGTACATGCTCTTTGGAATAGACAGACCAATCCCCTTGGCATTCATCCGTCTCAATCAAAACAGTCTGATGTGTCTCCTCCAGAACAGGGAATTTGTTCATGAGCCAAATCATGGAGCCCCGCTGCTCCAAAACGTCTGTGAGACTGTTTCGATCACAAAAAGGACAGGCCGTTTCTGTGTTGTTTACACTCACTGGCTTTTTTCTGCCTATTTGCATGTTAAAGTGCAAGTGCGTCTGCTTCATTCCCAAGTCCCTCCAGTTTGTGCTACTTCCACTTTACACGCATTTCCTGGGAAAATCATGACGTTTTTTGCCCAGACGACACTTTTGAAACCTCAATTGGACTGCCTATTTTTCAATGTCTGTGGCGTTTGTTTCTTTTTTTATCTCAAATGTTTTACATACAATGGAAAGCAGTGAAACCTGGAAAGGTGTTGGAATTGGATGGAAAAATCATTTTATTATCCTGTTAGCTGGAGCGAGGCCCAACATTACAAAACGTTGCTTGATCAAGAAGGAGTCCCTTATGAAATTCAATCCCCGCTCGATTTGCCTGTCTTGGAAGAAGGTAAGCTGGCCATCGTCTTTCCTTCCATTCCTTTACGGATGTACGTCTGGGTGCGAACCTTGTTCTATCGTGACGGCCTTCGCTATCCGGATACGTTTTCGTTAGATTTCAAACTACATTAATCATGAGAGGAAAGGGACCGGTATCGTCGGTTTTCATAACATAGTAAGAGCGGCATTTCGTATCGTTTATGGGGGAGGTGAAGAAGCTGCCGTCCTACAACATCCGTATCTCGATTGCGAGGCTACGTCTCGATCTGTTCGATGGGAACCGACTCATCCGTTCTTATCCTGTTGCCTTGGGCAAAATTGCCACATCGACGCCACGAGGGGATTTTACCATCATCAACAAAGTCCCCTATCCGAATTCCTATCCGGGAGGTCCTCTGAGTGTATTCGGAACCATCTGGATGGGACTAAGTAAGCCACACTACGGCATTCACGGCACGAACGATCCTTCCTCAATCGGCAAGTATGTATCTCACGGCTGTATTCGCATGTACAATGAGGACGTGAATGCTCTGGCAAAAATCGTGCCCATTGGTACGCCCGTTCGAATCAGACAGCAATAAATAAACATGCAAAGACCCGCCTCTCTTAAACCAAGGGCGGGTCTTCTTTACATAAGATGAGTCTTTTTCGTTCTTTCTGCTTCCGTTTCATCCGCTTCCAAGAATATAAGATATCTTCTTGCTTGCTTGTACATGATCGATAACGTCATTTCCCTGATCTTGTTCATGATCACTTCTTTATCCTCTGGATGCACTTCGGAAGAGAGCTGTTGTTCTTGTAGCTCTAGGTAAGACATCACCCATTCCGGGTCTAACTTATAGGCAGGCAACGACAGCGACTCCTCTACTCTAGTAATCTACTCTAGTCTACAGGTGGAAGCGTCGCATTCCCAGCCCTCAATTACTGGCTACGCCACTAATTATTTCCCTTGCTCCAATTCCTCTACCAATGCAGATAATTCCGCCCAACGCTCAATGGTTGCTTCCAGCTCTGCCGCCACTTGCTGTTCTTCAGCATAGAGCTTTTCGATTTTGCCGTAATCGCTGCCAGACGCTGCAATCTCTTGTTTTAGCTTGACGCTGCGCTCTTCCAAAGCCGCGATCTTTCCTTCAATCGCATCCCATTCCTTCTGATCCTTGTAGGACAGCTTGCGCGTGCGGTTGTTGCCGCGATTAGCCCCGCTGTTGCTTTGCGCCTTTTCTGCCTGCTGATCCGCTTCTTGCACCTGTGTTGCTTTTTCCTGACGTCTATCTTCCAGGTACTCGGAATAGTTGCCGTAGTACTGACGAATGTTTCCTTGCCCCTCAAAAGCAAACAAATGGTCAACTGTACGATCGAGGAAATAGCGGTCATGCGATACCGTAATGACTGCGCCTGGGAATTGCTCGAGATAGTCCTCCAAAATACTGAGCGTTTGAATATCCAAATCATTCGTAGGCTCATCTAAAAATAGCACATTCGGCTCTCCCATCAGTGTACGGAGCAGGTAGAGACGACGACGTTCTCCACCAGACAGGCGGGAAATCGGTGTCCATTGCATATGCGGCGAAAACAGGAATCGCTCCAGCATTTGCGAAGCCGTGATCGACTCGCCATTGCTCGTCTGAATGACCTCTGCTGCTTCCTTTACATATTCGATGACGCGCAGCTTTTCGTCCATCTCGACGCTATCCTGCGTGTAGTAGGCGATTTTAACGGTCGTCCCGATTTCCAATGAACCACTATCCGGTTGAATTCTTCCTGCGAGCATGTTCAAAAGTGTCGTTTTTCCACTTCCGTTTGGCCCGATAATTCCCACACGATCACCCGGCAGGACAATATAGCTGAAATCGTTGATCAGTTTTCGCTCACCGTACGCTTTATTGATATTTGTAAGCTCGATCACCTTTTTGCCGAGACGACTGGCCCCGAGTGCCATTTCCATCTTGGCGGCAGGTCCATCTACGGCTTTATCTCGTAACTCCTCAGCCCGTTGCACACGCGCCTTTTGTTTGGTCGTTCGCGCTTTTGCTCCACGACGCAGCCATGCCAGCTCGCGGCGAAGCAGATTTTGCCGCTTGCTTTCTACGGCCGCTTCATTTTCTTCACGCTCTGCCTTTTTCTCTAAGAACATCGCGTAGTTGCCTTCATAGCTGTACAGCTTGCCGCGATCCAGTTCAAACGTGCGGTTCGTCACGCGATCCAAGAAGTAGCGATCATGGGTGACGAGCAGCAAAGCACCCTTGTAGCGTGACAAATACTCTTCCAGCCACTCGACTGTCTCATTGTCAATATGGTTCGTAGGCTCATCCAAAATGAGCAGGTCTGCTGGTTGGATCAAAGCTCGTGCCATTGCTACCCGCTTTTTTTGTCCACCAGAGAGCTCTCCTACCTTTTGCGAGAAATTGTGCAGGCCAAGCTTGGTCAGGATCATTTTGGCTTGTGTATTGCTCTCCCACGCATCAGCCGCATCCATCCCGTTTTGAACAGCAAACAATCGCGCCTGCTTTTTCTCGTCGTCAGGCGACTCTTGAACAGCCTCTAGCGCTGTTTCATAATCACGCAAAAGCTGAATGAGTGGAGAATCGCCGTAAAATACTTGTTCCAGTACGGAGGAGTTTTCGTCGAAATCGGGATTTTGCGGCAAATACTCCACATGGAAATGATTCGCATGAATAATTTTCCCGCTATCCGCTGTATCCAAGCCCGCCACGATTTTCAAGAGCGAGGATTTTCCCGTACCATTTACACCGATCAGACCAATGCGCTCTTGCTCGGCAATATGAAAGGAAATGTTATCAAACAATACTTTTTCTCCATAGCCTTTGGAGAGGTTTTCTACTGATAATATTTGCATGAACGTCACCTGTACTTTTCTATTTGCGTATCGAGAAGCCATATGAATCTTACACTCGATGGTATCATGTTTTTCGCGCAAGCTCTAGGGTGATTCAATGGATTGCACAAATATTGGAATACCATCTCATTAATGGTAAAATATTGAATATAAAGTAATAATGACACATGTACAAAAATAAAATAGGAAGCGTCACCAGCAATCAGGCATGTCAACGAGCCCAAACAGAAGAGGCGTACTCTTTTCATTGAGCACACCTGCTTTTACTCTCCTAACGACTGTCCTACTCTTTGCAGCACGCTGCCAATCCGTTCATTTTGGATGACCTCATCTGCCCACGCATCCAATGGGGTTGGTTCCTGATTGACAATGACCAGCTTGGCTCCTCTTTCTTTTGCATGCTGCGGAAACCAATTGGCAGGACTCACCGTAAGCGAAGAACCTAATACGATGAACAAATCGGCTTGTTCCGTCCACGAGATGGCCTGATCGACTTGTGATTGCGGCAAAGATTCGCCAAACAGGACAACACCCGGACGCAAAAATCCTCCGCATGCGCAAATCGTCCCTTGATCCTCCAGATAACGTGTATTGGCATACTCGGTCCCGCAGGCAAGACAGCGGATTTTCGCAAGGGAGCCATGGAGTTCGGCTACAGCCAAGCTTCCCGCCTCTTGATGAAAGCCATCTACATTTTGTGTAATGACCCCATGAACCAATCCACGCCGCTCCCATTCAGCTAAGCACTCGTGTCCGGTGTGTGGCTTGCAAGACAGTAGACCTTGAATGCGCATCTGATAAAATTCCACAAACGCTTCCCGATTCTCCATCATTGCGCGTGTACTCGCGAGTTGCATCGGATCTTTGCCGCGCCACAGCCCAGACTGTGAACGAAAATCAGGCAAGCCACTCTCTGTCGACATGCCTGCTCCGGTGTATACAACGGTAAAGGAAGATGTCCGCAACCAATGTGCCAGATGATCCATCATGGTTCTCCCCTTCATCTTTGAAAATGTTCTTCTCCTGATTGTAATAGAAGAATGCCGAATTTGGGAGACCTGCCCATCAAGGCACTATCTGTCTTACCATTCAATAGGATGGATAAACGGGTTGTGGCGTATATCCGGTATGGTAGGGATTCGTGCCATATTGTGGATAACCGGTCGGCTGTTGATAGACTGGGTGCTGTCCATACCCACCCTGCTGCACATAGTTGGCATCGTAATAACCGTAACTGTCTGGCAACTGACTCGAGTAGCCATAGTACGGGTACTGGCTTGAGGCAGCTCTATCTGGCAACTGCCCCTGCTGCTGACATCCTACCGGCGGGCCAATCACGACTATTTTGGTAAGAGGCGCAAATGTTTCTTTTACCTTTGCTTCATCTAAACAATACGTATGTGCCCACACACTTGCTGGAGTCAACCGCAAAATATCGGAGCCAAAGATCACCTCAGGAGTTGGCGCATCAAAAATAGCCAGTAAGTGCGTATCGTCAGTCAAGGCCATTTCATAGTGCCACCAGCCCAGCGGGATATTGGCAACTTGTCTCGGTTTAATATTATAGTTGAGCAATTGATTGGTAAAAGGATTGATTAGGGACACAATGGCCTCACCAGCGATGCAATACACCAGCTCCGATGCATTTTGATGGATGTGTGGCTCGACAACATTTCCGGTTGTCAGGAAAATATCCAGCAACGAACTGTTACCTAATGTATTTAACTGTGCGATTCCCAGGGAATCGATGAAGTTCTGATCGTCCTTTTTAAAAAACAGATTATTTCTCATATCGTACGTAAACTGAGTATTTGGCGATGTATAGTCGCGATAGGAAGTAGCCATCGTCGTTTGATCCTCCCACCGTATGGGTATTTGACTCATTCTGTATCTCTATTCCCGTTCACAAAATATGTGCACCCATCTGTTCCATCGAGAAAGAGACACACCTTTCACCCTCCCCTTTACACAAACATATCCTACTAAAAGGCATAACGGGTACTCGAGGAGGGTGATCTTGTTTGGCTACTTATTTGGTCTCGGACATACATGGTCAGAATCAAGCTTTTCAAAAGGCGCTGCGGGACGTTTCCTTCTCTCCCCAAGCTGGTGATCGTCTATACGTATTGGGGGACATGGTCGATCGAGGACCTGAATCAAAGGAAGTATTGCTCGATCTACTCGCTCTTCGGCAGGCGTATCCGAACCAAATCTATCTCATAAAAGGGAACCACGAGCAAATGCTCGAGGATTGGCTGTCCGGCAACGGCAATCCGGAGCTATACCTGCGCTACAATGGCGGCGATGCCACCATACGTTCTTTCTTAGGGAATCACCCGCTGCGGCGAGCTTTTCTTAACCGGATGCCTTCTTTGCAGGAACAAGAAGAAGCGCGGCAATTTATTCTTTCTCACTATCCAACAATTTTGCCAGCCTTGTCGTCTCTTCCTTTGTATATAGAGCTGCCAGCCGATCCGCGAACCGGAACTCCAGCCGCACTTTTGGTACACGCAGGCATTCGACCCGGCATCCCCTTGCAGGAACAAAACCCACAAGATTTACTATGGATTCGCGAGCCTTTTTACCTTTATTATGATGGAGAACTCCCTATCGTCTTTGGCCATACCCCTGTTCCAGGATTACCTCAATACTCAGGCAGCGGTCCTTGGCGCAGAGACAATATGGTCGGCATTGATGGTGGCGCAGGATATTGGCGAGGCGTCATGCTCGTCGAATGGCCTTCTCTTCAATCCATTTTCGTACCGATTCGGGATAGGCAATCCTCTCCACAAGTACGGGTCTACTGATCGTGCTAGGGAAAACTGGGAGCTTTCGCACTGGTGCTCCTACCTGCTGCAAGCGCATCGGGTAGTGCATCCAGTATGATTCGAGAGACAAGCCCATTCGTTCAACAAATTATTACTTTTTATAATCTACTTTCGATTTGTAATATGTTAAGATATGGACGAGGTGTTTATATGAAACGTCAGCAAATCGTGGAACAAGCCATGTTTGCCGCTTGGGGAGTGTCCCTGATCGCAACAGGAGGTAGTTTGTTTTTTTCAGAGGTATTAAAGTACATACCATGTGACCTGTGCTGGTACCAGCGAATCTTGATGTACCCGCTCGTCATCTTACTCGGGGTAGCCTCCGCGAAGAAAGATGACAAGATCGCTTCGTACGCCTTGATTCTCTCCATCATAGGAGGACTCACATCGCTGTTTCATTACTCGATTCAAAAAATACCTGCCCTGCAAGATCTGGGTAGCGCTTGCGGCATTGTGCCATGCAACACGGACTATATTAACTGGCTAGGCTTTATCACTATTCCGTTCCTTGCTCTCATTGCCTTCACCTTGATCAGCATCCTGCTTGTCATCGTTATGAAAAATGCAAAGGAGAAATGATTCATGAAGAAAGTCATCTTTCTATCCATCCTTGTGGCTGCGCTCCTGATCGGTGCGATCGTGTATGCTGACATTTCGAACCGTCAGCTTGCGGAAGGAAACCCTTACGGTAAAGCCAATTTGCACCCCGCTACTCTCGAACAATTGAGTGACCCGCTGTACGATAATCTCATTATGCCTAATGAGCTCAAAGGTAAGCTCAATAATCAGGAGGACGCGTTTGTTTACTTTTACAGCCCGGTTTGTGAGCATTGTAAAGCAACTACCCCCGTCCTTGTACCGATCGTGAAAAGCTTGGACATCGATATGAAAAAGCTCAATTTGCTAGAGTTTAACGCCAGCTATGGTGAATACAACATCGAATTCACCCCGACCCTCGTTCATTACAAAGGCGGCAAGGAAGTAGCTCGACTCGTCGGTGGTCGCGAAGCAAGCGAATGGAAAACATGGTTGGAAGAACAGAAAAAATCATAACATTTGGTAGCCTCCCTCGATTCTTTGCGGGAGGCTCTTTTCATATTGGACATACGTGACAAATATGTGAAGATTTCTGTTCCCTTGGAAGAAATAGCCCGAACGAGTCATTAGGCTTTTCCAGTTATTTGCCTATAATGAGTACTGGGGATAATCCTTGAAAACGGAGGTAATCGAATGACCCTCACTTATTTCACTGAAACCTTTGGCTTTCGGGCTACATGGAATCCAGAGCTGATTCTTCTGACCTTTTTGATCGGTCTGGCTTATTTTTCACTGACCGGACCACTACGCCAAACTTTTCAAGATTCCACACCTGTTACACGAAAGCAACAGACTTTTTTCACTCTCGGCTTACTTGGTTTTTACTTTAGTATGGGGAGTCCTTTGAACGTAGCTGGGCATTTTTTATTTAGCGCCCACATGCTGCAGCAATCGTTACTCTATCTCGTAATGCCCTTGCTGCTCTTGGCAGGGACCCCGTCATGGTTGATCCGCGGCCTGTTCTATCGCCGGGGGCTCAAGCTTTTCATGCGAATAGCGAGTCTCCCGATACCTGCTATTCTCATGTTCAATGCCCTGTTCTCGTTTTACCATATGCCTGTTATTTTAGACTTGGCAATGAACAACCTAGCCCTACATAATTTGATTCATTTACTGCTGCTGGTGACTGCGATATTGATGTGGATGCCTGTTGTCGCACCGATACCGGAAATTCACCGCCTGTCGGAACTGCAAAAGCTTGCTTACATCTTTGCTAACGGTGTTTTGATTACGCCTGCATGTGCACTGATTATTTTTTCAGCCACACCGTTGTATGCGACATATGTAGACGGTCCTTCCATGCTCTGCGCGCCATTCTTTTCCACGCCGATCGACAAATCGATGTTTGCCGTTCCACTGCTCCCTCTGGAGGATCAACGGCTGGGCGGAATTGTGATGAAGCTCATGCAGGAGCTGACGTACGGAGTCGTCCTGGCTTACATCTTCTCTACCTGGTATCGAAAAGAAAAGAATCAGGAAGAGGACGGCCTCATGACGCCATAGCCAAAAAGAATCAGAAAGGAGGCGCCACCCACACGTGAATATCGCCCCTGCTACCGCTATCCGAATCCGACGGTTGCTCTTGTTGTTACCCGTCCTTGTCCTTGTGGCTCTTGTCGCTTCTTGGGTTTGGTTTGGGCCCAAAAACGCCCAGGCGAAATTACCTGATGTGACTCTGCAAACCATCGATGGACAATCCTATTCGCTAGCACCACAAAAGAAAACGTTTCGCTTGGTGGAGTTGATTTATACCCGTTGCCCGGATATTTGTCCCACGACAACGGTAAAAATGGTTCAGCTGCAAAAGCGCTTGCTAGAAGCAAATTTGATGGGGCAAGACGTTGAATTTTTGACCATCACGATTGATCCGCAAAACGACACCCCTGAGGTCATGCGCTACTATGCCAAGCAGTTGGGCATTCAAGACCAAGGCTGGACCCTGCTTCGGGGTGATGACGAAACGATCAAAACGGTTACAAATTCGCTTGGCTTTTTTGCCAGTAAGATGGATGATGGATTCATCTCTCATACATCGAGTACGTATCTCGTGGATGATAACAATGCCGTTATTCAAAAATTCGGCATGGGTGACGATTTCGATCCCGAACAAATTTATCAGGAACTGTTGAAATTGAAGAAGGAAGGGTAATCCAACATGAAACGTACAACGATTCTGCTCTTATCCATGCTCATGCTCCTTTTAGCCGCTTGTGGAAAAGAGAACGAGCAACAAGCCTTGCTACCCGGATCTCCCGTCGAGGCTGCCTTTACATTGGAACCAAAGGAGCTAGTAGCGAGCGACACCGTTACCTTCTCCGTTACAGTTACACAAGATGGCCAACCCGTGGATGATGCCAAGGAAGTGAAGTTCGAATGGTGGAAAGATGGGCAAGAAAAGCATGAAACGATCCCAGCTTCGCTGCAAGGAGACGGTGTTTACACGGCCCAACAAACCATTAGCGAGCCAGGTTCTTATTTTGTCTACTACCATGTAACGGCACGTGATTTCCACAATATGCAGAAGACCCCATTTACCGTAAACAGCAAGGCTGGTGAGACGCCTGGGGTGACGCCATCTGCGCCGCAAGCTGACGCAGGTCAGGCACACGATCATGGGGCGGCAGGTCACGCGAATGGTGAAACAGTTGATTATCATTTCTCCCCAGCCGACAATATTCAAGTAGCATCACCTGCTGCTCTCACTGTTCATCTGATGAAGGACAACAAAGCTTTGGACAAAGCGACAGTCAAATTCGAGTTCTGGCTGGGAAATGACGAGAAGCACAGCTTCGTCGATGCAACGGAAACTGCGGCTGGCCAGTATGAAGGCAACGTACAGTTCCCGACAGCCGGAGATTATACAGTGAAGGTCCATGTGGAAAAAGGAGATATTCATGATCACAAGGATTTCTCACTCTCCATAAAATAAGTCCTTCAAAATAAAAAGGCCATCCTCCTAGGGATTGGCCTTTTTGCTCGTAAATGAAGTTAGCAGGTAAAATAAGCGATTCGATTCAAGTCTGTCCCGTAATACTCCCATCGATATCCTGTCCAGCGGTATCCAGTTACAGAGTGACGACTGACATGGACGGGGTAAAACCAGAAAGAGCGACCATTTCGCAGCCAAACGTATGTGTAACGATATAAACAGGGATAGAATCCGCCAGCATCAATCCGGCGTGTTCCCCCATAGCCTCTTGCTCCCGGTGCACTTGGCGTCCTGCTCGGTGGAGGACCTGATGGCGGAGGGGGGAAACCTCCCGGTGAACCGGGGGAGCCTGGAGAGCCTGGGGAACCTTCTCGTCCGCCAGGGGGAAATTGATATGACATGACGTGTCACCTCCTACTAGTCTCCCTATAGGAAATGCATCAAACGCACAGATGGTATGTGCGTTTGCCCGCCGTCATTCACCTATTTTTTCCGCAATAGCCTGTATAGTAATCCCTTGTCAGCCCCCCGCTGACGTCCTCACTCTTTCATCCTTGCTGATTGCTCCGATTGGCTGTTACTCTGCACAAAAATTGTACAGTCTCTCCCATTTTCAACCGATTCGATCCTTTTACGAGGAAGGCTGTATTTGGCTTCAGTTGTTTTGATAGACAACGATGCAATCCTGCCTTACTCAAGCAATGCCTGACCCGATTTGCCGGAAAACCGGATAGAATCGCTGCTCTGGCAATATTCCTAGCACTTCTTCCCAGCGTATATAAGTAGTCTACATTTTTTTGACTCAAATATTTCCCGACATCCTCATGACCTTTCACGTCGTATTTGCCCATTTCCAGCATACTGGCGAGCACCGCGATCTTTGTGGTATGCCCTACCTGGCTTAACACATCAATCGCTGCCTTTGCCGCATCTGGATTCGAGCTGTAGGTATCATCCAGCACCTGAATGTTATTCGCAAGTCGATAGCTGGTTAGGCGTTTTCGCTGTCCGCGAAACTGACTTAATCCGCGACGAATATCATCGACGGGAATCCCCATCGTATGGGCGACTGCGATAGCAGCCAATGCATTGTATAAATTATGCTCGCCAGGAATAGGGACAAAAAATGACTCCTTTTCTCCACGCAATGAACATTCGAATCGAAACCCATTGCCCTCTATTTTCGTTCGCCCCGCCTTATAGTCCGCCTCCTGCTCCTTGCCAAATGTTATGATTTTTCCCGTGAACGAACCCAGATAAGGCTGTTGAATAAACTGGCGAGAATAGGGACAGTCCCCATTCAGAAAAATGGTTCCTGTGGGTTTCATATGACGAATTAACTCCGTTTTTGCTAATGCCAGCTGCCTGGCATCACCGCCAAAATTTCCGATATGAGCCGTGCCAATATTCGTAATGACTCCCATCGACGGCTGTATGATTTTGCAATGCTGTCGCAAATGACCACTTCGATAAATACCATACTCAAGCACTGCGGCCTTGTGCTCGTCCCGAATTCTTTTGGTATGCGCTCTTGTATTTCCCAGGAAGTTCTTGTTGTGCATCGATTTATATGTGGGCATGCGAAGATTCAGGATGGTATAGATCATTTCCTTTGTCGTGGTCTTTCCTGCACTTCCCGTCACAGCGATAACCGGCTTGTCGAGAATCAGTGTCTTTACCGGTACAGCAGCTCTTCTCTTCTTTTTCACGGGTATCACCCCTTTGCCTCGTTCTTCTCTCGATCAGCTTACCTATTGTATGAACGGCATAGACAGCCTGTATAGACCATTATCTATGAAAACGTTCCGCTACTATCCAAATCAGACGGACGACTTCTGGAATAGAGTGGGAGGGGAGGTGAAGCGCATGAAAAAGAAGGCCACCATCGCCGCTGTAGGCGACATCCTAATGTGGAAAGAGCAGGTGGCAACTGCCAGACTGCCTGGTACAGATCAATTCTCTTTTACGGATATGTTTCATTCCGTGACACCGATTCTCTCAGCGGCAGATCTCACGATTGGCAATTTAGAAACCACCTTTTCCGGGAAAACACAGCCCTATCAAATCGGTTCGGCACGAACCGGTTACCCTCGCTTCAACTGTCCAGATGAATTGGCGCGGGACTTGAAATCATCTGGCTTTGACGTATTGACTACAGTGAATAACCACTGTCTGGATGGCGGAGTAACCGGACTATGCCGAACCCTTGATGTTTTGGATCGATACAAGCTTGCTCATACCGGAACCTATCGAAGCCCTGAGGAGGCAAATACCTACCTGATCAAGGAGGTAAACGGCATTCGCATTGCTATGCTTGCTTACACCTACGGGACAAACAAGCAGGTGATCCCCGCTCATACGCCATGGATTGTCCGACTACTTCATCTTGACACGATATTATCCGACCTGAGAAAAGTCCGTCCTCTCGTCGATGTTGTGATCATCTCCCTTCACTTTGGGATTGAATTCCGCTATACACCGACGACTCGCCAGCGACAGCTCGTACAAAGCCTGCTCGACAACGGTGCTGATGTCATCCTCGGGGCTCATCCACATGTTCTACAGCCTGTTGTCACCCCGAGTATCACGACTGCTCACGGAACAAAGAGACAAACGCTAGTCGCGTATTCTTTGGGAAATTTCACATCAGAGAAAATGCTCTCGTTTGATCAATCTCTGTGCGGAGCAATCCTGCGATTTACTGTCGAAAAGGATGAGAGGAATCAGATTTCACTCGAGCAAATTTCAGTCATCCCAACGTTTTCACAACGGTATGTAAGTCAAGGGCGTATATGCTTTCGTGTTATCCCCATGCGTTCCTATTTGAAAAGCCCTGATCTGTATGTACGACCCCTGCAGAGAAAAAAGCTCCACTTGCTATGGAATCGCGCCATCCGCATCATAGGCAGGTCGCGGGGCGTATTGATTGAATAACATGGGAGCAAACGAGGGAGCGGGCAGTTTGCTCCCTACCCTTCCTCTTTTCCTACATAGACCACGATTGACGATTCACAGAACATTTTGGTAAAATTCTTTTGTAACTAACGAACTTACTTTAGGTAGTTACAAAGGAGAGATGACTTGCATGATCACTGTTCGCCGTATCCACCCAGAAGATTTACCTGCATTTCTTGCCTTCCCGGATCACCCTGCGTCCGTTCGGGATGATATCGCTCTTTACCTCGACAAAATGTTCACACAAGGAGCCATGCGTCAGGACTGGTGCTTCGTTCTGGAGGTACAGGGTAAGATCGCTGGTCGTCTTGCCTTCTGGACATTGCCTGGCAGTAAACAAGCAACCGATTTGGTATTGTGGGAGCTTCCATGGAAAGAAGCAGAATGTCCTTCGCTCGGAGCTCATTTCTTACGCGAAGTCTTCACACTCATGGCAGGGAATCTTTCGGAGAAAATTGGCTATATTCTGGATTCACCTTCCTCCTCTCCCCAATGGCAAACGGATCACCAAGAGCGAAGAAATGTTCTGGAAGCACTCGGTTTTCGAATTAGCCGGGAAACAAACCGCTTCGAATGGCATGCACCGATTGAGACAACTGCTTTACCGTCAGAAGGAACGCATGATCTGATCGTGTACCGCAGTCTTCCTGAGGTTGGTGAGGCTGCATTTGTGGATGCCATCATGCGCGTCTCGCAATTCACCCATGATCAACAAATTACAGAGGAGCGCTTGGAAAAAGGCCCTCAAGCCCAAGCACAGGAAATGTTCCAAGATTTGCAACAAATGAAATACGAACCGGAATGGTGGCAGCTCGCCTATACAGAAAAAAATGAGCTCATTGGTTTCTTGATGCCTACGGTTAGCCCCACCTTTGCTACAATTGGATACATCGGTGTTGTCCCCGAGCAGAGAGGACACGGCTATATTGATCGATTGCTGAAGCAGACCACTGACGTTCTTGTACAAGCAGGAGAAACATACATCCGCGCAGATACCGATGTCAAAAACACGCCAATGGCTAAAGCCTTTTTACGGGCTGGATACCACCAGTTTGCCAGTCGCCAAGAATTTTCTCTAGATTCTGGCTTGTTGCTGTAATGGACATACAAAAAAGGGGGCGATTGTAGTAACAATCACTCCCCTTGCTTACCTCATATGAACAAAATTTATGGCACAATCTCAGACATTTCTTCTGGGCATACAGCTTGCTTTAGCATCTCTGTTGCCTGATCCGTATTTACGTCTTTTACCAGTTCAATCTCACTAATGAGGAGCTGCTGCGCATTATCCAGCATCACTTTGTCACTCGTTCCCAATACTTTTTCTTTACTCATACCAACCAAATCACGAATGACCTCAGATTGCTCGTAAATATCGCCACTCTTCATTTTCTCTGTATGAAGCTTGTAGCGCTGCGCTGCATTCAAGGTGGTGTCGCGTTGCCCCTCTCGCATGGCGGCCAAAACATTCTTCAGAATGTCGGCTTCGACCACCTTTCGAATACCAAGAGCGGACATCTTTTCAACCGGGACCATGATGTTTAACTCTTTCAGCAGCATGTTGAGCACATAATAGAGGTGTTTTTCACCCAGAAATTCTTTCTCCTCCATCGCCTCGATTACGCCTGCCCCGTGCATCGGATAAAAAACCTTGTCTCCAACTTGAAACATACGTCCACCTCCTTCAAAGCAATCTAAATCCATTATAGCACAAATATTGAATTTAAAATTTTTTATTTTATCATGACGTTTAAAATTAAGTCAACAAAAAAATTACTTCTTACTAATTGAGCAATTCTGTTGCCATTCGCCGCCTAGTTTAAATACGATCACACCTCCGACAATGACCAGAACCCCTAACAATTGCGTAAAAGTAATCGGCACTTGAACCAGCCCTAACCAGCCGATTGAATCCGACCATAAAGCGAAGCCAAGCTGGGCAGTGAGAACGATGGAGATGGCATACGTTGGGCCAAGCAGTCTCATCCCTTGCACCAGACAAAAGACCACCCCAACGCCGATCATGCCACTGAACCAGTACCACGGCTGCATAGATGGAAGTGAAAACAACTGAGTTCCTTCGAAAAGGAGACCCATCGTCAAAGAAGACAGAAATCCCATCCCAAGCACAAGTGTCGTCGTAGACCATGTTCCTGCCTGTTCACTTACTTTCCTGTTGAAAATATTTTGCAGGCTGACCAACAAGCCAGCCAGTAACGCGAAGAATAGCCCGACTACCATGATTTTGACACTCCTGTCTCATTATTCGTTCGGAGTCTCGCTCGCCAGTTTAGCTAAACCTTCCCGATCCTTGATCAGAAGGAATCCATTGGCACGCTCAATCAGTCCCTCCTTGCAGAACTGCTGGATGACCCGATTCAAATGTCTGTAGCTCGTTCCAATCATATTCGCTGCATCCAAGAGATTGCTCGTACTGATCTGTTCTTTGTTGGCAGGATTCCACTCTTCTATCGAAACGGACAACAAATAACGAGCGAAACGTACTTCTACTGGGTACAGAAGGTTGATACTTAATGAGTTGGACTTTACACAAAATTTATGCGTAATGATTTGCAGTAAAAATTGCAGGAGTGGAGCGTAGTCTGTTCCGTATTTTTTCAACCAGCGATATTGAATTCCGATCATCAGAACAGTCGAGGCCGCTTCCACCGAATTTAGATAAGGAATTCCCCTTACATACTCAATATCTCCGATCACTTCAAGCGGTTTTTTAAAGGAAAGGATCAGGGTTTTCCCTTCGGGGGAAGTCGTAAAAATCTTTACTTTTCCCTGCACCAAAACGTACAGATGACAGGCTGATTCGCCTTGAGCACAAATGAGCTCCCCTTGATCAAATTGATACAAGGACAAATGCGGCAGAAAAGGCTCATGAAAAACAGACGCTAACTGATGGGCATGGAGATAATCTTGCAAAAGCTCACGATTTTCGATTTCCTTCATTCCTCTGTTTCACCCTCTCGTCATCAGGCCCTCAGTATCAGTACCCCCAGAATCATCATCCCGATCCCGATAAAATGCGGTAGCCTCATCTTTTGTTTATCAACACCGAACCACCCATTACTGTCAATGAGAAAAGTCAGGCTAAGCTGCGCAATCAAGAGGGCTGAAATCGTCATGGTTACCCCGATATGGTGGATAGCCGTAACGTTGCTAAAAATGATAAACGCGGCGAATGCCCCACCTGTCAAATATAACGGTTTCACTCGCCTGTATGCCTGCCATTTTCCATCTCGAAAAATCAACAGGAGTAAAAAAGCCGTGAGGAAGCCCGTTAACTGCGTAAGTGTCGCGGTTTGCCAAGTACCAATATCTTGACTGATTCTTGAATTCGCTACACCTTGCAAGGTAATGAAAACACCGCCCAATATAGCAAAAATAATTCCTTTCATCCTCTCACCTCACACTGATCTGTTCCTAATTAAAAAGGATCGCAAGGTGGATAGGGAAGGACATATGTCCTCATGATTTTCGTTGCAAAAAACAAAGGAGAGGACCTTCCCGTTAGAAGGACCTCTCGCTCATTCTTCTCATTGAATCTTCTTTTGTTTCACGATTCCTATCACAAGCAGAACGATCATCCCAATGATGGTGATCGGCAGAAACCACTTCCCAAAGCCGCCTCCCCATCCTAGAGCAATGGAAACCGACTCCAACAAGATTACGGAAAAAATAATTAAGCAGCTATTTTTTATTTGGTTCACGATTTTTCGACTGTGCAAATAAAACTGATCGGCATTCGATTCAGTGAAGCGTGCTGGATAGTTATGGAGCTCCGGATGTTTTTCGAGTACCTGCATGAGGAAAATGATAAAGACGCCAATCCCAGGTAAAAGAAGCAGTTCCCATTTTGAGCCCCAGCGATCTACTTCCCCCAGAGCATTGTAATGGGCAGGCACCTCGTCAGGAAGCTGATTCCAGACAAAGACTAAAAAGAGTAGTGATCCCACGAAAAATAAACAACCAACTACATCCCATAACCATTCGCTGCCTGTCTTTGGTATATCTATGATTGGTCTCTTCATATTCTCCCCCCTTACTGCTGCTCCTCCTACAAGTATTTTACCATTAATGTTTATTTGCGAGTCAAGGTCAATCCGTCACACACTTCTGGGCGATCATGCCCGCTTTATTTTTCAATCACTCGCTCCGAATGAAGAGCAGGCGATTGAAAGAGCCGTATACATCGAGTAGAAGATTAACCTTTTTCAGAACAGGGCGAAAGCTAAAGGCTTTACGCCTCTTTTTCATTCCTTCTTTGCGATATCCACTCATGCATAAGCAAGCAGGAAGCTGTCCTCATATCCTATAAAGTACCAACCGTTAAGGGGGAAGTGTCATGGATCCGATTGAGCATCATAGACAGCGAATGCATCACCACATGAGGCAAGCAGAACGTTATCGCTCTTTAGCTTTTGAACATCGCCATGATCGCATGCGTCATCATACCTTTAGAGAAAGAGAACACTTCCATCGCATGCGGGCCCATCACCACAGAACGCAAATGCATTCGATGCGTCGTTATTAACTTGGAAAACTCCCGTTATTGGGAGTTTTTTTTATGGGACAAGCGAGAAAACGCCCGAAACAATCGTATGGAGAAATGGGCTTGGTTCGGATGTGGATTCTGTGCTCATGCCCATTCACGAAACTGGGTAAACGCATAGACATACATCATGTGTGATCAAAAGTGGAAAATGGGCTATGATCCACCCACATCCTTATGCGGAGGTACGATATGACAGATGTTTTTGTTGAACGCTCGTTAGAGGAAATACGTTTTTGGTCTCGCATCATGAAAGAACACTCCCTGTTTCTCAAATTAGGCTTTAACTGCGAAGACACAAAATTGATTGAAGAAGCGAATCGCTTTTACAGCATTTTTGAAGAAATTGAAAGCCAAGCCCTGGCCTTTTCTTCTGACGTAGACCCCCAACGAATCTATGACTTTAATCAGATGGTTCACAATGCCGTTTCGTATATTTGGGCTTTTAAACGCAAAGTACTCGGACTCATTATTCGTTGCAAAATTGGTGGTAACAACTTTCCGCTGTTGGTCGATCACACAAGTAGGGAGGCTGCCTATTTTCGGAATCGATTAGAACAACTGAATACAGGAAACCTTGATCCCTTACCAGATGCGGTGATTAATGAAAATGTCTTCTTCCTCCGAATCATGGCTGACCATGCCAAATTTATTAACCATTTGCTCGATCCTTCCGAAAGAAAGCTAGTGGATCAGGCTAGAGAGTTTAGTCATGATTTTGATCAATTATTGTTCCAAGCTCAGGATCTAGATTCCATGCGCCCCCAGTCTCAAACGAAACCGCTACTGAATCAATTTGTCGATCAAAATCGCGTATCCGTCCGTCAATTGCGTGACTTCAAAAAAACAGCTCGTGATCTGATTGAGGAATGCAAAATTAAGAGCATAATCCCCCCATTGCTCGCTGACCATGTGTTTAGAGAAGCCTCGCATTTTCTAGAGATTTTAGATGCCTTTGAGGTATCCCTTACACACACAAAGTAGCTATCAGAAATAAGAATAACCCGTCTCCTATAAAAACAGGGACGGGTTTTGTATTTCTTGAACGAACTAAATACAATTCAGGGAGGTTCTTGATGTTTTTAGTAAAAAGGTATCGTAAGCAAATTTTTAGTTTGGCACTCATGTTTTCTATTCTATTTTCTGGTCAAAGCATTGGTCATGCAGAAGATCAAAACTCAGTTGATTTAATTCCCACGATGACGAGTAACACATCACCTACAGGCATCGCAAGTGCGAATAACATTTGGAATGCAGAAAATGATGCATATAAAGCCTTCGACGATGATGAAAAAACCGCTTGGCATCCGGCCAATATTAGTCATTTCCCATATTATTTGGGGTATGAGTTTCCAACTGAAACAGTAGTTGGAAAGTATACGATAAAATTAGCCTCTGACATGACATATAGACATTTAGAAGCTCCTACCACTTGGACGTTTGAAGGATGGAATGGTACGAACTGGATTACCCTTGACATAAAAACGAATATAACAGGATGGAAACTTGGTGAGAAAAGAGAATTTACATTTGATAACTCCAAGCCCTATAAAGCGTATCGCTTCAATATTACTGCCAATAATGAGCATGGCAATACTCATACCGTAATTAGTGAAGTTGAATTCATGCAAGGAAATGCTGAGATGCTGAGATGCTGAGATGCCAGATCCAGATCCTCAGCCATCCGGTGATAACGCACTTCTTGTTATCAAGATGATCAGTGGACTCGAGAAAGAGTTTGAATTAACTACATCCGAAGTTCAAGACTTTATCGACTGGTATAATGGCCGTGCAGACGGACGTGGAAAAGAAACTTATATGTTCGATAAGGACTTTAACAAGGGGCCATTTACCGCTAGAAAAGATTATGTAGTATTCAGTAAAATCCAATCCTTTGAGGTCATGGAATATACCAAATAATACAATGAGGCACCTCCTATAAAACAGGATGGTGTCTCATCGTGTTGATATCTATACTGTCGATATTATCTGTGGCGACCTTCCTAATACCTGTTTTTGCGTCCATTTTCGTCACTTGAGAACACTCGTACAGTCAAAAGGAAAATTATGTTAATACCTTATTTTAGATCATCATAAAGGAGGAAATATCCCATGAAAAAGAAGAAATCTAATTCTAAGAAATACAAGAAAGTAAAAGGTCAGTTGGTACAACATTCATCTTATTATCCAGCTCAAGCTGGAGGCTGTATCTGGATTTGCATGCGTCATGGGTGCGGTTGGTGGTGCCCAGAACCCGTTATGTAATGTGACCTTCTCCAAGAACCATCATACTAAACACATTGGTTGCGTTATCACCACTCCCTGATTATTAGGGAGTTTTTCTTGTTACAATTTCTGGTACCATTTTAATAATCTTGTGTTTAGTAAACATTGACTATCAAACAACAGACTGATGGCATTCGATGTAGTGCATACAATCAAATCATCTGTTAAAATTGTTGCAAAAAGGAAAATACTGGTGATCCTTCATGAAAAATAGACCTCTTTGGTTCAATATCTTTTCAGTAGTTGCCCTTTCCATGGCAGTAGTGAACTTTTTTACACATGTGGCTTTGTTACGAATAGTAACGATGCTATGCCTTGCCGTTTTCATGGCTTCTTTAGGAACATTTGAACGGAAGAAAAACCGTAAGATGGCCTTTATTCTATTTGGTGTGGCCGCTTTTCAAGTTTTCGTGTTAGCAGAGATGATTTTTGTGGCCGTAACAAAGTAACTATTCACAATGATTTCATTATAAATTACTGGTATTCAACATTATGAGGATGATAAAAATGAGTAAAAAGTTTGTCTTATACACGTTCATTACAAGTTTCCTTTTAGTCGCTTTCACTCCGCTTATTTTTCCAGTTACCATTACTGATGTTAAGCAACTGAATCATGTGCTTATTGGAGCGCCATTTCCTTTTATTCAGCAAGATGTTTCAAGTATTGTTCTTTGGGATTTGATCGATTACAAAGTTTATATCAAGAATCCGTTTGAATATCCGACAACCATCCTTTTTGGTAATTTAATCCTTTCATTATCAATCGTTTTCTTTGCTTTATTTGGAGTACTCAAAAGTGTAGTTTCTTTGTCTCGGATTAAACGACCTCATAGAAAGTAACTAAAGGATTTGGAAAGCTGCTGCTTTTCCGTCCCTTCTGCCATTGATTGCTCCACCAGCAGCATCGTTTGTTCCCCGCTGAAAGACGGAGACAATTTGCATCCCAGCCACCGTGATCGCCTCCGCTTCTGCTCGTGTGAGACGTTTCCATTCATACTGCACAGGAACAAGATACATACCCCACCGCCCGCTGCCAAAGTCACTACAAGACGCTAATTGCACCTTTTCCTGCTGTTCTACTACCGATGCATCATATTTTTCACCGGTAATCCCTTCATATTGTTCGGGTGTTAATTTTCCTAGCTCTACAAAACGGGTGACATCTTCTGCCGTATACTCGCCGAAACGATACAGCAAACAAATAGAAAAGCCACCCGGCATCCGAGTGGCTTCATCCCATTCACTTGTCTGTATTTTACTGGAATAAACTTTTGTAATGAAATGTCATTTCTTTGCAGAGAACGAACTACGAAATGCCTCCATCAAAATAGCGTCCTCCGCTGCGAAAAAACTACCGATTCTGCGGCTGTTTCGTCCGATAAAACTCATTAAACAACTTCATTAACGCTCGCTTTTCGATACGGGATACATACGAACGAGAAATGCCCAGCTCACGCGCAATTTCGCGCTGTGTCTTTTCTTTGTCCTGATCCAGCCCAAACCTGCCGATTATCACTTCTTTTTCGCGCTCATCGAGGATGTGTATGTGCTGGTAAATTTTATTGGACTCCAGCTTGAGCTGCACAGCGTCGACCACTTCGTCGGTTTCTGTGCCAAGGACGTCGATCAAAGTGATTTCGTTGCCTTCTTTGTCCGTTCCGATTGGGTCGTGCAAGGATACGTCTTTTTTGGTTTTTTTCAAGCTTCTCAGATGCATGAGGATT
>NZ_JAQMYO010000012.1:0-161126 GCF_028369215.1 Brevibacillus sp. AG | reverse complement strand
ACATTTTCACTAGCACTTCAAAAGTGCCGGAATCACAATATACCACATATGATTGTTATGAATCAATAGGTAATTTTTAAAGTAGTTCGTTTGGTTCCATTTGTCTCGCCCTTTTTGGAAGGCGGGCAATTAATATAACATGAACGATTTATTTCATCAAATGCAATACTTGGAAATAAAAAAAAGCTGCCGTAAAGAATCGGCAGCCTCTTCATGTGTTCCTCCGTAACCTAACCTTTTAACTTAATCAATTGTGATCCAAAAAGCTAAGTTAGATTAGATTACCTTCCCAATCAACAAATGTCAGACGGTCCTTTCTAAGCAAACACCAATCGATTATTGTTTTAACGAGACCTGGTGTAATGAAGGAATCTTCCCAACTTGGCGTCTGTATCCTGACCCAACCTTGGCGACTATAATTTTCTAATCCTCCAAACTCGATTCCCTTAACAACAATGTATGGTGTCTCAGAATTGGTAGATTGGCCTACATGATATGAAACGATAAACTTCTTATCTTCTGAAACGATACTAAGATTGATCCGTCCATAATCTTCAATATCTTGCTGGACAATCCAATAATACGTCCTACCGCTATGCTCCAATTTCCTTTTTCCCTTTGAATTAACCCCCATTTGCTTGTTCCCTCACTAATATCATACTGATTCTACAATTCTTAAATCTATTCAAGGCCGGGACTATGAGTCCTCCCTATAAAAATATTAACGGCAATGAGTTTTTTGTTATTCAGATGTTTTCACAATACCTGACGGTTTTCTATGAATGTCTAATCGTTGTACTTCAAAACGGAATTGTCCCCCACCTACAGGCTTTTTAAATTGGTAGAATTCATCTTTGACTTTTACGGATTGAACCCGTTTTCCTGTACTTTGGTTATAGATAGTCACCGTATATTCGGTCGCTGGTGTTTTATCAGCTGGAGCTTTCCAGGATAGATTTGTTGATGTAGGCGTACTTGCTTGAACGCCAAGTTCTCGTACAGGACTTGCTTTTACATCAGCTGATCCTAATGCAGTAACGGTCTCCTGAAGAGTTACTCCACTAGAGCGGTAAGTTATCTTTACGGTGTATACTTCACCTTTCATAACGGAAATACGTTTCCCGTTACTACCAAACACAATGGTATTCGATCGTGATGTTGCTGTGGCTTCTTTCTTACCTTTCCTCCACAACTCACCCGTAACGTGATCTTTTGTTGGATTTGTAAACATAGCGACTAGCTGAGTATCGATCGGACTCACCATAAAGACATTACTTTGACTTGGATTCCCAGCTTCTCGTTTTATTAAGAGACGATATGTACTTGTCTTGGACATATCAGGACTCGTTACAACGATATTGATCGTATTACTACCGATCGCCAAGCCAATGCTTGACGATGAACCACCATTGGGTATCGTCTTTCCGTTAACCGTGATTTTGCTACCCTGCTCAGCGGAAGCGATAACAGAGACACTCGGAATACTATAAGGGACAGCTGCTTCGTAATTGTATTGGCCATTCGTTAACACGGGTGAAATGGCTCCATAGGATAGTTTCAATTCTTTCAAATCAGAGCTATTGGATAGCTCTCTTTGTACGGTAATGCTATAGGTATTGGTAGTGACCCCGTTACCTGCAATGACTTGAACTTCGAATACATTCTTACCAGTTGAAATTGGGAAAGGTACTGTTGTCTCCCCGCTCCCGTAAAACTCTCCTTTTATCTTTATCTTTGCATGGTTATCATCTGCAATCGCTGTTAATTGGATGGTATCAACTTCACTGCCGACATTAACAGTATAGTCATTCACGGTAGAGCTGAAGGTAGGGTCCAAGTCCCCAATCGATAACCATAAGTCAGCTAGAAGTGCGTTACTACTTCCTGGTCTCGTTATTGTAAATTGGTAAGTTCTTTCTTCTCCAGAAGGTGAAATAACATGAACTATAACAACGTTTTGTCCAACTCCCAAATTCACTACAGCGGGCTCATCGTTCTGTACATCTTTACCGTTAATTTTCATTTTAGCGTTCGTGTCTTCTGTGCTTGCCAAAACAGTCGTTGCAGTGGTTGTTGGCAGGACCGTCCCTACATACGATTGGGTGTGTGGCGAAAATACTGGCCTCATATTAACATCAGTAAACGAAATTGCTTTCAGTCGATTATTGGTACTCACCGCTCTTTTCACTTGAACAACATACTCTTTTTTTGTTCCATCTTGAGCAATAACATCCACGGATATTGTATTATCACCTGTGTTTAGTTGAATCCCGCTTGATTCTTCCCCACTTAAAACAACGTTTCCATTAATTCGAATAGAGGCTTCGGTATCCGATGCAGTAGCTGTAAATCGTAGTTCCTTGGCTTCGTTGGGAAGATCCATAGAATACACCAGTTGATCTGATGTAAACGATGGACTTAATCCTCCAATGGAAGGTCGTAGAGTACTAAGTCTAGCGTCTGAGTTTGCACCTCGTATAATTGTCAACTGAGTAGAATTCGTTGTTTCTCCATCTGGAGCAGTTACTCGTATCCCAACTGAATTTGAACCCACTTGCAAAGGTATTGGCTTTGAAGCTGCTCCGCTAGAAACGGTAACATTATTTACTTTTATCAAGGCAAGCTCTTCTTCAGCTTTTGGTGTAACCGTTATTGTTTTCGTCCCATATGGAACATTTACTGTATATTCAAACCCTTTTCGATCGAACGCAGGTGTCAAGGTTCCATCTGATACAACTAAATTGCTTAGCGCTGTGTTCTTGCTTGCTAAACGAGTCACACGTATTAAGTAGTTCTTCTTCGTTTGACCGTCTTCAGCAGTGACTTCAATTTTGATATCATTGGTTCCTATTTTAAGTGGAAATTGAGGTGATTCTGTACTGCTATCATGCTGTGTTCCGTTCACTTTTAGCGTTGACCAAGCTTCCTCCGTTGAGGGTGTAACGGTAATAGTGTCAACTACATTTTCGACACTTAATGAATAGCCTGTGATTTCTTTTTTAAATGCAGGGCGCATGACCTCTGTACCTACGTAGTTAGTGTTTAAAATACTCAGGATCGAATTGGAGCTCAACACTCGAAACTCTTTTTGGATGACTTCGGATTTCGCACCTTTATCATCTTCAACCCAAATCTGAAGAGTGTGTTTTCCTCTCGGTAGCTCTGACAGTGAAATTTCCCCTTCTAATACTTCTGCTATACCGGTAGAGTTAACCGACTTAAGAATTGTCTGGATATCGTTATCCACCTGGTAGAAGACGGTTAGTTTATCGTCGGTGTCCGGATCGAGTACTTCTCCTTTTATTGGGATGGAATAGGCCATCCCAAAGGACTGTTGATCCAATGGCTGAGTGATCGCAAGTGAAGGAGCTGTATTTACTGTATATGTTATCTTCACTTTGTATTTGTATTGACCACCTACAGAAGTTCCATTGTTAACGGTGACGGTAACGTTATCACTATCCCTCGAATAAGATACTGTCCCGTTATCCACTTCGGTTTTCTCAATGCTTAGTAACCCCTTGATTGCGATCGTTTTCTGCTGAGCTTTGGTAATACTTAACGGGAATTCAATCTCCTTCTCTTGTGTAGAAGCAGCTGCACTAGCAACTTCAATCATGCTAGGAATGATCAATACAAATGCCATCATCAATAAAGCTAGGAACCAGTTTCTCATCATAAGCCCACCCCTTATAAATTATTGACTCACAATTAATCGAACTGAAGGTCCAACTTCTCTTCGGAAAAAAGAAAAGGCCGAAGAGCCATTTTCATGGCATCTTCGACCCGGTATTTCCGTTCGACCAGATATTGATTTACTGAAAATTATACATAGTGGTGGCTGAAGCGTCAAATTGATCACTAACTAAAACTTGCCCTTTTACTCTTGAATTTTTGTAAGTATCAACTTTACATAACAGCCATTCTCAACGAAATCAATACGAAGGAATCAAACTTTCATTCAAAATGAACTTGAACAGATTTTCCTGTACGGAACTGAGATTATTAGAAGTATGCAAGCCAGACTAACAATGCCGTACACTCACAGAATCCCAAGTTCTTAGTACAACTCGGCATATTGTTCATATGAAAACAAATGATTTAGTTTCACTTTGATATAGGCTTCAATTTTCTGGATACTGTTATCTTCCCCATGGATCTCTCTATATTGCTTTACGACCTGTAGCCATTGTTCCTTTGTTAAGTACGTGAACTCATCTTCAGGGGAGCATGTCATTTTGGTTTCAAATACCGTACCATCTTCAAATAGAAAAACCATTTCCCCCTTTTCGTAATTTTTTGTCATCAAAGCTAATTTCCCAGCATATCCAGGCATTCCTAGTGGATCATTTTCAAATTCCACTACATCACCCATATACGGGTAAGGTATAAAACCCTTCCTACCATCCAACTGCTCTGTTGATCTAATAATTTCACCAGTACGATAGTTTCGGTATGTGAACTCTCTTGGTCCTTCAATAATAATTGACTTTCTACTCTTCTTAATAATTTCTAACTTAATCTCATCAAATCCATTTACACCTAACTCGGTAAACAGTTTTACAAACTCTTTGACACTACTTGTTTGCCCACCCTCTGTGATTATCAGCTGTAGGTTATCGCTTATTGCCATGTTTTCAAATACAAATTTCTTCCATCGATTTTCATCACTCCAAATAAAAGTTAACATGTCATATTCACCAGTTAACTCCCCAATAAAGTCCTTTGTTCGATCTATAGAAAAAATGTTATCGTCGCGAAAATAGTAGTACTTGGTCACATCTATACCTCCGTTTATCGTGAACAATCCGTAGCCTTACGCAATAGATCCGTAACGCTTGGCACACTATTAACTACTGTGTTAAGGTGCGGTTATTTTGAAGGTGATTTTTGTGATTTCCGGTTCGCAGCTTTATTTCAAGCGTTCCACTTCTTCCGTCAAGCATGGCAAGCATATGTTTTCCTGATCACGATGATCTCCGGTTTTTTGCTCAAGCTGCAAAACAACTGCTTGAATAACGAATCTGAACGACTTCTCAATGATAGGTGTTTCTCTAAAACTCTTACCTCATGTTTCGCAGCACATCGTGTTATCCTTCATAAGTACACCATTTCTTATCAGCCTACACATTGTGCTCCATCTTATTTATGAAAATCTGAATAATCGCCATCATAACGAGATGATACAAATTCGATCTGTTCAACTGTTAGTTCCTGATACCACGTGTTCTTTATATGAAGGATGCAGGCTGCTATTGCCCGTGGCTTAACCTCATCTTCTGTCAACTGCCGGTCTGAATAAACAGTCAACTCCACTTGACTGTTTGGCGTGTTCAACTTCCAGCGGTGTTGATGCTCTCCAGTTCTCGTTTGTCTTTGTCATTTTCTTGATCCTCCTATTCAATTTGAACATGCGTACGTCTTATTTCCCTGAGCAGGTGTTACCTCAAATTATTTACTATCAGATGAAACTATTGGTTTATCATCATGTGCGCCATTGAGTACAATAGTGACTTATCCATAGATTGATTATAAGTCCAGTCTGAATGACCAATACGACACGCTATTAGAGTGACATAAAGCCCATGGTCAAACACCACATGAATCCATTCAGATTTTCCATTCGACAATAGATCTTCTTTGCATATTCGAAATACTCCAATAGCTAAGAAACCACCGACTGCTGCATCTTCTTTCTGTTGCTCAAGAATAAAATCTTGTACTTCCTTTACTAACTTCTCATTTCCACGAGAAATTTCGAGCAAGAGAGTTGCGTCAATCTCGAAATCACTATAGGAAGACAAACTTGGCCGATATCGTTTTATTCGTTTTGCAACGCCTTGAATACTATCATGTTCCTGGTATTTCGGCTTTCTAATTTGCAATGAATCTGTTTCCTTTTTTACATTTCCAGACATTCTCAGGCACGCTCCTTATTATTTGTCGCTTCAATCATTCTTTATTTTCTCTCGAACCCTTGGGGCTTTGCTAATAGCTTCTTGGAGTACACACAACGCTGAACTTGTCCCTCCTTTAACTATTTTCACCATTGATACCCTTCCATTTATCTATTTGGGCAGTTTAAATAGCCAATACGCCTGGCAAGGTTACTGCTTATTTCTATAACGAGAAGCAAAAACCACCAAATAGATCGTGCCTAAATCATTCAGAAGATCCTTTCTTTCTGAACTTGTCATAGCCTCAACTCCATATACGCTGTGTTTATTCGTTAGCACATTGAGAATCTTTAAACACGCCAAATTGATTGTTTAACATTGAAGTTATAGTTCGGACGTCATTTAAGTCAATTATTCTATGCTCTATTTTTTCTTCCCCACCGTCTACATCTAACTTTTTTGTATAAGTTAAGATTATAGCCACCCCTACACCTGACTGAACCGCAGTGAATCGTGCAACCTTTTGATAATATTCATTGTTGTATACTTCCAAATGGAAACGACGATTGAACTGATCATTAATTTCCTTTTTTACTGCCTCGGAAAACTCCTCGTTAGTTATTGCTTGAAGCAACGGGTAATTTACCTCCATTAATGTCCACCCATCAGCCTGAGTCTTGAATACATCTACCTTGATTGCCATAATTACATCACTCCTATTTATAATTAGTAAATAGTAAAACTATTAGAAATGACACTTCCTTATTTTTGTAAACTCATACAAAACCTATAAGATACGACGAACCTTCATTAAACTAATTGAGCATTCGGTTAACTGTATAACTTCATAACTCCCACTAAAAAATCCGCTACGGCTTTTAACATCCACAGACCCGAACCGACTATAGCAGCTGCACAAATAGCCCTCACCATATGTACTTTCTGTTCTAACTTCATTGATTTACACCCCACTTTGTCTTACTAAGCATTTTTATTCAGGTACACAGTATCAACTACGATAAATTCTTTTCTTCATACAGTTGGTTTAGTTATCCACTGACCCGAAACTAAGAAGGTCTAATGCTGAGCTATTCAGACGCATTGAGACAGGTTTCGCCGTTCCATCGTACTTGCAGATGGCCCCTTCTACACCTGATTCTTTAGTAAAATAACGCCACGATTCACCTAACCCAAAGCTGACTTGAGCTTTATAAAACCGGGTAGTATCCGTTCTCTGTAGACATTATTAGAGAAAATCTGCAATGATTTTGGCTCTTTCTTTCTCCCATTCCTCTTTCAGTTCTTTTCCTGGATAGACATTCTCAATGATATGATCTTTAACAATCACAGGAAATTTTGTTTGTTGAATTTCCACCAAATATGGTGGAGTAGTGTAAACCGCTATTGGCAATCTAAAACGATCGACATTCACATGAATGTTGTCGTTTTCCTGCTTTACTGAGGATACATGTGAAAATTCGGTTCCTTCCGACTTGATTACGATATACATCTTTCCGTTCTCATTATCAAATAGAAATGGTAGTCCTTGATCCATTTGTTTTTGTAGATCAGTTGGCATTCCTGCTACACCTTTAATATCGTAACGAATATGCTTGACAGCAGCTTCTGATTTCTTCAAAAACGGAATGTTTCCGCCTGTTAACAGAAAGATAACGAAAAGAATGATAAATGCACCAGCAACCGTGTACCATGGAGATTCTTTTGAGTTTCCTCTTTTCAAGTATCTCGCCCCATTCCCTTTATCACGAATTCATGACTACTCGAAATCACGAAATTTTGCCTTTGCTGCTTTCCAACTTCCAAAAACGCTTTCAATATCTTCAACAGACGGCATTTCCGTTCGATCCTTTTGCCACTCTCGGTATGTAGCAGCTGTCAATTTCCCTGTTGTCTCATACGAATGCTTCATCGCTTGTAGTAAAATGGATGGCTCCATTTGGTAATCTCGTTTAGTCCATTCAACCAATTGATCTTTCTTCTTGGTTCTATGATTCCTCACTCGTTCCAAAACTCTTTCACGTTCATGTTCTACCTTACATGTTGGGCATAGTAATAGTGTTTTTTTATACTCATTCATCTTTACTCTTGCCGTCCTGCTTAGAAACTCTTCTTGGCAACGAGCACAAGTGGAAATTAAAATAACCGGCTTCTCCGGATCACAGGATTTATTAATCGCATCGATTAACGTCATGAGAGAATAGCCATTCTGTTGTAACAAGGTAATGATTTTTTGCAGTTCTTCGTTCATCCAATTCTTTACCTCTCATTAAATAGTTAAGATATCATTAGGTTTCTAAAAAGGTAAAAGACTCCTTGATTTACACAATCATTTGCTTTTCCTTTATAAAACCTCAACACATCCTATTCTATTTACATGTTCCATTATCCTTTGGGATACTATTTGAAGAACTGGACCTCAGACTAATCCATTCATCCGTACTACTTGTTCAACTCAAGCATGCTCATACGGATTATCCAAATCATATTCGCTATCGTCATAATCAAATGCACCATGATCCATCTCAATCAGCAAGTTTTTAATGAGTCTCCGCACTTCTGGTTCAGCTTCGTTGGTATCGTGTTTATCTAGCCACTTTACTAGCTTATTCTTGCTTAACATGATCCATTTTCACCTCTTTATTCAGATGTCCTACGCATCACGCTCGTAAGTAATACTCACGAACCCAGAAATAGGTGCTACTGCTCTCCATCCTATTTACCTCCGACTATTCATCTCAAACAGAGTATGTTTTCCAAACTGTTTGACGATAATTCATACTATAGGGCCTTGAAGTGTAGTCCCAACTAAATCACGCACAAGCTGGTACGGATGCATGCGAACCCTGGGAAACCGTACTTGTCGGATGCTTGGTAAAGAAGGACCAAGACGAAACTTCTTTGACCGCCAAATACATGCGTGCAGCAGAACAATGTAGTGTCCCTCTCTGTATTAATGGTAGCTCCAGAAGAGACAGTCGTTCTGGCCCCAATCCCCTTAGGCTCCGGGGAGAGGGGCTATTTGTACTTCAGTAAACAGCTGAATACAATGCCTACTCTACGTTTCTCCTTCTTCTTGCGGAAACTGGCTCCATTCTAGACCATTCAAAAGGCGTCCCGCCCTTTTCTTTCCGACTCTGTTCATATAATCCCAGTCATCTTCTGAGGGCATGCTTGTATGTACAAAACCAGCTCCGCTATCCGTAACCCAAAATTCCGGATCTTCATCGTCTTCATCACTTTGAGGTAAAAATTCCCCCCCACTGTTTGAAAAAGAAAGGGATTCCAAAAGCTTTACTCTGATTCTTCAAATCGTCTACCCAATATTTCCGCATGGGACGTGCGTTAATTCCTGATTCTCCACCTGCAATTATCCAATGGATGTACGACCTCCCAGTGCTTGGTTCAATCCAAGAAAGGTGGACTGCAAGATCAAGTGGCCCAAGGAGTGGTTCACAAGATAAAAACCGGACTGATGCTTTCGTTTTAATCAGGTGATGAACACGCTCTTTACTTGCCTCCTCGTTCTCTACTGAAACACCGATCCAAATATGAGGTGGAAGGCTTTCCATGTTCTGTTGCTTCAGATAGGCAGTTACAATATCCTTCATTCTCTCAGATCGTTTCGTTAACACCTGATACACATGCCAATCTGCCTTCATCATGACGTCAAAAATCTGCTTTATGAACCAACCTGGTATATCATCATGAAACAAATCACTCATGCTATTTACAAATATCTTCCGTGGTTTCTTCCACTTTAGTGGTTTCTCAAGACGCTGGGGTAGCAGCTGTATCTCGTGGAATGGCTTTGCATATTGTTTTCCAAGCTTCTTACCTTCCACAAATGCCTTATGTCTCATATCGTGAAGAGCAAATGCATAGCAATTTCGGCAACCGGCCGACACTTTACTGCAACCAGTAACTGGGTTCCAAACTTCATCTGTCCAGTTAATTGCTGTACTCATATTTCCCTCCTAATAGAGCGTTATATTTTTCAGTTAATTATCTGTATAGCAACTTGAACGAGGCCGTAAGCAACTGGTCGATATGAGGGTTATTTGCTCACCACTATGACTTCTAAACCATGATCTTCGGAAAGATCTTTTTCGTAAATGGCTAGGACATTTTCCTTCGCTAGACCACCTGTTCCTGTTCCTAACAAAGGTAATGCTATTGAAGTTGCACCTAACCTCTTCGACTCTCGAAGGATGACCGGTAATAAGTCTTTTACCGTCACTATGTTTGTTTTCATTCCAGGATAGGGCATAGTGACGGCATGAATAATCCATTTTGCCGAGAGATTTCCTGCACCAGTTACATATACCTCTCCTGCCTTATATCCGCATAGGATTCGAGGTAGCCATTTTTTCTTTTTACAAGCAATCTTTGCTTCTTTTTCAACGATACCTTTCGATACGAAGTGAATGGATTCTGCAACACCTTTTAAACGATAATACCGTCCCGTCCATCCTCCCATATAGCCAATCCCATTAGCAGCGCTCACAATTATGTCTGCTTGTACTTGGGTAATATCTCCCTGAATTACTTTCAATCTATCTCACCTCACTGTTTACGTTAATGCAAGCAATGTGAAAGTTTCCGTTTACGTTGACTCATAATTCTACTTTTATGGTAAGCTTTTCTAGTCCGACCACAAAATCATCTGGGAGAGTTTGCAATGATACTTAAATTTTTCAAATGGTTATGGCTTATTTTCACAGTATTAAATACGGTAATTATGGCATGGGGTTATTTATCTGGAGAAGTGAGCAGATTTTACTGGGGTGGATCTGTGATTTATTTGCTTATTACTATCTTGTTATTCAAATGGGATGCCAAACGAACCGCTAAGAAGACATTAATGGCCAAAACAAAAGTTTCCCGATAGAAGCTCCTTTAGGAGCTTTTTTATCGATTGTTGTCTTAAGCAGATTGCTCTTAATCTTCGAAGCATGATACTGTTATCGCCAATGCCAAAAATCCATCTCTTCGTACCGATCCCACCCCCATCAACTTTGTAGCCAGCCTGACAACGATCTGCTTGTCGGTAATTGACCGAATATCTCTGGTTCAAGTGCCCGAAGTAGTCGCTCGGCATCTATTGCAGTTCCTGCGCCGTTCAGGACCCGGTGACGCAGCTCGTCATCGATCAGCCCTCACAGAACAAGCTTTCCTTTTTCGTAGTTATCTGCGTACCCCTCATGAAATGCCAATGCTAAGATGCAAAAATACTCATCCTCGCCTCCATATTTGCGGATAGTATCATCAGTGATGCCTACAGTAATTAGTTTTGCTCGGTTTTCCTCGTTGTTGGCGACCAGGATATATGCGTCTTCCCCGCTATTAGCTCAACCACTTTCAGGCTGTTCAAAACGTCCAAAATTGCTTGTCTATTCATCGTTCTTTCCTCCCTAACTCATGTGTTAAATTTCCACTTGAGTAACAATCTTTCTTCTTTCCCTTGTAAATATTGTCAATATTCCATCTGATTCCTCAAAATTAAGTCCAAGAGCTGTACAAGCACCCACTAGCTTTCCCTTTGTAAATGTATAGGATTCACTTGGTTCTCTCCCCCATACTATGTTCTTTTCTTTCTCAATCAGGAAATCTATAGCTAAATCATCAAGTAATTGCTTTCTCTCTGAACTTGTCATAGCCTAAACTCCCTACATTGTTCTTGCAATAGATCGTCAATTTTTACCTCGAAATAATCTGAGCGTAATTCGTTAGTAATATTCTCTATTAGCCCTTCAACTGCTACGTTTTTCATCTTTTTCAGTGCATGTCGTTGCTGAAGAATTTGTGATTTGTTATTGAGTATTTCAATTAGTTTTGTTCGAATGTGTTCAGCTTCCTCTTTGTTCTTGCTTTTATGAATCAATTCCCACATTGGCTCTAAAAAGGAAGTTGGATGCGGTTTGTACAAAACCAAGTCATACTTACCTTCTGTAAAACGACTATGCTTTTCCCCAAACTCAAGGAAATCTTTCGCGGTATTACTTATCTCAAAAAGTTGACCTAAAGTATTTCTAACATAAATCGATGTTTGCATCTCCTCACCTTCTCCCTCCCTAACTAGTATGTTAAATCCACGTAGGACTCACTTATTTACTCTCAGCTTGCTCCAACCGCCGAGCCTTTGCAGCAAGCTGCATTGCCTTTGTTCTAAGATCTCCTGATCTATCAAGATCACCTTTCAAGGCAGCTCGTTTTGACCTTGTTTCCCAAAGACCTGCTCTATTAAGTAATTTATTTACCTCACGAGATTTTGACATGTATATACCTCGCCATCCAATCTCAATTAATCTAAATACACAATAAGTACAATTAGTCCTCATCTTCTTGTTCAAACATCTCTTTAAAAATCGTTTTAGCTTTTCTGATATCAGAAGCAAATACGACTATCATGTGGCTTTCTCCGTCAATGTCGTCGGGTACTATTTCTGTGTTCGTCTCGATACCTTCAAGATTCAATCTATTGATAAATTCCTCTGCCGAATCCGTATGATAAAACGATGTAACTCTCTCCAATTTCGCCACAGCAAGACCTCCTACTTATCATTCTGAGCATTATATTAAAACCTATCAGATTGGCTTTCAGCCCTAGATAACCGTGAGTTTCTATATGATGTACCACATTATATAGTGGGTTGACTTGGAGCCTCTTACCGGCATGATGGATCGCGAAGAACGCAGGAATCACATGATTCCGCTTGGCTGGTCAGCCTATCATACCGGCCATCTCCAAGTAAACCCGAAAATATGCTGTTATACATTATAGAGAAAGCCAGTCGTACCAAGGGTTTATCACAGGTTTAGGTAATTTAATTATTCTATTCAATTTGTAAATAAACACATTTCGTGATACATTTTTTGTAAAATACTGTATATAGGTGAGTATTATGAAAAAAATAACTTTGCATAAAATAGTTTCAATTGTAATCTGCTTGAATGGTCTTTATTTAATGATAACTAGTCTGGATTACGGTTTACTCGGTATCCTTTTTTTAGCTATTGGAATATGGAATGTTTTTACGTACTTTGGCAAAAGTAATGATTTAACATAACGTGTGTTGTGTACAGGAATTACCATTTGTTGTACGATACTTAATGGTGATAAAAATGATCTTTCAATCAGATGTATGTTCCAGGTGCAATCAAGATAAACAGTTTTCAAAGTCATGTATTTCCTCGCCCATTGTCTATCCCGACGGAGAATATCCACCGATTAGATTTGGTGATGAGAAGTACTATGACGATGCCTATCAAAAATGTTATGACTGTGGTGTACTTGTCGGCGCATACCATCATAATTGGTGTGAAGCAGAAGCTTGTGGAAGGTGTAATGATCACCTTCTTATTTGCTGTTGCCCAAATTAATTGAATTACTGTCGTGTTAAATAGCCCCGATTGCCTCGCATTCGTCGTCGCTCATCCTAGCTAGAATGTGTTCTGGGTACCTGTTCCTCCTAAGTAGTTGGCGATACTCTGATCCATCCGAGCTGAGAGACAGTTGACTGTGCATGCGTTCGGGGAAGTATTTTTTCGCTTCTTCCAGCGCTTGTTGTGGTGACTCTGCTGGCATAGTGATTACCTGTTCTACGTTTCCTGATTGACCCCTGATCTTATAAACAATTGCAGAAGGTATCCTTTCGACTTTGCAATCATCTCTCAAGACGAGCAACTCGCCAGATTCCAAGTGTTCAAGGTCAAAATGAAGGTCAGTCTCATCGACTTCAAAATGAGCATTGCACTGAATGTGATCCACAACATCATCAACCGCATCAATCTCCTTTTCTCTTTCCGCAATGGTTACTCGAAACATGCTCTTTCCTCCCTTTCATGAATAACTACTTTGGATAGAACCTTGCATATAACTGATCAAATTGTTGAAGTGCAAGCCAATTTACCTTTTCTTCTTCCCAATTTTCACGTCCTAAAGATCGGAACATACTCAGCTCAATTTCATTAAATTGATACCCTTGTTTTTCGGCTTTCGTTAGTAACCGTTCTACTTTCCGTTGCAAAGGAGTTTTCGTTCTTTGTTCCGGAACATCTACCCTAATAGTTCTATTCAAATCATTCACCCCAGTTAAAAAACTCTCGATGGAATTTTTCCGCTAGTCTTGCAGCCCTTGTTGCTGCTCCATCAGGAATTTCTGCGTTAATTATCTCGATAACACCTAATTGAGCCCCGGCAGGAATCATTTCATAATTTATATAGTGTGTTCTCCATTTGGTATTGTCTCTGAACTCAACCACTTTTTCATTTAAGACTGTGATAGTCCATTTTCCGTATCTCACATCTCAACTCCCCACCTCTTCATCCCTCTATCAACATACGAAAATACCCAAAAGGAACTTTACAATTTATGTACGTAGAGCCTCGATATAAAAAGCTACGCTCGCATCCTGAAACAAGCGCCCTTCAATCAGTGCTTGTAGTGCTTCCTCACGTCTTTTCTGTCCTTTACCCACGAAATTTAAAAACTCTTCGATAGTCACATCGCTTTTCTCATCCGACTTTTTTATCCATTTGACCACTGGAGTCATGAGCAAATCCCTCCCCTTTTTAAATTGACCTTCAGAATTGGCCGTTTTGATAGGTGCAATCTAACCTGTATACGAGTTACTTGAACATCACTTTTTTACCGCACTACTAAGCTGATCCTGATCTAAAAACCAAACCCTTCATTTCTTACCTTAATGATTAATCACATCTTGAATTTTCCGAATTGCACTATGGCCACCACGTGAGAAGTGGTAGATGACCTTCTTGTTCATCTTACCTGCCAATTTTCTAACTTTCTTCATTGTGCTGTGACAGGTACATTGGGTGAATACAATCACATCAGATTGACGAACCAACCCACGAAAATCCTTTCCGCTATTCCTTGCATCGTCAAAAACGAACTCGAAGTCATTGGACAACATCTCTAAATATGTTTTCTTGTGTCCGCCAATCACTGCGACAGTTAACTTTCTGGCCTCAGAATTCTTCATACAACCCCCGTTTATAGTGAAATGTAAATATTTCCATATGGTTTTGAATTTAATATACAATATTTTTTGTAACACCTCAAGTGACGTTACAAAAAATATTGTATATTCTTATTGTTTTAGCTGCCCATATCCTCCCATCCCGTTTAAACTCACAGGTGGAGAGAAACGATTTGTTTCCCTCCATCTTGTGGTAGTAGATAATCTAACTTTTGTAGTTGAATAGCTTAGAGAATTAACTCTAGTTGACCGTTCTTTTCTGATAACGGAACCTCATACTCGAAGTTCTGCTTCACGGTGTACATTTGCTTAATTTGCTTGCCTACAAGTACTGCTGCTACCTCTACCGCGATCGCTTTCGTAGGTAAGCCGTCCATACCTTCTCCTAAAATCTTGTAGCCCAAACTCATTGGTAATTCAGACGGGATCTCGAACCAATTAGGAAGATTCATCATGTTAGCTACTTCCGTAATGGAAAACGGCCTCCATAACTGGCTATCCTTCTCGTGCTGCAAATAAGAGCATGTCCTCGAAATACGAAAATACTCCTTTGCAAAGCACGCTACCCTATTTGAATCGGGAGTCACTAGGGTAAGCGCTGATTTTATAAAACCAGTGTGAGCATACTTTTGTGCATGGACCCCTTCAAAATAGGCCATGGTCGAACCAGCTTTCTCGCGCCAAGGCATTGTTGTCTTTTCATCTAGATAATCAGACACTTTTGGCTGTTTTCGTACCTTTGGAGTTAGTGGTATTTGGAAGGGCACCCGCTCCCGAAAAGCAACTCGATAACCACGTGGTCGGGATGCAATCCCTCCCATATTGATTGGATTCATTTCAATCGGAACCCAATGGCCAAACACTGGGGAGAGCAGCTGATACAACATTTCGAACCCACGAGTCTTATAAAATTCTCCCACATTCTCAATAAGGATCGCCTGACACTTGCTTCGTAAAATAAGGCGAGCAATATGAATACTTTGTGCATGATCCAATCCAGCTTGTCCAATACCTAATTTGGATGATCGCTGACACGGTGGGGTGAGTAGTACAACATCACATTCAGGGATGTCCGACGAAACGTTTGCGATGTCTCCCCAATATAGATAAGAGGTTGGGAAGTTCCAGGCAAAGGTTCGAATAGGCATCTCTCCCCATTCAATAGCTCCAACGGACTCGTAAAGACCGGTATCTACCATTGATGCAGTCCCTGTGCCACCCCCGCTGAAAATAGATAGCAGACGGAGTTTTTTTAAAGAATCACTAGTAAAAGATGGTCTTACATACTCAATCAATTCGAAAGAGATCTCTTTGCGAATGACTAATTTATCCCGGTAAACCAGAATGTCAATTTTCGTTCCTGCGGGAATCACCTGAACCGTTTCGTTCGTAATATCGATGACCGGCTCAGCTACTTCCATCCCTTTTCGTAAACGACGACTTACAATGTGTGTAGACTCAGTCTCTTGGCATCGTTCAATGACAATGACACCCCATTGAGGAAATGATTCGACCTTTATCGGATCTCCAGGATGCAAATTTGCTTTCCTCAAAACAGGGCCTTCCCCCCAAAATCTACTTTCAGGGGAAATACCTTTAGCTTCCGGGATAATCGGTTTGCCTTTTCGTGGTTTCACTTTCTTCATCATTCGAGTATTTCGAATCATTAGTAGGTCTGTATCTTGCTTTAACACTGCACTCATCGTTTAGTACCCTCCTTAAGGGATGCGCATGTAAGGTTCAACGGTTTCCCGGTATAGCGGATTTCTTTTGGATCAATTTCTAATTGATTAGCAAGCACGGTAATCAGAAACGTTCCCGGTAGGATGATTCCCTCTTCCATGATCCTCACTAGCTCAACGGTGGTAGCTGGATGAATACCTCATCCTTACAGTTGCACTCGTTTACTAACATTCCAATGCTTGTAGAATTCTTTCTAATCGTGTAAACCGTTGCTCCATGTCTTGAATGTTTGTAAACAAGACATAGCAATTAGGAAATTCCCCGTAGAAATGTAGAACTTTCCCGTGACGAAATGCCCGTCTAGTTTCCGACCTTGGAGCGGGGGAAAATAACGGGAAACGGTCTAAGACGATACTTTCAAATAAAGTGTTGTACCATTTCTGAAGGACCTGAATATCGACTTTTTCAATGTCCCCGTCACATACATGTAGGTAATCCTCAAGCAATGAGAGACCATTGTAAGCTCCTTCATTGTGAATAGTGTTCCACGCGTTATATGCTTGCGAATGTAATTGCTCAGTGCCTAAGCGATACAAGATGATGTTACCGAGTAACGCTATCAACTTAGCGACAGTCATTCTCATCAGCTCCTGAAGTTGAGAAAATGAGAAAGCAAGCACCACAACGGTACTTGCTTAGTTGATTGGAAATATCTGTGCTGACAGCCCTTTAATAAGGAGGTCATCGATTCCTTTTGCAATTTTTTGATCCCATGCTGCAAGAAACACTTTCTTGCCTGCACGAATGAGTTCTTTCACAATCCCCTCCATTGTCATACCAATATCTTCGTACACATTTCCGCTTCTATAATCCTTTTTCTTCTGCAACAATGCATCTGCATCCAGAAAAATAACATACTCGTCTGCATCAAGCTTGAGTGCGCCTTCTACACAAGTCCTCCAGTTACTTAAACCAGGCATACAAGAGAAAGGCATATTAAAATATTCGGCTGCAATATCACCTTTCAATGGCCCTTCAGTAATGCCTACCCGTTTGACGCCAATTGGAGACTTCTTCTGATCAAGCAAAGATGTAGGAACAGCAATGTGATAAGACGCAGTTGCCGCTGTACCCTTTGGTAAGTCGGTGGAAGCAAGCCATAAGTATTTGTTCTCTGGCTTTACTTTTACTGTACCTATTTGCTTTCCATTTGAGTTAACAGGAATCTCGGCTGCTTCTTTAATTGGGACAGTGAAAATTGCATCACCACTCCAAAAAATGGAAAGTATCATAGTCTCATAATCTAACTTAGCTGACAGAAGCATGTGATCTGCCCCATTAAGATCAAGACATTTGATACTCCATCGTGGTTGATCAAGGCGATATTGAAATCCTGTGATCTCCAATCGTTCATTTCTGACTGGGATTAAGAATCCTTTTTGGCCTCGTAGTGCCCAATACGGGTCACCCTTTTCTGGTTTAGCTTGATAAAAGCCTGGGATGCCTTCCAAGTTACCTAATTCTTTTACCATGGCCATAGCAACTTGAGAAGGTTTCTTTGGAAAACTACGATAACCTTTTGAAATAATGGTTTTCTTAGTGAGATGACGAATTTCATGTAAGTGGATAAAGTGTTGAGAGGACAATTCGGTGTGAGTAAGCAGTAGATGATTTGCTTTCTTAATAAGATCCATATTTGCGGTAGGTTTCGTGGGTACATTCGTGTCTTGCTGTTTCTTCTTAGTAGACCGTTTTTTAGGTGTAACGCTAGTACCATCTTCATAAGTAACTGGCTTATTCATATACGAACAGATGACTTCGATGGCTGAGTAATACTTCTTTTTATCCCCTTTGGCTTCTTGGCCCCACATATATTGAATGATGAAGCTTATGGCGCTATTTCCGCCAGCTCCACAACCGTGGCATTTGAAAAAGTTACCCGAGATGTTGATATTAAACGAAGGAGTTTTTTCATTGTGAAACGGACAACAAATAAATGTATTTCGGTTTCGCTTAGGAACAACGAGAACCTTCTCTATTAAGTCAATAATAGGGAGATTCTCAGCATAATCAATCGTTTCTTGGCTGATGAATTGGTATGTAGTTGTCATGGTTATCGTTCCTTCCTCGTATTCATCGCTTAGGCTACTACAGAGCAGCCATACTTCCTTTCATCTAATGGTGGAAATGCGGTAACGACCACATAGCTATGAGCAGTGTCAGCTACAATTATCACCATTTGTTGATCTGACGCATCCCTTCCTACGATTACGGCTTCTCCTGTATCATACGTGACAATTTGATTCGTATCGTCAGACCATCCAATGCAATCGCCACTGACAAAGCAACATGCAATGTCCCGCTTCGAATAACCTCTCCCTTTTTCAAATAAATGATGGGAGAGAATAATCGGTTTATCCGACTGAGGATCAAGGGATAGTAACAACCGGCTGTTCCATTCATTTCTTCTTCGGTTAATCTCATTCTGATTCATCGATCTTACCTCCTATTGGATTTTTAGACACAAAAAGCCCGCAGAAAGGCAGGATTGAATACAGTCATCCTACCAGCCTACGGGCTGTTAACGAAGTTTCCAGAGTTTCTGGGTAACTGAACCACGATGTGGTCATCAACAATAATAAAGAGTAACAAATCTTATGTGAATATTATACCAAGTTTCAAGTAACAATGGAATCCAATCTTACGACAACTAATGAGAATAAAAAGGTACCAACCTTTTCACATTAATCGCTAATTCATGCATAAGCGAAGTTTTAGTCAACCGCGCTAGGATGACGTGAAAAGCTACTTTATCCAGTATGAGATGTCCCTCTTCATTTGGTTTGAGAAACCATAATTGGTACTTATTAACTATTTTGAATATCATTACACTTTCGACAGCATTTGCTTAAATTTTCTGATAAAAATAGTATTGAGAAATGTCACTCCAGTGACAAAAAAACTGTGGAGGTATTCATGAAGAAAAATCTATCTTCTATAATTACTTGCGCTGTCTTGCTAACATCCGTCATTTTAGCACCCGGAGCTGATGCTGCTGCTAACTATTCCAGTTTGAGTAGTAAAGACTTAGCCAACAAAGTTCTTTCTTTGAGCAATAAACAAGTAAAATCGGAACAAAAATCATTGGAGACAGCAATCGCTAAGCTTTCAGATAAAGAGTTTGATTCATTTATTAACAATTTGGTGCAGGCTAACAAAGGGACTGATAAAGAATTAAAAGAAAAATTAAAACCAATAGGAGTAGAATTCGAGACTAATACAAATGATCAGATAGGACCTACTGCAATTGAAGCACCTGATTTGAACTTCTCAGTTTCTAGCGCCAAACGAACCGGAGAGTCTTTCTATCGACTAATCGCTTCCTGGAACCCATCAATATCAGAAGTTTACCCCGCAACTTATGATTTGCTATCGATTGAATGGGACCCAAAAGTAGGACAGTATTATTCAGCTAACGTAGGCAGTTCGACGTATGCAACAGCTAGAGATGGAAGTAAACGATTAGAAGGTGTTTACTTATTTAATGTACACGATTATAAATTTGGCTTTGGTTCATATGCAGCAGTCTATGTAACTAAAAAGACAAACTCAACGTTAGAGTACGGTGCGAAATATGTTCACACGTATGATACCGTATCCTGGAGCTCTAATTTCCAAGCGAATTTTACTTGGGAAAAATTAGGACCAACCGGTGGTGCATCGTTTTCACTGTCTCCTAGCATGAAAGAGAAAAGCTGGCAAGTTTGGGACGACAATGCCTTAATGTGGTAATATTGGAATAATAAATATAAAAAGCATTCGGATTACCGAATGCTTTTTTGATCTTAAGAAAGGAAGAACCTCATGAAAACGATGCTTTCCATAATACTGGGTCTATCTCTAATTTTGACATCTTGCAGCGAAAAATCACCCGAGCCAATGCATAATCAATTTCAAATTACTTTAACCGATGTTTTCAAACATCAACACACCACCTCGGTTTATCAGTTTGAGTTGATTACAAAAGAACTCGCTATTGTTAAAGATAAAGAGAGTTTAGCCTATCTTTCAGGAATGATTGAAAGCTATTTAATTTCCAACCCTCTTTTCCTTCCAGCTACTATCTTTAACAATCAGGAAACAAAACAGATAATTGCCGATGATCAATTACAATCTGAAATCATCACGCTGTACGCGAATAAAAGAGATTATCTAAAGAAAATTCAACCATTTGTAAATGATAAGAATCTTATAGAGATCCAAAGTAAACAAGATGAGCTCAAGAAACTAAATTACCTAATAGGCAGAGTGAATGATGATAGGCTATTCAGTAAAGATCAACAAAAAGTTGATTCATTTAAGAAAGATCTTGAAGCTGTGATAAAGGCTTTCCCGAACTTAGAATAGAAAAAAACACATCCGTTTCGATTCAATGTCAAAAATGGTTACAGTGATAAATAAAAAGGATAAAGAAGTGCTCAGGAACAAGCATGACAAGTTCCTGAGCACTTCTATTTTATCGGAACGCCCGATACGTAAGTAAGTTGTTTGTTGATTCTGGGAAGAAGTAAGCACGATTGTACTCCAAATTATGATCCCTCTTTTGAAAACCTACTTTTTAAAATAGGCATTCCCCAGTATAACTTTTGTATATCCATCTGCACCTTCTATCGCAATACGTACATCTTTTTTGCCATCTAATTGAATAGATAAACGCTCTCCACCAGATGAAGTTTTCATTACTTTAAAGGTATCCGTATAGAAAGAAATTTCCTTTCCATTCACGACTTCAAATGCCCGGATGGTTATCGATTTTTTTGAAGATGACTTTTTTCCTTTACTGTTAGGATCATCACGCAACACCACAATATCTGATTCAAACGAACGATAAGCACCTTCTGGGAAGGTAAACGATAGTTTGGTATTCCCTTTCACGATAGCACCATGGGAAAAGTCCGTATCCGCTACATTTAGATCATCATCCACTAGGGATAGTAAAACGTTTCCTCCCGTACGCCCTTTATAATCCACAAGACGAAGGTCGCCTTCTGGTTGTTTAGTGTTAAGATGAACGATCTTTTGCTGTTCATCATAACTAACGTTCAAACCAGTAACTTCCCCGACCGCTCTTACAGGAACATACGTAACCCCGTTGTATACGATCGGTGAAAGGTATCGTCCATTTTGATCCCTCAAAGAGATGCTCGTCCCATCTTTAAATACCTTCATCTTTGAATCTTTAAAAGCCTGAATAGCTTCTTGTGTTGGAGCAGCTGATCCAACTACTGTAAATATTCCTAAAGCAATCATAGCTAGGGCTGAAGACAAAATCAGTTTCCTTTTCCTTTTCAAAACGAATTCCTCCGATCTTAGTTTCACGAATGTTGTAATACTAATACTTGTGGACGCTTAGCGACAGCTGGGCTATTTGCTAAAATCTATGATGGAGAACAGCTTGGGTTTCATCCCAGATATATAGAGGTCATCGATTCCCTTTGATGAACGTGTAATATCCCATAAAGCTAAATCAATACTCACGCCTTCTGCTGCAAACTCTCGAATCAAAGAGCGTACTACTTCCCCCGCTTCCTCTTTCTCTTCATCAGTATCCTTATTGTGGATCGTCCGAATTGCGTCCCCATCGATGGATAGTATGACTTTTTTGGGTTTCAGTTTCATAGCACCTTCTACAGCTAAATACCATTGGCTCAAACCAGGAAAGCATACAGCTGGCCTACCCGTGTATTCAGACATAATGTCGCCCTTGAGGGGCCCCTCGGTGATATCTACCACGCTACAATCGATGGTGGAGCCGTCTGGCATTCCGTTTGGAGGGTAGGCAACATGATAGGTGGGGACTACCTTAGAACCCTTACGCTTTTCTGTCGACGATAACCAAATGTATTTGTTCCGTTTCTTTACTCGTACATTTCCTACAAGCTGTCCTGCGATCGTAATGGGAATCTTCGAGCTATCTTGGACCTTTCCCGAGTAAATCAACTTCTTTTTGTAATGAACAGTGAGGATTTGTGTATCTGAAATCTCTGCATGTAGCGGATGATCATTAACCGCTTCGATAATCGGATGAAGTTTTGGAGATTCGACTCGGAGTTGAAATCCTTGGACGATTCCATATTCATTGCGAACGGGGATTAGGATTCCGTTTATACCGGACATATTCCAATACGTTCCAGAACCATCTTGTCTAACGGATTCATAGAATCCCGGGACCCCTTCTAGTGTAGTGAATTCCTGATTGATCTCACCTGCTATTACATATGGTCTTTCAGGATAAGAACGGTATTGCCGTAAACCAATCACATCGATCGTCATTCTTCTCTCAAAACGGAGATGGTTGATATGCTCCTTCTTCAAAGACAACTTATCGATCAAAGAGCGATATACAGCTGTGATCATTTGAGGTTCTGCTAATGGAGAGTCAACTCTTTCACGAAACTGAGAAGGAGGTTTAACAGGACGATCTGACTCTATTCGACTGCCGTCTGTGTAAACAACCGGGTGGCCCATGTAATAGCATACCTTCTCTACCGCTTGAAGAAAGAGCGTCTCGTCATACTTCTTCCATTCGTAGTACATGATGAAGGAAATTGCTCCCTTTCCACCCGTATCGTGACACTGGCCAAAGCAATGATAGCGATTCTTGCCCGGTTCAATACTGAATGAGGGCGTCTTTTCACTATGAACGATGCAATTAGTAAAGTACGATTTCCCCGTTTTCTCCAAGGGGAGCCCAATGGCTTGCGCTATATCAAACACGTTAACGCTTTTGGCAAACTCAATGGTTTCCTCCGAAATCCTTTGTCTCATACCCACTGCCCCTCCTTTACCGTCTCGCTTTGTGAATGGGTATCAGAGATTTTATCGATTCTGCTGTATCCCCTCCACTATTAGCGAATGATTTGTAGCTCAAGGAGCTTTTCTGTTATCTGAAAGCGGTCTAACAATAAGGCAGCTTCACCAGTTGTATCCGGTACCGGAAGTTTTAGCTTCCGTAGTTCGTCCTCCTGCTCTCTTGTTATCTTGTCTTTCTTTTCAATTACGTCTTTAAGCACGAGCCTTTGCATCCAGGGTTCCTTCGCTCGTTTTTCGATTAGTTCTTCAGCTTTCGTTTGCGCCTCTCCCAACGAGAGAAATGGGTCGAGATTGACACAGCTGATCGAGTCAGTACTTTTTGCATAAGCCCAGATGTTCCATCCAGGTTCATCCTCATCAATGGAAGGGACGAGACAAACACTCCCTGCCCCCAAGTTTATGCTATAACCCACGGGTAGCGGGTTCCATTCAAACTTACTTTCTTTCGGCAAGAGATCTACGTTTTGTACTTGTTGAAACTTCTCCTCCAGCGCTTCTTCATAGGCATTCATGATTTGCTGATGACGGATCACGTCCGCTGTACTAATGATGATATCTTCATTTACTCGTCCAGAGGTTTCCTCATCACTCGTCATTCCCTTTTCACGTTTGATCGCTTCTTGTTCAGCAAGGGTTCCGATGATAGAAAGCAGCGTAACCAGTTGATGACGTCCTGTATTCCCGGCAAAATCAATCACTAAACATTCAGTCTTACCCGGAAACAAACGCGTACCTCTCCCAACCGCTTGTACATACAACGATCGACTTTGTGTTGGCCTAACCATCAGCACGCAAGAAAGTTCCGGGCAATCGAACCCTTCCGTTAACACCATGACGTTGGTCACAACACGAATATCACCTTGAGCAAATCGAGTTAGAATATCTCTACGCTCATCATCTTTCATCGTTCCATCTACATGATGAGCTGAAATTCCATAGGCGCGAAATGTAGCTGCAAGGTCTATTGCGTGCTGTACGGTGCAACAAAATGCAACAGACAGTCGGTCTTCGCATCGATTCAGATACGTTTCTACTACCAGTTCATTAATTTTGGGTGTGTTATAGTTGTTTGATAATTGCGTCTCGTCAAAATCCCCATAGGTTGTCTTAATCTTCGATAGATCTACCCCTGTATCTACTCGTTGCCCTCGAAGATTGACCAAGTATCCCATTTTAATTAGATCAAGCATGTTGATTTCGAACACAATTTGATCAAACACTGTCGATAACTCTTTCCCATCAGTTCGATCAGGTGTGGCCGTTACGCCAACAATGAGCAGATCTGGGTTTAGTTCGCTAAAGTAGTCGATCACTTTCGTATAGGTAGGACTTACTGCGTGGTGGCATTCATCGATAATGATTAGTTCTACCTTTTCTGTAATCTGTTCCATTCGATTAACGAGGGACTGTACAGAGCATGAGATAATCTGTTTACTTACTTCATTCTCTCGGCCCTTTATGATACCAACATCTGCCTCGGGCCATACTTGAAGTAATTTGCTAGCTGCTTGCCGAATAAGTTCATCGCGGTGTGCGAGGAATAAGGACTTCTTATTGAATCTCTTGAAGATCTCACTGCTAATAATCGTTTTGCCTGCACCTGTAGCTGCTATGAGGAGTTGTCTTCTCACTTCGTGTTGCAGCCGTATCACTTCAGATACAGCTTTTTCTTGGTAATCTCTCATCTGCATAGATGCTGTCATGGATTCCCCCCTTCCTACTTGAACCTATCTTCAGCTCCATAGTGGTTGGGAAACGCTAGGTTCTGTAGCTCTTGTATTTGTAAGGTACTTCAGAATGATTCATTGCTCTTTTGACCAGTCAGAAGCATTTGCCGTTATAGAATTCTGCACTCCTGGCCCAACCTCTGAATCCGGTTTTGATAAGGCGATCAATAAAAGCACAATGAAACCGAACAACATCACGCCTCCGAGTATTAAGCACTTTCTCTTCATACTGGCTTCCAAACTACTCACCATCCTGCTTTAATTGTTCGTTGAATTTTTTTCGTTTTCTGAATGCAGCAATATAATCATTTGACTTTATCGTCATCTGAGCATGATTCTCCCTCTGACTGTTGATTCTCAATCGACCATAGATAACGCAACTCTTATCGATTAACTGTTTATCTGTGTAAGTGAAGTAAGGAAAATGAGCGTGAAAAACAACTACGGTAAAATCAATACCGTTTACCGGGTATAAGTTGATGTAGATTACTTTCTCTCTTCGGTTCACATGTTTTACTTTGCCTAGAACAAAATAGTCCCCCGTATCATTTTTTTCAGTTAAATACTGATAGGCTGTATCAGGTGTAATGACCATTTCGGACAACGGAACCTTGACCTTTTTTCCTCCACGCTTGACCGAAAATTGAATCGTGGTAAGTTCGTCTGGCGTAAGACTCGTGAGTAACTTCACAATCGATTTTGGAGAAGAACATCTCGAAATCTTTTTGTCTTCTGAACCGACTTCCTCTTCTTCAGGCTTCTCGCTTTTCTTGGATTCGTTTTTTTCTCTTTCTTCATCGGAAAGATAACTCCGATCAGGATCAATCCTGTTCAGATTTAAATCGATGACATACTCATCTTCACTCATTTGAGTTTCAGCCATTAGGTCTTGGTACTCTAGCGCCTTTTCCAGTGCCTCGAAAGGATCGAGCTTTTGAAAAAAGCCACATTCTGGTTTGTGTTGGGAGTCCGCATACCCAGTTGTCTTGAAATGTGGAGCAATATCTTCATTTCCTCGATTTAATATCACTCCTACCCGGCATGCTGCATCAATACACTGCACCATACCATGTTCTGATTGATCATAGTCTAGAGCTGATACACTATGTCTACATTTCGTTGACCACGCTACCTTCACACTATCTTCCCTCCCTTACTGGTCGTTCTTGTTTTAACATCGACCTCATTTCCATCGCTTCGATATCAGTTATCGGGTCTTGAACCATCTCAGAATCTGTATCAGAATCACATGTAATCTCTTCAATGTCCTGGCTTAGTCGAGTATTTGTTCCCTGTTGAATATCCTTGATAGGCTTTTGGTGTACGAGTATTTGTCTGCTTGTTCGACCTTCAGATATCTTTGATCGAACGAAACGAATGATATTCATAAACATGAGATGCCATCCCATAACAAATCCGCCAACAACGCCAAGTAAGTACCCCTTAATTTTCTTTAGTTCTCTATTCAGTCCTAGACTGATTAGAAGTATTTGAAAGAGAGTAATGTCATGTTTATGACTAACGTAGAAATAGAAACCAGGGAAAGCGAAGACTACGAAGAGAACTCCGTAATTACCCTTGTTGACCAAGATTAAAACCATTTGCCAGATAGATACCCCTGCTACTAACAAATTGCCTATGATAACGCTCCAACGTTGTTTCGATTCACTGATTACCACTTGCGATTGACTCATGATCTTCCTGCCCTTACGAACTCTCCGTCTGTGTCCAATCTCCAGTACCGAGAAGTTGAGCCCCGCTTATCTTCTTTGATCACAGCATCCTGAATTCCCACACGCAAAATGACAGGGAAACATGCAGAGGGCATAGTAGGTAATTCGTGCACATTTCTTTCCACAGCACTTTCGATTTTTGATTTACTTGCTCTGCTCATCGTGAAAACAACCTCCTTATTGTAATAAGAGTGATAAAAGTCATAAAAAAAAGACGAATCCCTTTTCTCCTTATAGAGAAAAGAAACTCGTCGGTATTTCCGGCGCTAGGTATATATTTCCTATTTATTATATTACTCCCTACATTATACCGCAAGCCTTCAATAGTAATACCCGGTAACTTCAAAATCCAAATGGTAAGAAAGAAGAAAGTGACCATGTAGGTCACTTCTAGTTAGCTTTCATCGTCCACTTAATAGGAACAACCAGATCCCCGATCGGGAGCTGCCCTTGTGCTTTCCACACCACATCAAAGGCGGTCATTTTTTCTTTTGGTCCAACAAAACTAGCGTCTCCGTCCGTATTTTGAGAGGACATGAAATCAGTGAGTTTCTTTTCTGTATCGTCGATTCCCGTAACAGACGAACCATTCAATTGTACTGATAACAAGTCGCCTTCAGCCGATCCCCAATTAATTCCGGTTGGAGTCAAGGTATTCGCGTAGAGCACACCCTTTGTATTGCCACTGTTTGTGATAGCAATATTAGGGAAAGAGATTTCCTGCGTGCCGCCTTGCGTTTTACTAATTATCTCTGGAATGTTTGTTGCACCGGAAATTGTTAATCCGATAGTAGCCTCAACTACTGTTAGTGAGAAGTTTGATGTGGAGCTCACATCAGCTGGTGCAGCTGATGCCGAAAATGGGATAATAGTTGCCAATAGTGTTACTGCTGCCAAGATACTCTTTTTCATTACGTTTACCTCTCCATTCTTATTCTTAATATGTTATTTAATCATTACCTCTTACAACTACGGTATTGAATCTGGAATTGATAAACCTTTAATCTCAAGCTTCATGATTGTTCTCACGCTGCCATACACCTTTGCTTGAAGAATTTATTCTCTCATTGCATAATCCAGTAATATTAACTAGATTTCATGACCCATTGTATAGGCAAAGTCAATTCCCCAAGTGGGACCCTATCATTAAATTCAAAAAGAAGTACTTGAATATTACCAAGGGTCTCTCCAGGACCAACATGTGTTTTATCGAGATCCGTGTCAAATGACTCCATCATGTTGGCTAACTTGACCTCAGTTGGAATGGGGTTTACGGAATACTGGTATAGAACGTCTACTGATCCACCTCTACCTGCTCGGGATTTTAATCCAACAAACGAGATTTCCTCAGAATTCTGTCCAAATGTCGTCCGTTTTGGAGTTAAAACTTGTCCATACAGTACACCTTTTGTATTACCACTGTTCGTGAATGATATATTGTTAAACTCTACTGATTGATTACCGTTTGAATTTTTGATTGTATCTTGTATTACTTCACCAAGGTTTGTTTCTCCCGCAATATTCAGACCTAATGTCTCTTCAACGACCGTCACTGTAAAATTTGAGGTTGTACTTGTATCGGTAACAGCGGCCTCTGCTGAAGGAACAAAAAGTAGGCAACCGGCTATGGCTGTATAGATTAGCTTTTTCATGATCGTAAATCCCCTCTTTATGACTAATATTTATCGTCTGGTTGTTTACTGAGCCTTCAGGGTCCATTTCACGGGCATTGAAAGTTTGCCAACCGGTAATCGATCTTTAACGGAGAAGACAACGTTAAAGGATGCAAGTTCCTCCCCAGGACTAATACCAATTGGATCACTGTCAGAATCCAGATCGCGCATCACATCCGTCAAAAGACTCTCAGATTGGGGAATAGCTGCTAGTTCGTTGCTTCCATTAACAACCGAGACAGCTATTAAATCACCCTCTCCATTGCCAAAAGAGATCCCTTGTAATTGGCCGACTTCAGCATATAAATATCCCTTTACAGCTCCCTGATTTGAAACCTTTAACCCAGGAAAACGGATTTCGGGAGCACTCTTTCTAGATATCTGCCCTAGATCCGTGCTACCTGAGATATTAAGCCCTAGTGACTCTTCCACAACTTCGACCGTGAAGTTTGTAGTTGTGGAGGAATCTGCTACTGATGCACTTGCGTACATCGGTATGGACAGTAGTAACAATAATGAGATGATCGTTTTCTTCATCCTGCATCCCTTCCTTGTCTTATTTACGTAGTTACTTCCACTTGAGGCTTAGTTCGTTTCTTACGTTTTCTCATAACTAGTCCTATCAAAATGACAAGTAGAGCAACCAATATTGACCCTTGAACGTACTCATTGTTCTTAACATAGTACATCCACTTATCCGCTAAAGTACCAGCTATCAAGTTGTAGTTAAATTGGAGTTCTACAGCTGGATTATGCTGTATTCCCTTCCCTTCGTCTTCTGTGGCAGAGATCAATATTTTCCCCTCAGTCTTACCCGGCATCATTGTGAAGTCTGGTTGGATTGAAGCCTCTAAGAACACCTTTTCTTGTGGTTTCAATATCAGGCTTTCCTTTTCTACTGTTATACCTCCCTCAGTAGAAATCACTACCTTTTCTCTTACTGTTCCCGTGTTCTGAATAAAAAGCTTATTGATTCTGACTTCATCACCTTGCTTCACGTCTTCTTTAATTACAGCCTTAGCTGGTCCCGCTTGAAGTCCGACTGAGTCTTGAGGTTGAGTAACGGGATTTGTTTGGGCTTCCACAGATAAAGGATTGAATAGGATCGCTCCCAAGCATATTTGCAACATGAGGGCTGTTGTTGTAAGTGCTTTTACCGCTTTTTTCATATGATCCTCCTACTTAGATAACTGCTGCTAGCTTGTAGCTTGAAAGTTCAACGAAATTCCTACCATAAACAGAATGATGAGCATAAGGGCAAATAAGGAAGCGAGTGTTCTTTTGATTGCATGCAATAAACTTCATCTCCATTCACCGTAATTACTAGCTGAAAACAAAAAAGACGAATTCCACTCCTCATTGTGAGAAATGGAATTCGTCGGTATTTCCGCCGCAATCTTTTGATTTCTTTCACTATATCATAATGAATAATTACGAACAAGTATAGAACTTCTCAATATTAGTATCTATTAAAGTCCGAATTTGATAACGAACTCTATCACCGTAATTGAAAGAGTGTTTGTTGTCGCATAGAAACACCATCCCTAACAGCAATCATAATAAGATTGAGATATCCCGCCGTACTCTACTTTATCTCAAATCATTTCTAGATTGTGGTAGAATTATTCAATACAGGAAATCTGGCAAAAAATGATAATAAGAGGTGGTACTATGCTGTTTAACATCTATTACTTAAACTTCTCCAAAGTTTACGAAATCAAAATGATAATAAGTAATCTCATTCAAACTGGTGGAAATATAGAGACGGGAGACACAGGAACTACTGATGCTGAAATTAAAGCGTCTATGGGTGCAAAGTTTCTAAATTTTTTCAATGCAAATGTGGGCACAACTTTGAAATCTCTTTCATCGGATTCCCAAAAGGTGATTGAGACTTTTGAAGTAAAAACAACAAAATCGATTATTCTTAACGATGTTATCAAAAAAAGCAAATCTACAATTGGATTTAAAGACATCAGAGAGGGCGCTCTTATTAGAGTAGATAACGTTAAATTAGAACTACTTAATGAGCAAGAACTAAGAACTGTAAAGATATTTTCAAGTGGTGCGTTAAAAGATTCATCAATACCACAGATAGAAGGTCTTGATTTGAATAATGCGTTAAATTCAATATTAAAAGATTATTCCTATAAACTAAAGGGTTTTTCTCCAAATGCAGAACAAATACTCATCAAAATTCCAATGACTTTTGAAAGCGAACTTGAAAGTCTGTATAGTATTGATGATCTGTTTATAGGTAATGTAACAATTATTGGAATATATAAGGGACAAGTGAAAATTGACAAACTAAAAAACTCTTTTGACTTTTTTCAAGAGCTCGGTCAAACAAATAATTCAAACTCAGACCAAGAGGTTCACAATAGTCAACTACAAGCTAAAAAGACTCCCCTATTTCAACAGACAGCTCCAGACGAGACGGATTATCATTATATCGACCTTCTCGCAATTGTCCAGAATATAGATCCCGTTGAAGAGACGACAGAAGAAGAACAAAGTCTTAATAGGAAGAAGGCTTCCGAGGCCAATGGATAGGATACTTTATTTCTACGAAAAAAAACACTATTGGGCATTTAAACAGCAAAAAATTGCAGAATGCAAAACAATTAGTACTATTTCAGAATTCCTTAATGATAAAGAAGTAGATTGGTTAAATGAACAAGACTTATATATTATTGATTTAAGTTCTATATGCCCCATTATGAAAGAACAAGAAAGCTCAGTATTTCAGTTCGAAAAGTTGTTAAGCAAGATCGGTGACCACATCGAGTTCATTGTCGAAGATAAATACAAGGACGACTTGTTCTACTATCTTAAACACTCTTTCGGTGATTTACAGCCTATTCCCCTAGAGAAGACAGCTGAACAGGCAATAGAGGAAGAGCCATCAAGGGAAGATAAACAGATTCTACCCCCAGTAAGGAAAATTACCAACCTAACTGAAGAAGAGTTAAATAGCTTTTATACCGAATTTAATGATAAACTGTATGGTCACACTGAGTTCAAAAAAGAGCTTAGACTGCTTATTGATACCTTTAGAATCTTCAATAAAATAGGTGAGCATAAAATCTTATCATTGTTTCTAATGGGCGACTCTGGAGTAGGAAAAACGGAGGTTGCACGCACAATCCACAAATGTTTGAAAAGTAAAAAGAAGCTCGCAAAAATCAGTTTTGGTAATTACAGTAGCAAAGATGCACTGAACAGTCTAATTGGCAGCCCCTTGGGCTACATTGGCAGTGACGGCGGCGAATTGATGAAAAGGGTCAATGAGTCTGATATAGGACTAATACTAATCGATGAATTCGAAAAAGCCGATAGTGCTGTTTTTAATTATTTTCTTGATGTTTTAGAAAACGGAAAGCTGACCAACACTAAAGCCGAAGAAAATGATATTGATGGTTACATTATTGTCTTTACCTCAAACATAACTAAAGAACAATTTTTAACCCATATATCTCCTGAGCTGCGTTCGCGGTTTGATTATAAAGGCGTTTTTGACTTTTTGACCGATAACGACAAAAAGAAATTTCTAAATCATCGAGTTAACGAAATAATTGAAAAGTATAATACCCTTTCCGGTTACACATTTAATGACAAGCTACGTGCCAAACTGATCAAAAGTATCGATTATTCTAGCTTCAGAAACATGCGCGACCTTAATAAAGTGATAAAAAATACTTTTGTGCATTATGTCCAAGGTAAGTTAAATACAAAAAAATGAAGGGACTGTCGGATAGCCCCTTCATTTTTCAGCTAGAGTGCTGCTTCGATTTCATTTTGGTTTAAAGCTTCCGTCTTGAAACTTGCTGTTGTTATCGTATTTCTTATTTCATTAAATCTAGAGATTAGATCAGTCTCAGACAAGACATCGAGGACTTCCTTTTTTGGTTTGCTGGCCAACTTGCTGAATAGAATATCCACACCAACTACCTTTTTAATGGCGTTGGCTCTTGCCTCCCGTACGGCTTTATTCAAAAGGCGCTTCATGGAGTTAAATAGATTCACTTTACAATCGACCAGATAAGTTAGCTGTTCTGTTCGATTATTGTTTTTGAAATTAAAACTATCGATCTTAAGAGAAAGCAACACATCTGTCATAAACTCAATTAGATATTTGTTAATTTGTTCGGGAGTCATTTTCCCTTGCCCCTCTAGTGCATCACCTATGATTTTAATCATATCTGAGACGTAATTTAAAGGAACAGACAAGCCGTTGTACTTTGAATACTTTGAGTTATCTAGGTCAATTACGATATTTATATTATTCTGATCTGACAAATACTCAATAGCTTCCGCGTAAGCATCATTAACAAAATAGAATTCACGACCTGGGGATACAGGTTCACTTTTACCGAGATCGAGTAAGCATCGTTTACTATAAGTATCATCCAGGTCAACATAAATATCAGCAGTAAATGAAAGTTCTAAAAACTTACGCTTGATAAGCTCGTAATAAGCTCGCTTTGAATTCGATTTTATGTTATCAATCTTCTCATTCAACATCCTTATTAACAATATAGAAGCAACTTTCCTATGTCCTCCATCCCGAATGCTAAAAATCTGTTTTATGCAGGGGATGTGGAGAAATCCGTCTTTAAGAAGATTTTCTTCAGAAAGTCCGTTCTCCTTAAGGTTTAAATTGAAAACGAAACTAGATTGGAAAGGTAGTTCGTGATCTTCATCGCTTTCTTTTGTTAGTATGTTAAAATAGTTTTTAGCAATTTTCTCTGCACGCTTTAATTTCACTGTACGTTGTGCAGTTTTATTGGAAAAGAGGTCTAGATCAGCATCATTTAAAATACTATAGTCCAAAACAGTTGTGAAGCGGCTTCCGTAAGCCGTCTTAGTACCTATAGCAGGTTTAATCAAATACTTCATAGTTACTGGATCAGTTACATTAGATTCCTCAAACATAAATTATGCACTCCTCTTGATGTATATTTGATGTTTTAGCTATGCTTTTCAATTTCTTCGGCAACTTTCAAGATATCTGCTTTGTTGTAACAGATGAACAGCACCTGTTGATATTTGAGTAAATTTTCTCTAACTCGGTGTATGTCAGAATGTGAGTCTATCCATTCACGACGATCAGCTTTTCCAGCTAATGTAGTAAGTGTAAATGCATCTTGGAAATGGACGACACGATGTTTGCTTTTTGGTTCATCTTGTTGTTTAATAACTTCAATCACATTCTGGGAAGAGTTCATGACAAGTGGTGGAAGCGTGTTGTGCTTCTTCAGATATTCGTTAAGTTTCCTTTGTTCAGCTTCTTCGTGAAGGAGCTTTGCTTCAATTGCTTCTGATTTTTTACGTTCTTCTTCTTGTTGTAGTCTTAATTTTTCAAGACGTTCTCGTTCTTGTTGTACTTTCCGTTCAGCATCTATACGCCGTTGCTTTTCCTGACGCTCCAGCTCTTCTTGTTTCCGAAGTAAATCCAATCGTTCTGCTTCTTCTTTTGCCTTTCTCATTTGCTCTAAAAGTTGTTTTCGCTGACGCTCCGCTTCTTCCTCACGTTTCTTCCGCTCTACTTCCTGTTGTTTCATTAATGCTTCTTGACGCTTGCGCACTTCTTCCAATTGACGAAATCTCTCTTCTTCGCGTTTCTTTGCTTCTTCATGTGCTTTTCGCTTCGCTTCTTGGACACGCACTTCAGTTTCGTATTTGTTGTACTCAATTTCAATATTTGTGGCAGCACTGTTAGGACTCTTATCTCCTAATTCATTAATAAATCGAAATTGCCAAGGCTTAGGTAACTTAGATAGAGTCAGATATGTTGCTTTATTTATCGGCACCCTCTTTTCAGTTTCAAGTTTCTTCAGATGATTGATGACATTCCGATCCAAATTTAATATGACCTTTTTGTAATCCTCGTAATCTCGGTTATCAATTTTCAACCTATCAAGAATGGCTTGATAAGTCACAATATCGTCCAAGTAAATATGTAATTCAGCAGAATCTGTGCTGTCTAATTTTTTTTGTTCCTTAATCATCAAAGACACTTTTCGTACATTTTGCTCAGCGCGCTCAATGAAAGATAGAGTCTGTCTAACGAGATTTTCGTCTATTTGTTCGATGTCGTTCCTATATTGATCCTCATCTGTCAAAAGTACCGGAACCATTGTATAGTTCAGTTTGGCCAGTGCCGTCAGTCTATGAAGTCCCGAGACAAGTACCCCTCTACGTGTAACAGTGAGTGGGTTTTTTAATCCAACTTCTTCGATACTTGCTTTTAATTGTTCAACGATATCCATATTCAAACTTTGATATCGCGTTCCATCAATAATGATTTTATCAATAGGCATTTCTGTAATCTCGGTTACGTAACTCATTTTCCAAATCCTCCATTCTAGTTTCCCAGCCATTTTTTTTAACAATCTCTAATAGCTCATGAGAAGTCACTTTTCCATTCTCATGTTGTTTCAATAACTCATTCACATATCGAGCACATCGACGACAACGTGCCCCCCGATAGTTACCATACAAATTGTCACCATACATGTATCTCCTTGGTTCTATTTTGTATGTACTCCCGCATGTCACGTGCTTTACCCTCACAGGTTTATATCTATCAACATATTCATCAAGCGGAATTATTTCATTTTCGAATAATTTTTTATAAAACTTTTCAGCAGCAGATTCACGATCAACATTCGCACATCTTGGACAACCTCTTTGTCCGGAATATAACTTATTTGGGTATACCCAAAATTCCTTTTCGCATGAGTTGCACCTCACCAAAACCTTATTGTGTGTCCCCTTGTATTCTGTTAGTGATGTGAATTTTACACCTGATATTAATGCATTCCATTTTTCTTCCGCCCTTTCTGAGGAGTTTCCACTACAAATCGAGCAAGTTCGCTTTCTATGCATTAAGCTAGCTGGCGAACAGTACCACAGATGTCCCTCCTTACAAAGTAATTGGACTTTGTTACGTGCCGTATTATACTCGCCTAATACTTTGTATCCTCTTCGGTCACATTCAGCATAAAAGTTCTCTGCCGCTTTTTTTTGTTTTTGTTGTCTTTTATTCACTCCTGTATCACTTGAAGTATTTACCATAAAAGTAGTATGGTTAAAGAAAACCCATATCATACATAATTTCCTAATTAAATTTTCGCACAGTACTTAATTTCAATGTCTATATTAAATGAAGCGAAAATAAGGTGTTGCTATCTTGTTAATGTTTTGAAAGCTTGCCGTCATTATGCCTACTCTTGAACGTTTTCACTTCCAGAGTTTTTTTCCGACCTAGAAATACCAACAATTGCGAGGTTTAAAACGATTCCTTTTCCTTGTTCCATGAAAGATAATTCCCGCTTGCTTTCAAGCGAGATCTTTGAAATCTCGATAATTGCCTCTTTCCTCAAAAATGAGGAGCTAATTTATTTCACTTAATAATCCCGACCAATCATCTGGCCGAGCCACCTACATACTATAGCTCGGACTGTTGCCATTCGTTAGTTGAGCGATCGCGCAAGTTTGTCGAACACCGACGGTCTTACCGAAACCTCTTTCCAGGGGAACCTGCACTAAAGACAGCCGGATTTCAACTAGAAAGTCCTGTTTTAGAATTTCGATCATCTTGAAAAACCGTTCCAGCCAATAGCTTCGTGAGTAGGTACTGTCTCGATCGTCTCAAATTCAATTGGGGGAGTATCTCCCCCAACAACGGAGTCCTGATTATTGACCTCCTAATGATAAATTTGATTAGCTTTAACTACTTGAGTGATTCTTAAGTTCAGAGGGAATTTCACTACGTTTGCCGCTAAGCAATGCACCTAGTACGTAAATTTATGTGGAAGGGTGTTACACATGGAATTTTCTCCAAATTGTACAAATGATGAATTAGTCTCATTTATTAAGAAATATGACTTGGAATTAAACTGGGATTGGGCCATAAATATATCTGACTGTAGCTGTATAGTAGAGGATGTATATAAGGTTGAAGATAACGGGGAAATTATTGGCCTAATTGATTTTTCATTTAAAACAATATTCGGATCTGATAGTATACAAATAGAAAATTTCGAAGTATTCGAAAAAGGCAAGGGTATAGGGAGTAAGATTATAAATGCTCTCATTGATCAACTTCCGGGGGTTCATATTTATTTGTATGTGAATGATGAGCGAAGTAAATCATTCTGGGAGAAGCATAAATTTATGAATGATCCTGGCACACTACTACATCATGTACTCACCATGTATCACGAACGAATAAGCTTCTACTATCAAAAGAAGCGATGCAAACAAAAAGACATTTATTCCTAAAGCAGTAGATGGTCACAATCTTAGATAAGCTTTGATATGGAAAATTCAATAGTAAATGATTGATTGTAAGTTATCGGCATAGATAAAACAAAAAGTGACCCCACTAGGCCACTTTTTGTTTGTTTCCTCTTAATTATCTGTAATGTGTTTTGTATCCTTGCCACTCATAAGCATTACCTAGGATTTCAAGAGGGACCTTATAGTCATCCATGTTGTGACCACGCAGCTGGGATTTATCATAGACCGGATACCCTTTATCTACTCCAAACTTAAACCTTGGAAGGAAGTAGACGCTGTAATTGCCTCGTTGCAGCCCGGACCAAACATCCCCCATTTTGAGCGTATCCACACCTTCTTCACGACGCCCCAGCTTTGGTACCTCAATACTCGGCCCATGCCATTCCATTCCCACTTTCACAAGGTTTAACGAATTACGTAGATCCGTGTTTTTCCCACCTTGCTCCTGCATCCATGATGTTGCAGACAGAATGACCGGATATTGGTTTGAGAACGGATGCTTATGTCTTGGTTCGAATACCATGTGTGTTAAGATGGTCTCGCCAGCATAATAGGAATTATTGGTACTCGATGTGTACCGATCCCGCGAATGCTTCTCAATCCATTCAGGCGTATGCAACAGATTACCTTTTGCATTTGGCTCATAAACTTCAAATTTGGTATCGACACCATCAATGGTAATCGTAAACGTGTTCTGAATACTGTCTTGATCCGTTCCTGATGAGCATTCCTTCTTAGACGGTGCTTTCGGATTTTTTGGATCTTTCTTTTCAACGCATTTTTCATAGCTTACTCTAAACTCCACTTTATAAGGAGCCTCAATTGTAAAACTATCTGCTTCAGCCATGTAATCCTCAGCATTCAATTGAACATTCCATGTAGTGAGCGTTGGTACAGTTGTGCCCGTGTATATATTACTTTGGACCGGCAACTTCGGATTTAACGTGAAGTTCTGATCCACTCCAGGTCCATTCACGGTCATAGGTACGGAGCTTGGCCAACGCGTCATTGGACTCGCTTTTGCATTCCATGATGTTGGATTCGGTGTAATAATCACATTTTCATAATCTGGAGCGGGGTACTTAGCTTCAAAGTACGCCTGTTTGTCAACGATTGCTTGTGCGATTTCACGATCAACGCTTGCGAACGCCATGTCGATCTGGGACTGATTGATTTCCACTTCAATACGTGCAGGTTCTTTTTCCCATGTTCCATCCGCCGTACTGCTTAGCAAACGGTTGTCAGAATCATACACCTTCATATTCATCTTACCGCCAGGAATCTCTCCTCCGGGTTCACAAGTTGTGCATGGAGGCGGTTCATCAACCTCGTCTTGTCCAATTACGACAGTAACTGTATACTGACAATCTTTTGCACTTACCCACTCGGAGTCGTTAATTTTAGCAGTAAAGATGTAACTACCTTCGGTTAGTTTTTCTTTTGGACTAAACCCTGCCCATGCAGGCATTTGACTTTCCATAGGAGGTGAAGTAGTCCATTCTGCCTCAACGACAAATTCTCCACCCTGTCTATTTTCTGATATAAGGTTTGCTGAATCCCAGATAAAAAACTGAATAACATCGGGCGCAGTTGGATAGGTAAGTGTGGTTCCCGAATCAACAACTCTTTCTTTCCATACACCATCAAACTTCTCAAATACGTGAAGGTAAAGTGCATCACAACCACCGTCTCGTGACTTAATAATGGCTTTAATAGCAATCTCACAATCCAGTAAAGCTGGGAAACGTGTATCCGTTACCTTCGCCTTAATCACATAGATCCCTGAGGATAATCCATTCTTTTCAAACAGCACGGATGGATTAGAAGAAGAATTGGTAATCGTTTCACCTGTAGTCTTGTTTATGGCTGTCCATGTCACTTTCAAACGAGTACTTGGCGTTGGGTCCGCAATTGAATTGGTGACAGCCAACTTAATGTCAATCTTTCCATCGTCCGAAATTACAAACCCCATTCCTTCATCTGGTTTATAATGCTCGTCAGTTGGGGTACTTCTATTAGCCCACATATTTCGTTGCGAATTCCACATATGCAAGTAAAGGTCGTCGCACCCTGCTTGAGCTACAGTGATCTCCATGTATTTGATACATGTAATTCCCTTTATCTTTATGGTTGCTTTTAACGTATACGTTATTGCTGACGTGTCAGAGAAGCGCTTCGTGAATGGATTAGATGAGCTTGTATCGGTTCCCTTCGAACTCACTAATTCCCATTTTACAGAGTCAATTCCTTTCGTCGTACCACTTCCAGAACTGGTATCTCTAAAAGCAAAGAACTCTACGTTATTAGTTGCACCGGATGTTAATCTTAGTTTGTATGGGCTTGCAGCTGTCCCTTCTCCTACTCGATCAACAAATCTTCCATCTACAGAAGCTCTTATATAGAGGTCATCACATTCAACTCGTGACGGAGGATCAGGAGGATCTCCCCAGACGATTTTAAAGGTATAACATATATCACCGCCCTGATCCGGAGATTTTCTAGACATTGTGAGCAAGAATCCATCCGGTACTTCAGCGGGCGATTGATAGAATTCATAGGAGAAACTAGTCTCGGTCCTTCCGGAATTTCCGTATGCAGATTTTAAGAACCAATATACCTTCACAGATGGTTGCCCATTATATAAAGCATTAAATGTTGCAACCTCTTTGCGATTTACATTCAGAATAAATGGATCTGCTGGTGTTCCAGTCCCTCCCGAAAACTCTCGTTTAGATCCGTCTACTTCCACTTCGACAGTAAATCCTTCACATCCTTGAGGTTCTGGCTCCTCTACGATAACAATTGTAATCTCCCAAGATGGACATTCTATGTCCTTATACTCCTTAAACCATTCATGCCCGTCATGTCTGATCTTATAAGTTCCAGGAGTCTTAAACCAAACTTGTTCTCCTTTATTGAGACCAGCATTCATCTTTTCCTCATAAACGAAGTTATCTGTTCGATGTGGTCGCATTTTATCTTTTTTGTCGTCATACATTAATGGCCATGGTTTCACAGTTCCATCCGGATACTCTACTTCCCAATTAACATTGGTTCTTTGGTTGGCATCACGTCCATTATGATAAACAACGTGGAAATCGAATCTCCCAATTTTGTTCGTCATGTGAAGAGTCGTTCCAGATGCTATTGTTTTTCCACCTATATAATTAATGTGCACTTCAAAGCAAGATGGATCAGCCGGCTTACTTTTCTTTTCAGTTGTTAATGTGATGTTATAGCACCAAACTTTACCGTTGTTGCCACGGAATTCAACTTTGAAGGTCATTGAATCATCGTCACTGATACTAATGGCATACTCACTGATAAGCAGACCTTGTCCACCGGAGATAACTGCACTTGCTTTTGCTGGGGCGCCGTCTACATACCAGCTTCCTCCCCCGCCGTTTGAAGGTTTAATCGTTACCTTCTCCACCTTGCTGTTCATGTACTGAGAGGCTACCTTCACACTTGCAATAGCAGTTGCGTGGGGTGTTATGAGTGAATAATATGTTGATTCTGAACTTCCTGAATTGAGTTTGTGAAGAATGTCCATCTTTTCTGCCTTGGAGGAATCGGAAGGTGGACACGGTATGCTACCTTGCATATCTGCCTTTACGTATATGGTTAAGCAGGTTTCATTCGTCCCAGCTAACTTAAACGTTATTTTGAAGATCTCACCGGGAGAATTGGGGACAGTAAAGTTGAACGTAGCTGAATTGTTGGTATCAAAGGCCGAATATCCTTCTACCTTCCAATCTCCTTTTACGCCTTTACCATTCGTTTCAGCAAAAAAGCGTGCAACATCACCCGTTGTTACGAGTTGAGTGCTTCCAGAGCTTACTACTGGGTCGGAGACCTTTGTTCCGGAATGGAATTTGATATTCGCACAAGCAAGAACGGGAGGAGCTCCGCCTATGGTAAACGTGGCAATTGCAGGTGTTGCAGCACTAATACTACTGGCTTCACGATTTGCACGTTTTTTTGAGTCAACGATCAAAAACTGTACTTCATAGGTTCCCGGCTCATGTCCTCCTGCTGGTGGTTTGTATTCCAGTACTTTTCCGTTCCAGACAAATGGTTCATCTCTTCCTGAACTATCCGCATGGAATCCCATTACTTCAGAATACTGTTTGTATCCCCTACTGGTTGATTTATTGATTACTGATAAGTTTAGCACTTCTATACCTTTGTTATACTTGGAAAAGTCAGTAGCTGTTGTTGTAATTTTTACTGTTTCATTGGGTTGATAAGTAGTCTTATCAGTCTTGACTTCCCTTGTTGGCCGTTCTGTTGTATAGAATTTTGCTATCCTTCGATACTTTCCATTTCCGAGAGGATAAATTGCACTATGATCATATTTCCCCCATCCTCCTGAAGCAATGGCAACTTCAGCAAGGTTCTTCATGTTTTTAAATTCAGAACCTTTGTTGGATATAACATGACCATACGCACCGGAACTCCCACCATTAACATAACTAGGATTACCATTTAACAGCTCTGTCCACCTTTTAGCCTCGTCAAGAGTTCCAAACAAGTGCCCATTATCAGAAACAGCGTACTCATATGAGTAGTTTACAGCTGTCCCTTGCTTAGTCCCGTTAATCTCAACATCTTGTATTGTAGGAATCATTGAGTCTTGGTCCAAGGATGGTCCTGCGATTTTCACTCGATCAAAATCGTTTCCAATTGGTCTACCTTTACTATCTAGTTCAGCAAGATTTAAGTTTAACTTGTTGGCATCTATAGCACTAGCTGGGGTGGGAGTGTTAAATAACACTCCCCCAGCTGCCAAACTTATAGCAAGTAATGTTGCAAGAAGTTTTTTCCATCGAGATCGAACATTCATTAACTTCCCCCACTTGTTAGTATCTAATCATTACGTTCTTCCTCGTTAGTTTTGGTAACTCCAAATATTCGTAACTAGACATCTCTTGACTCCACCCCGGAAGCTGGGAAGTGAAAGACATGAACTTCACATCGTTGGCCTTGATAGAAATCTTATCCCCAGCTTTAAAATAGAGTGTTGTATTATCTTTCTTTAGAATTACACCAAAAATATTCAACCCATTTACTTTTGGAAATATTCCTGTCAATGTGCTTCCTTGAATTTTTAAACTAGCGTGGAACTTCTCTGCTGCCTGACGACCAAGTATCATACCGTTAAAATCCATATGAAGAAGTTTGAATATCGCTGCTCCTTCTCCACGTAAAAATGCGCTTTCACCTGTTTGCCCCCAAACTTTTTCCATCCATTTTCGTGCAATCATGTACTGATAATTGGATAAGATGGGGTTCTTACCACCGCGATATGGTTTCCAAGCGTTAACGATTAGCAGGGAAGCCTCTTCTTTACTAAGACCTTTATTTGGATCTATCTTTATACCAGATAGTATTCCTGCTTTACTTGCCTTTTCATATACATCCTTTGCCCAATGACCTACTGGTACCTGTGAAACACTAGCCTTTTCCTTCAATTGCATTAATGTGACTAGACTTGTCAAAAATTGCCCTTGTGTCATCTGTGCGTCTGGTTTGAATGATTCATCTGCATATTTCCACATCACTTTTTTGCTTATTACATAGTCAATCGCTTCTTTATACTGGTGGTTGCTATAATCAGATTTCGTTGCTACTTTTTGTGCTTTCGCTACAGATACAGCGGGAGTCCCTCCCACGGTCAATACCCCTGTAGCGATCAAAGTAGCAACCAGCAGACCGTTAACTTGTTTTTTCATTTAAAATGCCTCCTTGAGGTTCATAATTTTTCGTTGCATAAACTTCTTCCATTTTTCTAAGCAATTTCGTAGCATATTCGTAATTGAGCGGGGCTACTGTGCCGTCCTTGATCCCAACCCAAGCCTCTACATCTTGAACACTTACTACGTGTTGACCAACTTTTTTATTAATAGCCAGAGTAACAAAATCTGCACCCTCTCGTAATGAGAGTGTACGAATTGGATTTATAATGCAGCCGCATGGAACGACTCCATAGAACTTAGCTGATTCATACACATCTCTATACTTTGGATCAGTAACTTCCTTAACTTCGATAGGTTTAGAGGCAATGTCACCAAATTGGATCATTACCATTCGAAGAAAGTCCCCCTGCAAAGGTTGTTCATACGTCTCCACGTCAGAAGAAATGAGGCCTCTATTCTTAGCCCATTCAATATCGGATGAAACAACAGTCTCCGCCTTAGCATCAGAACTAGGTTGATTGATCATCATACCACCAAAGAAAGCTCCTGCGACCATAAACACTCCAGTCACTCCAATTATGACCTTCCCTTTTACTCCACTAAAAAAACCTTTCTTTTGTTGTGCAACGCTTTTTTCCATGATTTAACGTCCTTTCCATTCTAGTATAGTTGATTGCAGTTTGATATACAATTACTGGTGTGCAATAAGTGGTTCGGTCGTTGTTCGCCATAAAAACACAAAAGCGGATCAAATCCTTCTTCCATACTTGAAAGAAAAGGATTATGATCCGCTGGTATTTCCAGACAGCCAACTATGAAATTAATGGTTCTAGAATGCATGTTTCTCCCAGCCAACAGGCTGATACCGAGGAAAATGACAAACGTCTACCTCATCAAAAACAAGACTCTTGGACTCACTATACCATTTGTTACTAATTTTAGCTACATCTTGTTTCTCTAGAAACGAAGTTCCTGAACACTAATCACCGGTATGATCTGACGGCCCAATTTTGGAATAAGACCTGGATCATCTACGTACGCTACAGCAACAATACTGGGTCCAGTCATTACTTTAGGCGGCAGCTCATATGTTTTACCGTTTGCAACAAGTGTGGCCCGCAATACGGAGCCCGGCCCCATATTCATCATACTCGTGGTTTTAATCGAATTGCCAGTCATCGTTAATGTCACATCATATGAATCGTGCCATTGTTGAAAGTCGATGTATTGCCACCCTACGTTAACATTCGTCTTTGTAACCGAGTTAGGAGCTGGGGTGTACTTCCCTATATCATCCCATGTATAATTCCCATTTTGGTTCATCCGATTATGAAATCGTTCAAGCGCTTTGGGCATATCAATCTCGATTACCCCTTGACGTTTGAGGTCTTCTACTAGCGCGAATGATGCATGATGATTAGCATTATCAATCAAACGTTCAATCTCCATTTTTTTGCCGGTAATGTCATCGGTGTCCATCACCAACATACCTGCATAAAGCAAAACGAAATGAAGAAACAATCCAAGTAAGAGTTTGGGCATGGTATTATCTCCTAAGGGTTTGCATCATACGGAAGAGGCTCCATGGTTCCATGCATCGTATATACAAAATCACGGTTGCTTTGAAAAAAGGAAACCAGATTTGGTTTTTCATAGGTTAGCGTGCAAGTAAACTCGTCATTATAGGTTAGTGCTCCATCACTAATACCTTCCGTACGTCTTACTTTGATTTGTAACTTGTTAATATCGAGCCGAAAGTTTTTTGTCGCTATTTCGTCTTCTAAATACGAAAGTAAAAGGGGTTGAGCATTGACGGGGTCTAAGTTCCCCTCTGCCTCTATCTTCTTTACGGCATCTGCTTGCAGCTCACGCATCTCTTGTTTTATTTGATTAACAACATGTATTTGAATAAATGCTGCTGCAATAACCAAACTTACAAAAATGGAGAGTAGCGTCCCAAGATAGTTATTCAAATTCTTTTCCCCCTTGGGGTATCGGTAATCTAACTTTGCATTCTAAGAAGAAGCTTGAACTTTGACTCTTGAGACAAAATCAATTTGTCCCCCAGGTATTCATAAATTTAAGTAAATGATCGAAGAAAGCGATTGTTTGAGGATTAACAGAACTCGGATCTGCCGTAAAGGTATATACTCCCATGACGAGGGTGAAGACACAAACAACAATGATTGAAATCCCCTTAACCATTTTTTAGCCACCTGCCTTAAATGGGATGTACTGACTCTCTCTTTCATTGATAAAGTGAAAGTCTCCATTTCCTGTTCGTAACCAGTTAATGAGCACTGTAGTAAAACTTGGCTTGATTCGTGTTTCTAACTGTACGAAATTTTTCTTAGGATCTACTTCACTATAAACAGGCTTCATTGCGCGGTTCGAGGGATCTTTATGAGAGGGAGAAAAATACGCACCCGTCGATTTACTTAATCCCTCTTTCTCCAATTCTTTTGAGTAATAAGCAGAGACAACGGGGTCTAGGTAACCAGATCCCGCCATCTCTTTCATTACCTGTACATGAATGGACCGGGCTACAGCCTGTTCGTCTTCGTACACATAAGAGATGAAAGCTAGTGTTACGAGTATGACAAACGTATATAGCGAAATTACGCTAGATAACATTTCGGACATCGTGTACAGACTCCCTTAACGATCCGTATTCACATTCTTGGATACGATCCTTGATTTTCTGGCATCATGTGCCTCATCCATATTTTTAAAACTATCCAGGTTCAGTGTTCCTCCTGCTATCAGTATCATGAAGAGTGATAGCAGGAGTGTTATTAGAATTTTCATCTACTTCACGATGTTTACAGAAGAGCTTCCTGCTTGCATTTCTGGAACCTTAGAAGTGCCGTTCATTGGGTCAGACTCGATCGTTGAAAGCTGTACCGCAGACTTCTGACCAAGTTCAAATCCTCCAATTGATACACCATTCACAAGTACCGTGATCGTAAACACCAAACCAACTACTAGCCCCGCGACTTTTCCAAACGTTGAATCAAACATTCTATTACCTCCTAAAATATCCTTGTTATTTTGGGACTATCTCCCACATGTTTTCGGTTACTTCCTTTTTTAAGCTTTTCTTATTAGCGTCATTTGGATCGCCAGCAATAGCAGGTGTAAAGTCAGTAAACACATAGGTAATGAACATCAAAGAAAATACGATAGCCACAACTTTTCCGAAGGTCATGCTAAACATGCAAAGCTCCTCCTATTCATTACTTAAACAGGTTCACCTCCCTTCTATTAAGTACAACGTTAGGATAATAACTACCAAACCAACGATTGCTCCGGCTATTTTTTCAAGCTTATAATCAGACACCGATTTTCCTCCCCTTGTCGTGATACACGCATGTTGTCGGTTACTTCCTTCTTCAGACTTTTCTTATTTGCATCGTTCGGATCACCTGCAAATGCAGGAGTAAAATCGGAAATACATAGGTAATGAACCCTAACGTAACTACTAGAACGACAACTTTACCAGTGGTAATGTTAAATACATGGATCTCCTCATCAGATTACTAAATGGGTTCACCCCCAAAATATAAGTAGTAGGTCATGAGAAAACCAAGTACCCCAATAATTAATCCTGCTAATTTACTTTTCCGTGATCTAAACATCCAAACACAACCTCCTATTTCTTATTTGCCTTATTTAAGCCCCCTGTTTTAGCGGGTGTACAATGGGCACTTTACCACCCAATCAAGTTACTTAACTGTTGCTTCAAAAATTGATACCATGGTAAGAAAATAGCCCCGACACATACTGCAAATGGACCGAAAGCGAAAGTATTAAACCCCATTTCGAGCATCTTTACACCCTTCTGTTCATCGGCAGAGCGTTTCTTTTGAATGCCCATTTCGGCCCTTAAGATTTGATTATCTTTGTTCTCAGGATTATTAATAATATTGAGAATGGTATTCTTAAATAGGATTGCCTCTTCCATACCGATTTCGTTAACGAATCTCTCCATCGCTTCTTTCGGATCTTTTTTAAACAGATCAACACGCGGTAGGTAGTTCTTTAATAAGCGTGTACCAGCCAGCGATACTTCGAGCATTCGATATGAAGTTTCGTTATGCAGGTCTCCAAGCCGATTGAATGCACGTATAAAATCGTATTGGAGAATGTAAGAACGTTTCTTCGCCTTTGAGTTTATGTAGAAATACAAGATCGCCATTGCCCCTGTTGGATAAAAAAATAGGCTGAAGAGCGGGATTGAATAGATTTTATAAATCATCCAATCAATCACGGATTGCATCATTACCATGATGGAAACAACAAGACCAGTACCTACTAATAGTAAGAACCATTCTCTTGCATTTAAACCTAGTGGGGAATCTGCCATTTTCACCAGACGCTCAAATTGCCGATACGTCTTGGTTTTACCAAGAAAAGTTCGTTCAACACGGCTTCCAATATTATTGGCAGCTTTTCGTAATGTTTCGATTTGCTGCTGTTTTGTAGGAGTGGGTTTATCTAACCGATTACTAGCTAGTGTTAACATGGACATCAGGAAAAGACCAAATGGTATGGCTACCATTAAAATGAGGCCAAGGCGTAAAAGAAGATGTCCTTCTCCACCAAACCCAACTACATACTGAAATCCAAGTATGGTATCCTTTATGGCATCCAACAAATCACCCATTATAAACGATCTCCTTTTTTAGCCCAGATAAGCGCTCCAATAAAGGATACAACCAGAATGACGATGCTGATTGTGATAAAATTGATTCCTTCGGGTGTTGCAAAGTAAATTTGCTTTGATTCTGGGAGTAGTGACATGTTTAGCTGCATTAGGCCTAATGCGAAAATTGCTAATATTGTCATCAGCGCGAAGACAACTTTGATTGTCGCGTTTCTATCCAGGTCGACAGATTTAGCAGCCCAAAGAGACAACGACAAATTATTTAGTGCCCCTTCTATCTGCTTATACTCTCCCGTTTTACCGCTGATAATGATAGCTGCAAAATCATGTGCCCATCCAAAATTGAGGATTTCAGCAAACTTGTTCATTGATTTTTCGAAGGGTTCCGTTGAATCTGCAATACAAAGATTCAAGTAATTAACTACCGATCGCATTTCTTCTGGACAGCGATCACCTAGCTCTTTAAAAGCAAGTGTCACAACTCGGTTATAATCTAAATAGGTTTGCGTATATCCATCTACAAATGGTAGAAAAACTTTCCTTGTATCTGAAGCCACACTCAAGAAACTAATATAGATGATAATGATTGGGAAAATAAAACCGACGATTCCAGTCACCCCAGCTAATATGAAAGAGGCCGTAACCTTAAGAAAATAGATGAAACAAAACACCCCTAAGGCAACAGAAGTGACGAGAAAAGAAAAAGGATCGTATTTCGGTTTCAACCCGTCTCCAATAATCATGAGCCACATTTCAAGATTATCGAACCATTCTACTTTCCACTCTTTCTGCCATCGATTAATGTTTTTTAGACTACTTTTTCTCAGATTGTCGTAGAAACCGTTGGTGCGGTTATTTGGACCGAGTCTTGACCCAAGAAACAACAACAAAGTGAATAATCCACCTGCAACAAATAAGGCAACCGTGACACTAAGAAGGAAAGCCCCCCAATTAACATTTGCCAGAAGTGAAGGTATCATGTTTATACCTCCCTTTTTAAATCTGTCAGCCCTAAGCTACGGAGTATTTCAAGATCCGATTTGCCTTTATTAGTCATAAAACGTACCATTAGATCTGGTAACATTTCTCCCGTCCACTCTAGCTTTTTACTCGTGTAATCATATTTTGCTAGTACTCTCGCTCTTGGTTCTGGCTGAATGTAATCCCCTCTAGGCGAGAAATGTCCTTCCTGCATTTCTGGTAAGAAAATACTGTAATCGATTCGTTTTCCACCGATATTCTCCAGGACCCATATGATATCAAGGCCTGAAGCTATACTACGGTAGACATCAACTACATTCGTTTTTCTGTAATCATTCACAAGGACTGCGAATTCTCGGATAGCAGATACGGGATCATCGAGGTCCGGAACACGTAAATGATATGTCATGACAGTTTGGTCACTACCCCTAGAACAACTCAATAATGCATAATGCGCTTCAATTCCTTCTCGTGGCTCAGCAAAAACGATTGTATGAGATCCATTACGGAAAACATCTCGTTGTACTGCTGAAAAGCCCATATCATCTATATCTTGAAGCTCAACAACTGATCCTGGCCACTTCAATTGAAATCTCATCTCATGCTCTGATTCATAGATCGTAATATTCTCTGTCTCTGGATCTTTAAGGAGCAACAAGCCGATTTGTCGAGTTGTTTTGCCTACATTTTGCCCCCCACCTACCATAATATTTAGGCGACCTTTCACACTTTGTTTTGATAGCTCGCGCGATTTTTCGTCCATTTCCTTCATGTCATCTAAGGAAAATGATGGTGTTACCAACCTCCTAGTTCGAAGTGATCGCGAAAATGCACGAGGCGGAATATACGATTGGATACGTGTCTCACTTGATTCGATAAATCCTCGTAAAATAGGGTGGGACTTATTGTGGGGTTTCTGACAGATCTCTTCCAACCGCGATTGAATTGATTCCATCTCTGAAGCATCTGGCATATAGTTGTAATAGTTTTTAATGACACCACTTTCCACGTACCGTGCTATTTGATTTGCACTGATCCAAACGGACTCAACGGACGGAGACAAGCTATTAATTGCATCGTATACACAAAGTCCATATATTCGATAGACAAGGCCATCTTCAGGTGGTACATTCGGATAGATTTTATGTTCATCGCCGAGAACAATATTTTTCTCTTTTAACATAGAAGCTAAGTCTGAAATGAGATTCTGTTTTGCTACCCGGTCATCTTTCTTTTGAATATTCGCGATCCAGTTTTGAACTAGTTCTTTTTTATCAGCACTATTAATTTCTCGCATTTCTTTGTAGTAATCCGTGATAATATCGATCACTTCATCTAGCGATTTACGGTTGCTCATCAAGCATCACTCCGTCTATGACTTATTCAATTCGGCCATGGGGAAGCGGTTAGTCTAAGTGGTGATAGCTCCCTTACTACTCGCCTTCAGTGTAGCTCGTACGTGGTTAGCTTCACCTATAGACGTCACGATTCGACCATTTTTTATGGCTTCAAAAAGTGACCCGAACTCCTCGAATACGACTACTGCATTCTTTCGTTCACTTACAGAGCTTCTCCGCATTGGTTAAGCAATCTGCATCGATTCCTTAATTAAACAGCAGCCTCTTTCTCTTGATCACAACGGTCAACTCAATGCCCCAATTGTAAGAAACAAAATCCTTAACTATCGCTTTTGGTGGTTCCATAATGTCAGTTGAGCTCAGTTTCGGAATGAGCCCTCGCTCATAAGAGACTACTCCCATGACTGGCAATCCAATATACTTCTCAATTTCACTTTTCGAAACGTATGCCGAGTCGAAATGAGTAATGATGACTTCACTTGGTAACTTATCAAGAATATTCTTGAAGCTCAGTGTGCGATTTAGTGAAAAACTATCAGGTCGAACAAATACAGAAACCTTATCCGCTTCTCTCAACAAGCGAATTTGCGCATTCGATGAAGTCCGCAATTGCCCTGCATCAAACGCGATAACATCAAATTCATCTCGGACTTTATCTAAGAACATCACAATTTCGTTAGACGTCCATTTATGCTGATCCTGAACAGCGTTTATGACTTTCAAGTTGGGAATGGATTTGTACGGTGTATTGTATTTAAAACTTGTTTTCTCTAGTTTTTTCTTTTGAAACGCCGTTATGAAGTAATCAAGACGATAATTCTCTGAATTTGTAGCAACTACTAAATCCTTCTTATCTTCGTTCAAATCAACTAAAAGGAACTCTTTCTCTGGATTTAATTTGGCTAGATAAGGGAAGTGGTATAAAGCAAATGTTGTCGCCCCTGCTGATCCTGGACCTGTTAATGCAATAACATATCCATCTCTTCCCTTCGCTTTCTCAGTTGCCCCCAACAGTACGGTAAGCTCGTCGATTTCATCGCTCTCATTTTCCTCTGAAGTATTCCCTTGGATTTCTCCATCAGATTGCCCATACCCAGAAAGTTGATCTGCAACTTCTTGGTAGGTAAGGTTAAATCCAAGTAAGCTAACCTGCCCTCTCCAGTTTGAAACTTGAACAAGCTCGCCAATTACCACCTGAAGATGATACTGGTCTTTTTCTGACTTCGGTATGATAAATAAGGTTTGATCACTTTTCGACAGACATCCCATTACTTCGGGAATCCATTTATATGCTGATTCAGACATATCAGAAGTGACGACGAGTACGATTTTAGGTTCATACTCGCGTAATCTCTCTAGCATTAGCTCGTAGGTGGAAACGTTCATTGCATCTACTTTCTCTGGAATCGCATTTCGAATAGATGCTGTTTCAGGCAAATACTCTTTTGCTTGAAGAGGACGGGATGATAGAACAAGTGCAATCATTGTGTAACACTCCTTTCATAGCCTTGTGCAGTTATGGTTTTACTTGCTGCGTTGACTGAGTCTTACTGCTTTCTTGTTGAAGCGGGAATCCTGCTGGCTCCACTTCACCCTTGTTAGTAAGAGTCAACTTCTCCGCTTGAGGCATATAAACACCGATCTGTACGTCTCCATATTTCAATGCTTCCGCAAATATCTTGTACTGTTGATCGGTCCAGTTAAAGATGATCCTACTAGGAATAGCGGACGGCGCTCCGCGATACGTCTTCTGTAGTCTTCTTTGCGTATCAGAAGAGGTTTCCGGTTTATTATCAATAAACTCCCCTACAGCTTGGGTAGCGTCAGATGCTGGTGCTTGCAAACTAAAAATTTCCTCACCTTGTGATCCTTTTACCCCTGCTACTTGGCTGGTAAATAGGAAATCTGAAGCTGCGCCAGGTGTTTGCTTAAACTCAATGGGAGGTCCTAATTGCTCAATCATTTGCTCTTGTTTCTTTGCTGAATATTTGACCCATACTTTAACGAAGTCACCTTTCCGAATTTCAGTCATAGGTGAAAATTCATTTATCGGGATCTCGTACCTTGCTTGGTCCAAATTCGGCAGCATTTTCTTTGCATCCACTAACTTCCAATCCAGTAGCGGTTCCCCATTCGCAACCGGTATCCATGTCATCTTGCCGATTATCTTGGGGAGATTCGTTGAAGCAATCATTCCATCTATTAATGCCGAGTTTTCAACTCGCATAGTTTCCAAGTCTGATTCAACTATCGGAGTATACTGGTTCAGTATTTTACCCTTTCGTAATACGAGGATTTCCTCATAGTTTTCATCACGAAAAAACTGCTGGGATTTTGTAAAAAGCAGATTTCCCGCTAAACCTGCTGCTATGAATGAGATTACCCCTAATGTGATGACTTTCTTCTTGTTTACATTCACGCCTACTCCTCCATTTTTCTTGGGATATCCGTGCATTTAATATCCGTTACAAGGTCTACGATCCTTGAAAAAATCAATGAAAAAAATAAAAGCGTACCCGTTAAACTAATTAGCCGTAGCTAACTAGTTTAAAGGTACGCTTGGGATGTCCAGGCGAAGTATTTAGTCTTTTTACCTAACTGTATGAGACTTTTGTTCGATTTGAATTATATCATGTTACTATTTTTACCGCAAGTAAGATTATCCATTTCAGGGCATATCTGAATGGTTAATGAGGGAGTAAAATCGCAGTCTTTCATCCTTTACAATCGTCAGATTAATTGATCACTTCACTTCACTACATAACCCTATATCTAATGGATTCGATTCTATAGTGAATCCTCGTTTTAGCATTTCCCGCTCTAATACACCTAACGTTTTTTCATACTTTGGAGTAGCACTTTCTTTTGACAATTCATGATTAACACGCAGTGCTTCATCAGATGGTATGGAGTTTATGACCTTATCCAGTTATCGGTCAAATTAATCTAGGCCAGCTTCCTATAATTAATACAAGTATGTTCTATCTTCATCTTGAGTCTGTTCATAGCGGTCTATATTCATTTCATTCGATGAGACATGATTAGAATGATACGATTCAAAAGCCACAGCACTCTGGAGATCCTCGTTTTGAGATACAAATGAAGTTTTCTTATCAATACTAGATAACCTTTCAGTGCTTTCTGATTTACCAAACTGCAAAAATACTCTTTGTTTCCCGTAATATGGGATTGTTCCGCAACTGTTCGGCTGCAACCAGCTATCTTCTCGCTTATAGGGCTCAAATCTGCTACCTTGTTCTCTTCGTTTCTTTATTATTTCCAGGTACCCCTTTGTATCTGCATCCAATCCGTCTACATTAATTGACTGATACGGATCATTGTGATTGATAGGATTAGTATGTACGAGTCTCCGCTTCCAGACAATAATAAGCGAAACAAAAACTACTACCGTTAACCCACCTATCCCTAACACTATGTCAGCGGACATGTTAGTTCCCCTTTCTCGTGAATCAAGCGATAGCTTACAAGAATGATCATAGGTGATGGAGTGTTTCCAGTTTCGACTACTATAATGCAGCTTTGGTTAATTTAATCAAGCTTGTTACTCGTTCCCAGTACTCACGATCAACACTATGTTTTTGGGTAAACTGTTTGAAAGATAGTAGTTGTCCTCGTTCATGAAATAAGTCTTCCATTGTTATGTCGGGACTATCTTCACTTATTTTTAATGGGTTAAATGATGTAGATGTACTGACATCTGGATTAATCATTATTATCTTTCCATCCATTTGCTTTATCAGCTGCTCAATAAACTTATCATCCATTTTTCCAGCCCCTTTTGAGAATTCAATTCCCTACAAATATACTGATCTATTACATGTTCTGGTTTAGTCGATGATTCCACTACATTCTCCGATCGTTTACGACAACTGTACTGATTTAACTTCCTCGGTAGTCATAGTTTTTTCCTAAGTACCGATCCCTATAATTAACTCCCCAGTTCTCAATAGAAACAAAGCTTTCATACTTCCTTACTTATCCCAGGAAAACAATGCGCTTTCATTAATTCCATGAACTCTTGCAACTCTTCAGGGACTAATAAGGTTTTGTCCTTGGCAGTAATTGCAGCCTTTAGTTTATATCCATCCCTACGCCCTAATTCATAGAGTCTTTCGTAAGCGTCATAAGTGGCACGCATCCATTTATCTAAGAATTCTTCAGGGACAGAAGATGTTTTGAGATCAAGCTCACGTAAAGCATCTATTATTGTTTCGCCTTGAACGACTGGTAACCATAAGCCTTGCCCATTTAAATACAAAGCTAGTTCGATGCTTTGGATATCATTACCTGTACTGATAAACTCGATATTATCAAGCATGGATACAGCAGGAGCCAGAGCCACCCAAATACCATCTCCGTATCTCTCGCGCCAACTAAGCATTGCCCAATCATGTTTATCGATCAGTTCGTTGATAATTTGCATACATAACCCTTCTTTCTTCCGCCAAGCACAATGAAATCTTCCATTTTCTTAATGAGCATCGCGGATAAATATCACTGAATCAAATCGCTGTTTCATTCTCAATCTTCCCAAATACTATCCATTAACTTTTTGATTTCAGCACTTCTTGTTTTTGTTCCTTCTTCATCCTTAGTCCAAATCCCATCAATTAGTTCAACTGTATCTCCAGCAATTACACCGTTTTCAACTTTACCTTTCTCCACATCTTGAGTTTCTCCATTGACCTCAATTACTACGTAATCACCTTCAAAGCGATCAACAATTCCTTTCATATAAAGCCCTCCTTTACTTCTCGCATGCTACACCATCATTATCTCTGTCTAAGCCGCTTCGGTAGCCGGGATCTCCTTTGTGGAGTGGTGCAGCTCCAGCTGCCTTTGCTTCACTGCAATTCTTATAATAAACAGAATCAACTTGCTTTGGAGAGACTACACTTGGTGTTGTACCTGTTAGCGTACTAGTGTCGCTACTATTCTTAGTTTCAATGGGCTTCCAGTCATTACCCGAAACACTGATATCAGTTCCATTGGATGTGAAGACAATATTCCCCTGTTCGTCATTCCGATAGATCTTAATCCCTTTTTCTGAAAGTCGATTCAACACTGCGTCTGTGGGATGACCATACTTGTTCCCTTTTCCACTTTGAATAACAGCATATGATGGATTCACTTTATCTAGAAATTCTTGACTAGTCGATGTCTTAGAGCCATGGTGACCAACTAGGAGTACGTCCGATTTTATATTTACCTGAGACTTTAGCAAGTCAGACTCACTTTCTCCTTCCGCATCACCCATGAACAAAAACGAATTGTTACCGTATGTTAGATGAATGACAGCACTCATTTCATTTGCGTCCTGATATGTACCAATAGGAGCTATCATCTCAACTGATGCATTTGGTTCCCATTCTAATTTCAAACCTGCTTTTGCAGTGGAGACTTTTAAGCCCTTCTTAGCAATCTCTGTAATTACACTCTCAAATGTCTTCGTATTTGATTGAACTTTAGGCATATATACCTTGCCTATTTCAAAATTTCGAATGACGGCATCCATACCTCCTGTATGATCTGCATCTGGGTGTGTCCCAATGAGAATATCAACCTTTTTGACGTTTTCTTTCTTAAGATAGTCTGTAACTACCTGTTCTTTATCGTTATTACCAGCATCAATAAGGATCGTTTTACCTGTTGGGCTAATGATTAGTTGCGATCCACCTTGACCCACATCTATAAAGTGGACAGTTAGTATCCCGTTCGTAGTTGATGTAGTTGTGACGGTTGAATTGTTTGACTGGTCTTGGTTGGGTTTCTGGTCAGATGAACTTGCAGTTGTGGAAGTGGTGTCTGTGGTGTTTGAAGTAGTTGTTTTTGCGTTTGTTGCGTTTACTGCTGGAGTGGCTTCAGTAGACGCATTACTACTTGCACAACCATTGAGCATGAGCACACATAGCAGTGCTGAAAAGAAAAGTTTATACATTTTAGTGTGAAACATAAAATCCTCCGATTGTTTATCATCTATTCTGCACTACAACGAGATTTTTTACATTTTGATTGAACGTTAACTTTAGAACTCAAAGCCCTTCTCTTTCATTTCCATTAACACCCAGTCTGTTGTACGATTATCAAGACATAAATCAATACTTTCGAACTTCTCGCAAATTGCGGTCAACTCCTCAGGAGTTTCTGGGTTGAAGTTATCAGTCTTGTAATCAAAGCTGTCATGAAGTACAGCGAATTGATCAAGTCGAACTAAAATATGTAGCGCATCTCCGCCAAATCCCTTAACAAGCGTAACTTTATCTAGAATCTCAGGAGTATCACGGATAGTTATCAGTAGAGAAGCTACGACAGAATCAACATTTTCTATTCCAACTGGGATTAACTCTTTAAATTGGGGAAAGTCTTTCGCTAGGTCGTCAAACGGATACAGATACTGATTTATACTCTTTACAATTACACTACTATCATTAGATATAAACATTGAATTGTTGGAATCTAAGTCTTTTATTGAATCATTTCTCATTGTGATTACCCCTCTTTCTAGATTAAAGTACCTTTTTAGCGCATTAGTTTTTTAACTTTTTCCAACCTTACTTTATACTTTTCTAAATTTGGAACTCTGTCAGGTCTTTGTTTACTTGCAATCTTATCAAAGACATAGATAGCCTTTTCAAGAAACAACTCTTTTAATCGAATGTCTACTAGCTCTTTCAAAACCTTTTTACGATACGTTTGAGACAAATGTGATTTTAACCAGCTCCCTCCTATGTTTAAACAACTAATAGGTTAAATCAGCGATTTTTCACGAAGTTCATTAACCGTTGTTTCATGGTAATACCAAGATGTCTGGTAGCCCTCAATGTTCAAAACCTTAGCTCCAATATCGCCTTTCTTTGCTAAATCTCTAAGACGGTCTACATTGACTCCTCGGCGAGTGTAATAATGGGCCGATTGCCAACCATCTAATTTTAGCTCTTTTGTGAATGGCTTCAGTTCATCCGTGTAATTTTGATTGTGTTTATCATTTCTTTCCTCCTTACACGGTTTTGATAAACTACTCTTCTTCCACTTCACCAGTACCAACGAAATACAATCCGAAAGTTGCCATTGCCATTCCAATTAGCATGACCATATATCCTGAAAGGCTATCTGCATTAACGAAGTGATTTAATACTATGCCAAACACACATAGAATCATCGTTACCCTAAAAAAAGGGCGAATACTGACCAATAATGTTTGCATTATCATTCACCTCTTATACATTATTGTGTAGTGACAAAAACGGCTTATGCCTCTCAGTTGCAAGCGCTTGGCCTCGGCCCTTTAATACGTTTGATAAAACGCAAGTAATGTAACAAAACCTATAATGCAGATTATAGAGATATGACGATGCTGCCGTTTCTTAGAAATTAAGATCGTATAAAGGCTAATGGCCATGACTAAAATATATGCGTACATCAGTATCATTCCGAAGAAGATATCAATATTCATTGGAAACCTCCTTGTTAAAATTCAACCGATTGTATGTCGCTCATGGAGTTTTGCCCTTGCATCGATACGCACCATTATCTACTCTCGTATCAAGTATTCAGGCAAGTGATCCCCAAGGCTATTCAGAAACTACTGTGTTAATCCACATGAATTAGTTATTCAAACCTCCTGGGGTTCGACAGTTAAAACAGACGCCACCATGGTTTTTTCATCTTATACTGACTTTTATCAAGCAGCTTATTCAGCTCTATTAAGTCATCTTCTTCTAACATGAAAAGAGTGACTTTCATTTTCATCTGTTTTATTAATTCGATTAATGCTACGTTGTTTTGAATAATTTTCTTTTCCTGTTCATGATGAAAAAAGGAACGGTCAATTATCATCCATTCAATTCTTTGTATCAAACTCAAAGAGTTATCAATAAATTTTTGTTCAAGAAGCATATGGCGAATTCCTATAGACTCAAACCATTCACGTTTGTACGCATGGCTACTTTCAGCTTGCATAACATCATATATCAGACACTTTTCCTTAACCTTAAGAAAATTAACCACATATCTACGCTGATCTCTACTCATTTCTGTGCTAAGTACAGGATAGTATTTTATCTTTGTAGACCCAACCAATAGCGTCTATACCTCCTTTATTGTTCATTGAAATTCTCGCTATTCCACTCAAAATATGAGTAATCACCACACATTACACATTTGCCTTTATCACTTTTAATAATGCACTACATATTTGTATCTCTTCCAGACTCATTCGTTCAGAATCATTACATCGAGCTAAATAATCACTAAAATGGGTCAAACCCAGAGCATAATTGTTATTGAAAACTGAATTACATGCATTAAACAAATCATGAGAAGTCGCTTTCTCTTGCAAATTAAATTCTTGTCGCTCTAACACTGATAGAGCTGCCGTTACAGCACTTCTTATTTCTTCAATTGATGAGCCCTCACGTATATGATCTATTTGGTCGTTTAACTGGCTTTTATCAAACATACCTTCCCCTCCATAAAACCACCAAATGAAAGTAATATTTAAACTACAAACAGAATTACTTATTCAGCAAAAATGGGGTAATAATATATAAAGAACCGTAGGAAACAGTCATGATGAGGAAACCGGTTAGCATCGTCCTCTTTCTTCTCTTCCCCTCTGAATCATTAGAAGTAAAGCTCCATAGGATACATAAAGTTATTGCTCCTAAGATATAAATAACAGTCATCAGATTTGTCATCTTTTTGATATCAAAGAAAATCTTGCTAACATAGAAAATGAAAATGCTCATAATTGTTAGTGAGATTAACCCCGCAATTATCTTTTCGATCCGCATTATTCTCCCAACTTCTTCCTCTAAAAAAGATGCTGTTATACGGAATTACCAAGGCTATCAACTCCGCTATACCGTCGAATGCACTCCCGCACAACAAGTTACCATCTGCCTGTAAGTAATCGTTTCGAAAAGATCACGCCGATAGAAACAGGCAATAAATACACAAGGGCTTTTATTAAAAATGCTTGGACCTCCTCTAATGAATACTGATCTAAAAGGCTGGAGACCACTCCAGTTGCTAGATAGTAATAGATCGGATATATCAGTATAAGAAAGACCAGAATCATTTTCCTCATCATTTAGCTCCCTTTCTACATCGATTCCAAAATACGATAAATACCCTCCTTCCATCGAATTCCGTTCAGATCACAATTACAAACCTGTGATCATTCTTCCAGAATGTAATAACACATCGGAGCTTTCCCGCTCTGGCTTCTCTCAAAATCTATTAAGCCTTGGGAAAACAACGCCTCTCGCGATGAAGAGATTGTATTATTCGCAATGCCAACAAACAATTTAAAGTCCTCACGCTTCACTAATATGGGGGATGAACCCTCAAGTTGTTGTTCGATTCGAAAAAAATGTAAAGCAAGATACATCCGTAATGCTGATTTTGGTACAGTAAATAGCTTTTCCACTACCTGCGGACGTAAGGTTATGTATCGTATCTTCTCATACGATCGTTCACTAAAAAGATAGTAGTTTTCGTTTGTCTTAGTTTGTGTTAATTCAAGAATCGAACCATCGATCAATCGTCGTATACCGTACGTGACCGTATCGCTACTCGCACCAAGCTTTTGCTTGAGTTCTGTATAACTAACTTTAAACCAGCCTTCTGAGTTGGTTCCATTCACGCAGCGAAAGTACTGAAGTGCTAAGAAAATGACCATTACGGCCTTTTGTTCGTCTAAGAGCTGGTCATATACCAGGAGATCCATGAAAATTTTATCGTGATGATTTGACTCGATGGTGTTGTCCGCCATAAAACTCATTCCCTCCATAGGAAAACAATTCTTCGAGTTCTAGTATAGAGGAATGGCTAAGATAAATCCTAGCCCCAGTACATGAGTACATGATGTACACCCATACGCCAATTAGGGTTGCTTGATCAACAAGTCCATAAAGGAAGCGAGGAAACGGGATGCCACCCCCCCAGAATAGTTGAATGCGCCCTACGACCGCGTCGCTAATTAAGTGTGAAAGCAACCCATATAAAGCAGCAAGAGCTACGAGTTTATCACCGTTAAGTAAAGCCGGGAGAAGGAGCATGACCCAAGAGTGTGTCAAGGTCCGGTGTCCAATCCCTTTTTCCACCAGCCATGATATCGGCCATATCCATTTCCCGGCTTTTACTTTTTGCTTTATCAATATCTGGAAGTAATGCCATGGTAGAGCCGACGAGAAACCCTTTCTAAGAAGGATACGTAAAATATCCCGCATCAACTCTTAAAACAAGGTGTGTTTTCCATGTCATTAGGCATTGAGATTCCCACTCCTAAAGGGGCAAGCTAATACCTTCGGCACCAGTGGGATTCTTGGGTGGTAGTCGGACGTGCATTTCTGCTATCCGTAGTTCCCCCAAGTTCAGGGCTGTCTCATCAGCCCGTCCTAGTTCAGAGCATATAGCTAACTAGGCTGACAGACTGTTACTATCTGCCACAGGTTGACGCATGATATTGATGGCACCAACCCGATCACGATGAGCGTTGAATCCGCATAAACATTCGTACTTTCTGTCTCTCGCTTTGTTCTTCTCCCAGCAGGCAGGACAAGATTGAGAAGTGTAGGCAGGATGAACCTCGACAACCTTTATGCCGACAAGGTTTGCTTTGTAGGAGATGAATTGTTGAAGCTGATAGAAAGTCCAACTATGCAGATTCTTTGCGTTTTTACGGCTTGTTCTTGCCGTCTTTCGAATATTCTCTAGTCGCTCAAGCTTGATTATCGATACACCTTCTTTCATGGCCATATTGACTATTTGACGACTAATCTTATGGTTTTGATCTTTCATCCAACGTTGCTCTTTATTGCCTAACTTACGAATAGCAGACAACTTTTTAAGTTTACCTAATTTACGTCTACGTTGTTGGTACTTTCTTCGTATGTACTTGTTCTGCCTGCCGTTTCCAAAAAATAGGGTTTTATCTGTAGAAGTTACAGCAACAGCAGGAACTTTCAAACCGAGGTCGATACCCATGATATTTTCGTTGTTTGATACGCTTGTAGGCACTTCTACCGAAATGTGAGCGTACCACTTCCCTGACTTTTCGATGATGCGTATCAACCCAGATTTTCCTTTGCTTAACAGTTTCCTATCTCGGCTAGTCATCGTAGTACGAAACGCTGTTTTCTTCGTCTTTCCATCTACAACGATGGGGAATGCAATGGTATTGTCAGATATCGTGTAGTTTTGATTGTTGACGAAATAGACAGATTTTTTAAGAATTGGGCGAACACCAAGTTTCTTGATTTTACGGAAAACACTTTTGGCATCACGAATTGCTTGATTGCAAACGGCAGATGGAAGAATGGTATCTACATCTTTTGTCGTCATTTTCGGAAATGTTCCGTGTTGTTCAGCCTGTTCGGTTAGTTGATTGACTACCCGAATATACTCTTTTCCTAATGGATGAAGAACGTCTGGTTGATCAGGAAATAGGCGAAGCTTAACTGTTAATGCTTGCATGTGTTCACCCCCTTTTCTTTTGTTCTTCCACATAACGCTTTACTGTTTCGCTTGATAGGTTTCCTGCTGTACTTACGAAAAAAGAGCGGGTCCACAGACTGGGCAAATGAGCAAGATGCTGAAACTTTTACCAATACGTCTGCTGGAGAGTTGGTGGAAAGACAGTTCAGGAAGAGATGGACATGATCTGGCATCACTTCCATTGCCACAATCATCCAGTTATCCTGAATATTTCAGTCAATAGCTCCTTAAATTCGAATTTCCACCTGTTTAACTAATACTTTTCTTCGACAGCGAAGACAGAAAACATAATGATAGTTGATGAGAGATACTGTTGTAGCAGTTCGTCTATATTCTTGTCCCATATGATTCATCGTATCAGTATAAAAGCCGAACTGTAACGATTTATACAAAAAGAAAAGCACTCGCATATGTGCTATGTGTTTGCCTGCCCATCCATCAAGGGATGTTCGGACAAAGCCGTCTTTCATCCCACGATTAAAACCGTGGGCTTTCAGTCGGCAATTACTGTAACACCATCTTCAACATTGATTCGTGCGTGGATCATTCGCATCGTCATGATAGTAACCAAGACATACATGATGCAGCTCCATAGGAAGTAATCCGAGGAGATGCCTATCCCTTGAATAAGTACTAGCATGGAAACATTGAATGTAGCCAAGGATATCCCTAACTTTTTCAAACCGTGATAAAGTGCAAAAACCAATGACAACAGCGTCATAACACCAAACAAGATAGTAAATATGGTGGTCACCATTATATGATCCCCTTTCTCCTATACAATTACTGGTTTGCTATTACCTAAATCTTAGCATACAAATATATCCATTTGCAAACCATTTTTTGTACATCAAAAGTAGAATTATCCAATAGATTCTATTTTGGAACTAACCCGATACTCATCCATAAATCGTATTTAAATTAGATCAATTGACCGCATAGTTAGGTACCAACCTCATACTAGACATTGACTCCAAGAACACATCTACAATTGCAGCATCATATTGAGTACCTTTTCCTAATAGCAATTGCTCTACCGCTTGATTATGTGTAAGAGCTGGCCGATAATTCCTTGCAGTTGTCATGGCATCATAAGAATCCGCCACGGCAACAATTAACGCCTCCAGTGGGATATCCTTTGCGTACAACCCTTCAGGATAACCCTTACCATCCATTCTTTCGTGGTGATATAAAACGATTTGATCGATCCCCCGCTTCCTCAACGGTGTTACCAAACGAACGATTTCATAACCGATTAGAGCGTGCTGTTTCATGATAAGGTATTCTTCAGGGGTTAAATTACTATTCTTTAATAAAATGCAATCAGGCGTACCAATCTTCCCGATATCATGTAAGAGTCCACCAACGAAGATGTTCGAGGAACGCTCATCCTCTAAGCCCATATGCTTCGCGATCCTCCACGCATAGTGCCCTACATTCATTGAATGTCGATAAGTGTATTCATCCCTTGCGTGAACAGTCATTATCAATGAATGAACCGTCTCAATGGTTCTGTTATGTGGAAAGAGATCACTACGAAGTAGAGTCTCTAGTATCTTCTTTATCAAACCCAAACGCCCCCTATTCCCCTCTCTCTACCATTCTGTTCATTCCACGAGTCCTTACATGATTGCTGCGTAATGGGTTTGAAAGGCAAGTACTACGGCTTTTGTTCGGTTTTTTACTTTCAATTTGCTTAATATACTAGATACATGATTTTTTACAGTCTTTTCACTAATCATTAAGATCCCGGCAATTTCCTTGTTTTCATTTCCTTCCAGAATCAAACGAAAAACAGCATCTTCTCGTTCAGTGAGATGACTCCAATCAATATTGCTTACTTGATTTAGTCTTACTTGCGCCTTGCTCTTCTTCTGGTGAATACTCGCTACATCCGCTTCTATAACCTTTTCATCCATCCATAATTGATTCGCTATTTCATTATTTTCCGTTCCTTGCAATTTACGTAGAAGTACGGTCCTCTCTCGATTCGAAAGAGCATTCCAATCAATATCTGCTACCGGCTCACTTTTCGTTTCTTCCAAAATTCCTTTGTCTACTGAAGTTTCATTTCCGTGAACAGGTTCGATAATAATGATTTTGTATTGCTGTTTACTATCCTCTTGAATACTGGTTAGGATGCTTGTCATTGGATTCATATGAATCACCTCAGATTTTATTTACGAAATAGACCTCGAAGGGATAGAGCCACACGTTTTCCAAGGCCCTCTTTTTGAATAAAGGCTTTCTTATCCATGAACTGTGTAAGAAACTCCTGTGCAATGTTTACGATTTCAGGATCATCAATAGGTTGATGATTCCATTCCAATTCTGCAAAGTAGGTCCCCCGATCTGGGAAGCGCATGGAAACTGGTACATGTACCTGTTCGCGATTGGGATTTTGCTCAACTGTTTCCAAGTAAACAAAGACATGATCTTTGATTTCCCTGAAGGCATCATCATAGCGATTCAAGCAGACAGAGAAACGCTCAGTATACTTTTTGGTCAGATATTGAACATTCGGGACAGCAGACCACAATCGGCTATTGGAGCATTCTGTGACTCCTACAATCGCATCCGCTTGAAGTAGCCAATGCTCAGCGTATCGAGATCGCCAGCCCCGGCCGATGTCTACAATGACAAAGGGGTGTTGACGACTGTTACTTATTACTCTCAAGTTGTCTTCTTCCGAAAACTCCAGCTCATGATCAAGATCAAGTGGCGCCCACTTGATTCCATATTGCTCCCAATGGGAATGAATAGATCCATTATTCAAAGTTTGGCTGATCCAGCTCTGCCAGCCCTCTCCGTTGCTCCCTTGAGGACGATTATTCTGCCCCAAATATTCCAACATCTGAGGAGCACGGCCTTTTGTGTACGCTTCTATGACAGCTGTGTAAGGTCCTATTTGTGTTAATGCAGTAGCAAGTGAATGACAAACCGTAGAAGCTCCCGATCCGCCTGTAGCATTCAAACTACCTACTACGACCAATAAAGGCTTTAACGTGACACTCTCATTCACACGAACGACTTCTCTGACGACTTTCTCTACAACGACTTTCTCTTTTTTGTATACAATTTTGGGCTCGTGGTTTGATGTAGTGAATCCACGTTCATCATCTTGTTTTACTGGTGAATCTTCAGCGTGTTCCTGATCTGGCTGATTCGGATCTGAAGCAGATGGGGGAAGCGGGGTCCACGAAAACCCTCGACTCATATCGCTAAGATAGTCGACATCTCTGTAATCCAAACGATTCTCTTCTAAAAAGTGAAAAGCAAACTTATCCTGATCGATTGTTTTCTGGTACCAAATATCATAAATACCGAGGTGGACTAATTCCCCGAGGAACCCATCCCCTTCTTTACGTGGGGGATGGGTGAGTGAAATGAAGATCACACGAATTTGTAATTGCCTAAGGACTTTCATAATTTGTAGCAGGGCTGCATCCCGCTCCTGTGGGAGCTCACGCGTGTCGTCACCTAGAAGTCTGTCACTCATGACAACAATGTCAGGGCTGTATTGTTCAACGTGTGTCAGCACTAAGCTTCTGACATTGATAGCATCATCTAGGATCGGCGTATAGTTTGAGTCATTCGTTACCTTAACAATGTAATCGTAAAGACCCTTGGAGGCATTGAGCGCTATCATTACCTTTTTCACGTTTAGTAACCACCTATCTCGTGTCACAATCTCTGAAAAATAAAAAGAGCGACTCACCTTGCCCAATAAAGACAAAGTGACTCGCTCTGGTATGTCCAGTGCACATATTGTGTTGTTTATACTATTCTGTACTTTCCCACCAATTATAAGCCATTTGTCTTATATTAACAAGTTTGCCTAAGAAAAATGTAACAAAAGCTATTGCTGTTCGTTGAAAATAATGTAATAGACTGGAGTTGTTGACCCTATGTAGTTCTTGGATAAAAAAATCTCCAAACTCAGAAAAATTAGTTTTAGACTGAACCCGAATAATAAAACAGCTGTTCAGAGAAAATAAAGTAATAGACTGATGTTGTTTATTTGATGCTATTACTGTATAAGAAAGCTCTTTACCTTAGAAAAATAGTTATTAGACTATTCAATCCTTCCATACAAATAGGCCAGTCAAAACACAAAAATAAAGTGTTAGACTGGCCTGGTATATTGAGCTATCGTATCCCGATAGCGAAGTAATTTAACAAAAAATGAGAAGACTGGATAAAACTCAACCAGCTTCTTGGTTATCGGTAGACTATACTCGGGGCTTTCACCCCACAGAAAGCGCATTTACCTTTCCTTTAATTCTTCTCTATTTTTCCTCATCAGTTCCGTTTATGATTCCAATTTTCCCCATCTCTCTATACTTTTCATATCGCTGTTGTGTAAGCTCTTCTGGAGACATTAGTAGCAATTCTTTTAGAGATGATTCGATTACAGATTCAACCATTCCCGCCTGCCATTTTATATCATTTTGTGCTCCACCTTTCACTTCAGGAATGATTTGATCAATTATTCCTAAGTGCTTCAATTCTTTTGCTGTAATTTTCATGTATTCTGCCGCTTTTGGAGCATACTTAGCATCTTTCCATAATATCGATGCCGCTCCTTCCGGAGAAATAACCGAGTACCACGAGTTATCTAGCATATGAATATGATTACCGATACTAATGCCAAGGGCTCCACCACTTGATGCTTCTCCTATTACAATACAAACAATCGGTACTCTAAGTGTTACCATTTCAAATAAATTACGAGCTATTGCCTCAGAAATTCCACGTTCTTCAGATTCTCTCCCTGGATAAGCACCTGATGTATCAATGAATGTAATAATAGGGCGATTAAATTTTTCAGCTTGCTTCATAAGTCGTAAAGCTTTTCTATAACCTTCTGGGTGTGCCATTCCAAAATTTCTATCTATGCTTTCCTTTGTGTTTCTACCTCTTTGGTGACCAATAATCGTTACAGGCATGCCTTTATATTTCGCAATTCCACCCATTATTGCTTTATCATCTCCATATAATCGATCGCCATGAAGTTCGATAAAATCTGTAAACAATAACGGAATATAGTCCAATGTTGTAGGCCGGTTACGAAGACGAGCAATTTGAACTCGTTGAAATGGTGAAATATTAGTATAAATTTCACATTGCATTACTTTTAATCGTTCGTTTAATGCATGAATTTCTGAAGATAAATCGATATCATTTTTTTCCATATACTTCTGTAATTCATCGATTTTTTCTTTTAATTCTATAATTGGCCCTTCAAAATCCAAACTCATTCATGGCCTCCTTAAATTACGATTTTCCATTCCTTTTTAAGGAAGCGGATTTAGATATCGAATCGATTAAGAGTTCAAAGCCATTGACAACTGTTTTCCGTTCAGATTCTGATAAATCATTGAGAATTCCTTGATAAAAATTAATCGATTGTTCCCGTAAAGAAGCAACGGTTATTTTACCTTTTTCTGTAAGGTGTAGATAAACCTCCCTTCTGTTATTTTCATTTACTTCACGGCAAATAAGCTCATTTTTTACCAACTTGTCTACTAATCTACTTACCGATGATTGTTCTAATTTAAGCATGTTAGCTAATTCCCAAATAGTTAATTTCTTGAGCTCTAGTTCTTCTAACGCCATCATTTGGGAAACCGATAAAGGTTTTTCAAACAGATCTTTTGGAATTCTTTCTGGTTCGAGAATTCCAGTTATTCTAATAAATTTTTTAATATCTGTTCTTAGTTTCAAGGCTTCTTCTCTATTCATAAGAAATTAATTACCCCCTTAACTAGTGTGTTATGCATAATATGTACAATACATCAATTTCATTATACATGAAATTGATGTAATAACAAGTTACCGCCTTATTTCACATCCAAAGAAAACCATTTTGGATTACCAGTCGACCGTCTCTTACCCCTGTCAAGTAGACGGAAATAAAAAGCCTAAGCAGCCAGTGTGTTTCGGTTGAAGTGCACCCCCGAATGTAGACATTGGAAAAACCCCTGCGGTTTACCCGTTGAAAACCTTAGGGGGTGCATTTTTATTTCAGCAAATATGTAAATCTATCAACAAAACTAGGAAATATCGATAATCAGGTTCCTCTTGAAAAAACAACAAATACCACATCGGTTGTTTCCAAAGAACTCCATGGATATGTGGGTGAGGCTCAATCCGAGAGTACAACGCTCAACATTTCCACACAGGTGGGCGAATTTCTGTTCAAAAATTAAGTGTCATCATCGTACCAGGCCTGGTATTGTTAGCAACCATTATTAGTTCAACGGACAGAAACATTTAATACATTAATGCTTCAGACGCATAGACATACACGGCTGTTGTATTATCCTGCCTGTTAGTTGAATAACTGGCGCCAGTCTAACACTTTATTTCTCAGTCTAGTACTTTATTTTTCGGTCTAATACTTTATTTTACAGTCTAAAACTTTATTTTTACAGAACAACAGCAGCGACCCAGGACCTGAAAAAAAGTCTTAGACTCGCCACTGTTTTATTACGCTATCGATACCCTTTAGCACAACGATACTATCTACCCATAGCCCATTCAGTTGCCTGCCTGTCAATTTCAAGTCCTAGCTTTTCCTTTCCCTTGATATATGACGATACATCATAGGGGAATTGAACTGCCAGTTCTACTTTGAGGTCTCCGTAACTTTTGGCTACTTTCGGATGAGTTCTTAAATAATCTCGAAAAGCAAGGTGTCGCTGAATTTGTGGATTTCCAAGAGCATAAATGTGAATGTGATGAGTTCGGTCTGTGCCGCCAATAGTAAAATAACGTCTTCCAGCTATTCCATTCTCTCCTCTTGACTCATAACCTCGATGAACAAATTGCTCATTATATTCATCTACTCGATAGATATCTTTGACAACTGGCATAACGTCAATTATAGGCTTAGCATTTAACCCTGGGACAGATGTACTCCCTATATGATGTATTTCAATAATTTCCGTACCAAGAATTATTCGAAGGTTTTCAGCTTCATTCTCAAATTTTGAAACCCAGAGAGGGTTATAGGACTGAACCTCTACTTTCCTCATTTTCCTCACCATCCATTCCGTTATACTACCCGTTAGCGTAATGACGCAGCGTCAGTCTGTCACTTTGGATTCATATATGTTTACTATTGAATTTTGGATCTCGATAGTTAAATACTCATTCATTTGTATCTTCCTTCATCAATTCTCTTTCTTGCTAATTTCCTTATGTCTTCTTCATCATCGTTTATCAACACCATTAATGCTCTAAGTGTAGCTTTTTTGTTATAAACAATTCTATTCCTTACGGAACTATCCGGGTCTCTGGCAAGTTTCAACTGTAGATTTTCAGGTAATCTGTTTTTCATTGCAACAGTAAATCTAACATTTTCATCTGTATCATCAGCAAGAATTTCCATTATCTCAACAGGAATAGTTTTATTGTGTGCCACCCATTCACGCATATCAGGATACTTTTCAACAACTTCTAACCAAACCTCTAAAGGTGCTTCATCCCAAGCAGCCATTAAGTATTCATCCATATTTTCGCTTAATCTTAATCTAACAAACTCTTCAGGCGAATTAATCATGATATAACTCCAATTACAAATAATTGTAAGATTACGTAACATAATAGCAGTTATTTAAGTAACCTGCCCGTTAACGTAATGTCTGATAATCAGTCAAATACTATATTTTCTCAGTCTAAAAAATTATTTTCTTTGAACAATTGCTATTGATGTAGATAAAGCGATAGTGCCTAATACCGTTAAAAGAGCAGCAATTCTAGCAATACACGCCCAATAGGTATAATATACCATTTCCCCCTATATCGACTTTTAAACTAAACCCCCGCAACAATTCATTGCGGGGGCAGACGACTACTAGTTGCGCTCTACCAATCAGGTTCGGCACTGTTAAGTATTACTTTGTTTTCGCTAAGATTCGGTGTTAACAGCGGCGTTACGGTGAAAAGGAAAGCAAAAGTGAGTACAAGTAGTTTCTTTTTCACAGGCTATCCCTCCCTTATTTCTATATAACTTCATTATGGCAGAATCTCTCAATTATTTCCATGTTTTCGAACGAAAAAGCCCTTTGATGCAGCCGATGATGTTTTAGAAAGAGTCCTACGCCCTCGATAACTTTGTCTGACGCGCCTAGCTGTCGATAGTAGCTGATACTGTGTAGTAGGCTCTCGAATCCGTCCTCAATGTGCCCAATCGCGAGTTGACTCACGCCTTTTCTCTTGTAGTATCTCGCAGCCTGTTTGATCCGGTACGGGTGAGCGAGAATGTCTGAGGGTAGAAACTGATCTTCAGAGTCGATCAGCTCTTTTATTAGGGTATCATTGCCACTCTCTAAATAGACCTCCAGAAGATCGCTGACAATGGTCACGCGGCTGTCCTTCCCTGCTTCTGCGAGGCATTGCTCGTATAATCTCATTGCATCCTCGTGCTGACCCTGTTTCGCGTGCAAAAGCGCTCGCAGATGAATCTTTCGATAGTCTGCGTATTCGCTCTTTTCATACTCTTTTAGATACAGTTCAGCTAGGATCAGATCGCCCAAACTCAAGTATGAATTGACTATTGAAATGAGAGCCGAGGCTTTGGGCTTGTTGTCTGTATCGTCTTCGCGAATCCCTTTCCCGCAAAATTCGATACTCTCCCCGTAGTAGCCTAAGATATACGCGTGCGTCCCCAATCGATAGTAAAAGGTAATGCGCTCAATCGGCAGTAGCATATCGATGTAGTGCAGCAATTCCTTTCCTCTACGGTAGGTCTCCTCAAACCGCGAAAAGTCATCCCTTTCGAGCATGTAGCGATCGTAGAGGCTCTTTCCTAGATATAACGGGACGCCACGCTTCCTCGCGTAATCAATAATCACCTCATGCAGGGCCAGTATGACGGCTCGATCCTTCGCGTCGTTTGTCGCCTGTAGTAGATAATCCAGCGCTAGAAAAGTATCCATTTTCGGCGTTTCCAGTAGCTTTAAAGCCACCTGTTGAACCACTGGCGGGTAATTAAGCTCAATCGCCTCTTTCAGCAGTATTTGAAGTGTCGCAGGTCTTTCCGTGTTGTCCAAATATGCTGTGATTACATCGACATCCGGAATTTTGAGAGCACTCGCTATCTTTTTCCATTGTGAAAACCCTGGCCGTTTGGTTTCCCCTGATTCCATTTTGGAAAGTGCTGCCTTGCTAATGTCTGTACGCTCTGCAAGCTCACTCAACGATATATTTTCCCGTTGTCGGTAGGCATGGAGTAAATCTCCGATTTCCATAAACATTGGATGCCCCCTAAAAAAATATTTATCGTATTTAATTTTTTTATAATATCACACACTTCAAGATTTGGTAATAGTTTCCTTTGCAAGATTTGTAAACAACTATAATCCTGCATACTGTGATAGAATTGCATCCGAAAACAGCTTCTCTCCCAAATTATCAAGTCTGTTTTTGAAATCGGTATGTCGCCCCTTCATTCGCGTGTTGAGTTTATATGTCGCAAAAGGAAATGTGCCATTACTGATCTTTCAAATCCGAACCGCATTCAGAATCTAATACTTATCATATCAAGAAAATCACAGACAATCTCTAGACCATCTGTAAAAAATAAGAAAGGAGCTGTGGTGGTCAGCTCCTTCCTTGAATATTCGATCATTATTTCGGTACCCCCAAGTACCCTACGCCTTTCACGCTCTCACCATGCTACTCTATCGTTTCATAACGATTATTTTCCATAGCCTGCTTGAGCCATCCATCGATCCGATCCTTAGGAAGCAGGATGTTTCCTCCATAAGCATTATTCCTATGTAAGCCCCAATCTCCATATACGAGCATATGGTACTGGCTATCTATTCGTTTTACGAGTCCCCATTCCCCGAGATCTCCCTCTGCACCAGCACTGATAAATAGCCAGTTCCGATAGTTGAAAATGTAAGGATCTCCGAACATCTCAAAACCTTCTAAATAACCTGTGCTTCCATCTCTTTCTGGAAATCTCTCATTGTACTCCTCAATCATCCATACATCTAAAATCTTTACGCACAACCAAGCTTTAAACTCATTCCGATCAATGACACGTTCTATGGAACACTGTATAAAAGAAGATTGTTCAATCTCTTCGGGATGCGAATCCCATCCATTAATACTGGAGTGTACTGGAGTGTACATGATCCAAAAGGGTTCTCCAATCCTCATATGGAAAGGATGGGAGACCTTCACCGTTCTAACCTGCCCTCGCTCAGGCGGGCGATTAGAACGCAGCCAATGGCGCTCATCCAACAGGGGAACTTCGTTTTCATAATCTGACCATTCTATAATATCATTTTCGAAGCCAGCAATATCAAACAGCTCACTTTCCATCCTTATGGGCTCTGATACGCCTTTGCATACCCCGCACGCTAAGGCAACGAGCTCTTTTTCCATTTGCTTCAACCCCATCCTGTCATCTGATGCTTACTTTGCTTAGGAATACTTCTATTCTATTTGAATCTTTCTTGATATTGATTGCCAATCCCGCTTCGGGATTTTCCGAAAGGCTTGCCGTTACTTTTGATACGTTTCCCCGCGCTTGATCTTAAACTAATTGCTATCTCGACGAGTATAAAGATCGTTTTCACTGTAAATATTATCCTCAACAAGGAGGTGATCGTTCATGAACACAAGCAGAAACAACAACAATCGCATTTTAAACCCATCTGCAAGAAACGTCCTGGATCAACTCAAATACGAGATCGCTGCTGAATTTGGCGTACAACTCGGCCCAGATACCAGCTCGCGTCAAAACGGTTCAGTTGGTGGTGAAATCACCAAACGTCTGGTATCTTTGGCGGAGCAATCTATTTCCAGAGGACTTTAGGGGAATTTATTGAACTCATAACCAAGTTGAGCTCGGGTGTAGCGACAAGGTGACTCTCCATGTTCTGGTCACCTTGTTTCTCATGTCGCCACTTACAATTAAGCAATTCCCGCTCCAGGAACGTTGATACCCTTACAGAGTAGGTCCCCATTGATAGATCACTACATATTTCTCCTCATTGTTATCATCAATTAACTGCTCCATGTTTTTTGACCACTTCGTCACCGTTAAATTCTGAACATCATCAATCTTTAGTCCAATTTCTTTCTTTATAAATTCCTCCGTAAACGGATTACTTACCAGCTTTTTCTTTCGATCGTAGATCATGTACAAGCCAAAGTGCTCGCGCAACATGACCAATGCAAACTGCCTCATTGAATACCACCTCACCTCCCTATTCTACCGAGATCTCCTATCTTTAACCATTCCCTTCGAGTAACAAATGCTGCTCTTACTTCGTGTTTCACTCGCATGGTTAAAAATAGTAGACCAGTTGGTTGGAATATAGCAATGAGCCACATTCTAAGCCAACTGGCCTTTACTCATTTCAATCCGAATCCTTTCAGGTTACACCACAAAGCAAATATTTCCATCTCGTCAAAACATAAAGAAGGGAGCTGAGAACCTTGTGGAGACGGCCTTATCCATTTAGGCCATTATAGGTTGTTTAGCTCATCCCATTCCTCTAGAGATGACTTACCTTCCCATTGAAGATACTGATAACCCTTCTCCAGGTACTTCTTGCGTTTCCATTCCAGTTTTTCACGGTACGCGTCATCTTCAAAACCAGCAACTTCTATGATTGCAATCTTCTCATTTTCACCATACACGACCATATCCGGACGAAGATCGAGGTCCAATTCGATGACATTTTGTATAAGCGGTTTTTTAAAGGACTTCTGTTTTTGGACGAGATGGGCAAGCATTTTTAGTTCTAAACCGGATTCAACCGGAATCCCTGTCTTTTCATCAGCAGGAACGAAGACAATCTCTTTCTCCTTTGGCCAATCATCGGGTGATTCTGCTTCTTTCCAAATCAGCCAATACCCTGTCTTCACATCAAGATGGTCAAAACAAATTCCCTTGTTGTAAACAGATTTCGAAATCGTTACCTCAATTGAGAGTTGGTCTCTCTTATCCAGTGCAAGTAAAGGAATCCGCATAAGATGAGGGAACTTTATATCTGGATCTGGTTCATGTGTAACTTTGTTTCCCCAACCCACGATTAGTTGTATCTTTTTATTGATTTTTTTCTCATCAGTTCCTGCAATATACAGCATGTCTTTTAGCAGTTTACGATTAACTTGTACATGTTCTGCTGCTGACCAGATCCTCCCCTTCAGATTTCGACTACCTTCAGGAGTATACTTTTCTACGCGGCGATACTCCAACATGGTTAAGAACAAGTAGTATAATCGATTCATTGGATCGGTAGACGCCATGTTACGTGTAGCACGGGTACCGGTTCGATAACTCGATGTACTACTCGATTCAGACGTATTTGCTGCCTTTTTTCTTTTGGTAGAAAGATTGACGGAAAACATGTCTTTCTCTTCGTCATAATTGATTCCTATTTGATTGAGTGTTTTTCTAAAGGTGTTGTTATATGGACACGAGCTATCATGCAATTCTCGATCGTCTTCTTGTTTTAAGCTGTGGTTGGCGATGATGTACTTATCTGTTTGCGACAAGTATCGAACATGCATAGGAGGATAGATGTTTGCCATCTCATTGCAGCAGCAGAAGATTTCTAGCTTCTCTTTTTTATTCAGTTGATGCCAAATGGCAAATTGCTTTGTCCGTGCCTCTTCTGTTAATTTGGTCAAATCATAGATGACGTCTTTGCATTTCAGCCTCATTTTCTCAATCCCTTTACTTCATCATAACTAATGCACTTTCTTGCATAGATGCGGAATCTTATCTCCGCAAGTGTACTCAAAGCCTGCTTCTAATAACAATTGGCTGTATGAATCTGGTTCTTCCCGACAGTCCTCTTTCACTGAAGGAGCGATAATAAATGACACATGCAGCACCTGAGATAAATACTCGACAACTTGCTCCAGCGAATGGTTTTCTAAACCCTTACTTTGATATTGTTCAAAGATTCGTAATTGGGTAAGTACAGCGATACGACCGTACACTAGGCATGTATTAGGATCACGATGAAGTCTGTTTGATGGATTCTGGAAACGTACAGAGCGAATTGCTTTCAACAGACGTGGATCAACCTTTTCGGCTAGATGAAATACATTCGATTCTAGCCAATTTTCATCGATAAGGTACATCTCAACCTCTCCAATAACGGTATTTTGATCTTCGACATTGGAGTAAATTTTACCTGTTACTAATTGGTATTCTTTGCGATAACAAGTATGAAACACTACACGCTCATCGTCTTTGTGGATGTTAAAGGTATTGTCATAAGCAAACGATAGGTTTTCCAAAGAAATAACCTCCTTAAGATATCTTTCCAGTTATTCGAATGCAACGGGAACCAGTTTCAAGCCCGCTTCCATAGCAACCTGATAATGTTTCAGATTTCCTATTAGACTGTGATTGGGTTTTAGTAAGACAGGTTGGTCTAATTGTCCGAATAGTTCTACGTGAAAACGTATTGGAGCTAAATCGCTGTCTTTGTATCGGGGGATATTCTTTCGCTTCGAGAGTGATATATCATCAATCGGAATGACTTTCTGAGTACCGACTGGTGGCAGTGGTCCCCAGATCCTTCGAAAGAAATAGTCTTCAGTAGAAGACACCCATTGACGCCATTGTTGAATGGAAGATACATCATATGGGATACCACGTAGAAAGAAGCCATCGTCATCGATTAGGAGCTCTTCTGAAATATAATCACAGCTGATTACCTGTTTGTATCGATCCCAAATATGGTATTGTTCCGTCTCTTTCATTTGAATTAAGGCATACCTCTTCACGAATTGCACCACCACTTTGAATTTCTAACTGGATGAGTTCTTCGAAGAAATAAAAAAGAGACAGGCTACCCAATTAGTATGGGATATCCTGTCTCGGTATTTCCGTGACCAGTTTTTCTTTGTTTTGAGTGTATCATATATCTATTTCAGAAAACAGTATGAATCCAGTTTAAAAAGGAAATATTTGTTCTAATTGAGGGAGACTAACATAAACATACTACTATAACTATCAATAGACTATTAAAGAGACAAAGAACTACTATAGGAGCCGAGTCCTTTACTCTCTCAAGGAGCGGGGCCATATTTTTATAAACGGAAACTAGAAGCACCCTCTGAAAACACAATGAAAAACGAGAAGCTCATTTTTAATATCAGAAAAAAGTTAGATGATTTTGATGCATGCTTTGAATACGTAACCTCTCTCCGGAGTGCTCCGGATTTTATAAACAAATTTATTTATTCATCCACATTACTAAGCTTTTTAACATCTAGCTTTTAACTTTTATGTGATATGTGGATTATAGGTAGCTTTATAACTCACATCTACTCACGCTATCCACAATACTCTACGACTAATTCTAGTTTTTATCGGGTTTTGCTCCAAATTATTCGTGCTCGAAGGATTTCGGACAAGATGGAGATTGAATAATCGTGATAGGTTAGAAACTGGCTGTATCAGTATCCTCGATGGAAAAAGCAAAAACCAGATCATGTCTGGCCATTTGATCACGGCAAATAGCCCTCTTTCGTACGAAAAAAGAGAGCTTAAGACTGGGGAAGAATATGAGTACGCAAGTAGGTTTCCAGTGTGAACGTTGGAGGGACAATAATCACCTTTTCCGCGTCTGGCAGCAGCTCCACTTGGGACAAGAGGTATTCAATTACCTGGTTGTCCGTAAGCTTTCCTTGTTGGGCTAGAACAGTACGCTCCATTCGGCAGTAGGCATCTACCTGTTTTTGTAGATGGAATGCCTTACGACGAACGAGCTCGATCCCTTTAATCTTCGCGGCTGCATTTCCTTGGTACTCGGTAGCATCATATGTGGCTGTTCTGCGGAATTGTTTGAACAGCAGCGGTGCAGCAACCTTGCAAGCTTGCTCTACAATCCGCGGTTTATAGTGGCTAATCGCGTTTAGGAATTGGCTCCATCGTTGCTCTTCGTCGTCATTTCCGTGAGGAGCAACAAAGTCAAGAAGTTGAGTGCGTTCTAACAGGTTGCGGAAAGTGAACTCAGTCATGGAGCGAATGGTTTTGGTTAGGTAACCAATGAGATTGTTCGGGAGATTCCGGTGTTTCTGATAAAACTGTTTGAGGATCTCTAATGCCGGCCGAATGACACGGTACCCTTTCCCTTTGAAAAAGCGAACGAGGTCGTTGATTTCATTTTCGGTCACCATTTCTTTGAGAGACATGCTAGCAAGTACCTTTTCGATAAAGGCTGCTGTCCTACGATATACTTTTCTTGGATGAATGGTTTCCCGATACTCCTCTCCTTTTCGAGCAGCGAGGATAAAATCGGGATGGATAGACATGGTTGCTTTATATTGCCCAGAGGTTTTCTGAATCTCTGCACGTGAAAACAGAGGTGTTTGGGTAAATAAGGTTGGGCTAGAGAGCTCATCAAGCACTTTCCGCACCTGATAAGGATGAGCTTTATGGAGAAGCTTGTACAGGCCCATGAATTGCACGTCTTTGTTCCGATTCGTAAAGAGACGCTCCACCGGCTTATCTTTCTCAATCCCTTGTTGAGCTGCAACGGAATAGAACAGCTTTTTACTAGATAAGGATAAAGAAGTAAACGCAACGCTAAAAACAACCGGATGCAGAAGGAAATACCGTGCTGCCTTCGGTCGTTCTGTTTTTAACCATGGTAGTTCGTCCTCATCTTGATCCTGTAAAAAATAGTTCAGTTTATAGCTGACAACACCGTATTGGTGCTGCTCTTCTTTTATGAGGCGATGCAGCTTGAACTTCTCAAGAGCTTCGTAAAATTGGGGGGAAGAGATCGGATTCTCATACAGCTCCTCCAGGCGTTGATAAATGGCATGACGAGACACACGATGGATCTGACCATTCGTGTTGCACAAAGCAAATAAAACCGTCGCTACATACAAATCAGCTTCGGTTACATGATTAAGATGACGTTTCCGCCCACCTTCGTTGATCGAGTATTTGATGGTTTTATCATCGAATTCTCGCTCAATATTATAGAGCGCGCGTAAGAAAGCAGCACTCATGGCAACAGGTTGTGTTCTTCTTCCAGCAATGCCCCTCTTATTCGCTAATATCAACGCTTTTCCCCCCTTTCTTACATTGATCAGAAAGCCATATTTTGGTATAGTATGAAAAAAGGCAAACCTTAATTGGACCCAGGACTCCCCTTTTTCAAAAAAGGTTGTCAGGCGATAATTAGGCGTATTGTTTTCAGGGATCGGCTGGTAACCGATTTCGTAAACGGCAAAAGTAATTGGTAAGGTGCTGGTAACACCTTATCTAAGGGCTCCCGCTACAACGGGAGTCTTTTTATTGCTCTCCTATTCTTTGGTAGAGAATATTGGAAGCAATCCTTCTGAGTACGACTATATCTTTCCTTTTCTAATCTTGCAATATGACCCAAACCGAGGAAAAGTATCGTACTAACGAGTATATTTTAGCGGGAAGGCCATTCGGATTATTGTACTAACGAGTATATAGTTACCCTTGATGTAGAATCGCTTTTTATCGTACTGAAAAGTATATGAGAAAAGAGGAACTATCGTACCAACGAGTATAATGAAATGATGTGTATGATCAGGGGTTTCTTTCTAGGGGGCAGCATTAGTATCGTACTAACGAGTATAATCGTATGGATCTCTTTATCCTTGGTAGAAAAAGTCGGTATTGTACTAACGAGTATATTCAAAAATACCTTGCTATCTTTTTTATATCGTACCAACGAGTATAATTTGAAGCGGGTGCTTGATTTAGAGGAATAATTTGCCTAATGGATTTTCAATATATATCGTACTAACGAGTATATCGAGCATTTTCGATCATTCTGAGAAACTATCGTACTAACGAGTATATTGTATCCAAGAGATACAGTAGGGTCGGTTGTTAATTTCATATGCTTCCAATTGGAGGCAAGTAGCTATTTAAAATTATATGTAGTGGAGTTTATATCGTACTAACGAGTATATTCGGCAGACAATGAAAGTACGAGATATCGTACTAACGAGTATAATTGTAGAGGGCAATGATATCGTACTAACGAGTATATACAGTTGCACTGGTTGTTTTAACTATCGTACTAACGAGTATAAATGGAACCTAAAAAAAATTATCGACATAATACGACATTTGCAAGATAAGTATGAATAGAGCAATTCTTGTGTCGTTTGTTTCTATATGCAATAAAAGGAAAAAGACTGCTCGCAAGAACAGTAGCAGCCTTGAAGTGGATCAAACATTATCTCACTTAATTGTTTTCCTTTTCTAACTCAAATAACAATTGATCAAGGTAGTTCACTAAATATGCAGCTAAAAGGTCTAAGGACTTATTTATTCCAGTATCATCTTTAGCATTATCTATTTTCTTAAGGATTATAGATATAAGAGGTACTCTTGTTTCCAAAGATTTACGTATTAAGAGTTCTGTAATCAGTTTAGTAACTTCATTTAATCTCTCATAGTCTTCCTCTAAGAGATACATGTCTACAATTAAAGACTTAAATTGAACGTTTAGTAAATACAATCTTTCGGGTTCAAAATTGTAAAAAACCGGACGATCTTGTCCATTCAGACCTTTTAATAACGTTTCATTCATGTTGTCTAAAAGATCGTACTTTTTGATTAGTGGAAGGAATTTCTCTGAACCGAAGTCGCTTAGTCCATTATAGAAGATGAGAAGTAATTCGTAGGTAGATAATTGGGCTCTTAATATTCCAATATAATTCTTCTTTTCCGTCATTGAAAGGTTATCGTTTTCATGGATAAACTTTGTAATACGGTATAAATTCCTAAAATAATGACCAACCATATCTTGGTATTCCTCGAAGAAGTCATTATAACCTTCAATGATCGAACTAAGTCTTGGGCCTTGAGTTAAGGGAATATCGAGTTTGTTATATAAGAATTCAAATGCAGCCCTACCAGTATAGATTTCAATTTGCGCTTCTTTCCCAGACTGTACAGTTTCAAATTTAATGTTTTGTACGATGTCATTATGTAACGTAATCATATTAAAGAAAGTGGTTTCGAATCTTTGGATGATAAACACATCTCTTGTTTCGCGTAGTTCTTTCCTCTGTAGCCCCAGTTCTTCTCTTTGCATAATGAGTGCAATAATTACTGCAACATAACTGAGGAATGTTAATAGTGGCATAGTTGTACCACCAAACCAATCTCCGACAGTCCCCAAAGCTCCGATTACATCTGAGTTACTCAGATTCGCAAGAACTTTCGGATCGTTCCCAAAAAGGAATGATCGAATGCTGTCCAAAGAAATTAACTTGATAAAGACGAAAGGAATCAAATAGAACGTTGATAAGCTTAATATTCCTAGTACACCTAATGAAATGATTATCTTTAACCATGTCCGTTCCTTCATGAAATCACCCTTCATTGATAGTGAAGATTGGGTTTGACATTAAAAGTCCCGACGTCTTTCGCCAAGAACATCGGGTAGTGCTATTTGACATATTAGATTTAGTCTGTCAATTTTTTCAGGAGCTCTCTTCTGAAAAATGGAATGTTTATAATCTCTGATTCAAATAAATTCTCACCTTTATTATCATAGATTTGTATGCTTTGATCAGAATGTCTTATTACCAGACATTGACCATCAAATTGCTTCAATCCTTCGTCACTAAATTGCACATTAATATGTGTCTCTTCAAACTCATAGATGCTGTTAAACTCTCCATTTCCGATAACAATTCCCATGAATAAAATAGGTTCCATGAACATTTCTCCCCGAATTTTCTTTGTTCGTCAATAAGAGTAACTTGTTAAATCTCGCACTTATTACACACAACATCTTTGTTCGGATCGGTTTGGTAATATTCTTCAAGTCCCATACAAACAATGATTTCTCTACAGCACTGACAAATCAGAGTTACCTTTGCACCTTCAATTTTTACTTTTGCCAAGACGTCCACCACACTTTCTACAACAATGCTATTGAGTTAAATACCCACACCAATGTGATAAAATTGCGGTATACCATTACTGGAGTGATTATCGAGGTGATACAAAAACATGAGGTTATTAACTTATTCTTATCTGTCTGTCCCTCCTATGCAGATCGATGGCTCCAATACGTTAGTGAATCTTACGAAGATGATGAAGAGAGCCTACTTTATGTCGATCTTGGAGATTTTGCTCATCACGTAGTTGATCTGTATCAATTAAACCAGCTTGAGGAATTCTCAAATTTATTTACAGTCGCGGAGCACCTTCATATAAATGGTGATAGCTATGTGAAGGAAGCAGCTACTATTGGCTTTCTTGAGGCATTGCAAAATGTGTCATCAAATTATGATCTTGATCCTGAAGTATTCGTCCGTTTTTTAAATCCTGTTTCATTACAATGCTGGGAAGCATTGAATCGTTTTTGGTCAGGAAAAAGTAATAGTGTTGTTGTGGAAGACTAATTTCACTAACGCAGTGTGTACCCAGGTGCGATCGATCTGCGCTGCTGGATACAAGATAACTATTTGGTTAAGCTCGATTAATTTCATCAGGTAAAGCTTCAAGTATTAGCTCAAACTGCCCTTCAGTTACTTGTCCAAATTCCCATAAATCAGCGGAAGTATTGCTAATGAATGAATATTGAGCAATTGTTAAGTCCTCAGTTACTTCAATGGTTCCAGTGATTCCATCGAAAGTAGAGTCATCGTCTTTACTAATCTCTTCAATAAGGATTAGCAACTTTATGACTAAATCTGTATCGGAGATTTTTTTTGAGTAGAAAACAGGCGTTCCTTCTTGTTCAATATAGACTGTTTTACGAAATCCCTTATCTAGCAATTTTTTATACATTCGGTTTCCCCCATTTGTCAATTTACACATTTCTTGCATCTCCAACTTCAAATATGCCTTTTACCCATTCTTTAAACTTACCCAGCTCAGTCCAACGACTTTGGCCTTCTGTTCCGTCCTTTTTCTTTTGGGTCCAATTGACGTATTGTTTGCCAGAATTTCTTGTTTCGATCAGGTTGACCCTTCGATGCACTTCTTGAGTGCCATTATAACCCCAATATGTTGTTCCACTTTGTAGTTGCATGATGATCCTCCAATTTATCAGTGTGAGCTTTCTGTATAATTACCTTGATCCGCCTTTAATTACCTTCAATTTTGGCTTGGCTGCTTCCTTTTCCGTTAGGGAAAGCCCGTTCAACGTGTTAAGCATGGTGTTAGTACGGGAAGGATGCATAGTTGCCAATCTATTAAAAGTATCCGCAATACTTACTGGAGGCGTTACATTTGTGTTAGACGATAATCTAGCAGATTGATGTTCGGGTTTACCGTCGATTACTTTAAACTCCAGAATCCAATCTCCCTCGACATTCTTTCTGTGCATTTCGTAATATGAATATTCTTTCGAATAACGATACGCGGTTTCCCAAACCCGTTCTTTATATACTACCTCGATCTTAGGTAAAGCATTCTTGCCTAAATAGCAGACAAATTTAACGTCATCCATAGTGGTCTCCCTTCCTAACATATGATCAGCCAATAAATCGGATCGGTATCGCAGTTGCATTGCTGGTTGTCACAATACACATAGTGTTAAACTCCAAATTTGACACGAATTTCAACACCTGCAAGAACTTCTTTTTTATGAAAAAGATCATTAAATGAAATCGGGACATACTGACCGCCTACATATTCCTGGATATCATCCTTATCACAAAGCTCATAATCCACAAACTCAGATTTATCTTTCTTCACCGAAATAAAAGCATATCCATCTTCATAAAATAAAGTTCCCGTTTTGTAACCTTCTGCCAAATTTTTTGTATGACGCAGACTATCAACTAAGAATTCCATGTGATCACGCGCCTTTCACATAATGAGCATTGAATATCCAGATACACGGTAGAACAGGTTTTCCTATTCCATTCTTTTAAAGAAGATCAGATAAGCAGCCAACCACAGGAGCAAAAGAATCAAGACTCCCGACTCGTAGTATTGCGGCTTGGTAACGATTAACGTCGGTATCACGATCAGAGCCGACAGCAAACAGGACCATTCAAATAATCGTTTCTTTTTCAGCGTTATTCACCACCACTCACCAGTTGTAAAACTACCTATCGGTTAACCGTTCATGTATCCACTCAAGGCAATTATAGAGAACGTTTACTAACTCTTTAGAGCTACCCTCGTCGATACATGAAACATTGTCATTGGCTGCTTCTTATTAAGTAACTTAATTATACCCAAATTTTATATTACTGTAATTACGCATGGTAACTGAATTGTCTGTTCTAATGTTCACTATGCACAATGAGAATGTGTACAAAGCTTGGATTCACAATATGGCTACCTGTATGGGGATGAAGTGGTTATGTGTGGGGCTGTGAGAAATGTATCGTACCAAAGAGTATAATTACACTTAGAATGAACTTTTAAAGTAATCTACTTAGAGCTGAGTAGGATTTCTTTAACATCCTCATCAAATTCGAACGAACGTTCTTCGATATCGGAAGTAGTTATCGCTTCCGATACACATGAGTACTCCCCAAAATCAATCAGCATTATTCTATTTCTAGATCGGTCCCAGAAAATATGATCAAGTTTGAAATCCCAGTCAAATCTACCGGCCGCATAGCAGAGATGCACTGCGTGAAGATACTGTTTCTTAATCTCCTTCAGCTCAACTTCACTTAGTTGGCCGTGATCTAATAGCAAGGACACTGCCGATCCTGAAGCTTTCTCCATAACCAAATAGGAGCGTTTTTCATAGCTATAAAGCTTCGGTATGTACTCAATCTCAGCTAAGTCCAGGAGCGCTTCAATGTCATTATCAGCCCTTGCTTTCTGGGTAAACCACTTAATCACGAGGGAAGAATTGTCGATCTCAAACAACAGCCCGCGAGATTGTTCACCGGATATTGGAGTGAATGTTGGATTTGAAACGAGGACATCCAAATTGATATGTTGAAGTAATTTTTGAATGGATTCGGGGAGCTCAGTAAATTTATTTGTAATCTCCATATGGTATCTATCCTTCCTAATTATCACTACATGCCTCAAGGTATATCGTACTAGAGAGTATAAAACCTGCAAAAATCAATCTGCTTATTGCTCCTACTATCGTACCAACGAGTATAAATCATGTGTCATCGAACGAATGGATAAACCATCGTACTAACGAGTATAAGTCACGAAAAAGAGTATCTTCCTTTTCTATTCTATGGGGCTGGGGAAAGGAAAAAAAGGAAAAAGAAAAAGAAAAAGGCCCTATGAGTAAGGGCCTTTAATGTGTCTAGCCAAGCAAGACATTTGCATGTTTCTTTTCTATGCGTTCGAGTAATAGTGGGATTTCGTGGGATTTCTCCTCCAAGACTTCCCCTTCTTTCGATATGATCGTTGCAAACCATTCTGAAGGGTATAGAAAGACTTTTGATGTCTTTGCTGGATATTGAACCTTCTCCAGAACCTTCACATCGATCAACTCGTTAATGGCTTCGTTTAGGAGCTGTTTCTTCTTATACTTTGGATGCTCTTTACGAATGCCGATAATGTCGCAAAGATCATCGAATTCAAACTCACACCGGCCAAACTCTTGAACACTACTGCTGCTGAGTAACAAATACAAATGATGAGCAGTGTCCTTTTGGATATCTTCTAGTAATACTAAGCTAATATAGCTTACATACCCTTCTAAAAGGGAGAGCTGGAGCAAATCACTAAAAATAATCGATCGTTGAATGGACAATTTTTTGTCAGTCCCTGGAGCTACTTTCGTGATCTGAGTATCAGCGGATAACATGTGAAAACGGGTAACAATAATCTCATCTTTATGCTTTATGTAGTACCGCATTTCAACGGACATGTTGAACAGGACTTCCAAAGAATTTTCGATGTTTTGATAGTTCTTCCCGCTAGTTCCTAGATTCAGCACTTTGCAAATCTCGTATAAGGTAAAGGAGAACTGTTGATTCCTGCCTTTATCCTCCCACAATTTATGGAGTGCGATAAACACCCGTGAGTCAAAACGTGAAGCTTTACCCAGTGGGTTATAGTAGGTTAGGACCCTCTGACCATTTGCATGTTTCTCAATCGGCATAGGTACTGGAACAGTCTTCTTCTTTTCGTTCCTTTTACTTGAGCTTGCAAACATAATGGCACCAGACTCTAGAATCGCTTTGGAAATAGTGACATCATTTTGGTGATAGCCATTCTTCCGTTTTTCTTGCGCCAATCGGACGAGTTTAATGCTATGATCTAACACTTTCAGACGATCGAGCTCGACAACCGTCATTGAGTCTCTTTCACGAACCAATTCGTTCTCTTTCGTAATCAATTCTACAAAGGTATGTTTTGATTGCAGCGAGGACGCAGTTTTTTCGATTAGCTCCTGGCTCAATCTTGCTTTTTCTTCTTCAGATACTTTCATCTCAATTGCATTGAGTTCTTTGATGAATTTATCAAGGTCTTTTTTTATTTTGGTCTGCTTGGTAGAAGTTGCCATTCCAATCACACTCCCCCTACCCTTTATTCTGCTTGACTTTCCCTCTGGATTCAAGGGTTTTTTCCGCATGTAAATCACCTCTAGTTGATTTGATAGATGAGCATTGGCCCGAACTAGAACGGGCATGCTCTAACGATAGGCAACTAAGTGCTCTACCCCCGCTCCTTAGGGAATGAACTTTAAACGAGCCTCCAGACCATTCCATAACGAGAGAAATCAGGCTCTTAACAGTTCAATATGTCACAAATGACTATTGTTTCTAGGGCCGCTTTGTACAGGGGTGGGAGTGATGGAGATCCTTATTGGAAATACTGTTTTCTGTTTCCTAGAGTATCTACAGGTTAAGAGCATCTGGTGAGATTCACTAAGGCTAGAAAAAAGAAAAAGGACAATAAACCCCTTTGTAAGGAGTTTATTGTCCCGGTATTTCCGTGACGGTTACATGTAATTACCAGCAAGTATACCACAGAAGCAAATGTATCGCTAACTTACATTGCTTCAATCCGGTATGGTTTCAAGCCTTCAAAGCGATATTGAATCTGTTCGTTGTCGAGCTCGACAGTAAAGATACCAGTTTGTACAGCTTGTTCAACATACATCCTGTTAGGATGTAGATCAGACAAGACCTCGAATTTTCGATAAAGCCTTCGTAATCTAAGCTTTTTACGAACTTCGATAAACACCACCGGTAAAAAGCAAAACGCGATCAGCGACAAGATAAAATAATTGGCTGTGCCGAACTGATAAAGGATTGATTGAATGAAATCCATATCTATGAAAATCACCCCTTACGGCTAGTGTTCTACATACTTAATGGCATTGCTGTACTCTCTTCAAAGCTATTCTATCATAGAATAGTAGATCATTGTTAAGTTATGGAATGAACATGGTTAGGCATAATTTGGTGACTGAAGGCAGTTCTGTTTCTAGACTCGTCTCATAGAAAGTTCGGTGAGAGGGGATGAAAAGAGTTTGCTTACTACAGTGGGAGCGGGGAATTCTAACAACGCGCTTCTTAATGAAAGAAGTATCTAGCGGTGGTAAACTAGGCTATAGGATGGGTCTACTTAGTGAAGAGGAGTGTTTTATACATGTGTGGACGGTTTACGCTTGCGGTAGATGGACAAGTATTGATAGATCGATATAATTTGCTGGACATCCCCTTTCCATTCGTCTCTCGGTTCAACGCTGCTCCTCGACAATACATTCCTGCTATATTGAGAACGATCAAAATCGCGTTGGCTTGTTGCAATGGGGATTAATCCCCTCATTTTCAGCAGATGATAAGCTTGCTTCGAAAATAATAAATGCGCGAAGTGAGACCATTACACTTAAACGCTCCTTCCGACAGTTATTAGTACGGAAGCGGGTTATTATACCTGCGGATGGGTTCATAGAATGGCGAACGGACGAAGAAAAAAAGAAAACACCATTGCGGATTTTAATGAGAGATGAGCGAATCTTTTCACTCGCTGGCTTATATGATACGTGGGAAAACGAAAATGGAGAGAAAGTAAGTACGTGTACCATCATCACGACTACTCCGAATGAATTCGTAAAGTCGATCCATGATCGGATGCCGGTGATCCTTCACCCGGACAAAGAATTAGATTGGTTAGATCGAGATATCACAGATCAGAGTTATCTTACCTCTTTATTGGTCCCCTACGATGCTAATGAAATGAAGTCGTATCAAATATCGAACATGATTGGGAATGTCAAAAATGATCATGCAGAGTGCATAGCTCCGCTTCTTTAATATTGAATTAGCAGAAAAGACCAGCCCAGTAGATTTGAGAACTGGTCTTTTCAGAATGAAAAGAAATCATTTATTTAAATAAGGAACTGTTTCTCAGTTCTTCCCGAAGCTTTTCAGCTGTTGAACTATGTTCAGATATGATTTTATTCTTTGCATTAATCGTTTCCTCGAAGGCCTTTTTATCTTCTACTAGTTTGTAATAGTGGTTCAAATCTATGAGTGATCTAGATTCATTTAGTGCATGGTAAAAGCTAAAGAGCATATCTGCTGATTTTTGGGCCAGTTCTTTGCTGTGGTCAACGGACAGTTGCATGTTGATAACCGCATTTCTTGCATCTACCACATCCGCCATGATATTCTTGTACGTCTCTTCTTTTTCCTCTTTCGTCATATTCTCATTTAGTAATACATTAGCTGCCTCTTCTCTAATACCCTCATATGTGATAACCGCGCCTTTTATTATACGAGTGAACTCCTCGGTAGAAGTCTCCTGGTGTTGAACAGACGAATTCACTTTGTCTTGTTGGACAGATACTTGTTGAGAGCTATTGGTCACTTGTTGCTCCTCTTCATGTTGCAGCCAGAGACCCAGAAGAATTACTCCTACCCCAAATAAAATGATACCATTCTCTACTCTTTTCAATACTGAACCTCCTGTAATAGTGCTGGAGAATATGCTTGTTCCCTCTTTCAATGTTTAATCTATAAGATAACTGCTTTGTAAGTGGCTCCAGCTTTACTATAACAGAAAAAACTGGAAATTTTGATCCTACCTAGTGTTAGAGTGTTAATATCAGCAGGTTATTTGACTGCCCTAAAATACAAAACAGCGGTAGTCATTGACTCTTAGACTACCGCTGTTTTTTCATAAATAACCGACCCTTTTTTATTACCTCATCATTCCCCATTTAGTCAATTCCTCCGCATGTAGTCGGCCGAATTAACATTCTTTCTTCAAATGTATTACCTTTCTTTTTTGCTGTAAATGTAAAAATCAAAACAACCAATAATCACAGCAGCAATTGTTGATAATACCCCTACATTAATACTATACTGAGTTCCTTTTTGCTTCCAATACTCATAGATTTCGAACATGTTCATTGGCTTTAGTGGGTCAAATGATGATTCCGGAATAACTATTCCAGTGGGACTCACATGGCTCGCCATATAAAATGCATAAGTTCCGAGAGATAACAACAAAGGTAAAATAATGACGTATGAAAATCTTTTGACTTTATGCATGTTATTACTCCTCACCTTAGAGTAAATATAGTGTTGATTACCACAATTTTGAAATGCCAACTCATTGCAATCATATCATCCCCATCAACATACGTTCAACAACGGATACATCAATATATTTTGAGTTGTTGACCTGTAATTCTACAATAGAAAATCTCACGTACCACTGTGTTAATGTAAAAAAGAAAGCCCTCGTAAACAGAGCTTTCTTGGATAGAGAGATACTACTTTCTTGGATAGAGAGATACTACTTTCTTGGATAGAGAGATACTAATTGAATAATTGGAACAAAAGTGTTTGTACCCAAATCCAAATCATTAGCTTAATCACGACAATAAAGATTAAAAGTTTAAGAATCTTTCTGATCATTCTACACCCCTCCTCTCTTACTAGATAAGGAGTTCGGTAGAAAGAAACTTGAAATGAATTTTGAAAATAGCGTGCGATACTATTAGTATTGTTGCCAATTCTTAACGGTTTTCGTATGATTACTATAATTCAATCAGACCGGATCTGTATTAAGGTGGTCGGCTCACTCTCTCACGTCTTACAGCAAGGGGGTGATGCTGGTGGAGGTTTATCAAGCGCTGACGCTCATGTTTATGTTTGGCATGTTCATTATTGCGTTACTGACTTACCTCAAAAAGAATTAGACCGCCCTTGAGGTTACGAGGCCGGGCGGTCTTTTCGCTATAACACATATTGAGCCGATCCGTTAGAGGAACGTCTGTTGAAGCAGCCGTGGGTGCTGGAACACCTACGGCTTTATTATTCCCAGTTTATGAAGATATCATGATCGGCGTTTTTTCTGCCTATATAATAACACAAGAATAAACCCCCTTCAAAGCCCCAATGTGGTGATTAAGCTTTAAACGGGGGAAAACGGCTTGAATAGGGGCCTGAATATTCTGGTCTGAGGAGAATGAAACAGTTCCTGTTCATCTTCTTGATTTAGGCTAATTTAAGAACTAATCTATCCTTTAATCGCTCTCTATCTATTCCTGATGTGTTTTGTATTCTAAGAATGCAATGTATAGGAACAGGAAGGAAACAAGGGGGAAGACAATTAAATCGAACAGAAAGCGATAATCTTCAGGGAAGAATGTGAGGTAATAGTTTTTTAAAGTTTGAGATGACGAGATCTCCCCTAAGATCGTGTAGCACCCGATTAATGTCAAGGTAACCACTTTGAGCTCATTATACTGTTGTTTGGCTCGATGACTGTTGATATAGGACCGATGATAATATACGAGTGCAAGGGAGACGGACACAGCAAAGATGTATGGTATAGATCGACCTAACTGTGGTCCTCCAATGAGTTCGAATGAAGCGATCAGGATAAACACAACACAGACACCCGAAAGCAGCGATCCGCATAGGTAAATGATAATGAGTTTGATAACACTATGTTTCAGTGACTTTCGACTCTTATTCAAATTCAATAAGGTGCTAAACGCTATTAAATTAATTCCAATTAGTAAAACTCCCCCAATAATAAACCCTCCTAATTCCCCCTGAGTATTTGCGGGTACTGAGAACATAAGAACGACGAAAATGAATCCTATTTTTATGCCGATAAATGGGAGATAGTATTTAATTTCATGCTTCACGTCTGGCCATATGGTTTGTGCCAATAGCGATGCCTCCTCTTTTTCCACGTATTCCCAATTTGGTACACAGATATTTACCCTCTACCTAACAGAAACCAAACATTCACTTGGCTAGAAGGAACATCAATGAAGATTAGGAATGGTTTAAACTCAAGTAAGGTTGAATAATGTCTGTTCTCAGTTTTCGCAAACCTTTCAGCCCTATACCTCGCCCATGCTGAAAGAAATCCGATAGAATAATTACCATCCCATTGTCTAATGGTTCAGAAATATGTACTTCTACCCTATCTTTGGTTAGCGGGATCTTTTTATCGGGGTAAAATTTCGCCCCAAAGTATTGTTCAAAGAATCGCGTTTTTGCATTCTTATCTCCAATACCTATTAAAAAGGAGAATGAACTGAACTGAATGGCCCGAGTCAAATATTCGGCTCGTGTATCTCGTAGTTTTTGATACTCTGCTTCGAGTTTGTAGGGTTCAAAAGACATCGCCTTCATGTATTGTGTCTCGGTGATATTGTCATAAGGCCATTTGTTCTGTCTCATGCCTTCCATTCTGCGAGGGAGTGGACGTAAATCGAGAAGAGCCGAACCTACAGATGCATTACGTGTATAAAGCCCAGTTTCACGGTTATTATGATAATCGGTTATTTTCTCATAGGTATCTGTGTCCTCTCCTTTCTTGAGGAACCAGTCTTTCGTACACCCCTGTTCTATGGAAAGCATGATTCTTGCCTGAAACTCTACCATTGGGGAAACACGTTTTGATTCTCTCTTGACACCGCCTAACCCCTCTACTTTCGTTTTAAAGAGCGGGGCTACTCTCTCTATATGTTCATAGTATCCATCCGTCCACGACTCCCCCAGATATGTTTCAGAATGATCTCCAAAGACAGCAACTCGTGCTTTGATCCCATATTTGTGTTCATAACCATCCAGCCCCTCTTCGTTGCCCATAAAGGCAATTTTAGCTGTTGGATAATGACCGTATCCACAAAATGCGAGAAGTTTTTTTGCCTCATCCTTTTCTATTTTGTACTTCTCCATGAGTACCTCCTCATGATGGATTTATTGGTTAGTCATAAACTTGTATTCTGTGAATAGAATAGTATAGAAAATAATCCAAAAAGGATGATGTCACAAAATGCCTAACCGGGACGCTGGTTAGGCATTTTGTGTGGATAAGGTACTTTGCAAAGAAAAAAGTGGAGTGAGGCAAGTACATCCGCTCCTCCTTTTGAATCCTATGAATTCCTTAGTTATGTCTTTTGTTTAAACTTAGCTGTGTTAATTGCTAATTGAGCCTTGATAATCCAATGTACCTTTTTTAAATCCTCAAAATAGCTTTCCCACTCTTCGAGTATGTCAGCAAGCGGATCGGTAAAATCGTCTAATGTCAGATCCGCATAATTTACCCAATTTAATGGTCGTTTTGCCTGTTCCCAAAAGGCGTTTTCCATTTCTTTTAATGAATTTGAAGTGTAACTAAGTTTATCTTGGATCGTTTCATCAGGTCCGTTATCAATGACGTTCGCTCCCAAAATTTCTGTAACGTTTTCGAGAGCAACATCATAGTCCAGAAGTGTATCTGCAAGCCAGCTTTCAAGTTCAGAATGCAATCTTTTGGACTCGTTTACATGGTTTTCAAATGTACGTAGAATCTCTAATCGCGAGACTGTGAGCTCTACAAATCCCACATACTTCCCTAATTGATTCATTCTTTCAGTTCCTTTTTCGAAGGCAATCTCACTTTTGTTTAAGCTAATCTGCAAATCTTGCACTTCTCGAATTACGACATTTAGATTACTGCTAAGTTCCTTAACGGTTTCCATTTTCGTTATTGCTTCATTTTTGAGCTGCTTCATTTCATCGAGCCGTTTCTCTACTTCTTCTACCTTGGAGGAAAAAGCTATTCTGGAAACATAAACGAAAATACCGCCGAATAATGTAAGTACAGCTACGATAACCGCGAGTAATGACAAAAGGGCATTAATATTTCCTTCAAGCATTGCAATTCTCGTTTTCTGTGTATCTATTAGTTGCTGGGTGATTTCTTCTTTCGTAAGGGTGCGCCCTTGCTGTTGAACCAATGTTTGAAGTTCTTCCTTTGTGGCCAGGTCCATCTTGAGCTTTTCTAAACTTCTTTGTAATTGATCGTCAGTAATAAATGTGGGTTCAGTTGCTGCATTTGCGTTCATGCATGCAGGGAAAATGTAAACTACAATACAGAGGATCATTATTTTAAGCTTCAATGTTGTTCTCATGGGATCTCCTAGTTTCAAACAATTTTGAACAGATTGTATAGCGGGAGAGAAAAGTGTTCAGAAAAAGGCGGACCACATTCTTACCCTCTTCAGATAATACACCAGATGGTTAAGCCAGAAGTGCTTTAAACTTACTTCCTGTAAGTTTAAAGTAGAATGCATATTTACAACCTTGTTTTCTCTGTACACTGAGAGTCACTCCCCGCTCTCCTTGCATTCAGAGACGTTACTCCCAAATATATCGGCATAGTTCTCTACAAATTGGCACAGCCACTCATGATTCATGATATTCTCGTGGATGCCTTGTTCGAATGCAGCTCGATTCTCTGGCTTCACAATCATGCCAATGGTTAACGTTTGCTGAAAAGAGTCCTTCTCTTTTTGAGGCAGGTTATGTACGACACGGTATCCGATATCCTGGTATTGGGGATCAGCTACTGAGAAGCGGTTATCCATACAAGCTACAGGATGTGTCTTACACACTCTTCTCTCTACGTAAGTGGGTCCAACATCTTGAGATAGGATATAGATAACGTCACCAGATACATAATTCATTGGATCAAAACCGGTGGTCAGCCCTTCCGGATCAAATTCTAACCCGATTGTCCCATTATGTTGAAAGGATGAAACGTCCTGAAGCGGGATAGTCGTATTGGAAAGGTGATTATTGAGTATGATTTGATTCTCTACCCTCTCAAACGAATAGTGATAAGGGTGACCTTTCACGCCTCCGGAATAAAGATGGCCGATTAGTTCTTCTCCTTCCATCCGGAATCCGCTTGGATTCATTCCAGCAATGGAGAAAATGGGGGAGATTCCAAATTTCTCAAATGAAGAGGGACCACAAGCTTTCATAGCCCCTTTCAGTACATTTCTAAGGTACTCAGCTGCATCTTTTGGATAAAAACCTTGGTTGCGAATCAGATGGTATTGAATTTTTTGGGTGAGAAGTTCTTGAATACCAGGGATGCCCGATCCGCTCCCAAGAACCGTAATACCATCCTGTAGCGGGCGTATGAGTAACCCTTGACTAAGTTCTCCTCTTAATTCAAAATACACGGTTTGTTGTGTATCTTTGTCCCAGTAGACACCGATACCACCAAACAGTGGATACCGATCACGCTTACTTACTGGAAACCGCTCCACAATTCTTCTGAGACCGGAGTGGAGCGGGCCGTCTTCTGTTGCAACATTGGATACATTGATTTGATTTGCAATAGACCGAATATGATCAGCAGCTTCTTTCCATGCTAACACGGAGCCAGCTGTAAAGAAGCCCATTCGATCGTCTACCTGAAAGTACTTCAAAATGGCATCTACTTGTTCAACATGAAACGAAGCCCGAAAGTCAGATACGATTGAGACAGTGTCTCCTTGTTTATACGCTGCAACAATGGTCACGAAGGCGCCACCTCTTTAAATATTGTACGATTTTACTACTACTACCAACTATATCCTACTCGTCACTTAATTCAAAACAGAGAAAAACCGGAACATAGTTCCGGCCAGTAGCGGGGTTATCCTTATTGTTTTACAGGCATTTGTTCGACAGAGTGAGTTTCTTTGTCCTCCATCAATTTAAGTTCTAAGATGCTCTGATACCCTTTTGGTACTTCGTAACACGAGGTGGAATGTAACACTTCATAGTTGCTCAAAATGAATCGGAGTACGCGTTGGTGGCTTTCTTTTTCGCAATGTTCCTCATAGTCAAGGAGCTCAATCAATTCATCGATGCGAATATACTTTCCACCAGCCAACCAATAAAAGTGAGGTGTTACCTCAATTTCATTGCAGAGCTTTAGAAGATAATGAAGTTTTGTAGAATTTGCATCCCGCTCCCCTTCTTTTACCTTCATGATACCGAAGATTATGAGCCAAAGCATGCAGACCAGGATGATGACTTTCTCAATGCTGAATAAAGTAACGGAGATGAAGTCTGGTTGGAAAGATGCCCAAAAGCTCGTGATAAAGGAAGTGGAGCTATTGATGTGCTGGATAATGGAGATGGTTGCCCATAAAGCAATGAGGTACAACGTTGCCATCTTAAATCGATTCATTCTAAGCATAAAAGAGGCTGATTCATAGAGCGCGATGACACTTTTTTGAAAGGCAACGATTAAATCGCCATATCTCTTTTGCTCACCGATAAGCCAATAGAGGTAAGTCAATAAGACGATTGGGACGAAAATGATCGTGAGAACCTTCGTAGGACCACCGATCACTACGAGGCTGCTAAACAATCCGATAAGTAGCAGGGTACTAAAAAGCAATACAGCACCACTCATCTTTTTGTAAATGAAGCTTGGGAGCGGGCTTTGGAATGAAGGCTCTCTCTTACCTGCTTGCTGTGGACTAGACATATTGCATTCTCTCCTTTCAAGTGAATGGATGAAGTAGCTTAGACAAAAAGAAAAGGCCGAAACAACTGGTATAAAACCAGCTATTTCGACCGGGATGTCCGTTCGCTACTATCCAATTAAGGATAGTATACGATAGTGAGAAAATTATGGAAAGAGCTATCCGTTTACAAAGGGTTGTTCTTTTTTGATCCCCTTGTAAGGAAGAACGTTATTGCCGATGTACAGGGTGATGATCGCCACAAGAAGTATCCCTGGATGCCATGCGTTGTTTAATGTTTTGATCATAACGATAACCAACGTCACACCGATAAGGGAGTCTAGAACAAGTCGCATCCCGTCCATCGCAAGGGATACCAGCCTTTCTCTAATGGCTGACACGTTTGGCTTTGTGGTGAATGGGAAGTAGAAAGAACAGCATAAAAGAAGAAACAAGCGAACAAACTTGATGATCCCAATCCCGATCGTCATCGATAGAGTGATAACAAGAAGAAAAGCTGGGAAAGAAAAGAGATCTAGTGAATTGAAACTGTCGACTAATGCGCTGAGATTTACATCAAAGAGCTGCTCTCCGAACTTTACTGAAGCGAAAGCTAGATAACAATAGGTTTGGAACAAGAGGTGAATTAGAAAAAAGTTTCCTACCAGTAAGGCAACTTCCTTCCATTCAGGCTTACCATTTATTACGGAACGGTTCATTCTGATACCTAAATAGAGGGCAAAGCATACAACGGTAACACCAAATAGTCTGTCTACCAACCATCTCATAGTGGTGTTCATTTCAATGGAATTGGTAAGCTTGTAGGCAAGCGATGGGAAATCACGCATAAAATCAATATTGGTTGAACCTAAGATCATGTAATCGAATAGTATCATCCAGACTAAGACCATCAACGCCAAAAAGCCTAGAATAAAAGATAACTGAAGGTACTTCCCTTGAAGAGGATTGATGGCTTGTCTTTTATATTCTGATGATGTCATACGTGCTTCACTCCCTTTCTCTCTTGTATAAAATCACATGGGATATGTTCATGCCCTGAACGTGCTAAAAGGATCTTCAGCACGGTTATTGTTCGTCAGAGCTTGTCCAATCGATTCTTATTGTAGCCGAGGGTGTGTAGCTGCTTGATCGGTAATGATCTCTCCCGCTTCAATAGTAACTTCTTGTAGAGCTGGTATAGTTTCCTTAGGGAGCGGGCTCTTTCCCGCTACAACCAATAGATTTTGTCGCTGCTCCCCCGCTTCTTTTCTCCCAAACACTTTTACGTAAGGATAAGACTCCTGGACTGTCCTCACAATCGAATTCATAACGAGGTCACCTTTGGAACGCCCAACAACGTTTAACATAAGGATGCCATCCTCCGTTAATTTATCGTGTGTTGATAGGAAGAACTCTTTGGTTGTCAGGTGGAATGGAATAGCGTCGTTTTGATAGGCATCAACGAAAATGATGTTGTAGGAGCGGGAAGGCTTTCCCTTAAGTACTTGTCGTCCGTCACCGATCGTGACGTTCTCCCCAGCATAGTGGAAGTAATCTCGACTAATTTCCAAAACCTTTGGATCGAGCTCGGCGCTTTCAGTTTTCACACCGTTTTCTTGGTAATGAGTCGCGAGTGTACCTACTCCATGACCTATCATAAAAACGGAAGCGGGATTGGGTTGATACTGAGTGGCCAATGCAACCATATCCTGAATGTAGGTTAGCAAGATACTTTTGGGATTATCTAGATCAATCCCACCCTGAAACGATTTTGAATCGAACATTAGGAAACGATAATTACCTTTGACTCCCTCATATTCGGGCAATTCAACCACGTAGAGATCATGGTAAGGACTTGCCCATTTGTAGGTAAGTCTTCCCTTCTCTTCAGTGGCAAAAGCATTGTTTTCATAAGAGAGTGGGATAAAAATGGCTGCGGTGAGAGGAATCAACAGAAACATTGTCTGGGTAGATCGCCGATAAAGCAGCGCAATCGCGAGCAGTAAGCACCCTGTGAAGATCGACAGAATGATCGGGAGTGAAATGTTGGGCAGTAGAATAAAGGTGGTTAGTATGGTTCCCCCTACACTTCCTAGTGCTGAAACAGTGTGGTAATAGCCTATTCGTCTACCGCTTAAATTGTGTACAAAGCCTTCTTTCATTATGATCGGAAGAACAGCTCCCCATGCTGTATTTGGAAGGAAGAAGAGTGTAAAGGCCCCCGCTATGACGGCGAATTCTTCAGGAAGCGTTGAGAAAAGTGGAAGCACATATCCAGAAATATACGAAAGGATTGAGACCCATAACAGCCCTGTTACTAATAGGATTCGAAGCCACCTATCTTTTGACCGGTGATCAGCCATCTTCCCCCCTACGCTGTAACCTACACTCGAACCAAGAAGAAAAATCGATATGACGGCCCCCCAGGTATAAATGGTACTACCAAAGTACGGGGTGAGGAGTCGTGCTGCGATCATTTCAAAACCCATTACAACAAAACTGATAAGAAATAGGACGATCGGAATCCGATTCAAGAGGACCCCTCCTTTCCAAGTGAGATGTAATGTTTGGAACCAAAGCCTGTGTAATAAACTCAATCAAGGTGATAAAAACGGGAATCTACATCCAATATGAGTGGTAAACAACTGCGTACTCTCGTGAATCTGCCAACCAGAAAATATGTGCTTCTTGTGCAGGAGAACCAAAGATCGTACCGTACGTATCACAATTCGAGTCAAAACGATTGCCAACGATTGTTGTGGAGGCACCTATGTAATCAGATGAATAGCAATGATTTAAGAGGATTTCGGAGGCATCCGAGTATCTGATCAGGTAGTATGACCCTTCTGATTTATCGCGGTACTGTTCTTCGAATGCAAGTATTCGTTCTAGCACGTATAGATCAAATAAAGATAAGTGATAGGCTTCAATGTCCTTGTAGCTTACTTCCGATCCCATGGTGGTGCTGGTATTTACCTGAATCTTATGTTTCTCTTTTGTTTTTGTTCGAAGGGCTGTATATATATTTGTACTTCCCGCGTAAATGGAGCAATTGGAAAGTGCTTTAAGTATGATGCTATCAATGAGGTGATCTGTATGAAAGAGGCTCTTTCTTGCTAAATAGGAGCCTAATACCTCTGACCTTCCGCATTCATTCTTATATTTTTCATAGTGCTGACGAGTTCCGTACTCTAAAATGTAATGTCCATGATCATGCATGTATTCTAATTCTTCTAGCAATAGATCCAAAGGTTACCCACTCCTTTTCATCCAATTCGTATCAGTTGGTGTTTGTATTTAACAAGCAAATTGCCATAGTCTATGAGAAACTACATGCACCAAAACGAATGGTATATGACTACATACTCCCTTGAATCTTCTAACCAGAATATGTACGCTCGTTGTGCTTTCGAGTGGTAGAGTGATCCATATGTATCACAATTCGAGTCGAAGCAATTTCCATCGATCGTTTCCGATGGACTAATGTAGTCAGATGCATTGCAATGATATAAGACGATGTCCGAGGGATTCGAGTATTTTACCAGCTTGTATGATGATCCATCCGCTCTATTAAAGTACTGCTCCTCAAAAGTGAGTATTCGCTGAAGAACGCTGAGATCAAATAGTGAAAGGTGATAAGCTTCCATTTCTTCAAGAAATACTTCCGAAGGATTTGGATTGGTATTTACTTGAATGATGTGCTTCCCTTTTGTTGCGTTTTGAAGAGCAGAGTATGACTCGATAGCACCCTGGTACAGGCTGTTCCTAGACATTGCTTTAAGGAAGATACTATCCATAAGGTGATCCTGGTGAAAGAAGCGTGTTCTCGCTAAATAGTAGCCAACAACCGTTGATCGCCGGCATTCATTCAGATATTTTTGATAGTCACAACGCGTACCATATTCCAAAATATATTGGCCATGCTCATGCATATCCGCTTCCATTTCTTCTAGTATGGATAGCAAAAGGAACCGCTCCCTTCTTACCTCTTCCTTTTCAGTAGATTCATACTTCTTACTATCTGAATAAATCCGATGAAACTTACAACTGGCGATAAGAAGACATACTAGTCAAGATAACTATTGTTTTGTAAAATGAGTCTCAAAAAATACGTCTAATTCACTTGATGTCGAGTCCCTGATAATGTGGCTTTTACCCATATCATTCTTTGCTTTAATAACAGGGAATACGTTGTATCCATCTTTGTATGTGGACTTGTATCCTTTGTACTCCTTCCCCTTCGTAAACGCTGTCTCTCCGGTATTCATAATGACGTCTTCTTTACATATCAGATTCATTTCTCTTCCCTCCATAACTACTTTGTTAAAATGAAATTTGTTATCCTTAGATAAAAAAGGTTGTGCCACATTATGAAACCGTTCTACCTTATAGAAGAAGCGGTATTGGATAACGGAATAAAATGTCTACGCATAGAGCTTCCAGCTGGTTTTGAATCCATCTCGGATCTTCTTACCTCTGACATAAGTACATCTTCAGCGCCTTGGTATCTGGATATTATAGATAGAGTTATCTCAGGTTTATCGAACTTTGAACAATGTAGAGGCAATGCTTGTCGCTTAGAAATTTACAGTGATACGACACATGTGATAAATTATCTGTTTGAGAATATAGAAGACAATCATGTATATAGTTTTAAATGCAGCATTTCTACGATGTTTCTGAAAAAACTTATCCAAGAATGGGTAAAGGAACTTGCAATATTCGAATCAAAAAACATGTAGCTAGACTCTTTGAGCATTTTGTTTAACCTTCCCGCTGTATAACTATCTCTACCTAGTCGGATTGTGTACAGTATCTTCACCTTCTGGCCTAGTCATTTTTTTGATGTAACCTTGGAGCCTTCTTTCAAATTCCTCAGCTAAGAATGATGCCAATTCAGGTAGCTCTTCTATGGAAATACGGCAGCTGGCAAGAATGCTTTGGATTGCTTCATCGTCGCCTAATATGTAAGACCGTTTGTTGTATTCCTTAATGACATTCTGAAATTTTGTACTCATCTATATTCCCATAAGTTAATTTGGGGTTCAGGAGCGGGATTCCCTTGATCATCCGAAGTATTGTGCATGTCACTGTAAGTGCTTGATTCCTTTTATTAACAGGGGTTTAGTACCTGAAATGGAGCTCCGGAAAACTGAAAGGGTCTTAAGCGTTAGGTCTGGATGCATCTTCTCAAAATCCTCAAGTAAATCGATTTCTGACCTAAGAAAGAAATGCAGATGTGGATCGTATAAACTGACATCTATTATCCGATTCGGAAACGATGCCAAGATTGTTTCAAAGTGTGAGATAGAACACATATTGCGAAGCAAACGAAAGTCACGTACTCCACAGGTGATAAAGACACCTCTTTTACGTCCACGCTTGAGTAGGTGGCCATCCCGATAATCACGATAGAGATAACTTGTTCCTTCGGTAATAACAATGGAGTGATCAGTTAGATTTGATCGATGCAGCGCATATTGTTCCAGAGTTGCTAACCATAATGTTTGGAGTAAGGATCGGGAAGTGTCTGATCCCCATTGATCATTGATGTAGACAAGGAGAACTCCTCCCGAATTAAAGTGTTCAATAAGAGGATGGACATCTTTCCCTATCAAAAAGTTACGGAAAGCTTTGTTGGTACTGAGGAACATGCAGGTACTCAACACATCTGATAAGTGCTCGGAATAGGTATCCTGTATAACTCTCTCTTGTTCGTGAGGGTGTCCGGACGGATAAAGGATCTTCTCGACCTGTGTTTGTTGTAAATAGAGAAGCGGAGTCCCGCGTTGTTGAGTCACATAGCAAAGTGTAGTTCTAGATACGGTTCTCTCCTGGTAACAGGATTCCATAAACCGTACAATGCTTCGCATTTCTCCAATGTTTGCGCTGTACTTGGGATGATTTTGGTCAAGATAATGGGCAAGCATCTCTAATGTTCGAGTAGCTTTTACGACTAATACTGGATCGGCATACATTCGTAGCCATTCATCGATGGTGCATTGGGTGCTTTCAAATATTGAATGGTACGTATCAATGATTACTGGCCGATTATGCCCCCTTTCGTTCTGATTGCTTTCTGAGAGATACAGAATAATGGATTGAAATTGATGCAGGAACTTTAAAAGTAAGGTATGGGCCAGTACATGTTCTTCTGCTAATGGATGCAATTTCTTGGTAGAGTCAGATAGCGTAGAGATCAATTTAAGGAGGACAGCAGCTGCTTGATGAGGTGTACCTTCTAACGGATTTAGATGCCACGGAATATCATCAGACTGCCAGGTCTGCACTGACCGGTATACAGATGAGCTTATGAGCTCCTTTGCCTCTTCAAATTGATTTGGATCTTGTATCAAAAGCGTAATTCCGGATAATTCGCGTTCAGATGTTTTCTTTTCCAATTTCATTAGGTCTTGTTGAATGAGTGGCAACAGATAATTGCTCCATATGTTCGACTCAGCTGCTCCCCCGATAATGAAGGGACTACTCCTGTCTGTGGAAGAAAGAGTGACAAGAGCGGGAGCGGGGCCACAATCATGTTGAATTCTTTCCCCGATAATAATGGTGGAACCGTCCAGCAAGACGGAGGACAACGTCTGTTCCATGTTCGTATCTCCTCTTAAAATAATTTGGGGACTTGTTAAAACGGTAAGAAAGATCCGCTGGGTATTCCGATAAGAAGGCCGATGAGTGGAGCGAACTGCCTTGGATATATTGTAGGATCACGCAATATTAGGATGATCGGAATGAGAAAGATGATGAATAGAGGTGCATAAAATAGCTCGTTTTGATAAATCGATTGTAGTGAGCAGCTGATGATTGCAATAAGGAAAGAAATGAATCCTGACCTGAAAGATTTCATTAAAGCCTCCTAATACAATGTTGCTCTGTTACGCTAAGATTGTTCTGGTTTGTTGGGAAGAACAATCTATGGAGAAACAGAATAAGTGAGAAGAGAGGGCGTTCCCCTCTCTTCTCTTAATAATCGTCTGCATAATCTTCGGCGTTTCCATAAGGGAGTCTGACTGCTTCAAGATTCGATTTACCTAAGGCAATAATGCCTTGTTCAAACCCAAGCGGGCTAAATAGGTGTTCATGACTGATAAACCAGATATGCGGGTAATAATCTCTGTACGAATTGGCAAGATGATGAATTTCATAGGCTTGAATCAATTGGGTAATGCTTGAATTGCTTGGAACAATGAACACAAAGGCGAAGTTTTCATCCAATAGCTTTTCACCACGTTGAGCAAATTCGGTTAAGCTTGCAATACGCTGGTGAAGGAAATGGTCAACTTTAGACATGCCTGAAATACGGTCCATCAAAAGATGAAAGCGTCCGTCAGGCAGTGCAATGGTTGCGGAACATGCAACCTTTCCGAACGAAGAGATTTCTTTGTGATCTGTCCAAGAAATAAGGGCGTTGGCCTCTATTAGTTGTAATTTGATCTCATTTGATCCAATTAAATTGATTGGAAGCTTTGGATAGCGAAGGTAATCTGAACTTCCAAGGCAATGAGTTCCAGGAGCAGTGAGGCGAATATAATCTTTCCCGGTATCCGTAAGCGTTATAATTCCTGGATACTTCTCATTAGGGTTGCGCTCCCCTGTAAACTTCCTTCGTTCCAAAAGCCCCCATACTTCCAGTAAGTCTACTCTTTTGTAGATCATGCTATTTGTGAGTGGTTTACACGCCCTGCGAATCTGTTCTTCGGTTATCGCCTTTGCCATTGCGATTGTAAGTAGAATCTGATGATCGTTTTTGGTAAGTACGCCTGAATGTTTTGCTTGAACAGCGTATTTTGCCATGGGATAGCGGTACTTAGATTCAACGACCTTCACCTGCCAAGTTGGTACATCCCATTTACTTAAGCTACCGTCACTAAAGGTATAGGAGATGGTAGGAGCGTTTCTTGCTACCTTCAGATTTGAAGAATCAGCCACCCTGAGTCCCCCTTGTTGAGGAACTACAGGGTGTTGATTATTCTTACTCATTGTCTGCGAGTTGTTCTTGCTGCTTTCTTGCCTCACGTCGACTGATGGTGACGAACTTGTTGTATTTACTTGTCTCATTGAAAGCGTTCTCCTTCCGATTGATCACCTTTACGATGGAACCGCGTCCTTTACGCTCAGTCTCATTAATGAAATCCAATCGGATATTGACGGTGTCACCAGTCGCTGGGGGAACAAGACCATGACGTGGGGTGCAACGGAGCACGATATTTTGATTTTGAATTTTGACAAAGTAGCCTTGCCACTTATCGTTTTCATACAACGATACGTTTACAACTTCTCCCGCATAATGTTCGCCTACTTTCATGCGATCGGTAATACCGATCCAAGGATCAGGGAACATCGATTTCCGAGAAACTTGAATGATCTTTTCCTCTGTCCAAATACGAACTACTTGTAGTTCAATTTCATCCCCAGCTTGCAAATTGATATCTTGAGCTCTTTGAGGAATATATGAATGGTCCCAGTCTTCCTTGTTCATCCACACATTTTGACCAAAGACATTAAAATGGATTTTTCCGGTCTCTACGTTCATACTTCTAAAATTCGCTTGTACGATCTGTTCGGTTCTAATCGTATTCCATAGATTCTCTTTCAAGATCTCCAATGCTTTAATACGGTTAAGTAGAATGACGCTATTTCTCTCGTCGACGCGTTCAACTAGGAAAGGTTCTTCATATCCTACAAAGCCAATGAGAGATTCGAACTTATACTCATCAAAATCGTTCACTTCGCAGATGCCAATGGTTCCATCAGGGAATTGGACCTCAACTGCTTCATAGGTAAGGGTTTCTCCATTTACTTGCTTCGAGCTATGTTTATGGTGGGTAATGACTCCTGTAAGCAAGGTTCGTTGTCGTTGGAACCCTCTAAATTCAGCTGTTTTTTCAGGTGTCAATTTGAATTGGTCAAAACTCATTCGTCTTCTCCTCCATTGTTATCTTTTTGGGGTTTATGTTCTTGGGCAACTGACACGAAAGCTTTTAACAATTCTTGCGTATCGGCCGGCTCAGGTGCTTCACGGAAATTTTCAGCTTCTATCACCTTTGCCGTAAAATCACGATTATTTTGGTGAGTCTCATTCTTGTTTCTTGCCACTTTTGTCCCTTGTGGAGCGGGACTCGGCATGAGCTTTGAAATGTCCACATTGGCAAACGGATTTGAGGGAGTCTCTTCTTGCTTATTCGTTAAAGTAGCTGGAGAGGGAGCTGGCTCTCTAAGTACCGGTTTAGAGTATTGCTTATCTTCTTGTATAGGCTTTGGCACTTGTTTATCTAGAGTGAGACTCCGCTGTGCTTCATGGTGAACGACGTTGTTGGTTACATGCTGGCCCATCACTCGACCGGGTTTTAGAGAAGTATTAACTTGTCGTTTCACTTGTTCCATTGGAACCCGCTGTGATTGGTCCCTTTGTTGTCGAAGAGATTGTACCTGTATCCTTTTGCTATCGACTTCGTGGAGATTTGAATAGCTTTCCTCTTCCCCAGATAAGACAAGAGTTTCTTCCAGTGCTCTCTCGTTCTCGGAGCTCGTTACTGGGTACTCTCGTTCTCTTTCCTCAACTAGATCGGTTACTGCTGGTGGAACAGTGTTTTGGGATACCATTGGTAAACTAAAATCGAACGGTTTCACATTATTACTACTTGGATTACGTATGGGTACCACTGGTATTTGTTTGTTGTTGTCTTCTTCATTACGATCACTTGTACCGGTTTTTTGGGTTACTGGATTTCTGGATGATACCTGTTCTGTGTTATCCAGACCTGGGTGATCATCTTCCAAATCTTCGGACGTATACGTAATGTCTTTACCGTTTAAAAAATCTTCTGCTTCCCTATCAATCAAACCGCAAACGTAATTTCCTTTAGTCACGGGACCTTGGGATGCTTCATAGTGGATTCGTTCGATCCATGCTTGAAGTGCATGAGGCTCCGGTTTTTCTTTGGCGTTTTTAAACTCACTTTTTGGTACAAAGTCTGCTTTAACTCGTCTGGCTATCTGTTGTTCATTATCGATATTCAGTTGCAATACCGCTTCGTATTTCTTACTTTGTGAGATCTCATGTGGAGCAAAACGTGGTACTTCAACTAACTGATACTTTTCGCTTTCTGTCATACCAGGTGAATCTTGTGTGGCAGCAGAGAATGTTCGACCTTCGGCTGTTTGGTATACTTTTTTAGTACCAAAGTACTTAGAGAAGTACTCCGCATCGAGTAGCGGGACACCTTGATAAACCATTCGATTACGATGTACACCGATGATGGTTTCTAAGTAAGCCTTGGAGAATCTACTCTCCATTTGAGCCATCGTTTGCATACCAATCGTAACGAATCCTCCATATTTCCGGGCATTTGCCGGGAAGTCAGGGTAAGATTCGTAAGCATACTTTGGAAATTCGTCTACCACGATGTGATGCCCGGGTGGTTGTCCTTTTGAGATATCGCGACGATACACAGCTTGTACCATAGATTGAAGCATGATTTGAGCGAAATACCCCGATAATTTCCCCATGATACCGTCAGCTGTGTTGATTAATAGAATTCCGCCTGTACGTAGGGTTACATCTAAGTCCAAGCCACTATCTCCAAACATAACTCTTCTGAAGTATGTGTTTGATGACATTTGATTCAAGACGTTGGTCAAACCTGTAATCTTGTCGGCGTAAGTATCAACGATCTCTACTTCCCCGAAATGAGGACTATCTGGCGGGTATAGTGTGACTTCTCCTCTGTAATTGGTTTTAAATGTTACTTTGTCATTCACGAAAGCGGATGTTTGTTCAATGATCGAATAGTACGAGAGATCGTCACCCTGAAATTGATTTTCCCAGTCTTCGGGTAGAAGTACTTTCAGGGAACGGGCTGCTTGTTTTGCCAGCCAAGGGTCTCGGTAGAGTTTCATGAGCGTATCGAGCGTACATGCATTATTTCCGAAGATCGCCTTATAGGAAAGGATAGGCTTCCCTATAGTTGGGTCGATCGGGTCGGGATAAGTAGGAGCGTCTGTACGAATAATTCTTTCCACTTCTTCTCTTGCGTCATGGAGTAATTTTACAAGAAGAATGTGATAGTACAGATGAACAGCTTGCGTGTTTTTGTAAAAATCCTCTTGGTCTGGTTGGAGCCCCTCTAGCACAAAGACAAAGGTTGCTGCTACGGTTTCGGCAGGACCGCGGAGAGGATTGTAACTCTTACTATCCTTGTTTTCAGGGTCTAAGTAAAATATCGCTTCGTCTGGAATACCGTGAGCTTTTGCCAATCGATAAGACTTTGAACATAGGTCATTACTCGGATCGATAATGGTTAGACCAGATAATCGTTGAGATAAGGTCTGGTAGTCATCGGTCTGAAAGTTGTTGATATACTTCACAAGATGTTTCATATCAAGCCGAATGATTGGCAAAAGAGCAGCAGCGGACTTACCGGTTCCGATTGATCCTACGATGATCGTATGTGTAGCTCGATCAAGACCACGCATGATAGCCTTTATTTTTCCAGCTGTATCAACATAGATACCAATACAGATATCAGCAAATGCTCCAGAGCGCTGCATTTCAGATACACCCTGAATCAAATGGTGTTTAAATTCGTATTCTCCAAACCATTCGTGCCATCGCTCTGCATGTTGCATTAACAGACCAGTAAACCATGCTAAAAAGTAATAGACTGCGTAGAGCGGTAAAAATAGCACACCCCACGTGAACCAGACCACATTATCTTCTAAAAACAAATTCATAGCTGGTGTTTTGCCCACGTACTGTACCATGATGCCAGCAATCCATGGGGTAAACATCACTTTTACTGGGATGGAAGCCCATGACGCCCATTTGAAAAATACAGTAAGGATTGCTGTATAGAAGACAATATAACGGAATACCAGTTTCTTGAGTTGGTTCACTTTTGTACTAAACAACCAAGTAGATAACCCTAAGAGGAACACATACAAAAATGATAAGAAGCCAATATCTTTTGGGTTGAAGTAAGTTAACATAAAGACTGACTTCCACATTCCATCTTTCACATTCTCTAACACAATCGTTTTAGTCCACATTTCGGGTGGATATTCCCAAATAACTATTATCTGTAGGACTGATCCGATGATCGAAAGAATGGTAAGAATGGTAAGAAAGGTAGTAAGTAGGAGCGGGACACCTCTGATAAAGGATTCAAGTCCAATCTTTTGAAAGGATTCCTCTACCCTTTTTCGTGACCGATGTAGTAAAGGAATTTTGGATCTTTCTTTACTCAAAGGAGATCCACCTCAATTCTTTGCCACTTCCGCTTGCTTTCTGACCATATCCATGAATGCTTAAGACCTTTTTGACTTAACGTCTGAACATCTACTGAGTAAATGTTATTGAAAGTTTGTAAGGCAGGGATATCATTTAAGCGTTTCTCGTGGGAGTCATGGATAACATATACATATCCTTTGTACTCGGCGTTGTTCATACTTGATGCAAGAAGGCATAAGTCTCGGCTTTGAATTTCAGAAAGACATGATCCAGGTTCAACTTTTAACTGAAAGATAACCTTGTGTTTAGAATTAGCATTCTTTCTATACAAGAAATGGACCTTGTCGCAATGCGGAATTTCCTTACCTAGTTTCATACAGGCTTCTAGGTATGTGTATTCTGCTGTGAGACCAGATGAATTCGGATCATAGGTCATCTTAAGTGTTTCTGAAAAAATATCTCGTTCCAAAGGATCGATTAATCTGGACAAGTTACTCATCATCCACCCTGATGTAATGGGGATTGAACCTTCACAAACCTCAAGTCTGCCTTCACGAATGAATTCACCCAAATACTCTATTGCTAAGTTTTTGATGTGTCTTCTTCGCGTGATGTTTTTCTCGGTGTGGGAAGTAAAGAGTATGACATGGTTCCCACTTTGAGGATTATCCTTAAACCACTCTGCATAGTTTCGGAACTTTGTAGTAAGCTTCTTAAGGTTTTCGGTACCCATATCCAATTCAAGGTTAATCGTTACATTAGTCCGGCCAATTCTTATTATCCAATCTGGTCTATGTGTTACTTGACCAAGCTTGTTAACGTAATTTGGTACGCGTTTCGGCTCTTTAAACAAGATTCCAAGACTAGCGAACTTTTCTTGACCATAAATGGATCGAAACGATTGGATGAATTCAACTATCCAGTTCTGTGTATGGAAGTGATGAGGGAGTAATCGATCAGAAATCATTAGTTCTTTTGCTTCTAAGTGATTCTTTTCGATTATTTTGTTGTTTTGACCGTAACGATTAAACGGAATCTCTAGAAGCGTTACACTCCGTTCTACTCCATTCTCAGTCAAGTAGTACATGTAAATTGGATTCCCCACAATTCCGATTTGAGCTAAACGCCGTCTTTTCACTAGGCCAATTTCAATTAATACTTTCAAACGGCGATTAATTTTTTGCCGAAACTTCTGCTCCACATCGTATCCGCAAATAATACAGATTTGTGGAAGGGTCAAATGCCGATGATCGTACAAAGTGACCAGTATAAGGTTATCTAAATCTTCCGTGGCTTTTTTTGTAAGGGTTTCGGCCACGTATTGCTCCCCTCCCTTCTCCGGAAAAGCAAAAAAACCGAGCAAAAGTATAGGTGTACTAAAGTACAACTACTACTGATGCTCGGTATGTCCGACGCGAATTATTTGGTTTGATATTACGAAAACACTATACCATGGTTCCCAAGAAAAAGGAAATAGGATCAGCGGAAAAAGTGTAAATAATTCCTCTCTTTTTGAAAAATCTTTTAAGCTATATTATTTCTGGGTTTTACCCCCCTGCACATAACTTACATTCCTCAAGGAATTAATTACACTTTCATATCAGTAGAATATGCTTGGCTTTATTAGGTATTGTTGCTCTTTGCAATTGAGATTAATTGTGTAATTAAAGCTGTAATTAAAACTGCTTGTCGGTAAAACGGTTTTTTACTTCGTTGTTAGTATCCTATGAAGGCATATTTAGATTGGAGAGGGTCCACGCTTTGTTGAAATGATAGGTAAACTAATATGATCACAATGCTTGATAACAAGTGGCGTTATATTCTACTTAGGTAATATGTGTGCTGCCATCCATGAAGAAGGTGTTATATCAGATAGATTTGTAAATCTGAAGATATTTCCAATCAATAACGAGGATTTTAATGGATTTTGGCGTAGATTTTTGACGCTGTTCATTGCGTGCTGAAAAGGTTAACAATTCTAATACTTTGTTGATATTTGAAGTGTAATTAACCCTGTAATTATTAATGATGTATGAATTACAGTTGAGCGTAGATCGAATACTCCACCAGCACAGAAGAATGTGTAAGAGTAATCAATGATTCAAATATATACTTATATATATAAACATGATCATGTTATATTTATATATATGCTATGTTCATGTTTATACTTGATGGTACTGATTTGAAATGTTAAAATAGTCTTGTGCATACCATATTCTTCTTATAAAGGGTGAATTCTATGAGTAAAAACGAGGAAAACGTTCAATACCTCTTTTCAGGTGGAGATGCGGGTAATACGAATATTAAAGTTAGTTATCTTGATAACTCAGGTAACATAAAAGACTTAATAATCCCAACGATAATTGCTAATGCACCGGCTCATATTAGTGATCTGGGAAGTTCAAAAGCAGTTAACCCGACTGATAATATACATATACTGCTAAAACCAATTGACACAGATGGCTTCATTAAGGGTGGATATTATTTTGTAGGGCTAGCTGCGAAGCTATCAGAAAACCCAGTTGAGGCTCAAGATAGCGTTCATAAACATGATTCTCAACTACACATGATTGCTTTAATCACTGGTGAGGCAATTGCTGGCCTAGAAAATGGATTGGAAGGAAAGGTAGTTGCCCCCCCTTCTTACGGATTGCCTGTTGAACTCGTAAAATCCGGAGCTAGTGCATCGTTTTTGAATCGAATGAAAGGTTCTTTTGAAATAACCTTTATCGATGGTTTTTATAAGGGCAAGACTATTACAATTAAACATGAAGTTGATGAGAACCGTCCGGTAAGGGACTATATTCATGCAGAAGCAACCAAAGCTGGCTTGGGTTTAGGGTTTGACATCAAGAAGTTTGAACTTGAGGAAAATGATGTGGATGAAAGTATTGTAGATCCTGAGAAACCTTTAATTATTAATGATCCAGGTGGGGTTACGTGCGATATAGCTGTGTTTGAAGCGAATGGGATCAATCCTACTCTTTCTACTACTTACATCGAAGTACCAAAAGAGTTCGAACAAGCAAATTTAGAAAAGTATGTTGGCAAAAAAGTTGGCGGTAATCACGTTGTTGAAACGCTACAAGAATTGGTTAATAAAGCAATTGTCGATGTGCATAAGGAGAATAACCTTCCTATTTTTAACGATTCCTTTTTCAGAGACAGAGCTGAGTTTATCGATGTTGTTTTAAAGCCATACACGGAGTCCCTAGTAAAGGGCGAGAAAGAACCGAAAATTGTTCGTTCTTTCGGTTATGTAGCAAATTTGGATCTTACAGATATTGTGGTACCTGTGTTAGATGAGTATGGAGAAATGATTTATTACCTAAATATGTTAACCCGCCAAAAAGCTAGTACGATTCAAAATAACATGATCGCTGGTGGTGGAGTCATACTTGGTTATAAAGTGTTGCGGGAAAGGCAACAATTGGCTAATGGTAGTAAATTGTATGAACTACCGCCTGAGGATAAACTGCATATTAGCATTTACATTAACTCCCGTGGATATCTTGTAGAATCATTCTTAAAAAATCCAGATATCGTTGAGAAATTAAAGAAGAAACCCGTAAAAAAATGATTTCGATGATTAGAAAGGAGGCGGAGAGTTGACGAAGGAAACTAAAGAAAAATCCGGTTTTGTTCAAGGCAAGTCTTCGCCTCTACTCCCCGACAAGACAGCTAAATGGGTTGAACCGTTTAATGATCTGCTCACTGAAATAAATACTGAGTATACTGATCATCCCCTACTTAAGGAATTGGGTTCTCGGCCATCAAGAAATGGTCTAGTACAGCTGTTAATCACGATTGGACTTGAGACAGTTGAAAAGTATCACTCTAGAGTGTTTATTGATACAAAAGGATTATCGCAGGACTTAATTGATTTACTCAATACTCAAGCTGGTCAAATGGTTGTTTCTAATCTTTTATTAACGATGGATGGAAAATCAAATCACTCGATAAACCTATTTCAGCCATCTGAAAACACGTCTGCTTCAATTAATGTGGCTGTTCCGGCTGCGAAAATAATAAATCAGGCGCCTGCTATGAATACTACTGATGCTATTAAGGAAACGAGTGAAAATGCTGAGGTAAGAGTAAATGAACCAGTAATTGATCAATTTTCCTCTCAAGTCGGAAATGTAGAAAAAGAGGAGAAAAAGGTTAAGTTGAGTCCTGCTGAGAAAGCAAGATTGTATTCAGAGAGATCCACGCTTTCACCCTAGAAAATTTAGATTTCAATTACCATTATTCTGTTATAAAATGTATGCATACCCATTAAGGTATGCACATGAAAAGAGGAGCTGTTGGCTCCTCTTTTTTATTTTCTATTCTATTTCAGTTGACTCCTCTGCAAGTATTTTCCTCTCGTAAAGTTAGAGTGCTTTAACACGTATTTGTGTTCGGTCATTAGTGTTCAGCTGATATAATGTATTCCTACTGGCGGAGTCCCTATCGTTCAAAAACTTGATTTGTAGTAGTTACTGCGAGTCGTTATATCCCCCCTACCCTTTCCAAAGAAAACTGTTGAGTGGCTAGGATTTGTCTTCTTTCTTCATCAACGAGTGGATATAGTCGACTATTTATGTAATCATGCATAGAAAAATAGGTAATAGACTAATCAATCCTTCCATACAAAAAGACAAGTCCAATCACGGTAGACTGGCCTGGTTTATTGAGCTATCGACCTCGTTAGCGTAATCTTTCCTCACTGCTTTAACCCGAGTTATTAACTAACAAACACTTGTGTCTTTCTTCCAATTTCTATTCGCTCAGTAAATTTGCCCCCAGTGTATTCCTCAATTGTTTTTTTCCAAAAATGTTGTGCGGGCTCGTTACTATCTATTTGGTATACTTCCCATGGTCCCTTATGCATATTAAATATATCTTTAGCAACTTGTTTACCTAACCCTGACCTCCGAAATCTTTTCATAATAAAAAACTCGGCAATCGAAAAGTATGAGTCATCTTCATCTCTATTTATCAATTTGACCAAGACGAATCCAGCAATTTTCTCATTTAGTAATATTAAATATGGAAACCTATAGCAATCTGTCCAGTATTCGTTTAACGGATATTCACCAAATTTCCCGTTATCTTCAATCTGTAGATCCATAAACTCAGAGAAATCGTAAATATAGAATTGCAAAAGGTTGCTGAGTGTTTCCTTTTCATCCAAGGTCGCTCTCTTAATTTCATAGTTCTCCAATAAAATACCCCATTTAAGTAGTTTCCCCAAAATGTTCGATATTCAGTAAAATATTCAATACCCCTTTTTATGGTTCATTGTTCTAAACTGCTCGTTAGTTTAGCAAAGGCTGCCAGTATTAACACTGGCAGCCTCTGTTTGTATTTGTACCGCTATTGATACCCAATAACGTAATAAGTGACTTCCAGAGATCCGGCAACTACTTTTAGTACAGAAACTAAGAATCGAATACGTTAAACATTCCAGTCATATGTGGGGAATGGTTTTTAAAATCGAATTTCTCGTAAAAGGTTTCTTTTCCTTCAGATGCGAATAGGCCGACAAACGCGATCCCGTTTTCGATCCGACGTTTTTTGATGTAGGCAAGTAAATAATTTAGAATTTCAGTACCCAATCCTAATCCTTGCATAGAGGGACGAACCGCGACGTCCTGGATATAAAAAAACATATAGCCATCACCAACATTGCGTCCCATGCCGACCGGCTCCTCATTTACAGTTGCAACAACTCCATAAAGGGAGTTATTTAAAGAACTCCTCGACATTTCGGTATTAATGTTGCCCCAACCGACTGCTTCCCATAACACCTGGTGTTCCAAGACAGACGGTATACGTTCCTCGATTATATAATTTATGGCCGCCAAAAAATCCACCTTGCTTTCTTACAGATTTAGCGGCTAACTTTTGGTTACCGCCGATTTAAATGTATTTGATGTACTTCATGACACACACACCTTTCTGAGTAGTCATAATTTGATTCTGCAATTTTTTGTACTCTCCTGCCCGTTAGTTGAATAACTGGCGCCAGTATAACACTTTATTTCTCAGTCTACGGTCTAATACTTTATTTTCACGGAACATCATTAACAACCATCGACTCTGCAATCCCTATAAGAACTTCTGATTCGTAATAATGTGGACGACTGAAGTTGCATGGAAATCAAAAATGTAATCATCATACTGACCTTCGATTCTAATTTATTGCAAGAAAGAAGCATTTATTTTCATGTGTAGAATACAGGAGTGTTTTAATAAATCTTCAGTTAATCGGTTCTTAAGTTAATCATAATGCATCTCAAATACTGTGCCTTTCATAATATCCCCTCTTTATTAGTCAGGTTGCGTTTCCGAGAGATATGATCATATCGTTTTTTATTTTCTACGTATGGGAGAATTCCGAAATATGGCCTGACCCAAATCATACTATATATTGCCCTCCCACTCCCCTACTTTCTTTTGGTGATGAAGTAAGTTGCTATAAATCGGTTAAATGAATGTCAGTAATAGCTCCAACGGGCTATGCATTTGATTGATTGACTATGATCGAGTTGTTTTCAGAGTCAATCAATGTACATCGATGTGAATCGTGATGAAAGATAGTGAAGTTCTTGGGGTTATGAGCATCTAAAACCAATGCGCATCGAAATGAATCGATGTAGACTAAGTGGTATTGAATCGCGAATAGTTCAAGGCAGAAACTGTTGATTGATTGTGATTCATGAAATAAGTGATTCACATCGATTTAGATCGAAGTGCATTTATATAGATATGTTTATATATATGATCTATTCATGAATATAAATATATATAGGTAAGCTTGGGTGTATATAATACTTCTAGTGAATTGAAATGAAGAGTGATCGAGTACAATTGAGAGGATAATCGATATGCTTCGAATCAAAGTGCTTTAACTTGAGTGGTGATGATTGATCTAGCTGTAGCAAAATGAAGTAATTATAGTTAGTGAAGCGATCTGTGAAGTGAAATTTACTTATATATAAACATACATATGAACATGTTATAGATATAATTATATATATGTTTACTGTTTGTGACGGTAGGTCAATTATTGTGGAATGATTGAGATTGATCGAAGTATTTCCGAAGTCAACTAACCTGTATCGATCTGAATCAAAATTAGCATCGAACGTAAATAGCATAATCAATCATGATATAGCGATGTCCACCGAGGTAGATCATTGACAAGCAGAATAATATATGGAAAAGTAGAGTTAATATGTTTTATGGGGGAGGGGAGAAGAGTGAATAACTCAACCTCATCGGTTTATTTCTATACAAATGAAATAGCGAAGCAAGTAAATGCAGCAAACTCCACTATTTTAAGGTGGGCCGAAGAATTAACAAAAGTAGGCTATGAGTTTGAGAGAGATGAGGTAGGCGGTAAAGAGCAATACCGCTTCAATGAGGAAGACTTAGAAGTTTTACTGACTTTTAAGAAATATCGAGATTTAAACTTTAGTCTTCCAACTTGTGCAGTAAAAGTAATCGAAGAGAGAAAGACAATTCTAAGTCCGATCCATAAAGAACCAGTTGTTAAAGATGAAGGTCTAAGTCTATCAACTGAAAACGTAATTGATGACATAGTGGACCAGAAGCTTAGGGAAAAACTTGAACCATTTCTTGCTCATTTGCAAAAGGTAGATCAAAGGTTATTTGAACTTAAGGATTTTGAGGATCGCGTTCAAAACCTACCAGCTCCACCAACTCATGATGAGATTAGACGGATAGCTCGTGAAGAAGAGAAACTAAGAGCAAGGATAACATTTGATGTAAACACGAAACTAAGAGAACAAGCAATCAAACTATGGAATGAAAAGCCTGTAGCTGAACGTACAATAAAGGTATTCTTCAAACGAATTGAGAATGAAAGTCTTAAAAGTGAATTTATACGTCAATATATGGAGCAGCATTTTCAAGAAGAGTTCGATAAACAGTATCAAGAAATTGAAAAAGAGAGCGAAGGGGTATAAAATCAATACCTCTTTGCTCTCTTTTTTACTTAATTTAGAGTTTGTCTTGAAACTTAATACTTTATTTTTATTGGGACGATCTTTCCATTACCTTTAAGTCTGTGTCCAGGTGGAATTTCTGTTTGCATTTTAACTTCATTCTGGCTGCTAACCCAATCAGCTTTTAATGCAAGAATTTTCCTCTTTAACAAGAGAAGAGGTACGACTATAAACATACCCAAAAATAGCAAGGCAACCACTATTATCAATGCAACACTGAGATATCCGGATAGGATGACTCCGATAGTACCGAGAGTAATTATCTTCATTCCAGTTTCATGAGGCCATAACACCATATTCTCAGGCCAAATGCCAGTTTCAATTAAGCGTTGCCCAAAATATGATGACTCAATCCATGGTAGGTAATAGGGGGACGCTAAACATAATAAGATAATGAGTGCAATAGAGAGAATTCTAACAATGCCAGACTCAAAAATAACGTTTAAAAATGATAGCATTATTTCACCTTCTTTACCTACTTTTGTAAATCAATTATAACCGCAGACCAGTAATTGTACAACAAAAACTATCTTTCCATAATGCGATTTTGGTGTTAATCTATGGAAGACAAAAGAATGTAGCCGAGGAAATACCCGGCGTTAAACTTTCTACAGCTATTGCTATAGAGAGTTTAACGCCTTTTTGTGTTTTTTCTGAGAGCTACAGTAAACCAAAAGAGAAAGGGAGGTGAGAAGTTTTGAAAATGATTCGTGGTATTTTTGTTCTGGTGACAATGATGGTGCTTGTAATGTCCTTCGCAGGAGCGACTTTTGCGGCATCTGGTAATGCCGGTAACAGTAATAGTATCGGTGAGATTTTGGGGAATGAATTAATTAAATCAGAAGACGCAAACTTTAACGATCAAAAATTGCAATCTAGCCTTGCGAAGATTGTTGGGGTCGTAAGGCTAGTCGGAGCGGGCATTTGTTTTATTATGCTCGTCATTACAGGTATTTTGTTTTCAACATCAGGGAAAAACGAGCAGAGACGATCTGGTGCATTCTTATCTCTCATTGGTGTTGCTGCTGGAGTATTCATTATCATGCAAGCATCCATGATTGCAAGTTGGTTTGCATCAATCGGGACGTAACAAATGATTACCGCTAGTGTTTATTACACTAGCGGTTTCGCATTAGACAAGGGGAGAAGTCTATGAGGCATAGCAGATTTGTGGTTCTTCTCATATTAATGCTGCTCATTATGGTATTAAGTGGATGCTCACCTTTTAAAACGGAAGGACCTCCTATGCTAGAAGCTGCAAGTACGTCTTCTCAAAAAGTTCAATACAACGTAATCAGTATAATCGATGGTTCCACAATTGTTGTGGATATGAATGGAAAGGAACAAACGATTAGATACGCGATGATTGAACCACCAAAGAGGAATGATCCAAAACTAAATGCTCACTCCAAGAGTTACAATGAGACATTGATTCAGCAATCCAATGGGAAAGTAAAACTAATCCTGGATACGGCAATAAAAAGCCAAGTAAAAAATCCGGGGGTTTTGATCGCATATGTTATTCTCTCAAACGGAAAAATCGCAAACGAAGAAATGATTAGAAGTGGTCTAGCGCAAGTAAGAGAAGGAATTATGAGTGAATTCAAACGTGAAGGCAAAGACATAACAGAAGCATTAAAGAAAGAGCTTCAAACAGTTGAGAGCATAGCAAAGAAAAAGATGATTGGTATCTGGAAGAATCAAAAATAGAAAGGAAAGATGAGATGAAGATAAATGTCGTCCATGTAGATATTGTCAGTGAAGAGAAAGATTTTATGGGGTTAGTAAGCTGGAGACAATTTGCATATTGCGCTATTGGGGGGATTATCTTCTACAACATAGCAAAGCCACTATTAATGCAGGATTTCTCCATTGAATTTCTTGTCATCCTTATCATGTCCATACTCACCCCGCTAACGTTAATCGTATGGTCACTTGGATTTTTATACTTGGAAGAGCCGGATATGTACTTTGATCGGTGGTTAGTTTATTGGTTGTTGGGAAAAAAAGAGAACAACCTATATATCTACCAAGAAGATGAGGTGAATGACTAGTGGACGGTAACGGTATTTTCACCACAATAGTGATGATACTCATGCTTGGAAGTATTCTTTACTGTTGGGACCGGTCAAGAAAAAACGAACCGCTTAATCCATTTGCCAATAGGAAGAAAAAAACCACGTATATAGGTAATGAAGAAGATGAAGTAAGAGAAGAGAAGAGAAGAACTAATCAAGACAATGAGAAAAAGAAACGGGTTAATATACGCGAACTACTTGAGGTTGAAGATGTTAAGCATGGATTAATGAAATTAAAGAATGATCGTTATCTACTAGTGGTCAAAGTAGATGGCGTAAATTACTACTTAAAAAGCCCAGCGGAACAAGAAGGTATTGATGCAGCATTCGAGGCAGCTATTTCCGCTTTTGATGGTTCAGAGATCATCATCTACACACAGAGTCGTCGAGTAGATTTTGATGATCACTTATTGTTCCAATTGGACAAAGTGAATACCAATCGAAATCTGAATGAGGTGCAACGAGGATATTGCTACAACGTTTTGAACTTCGTTGATGTTTGGCAATCGAATACAGAAGTATACGACAAACATAGGTACTTCTTACTGCCATATGATCTGAGTCAAAAGGATAAGAAGAAATTTAAAAACGAGGACCAGCTGTATAAACGTATTTTTATCATCCTTTCTAGGAAAGGGAAAATCCTAACGGACACAATGTCTAGAGCAGGTGTGCGAAATATTCAAGTAGCAACTACATTAAGAATCTATGAAATGCTTCATTATGCGATGAGAAGAAGTGATGCAAGGCACTTTAAGCTGGAAGAAGCCTTGAAAAGAGAGATGGATGCACTTTTTGTAACAGCTGATAGAGATGAACATCAGTTGAATCTAGTAGAAGAGTTAATGCGGGAGGTTCAAGGAGATGCTAGCAAAAATATGGAACTGGCGAAATAAAGAAAAGATAACTCCCGAGGAAGAAGAACATGCAGATGCCTTCCTTAAAGAAAATGAAGATGAATTGAAAGACCTATTTGGTAAAGGAAACGCAAGTATTTGGTCTGCTATTCTTCCAGATGGCGTTGATCCGACAGCCAGAGATATTGGATACATACAAGATAAAATAGGTAAAGAACGCGTATTTCAACCTTTATACGTGACACAAGGCGGATGGCCGAGAAAGATCAAAACAGCTGCCTTCCATCTACTGATAAATGCTCCGGACACGGACGTAATGTTTTACTTACAAAAATCTAAAAGAAAAGACGCTGTAAAATCACTGAAGAAGAAAGCAACAATTCTTAAATCAAATCTTCGTCTCGAAGAGAGGCGTGGCAACGACGACCAAGTTTTTGAACTGCAAACGAAGATACAAGATTGCGAGATGTTACAGCAGGAAATCGCTATTGGATTGAACGATCAGTTCTTAGTTGCAGTCGTAGCAAATGTCTATGCTGATACTGAGGATGATTTGGAGGCGGTGACCCAAGATCTAGCCAATGAAATGGCAGGTGATGGATTCAATTTAAGAACAACTTACTCCCGTATAAAAATGGGTTTTACCTCAGGTTTACCTTTAGGACGAAATCAAATTCGGGAATCATGGAGAAATTTAGACCGGTATGCAGCAGCGTCTATATTCCCGTTTGCTACCAATGAACTGGAATACACAGGACACCATAGTATCCCGCTAGGAACAAACAAAATTAGTGAAAAGGTAGTGTTCTTTGATAATTATTCAAGAAGAAACACGAACTACAATTTTGGAATCTTTGGAACGAGTGGAGCAGGAAAAAGCTTCGCTGTTAAGCTACTTGCCGCGAGAGGATTAATAGACGACATTGCTACAGTTTTTATTGATCCTGAAAAAGAATACAAAGATTTGGTTCTTCAATTAGGTGGGATCTACATTTCCCTTGTGGAGGATGTTGTATCTGATGAGTTCCAAATAACAATCAATCCATGCGCTCTTTGGCCAACTGAGATTGAGCTCGATGGCGAGGACGACGATGAGCTCAGTACCATTAGTCCAGAAAAATGTGAGATTTATAAAGATAGCGAAGGTAGAACGTTCATTCGGTTCGTCAACATTCAAGAGAAGATGAACGAGGTTATCGATTTCTTTGAAATGATCGCAAAATCAAAGGTGAAGGCAGGCCTGAATGCATTTGAACGTGATTTCCTAGAAGATGCAATCATGAAAGTTTTCAAGAAAAGAGGATTTACTCAACATCCTGACTCCTTATTCGAAGACGGTCATACAGATGGATTCGGGAAGATTCATACGGGAAGAGTAAGGAAACCTGAAATAACAATTAGTGATATTTATAACCAGTTAGTTGGAGACTTTGGTGGCAGGAAGGAAGCGCAAGAGTTAATTGCTGCAATAAGACCATGCTTACGTTCTCGACAATCTCATGATTACGAAACAAACGAAGATTTTGATATTCGTGGATCTATGTCAATGTTTGACGGGCAGAGTTACTTCGGGGAAGGAATTGCGACAGCTTTGGAAGATCAAATGCTGGTTGGATTTGATCTTTCCTCATTCGAATCAAATGAGCGCTTAAGTGAGATTGCATACCACGTCATTTTTAAATGGTGCTGGGAAAAGTTTATTAAAGGGAATCCTATCCGCAAGAAACGTTTACTGTGCGATGAGGCATGGAGGATGGTAGATGATGAACAATCTGTAAATTTCTTGGAAAAAGCAGCGCGAAGAGCAAGGAAAAGGAATTGTTCACTCACGATCGCTACTCAAGACTTCCAGCGTTTAGCGAATAATGAGAAAGCAAGGGCGGTTGTATCCAACTGTCATACGGTATTTTTCATGAAACAGGATGATAAGAGTAGGGATTCGGTTGCGGAAACCTTCAAGCTAACTGAAGGTGAGATTAGCCTTCTTAGTGCGGAAATTCCACCAGGAGAGGGTATCTTAAGGGTCGGTAAGACTAGCGTGTGGATGACTACTGTTGCAAGTCCAGAAGAGATGCCTTTCTTAGAATCCAATGCAGCGGTTCGTCAAGAAATGAGAAGGACAGCCTCTTAAGGTGAGAGGAGGGTAAACAAATGGACTTTAATATTGGAGACCTCCTTGTTGAGGCGATTATCGGGTTAGTTCAACCGATACTAGACTTTATTTCAAACCATACTGATTCAATTATGGAATTGGTATTTAATTTCGACGTCCAGAAAGATGTAAGGACTGGAGAAGTAATAAGCACTGGTCCAACTAATTTGCTGTATGGATTATTCTCAAGTTCTGAGCTAGAAACGCTGATAAAACCTGGCGTCGATGGAATGATGAAAATATGTGCATTATTGCTTTTGGTTGGTGTCATTTTCTTTGGAATAAGACTGGCTAGACAAGGAACCAACGAAAGATTACGAAGTGAAAACATGTCAATGTTGTTCACGATGGCATTCGCTATGTTCCTATTAGGTAATGTGTGGGTCTTATATGACATGATGTTCCTCTTTAATGACATTATTGTACACACGTTTAGAGGAATGGCATTTCAAAAGTTGGGAGGAGCAAATTTTACATCCGGAGTGGACGAGAATACGAGTGCCATATTGTCATTAGTGCTTAATTTGATAATGATAGGCCTGTCCTTGTGGGCTAACTTCTACTATATAATGCGTAAGCTTATGATCATCTTGTTGATGATAACGGGACCTATCTTTATTACATTGTCTATCTATCCGCATTTACGGCAAGTGACAAGTACATGGGGAAAAGAGTTATTCTCCAATATTATTTCGCAAGCAATCCATGCCATAATGCTTTGGATATTCATTGTAATGTCAAACTCACAACAATCATGGTTATTGCAAATTGTGTTTCTCGCTACATTTATCCCACTTTCAGAAGCTATAAAATCGTTATTAGGAGCTTCTGGAGATACAGGAAAAATGGCTACAGGATCAAGTATATCAGCTTTGGCTGGGGCAGCAGCATTAACTGGAAGCATCGCTTCAGCTGCTGGATCAAATAATGTATCGAGCTTAATGAATAAGCTTCCTCTCGGAGGGGGAAGCAATTCCAGAGGTGTAAGTGCGCCAGGTGCAGGGGGATATTCACCTGCGGCAAGTAGTTTTCCTAATAGCACACCTGCATTGGGTACTATAAATCCATTTAGCAACCATACTTTAACCAATAGTAGAACAATGAATAGAGGTCTGAAAGCAGGACGAGTAATGAGCAGACTGGGTGCAACAACTGGTGCTGTTTTAGGTGCAACAGCAATGGCACCTTTAGGACCTATGGCAATGGCTATGGGTGCATCAGCGGGTGCAAACGTATTGTCAGCAGCTGGCGCAGTTTCTGGGAGAGCAGGATGGCAGACGGCAGAAACTGTAGCAAAAGGTGTGGGTGGAGGAGTAACTTCGGTCTACAGGGGGTTCAAACCGAATGGTGCAATTTCTCAAGCAGGCCAAGGATCAAAGCCGATAGGGAAACGTGCAGCACAGATCCAAGCCATGACAAGCGAGCTGGGTAAAGGTGTCATGTCTGGAATCGGTATTAAAGGTGGCACTGAGAATGTCCTAAGGAATGCAATTTCACATGGTGCGGGTATTGTCACCGGAGAGAGAGGCTACAACTTCTCTTATGGAGTTGCAGATAGAACATTAGGTGCTTTGAAGCCTTCTTCCAGCGAATTAAAGTCTAAAGTAGACGATAAAGAGCTTAGAAACTTGCGAGTAATTCAAACAAATGAGGGTACCTATTTAACCGCGAAAAAACGTGGTAACGATGGTAAGTATACTTTTCATAGAATTTCAAGGGTAGCTGAAGCTAATCCTGTATTGAGAAATGGAGAGGCAGTCGAAATGGATGCGCGTTTTGTTAAAGGAGGAAGGCTACATATCGATGAGTCATCTATGAGATTTAGAGAAGCAGATAAGACAATTCGTACAGTTCCTAGTGGAGATGGCAAAAAAGGGACAATTGATAGGGATTATGCCAGAACTAAATATACAAAAGTAGAACCGACCGATTTTTTCAGTGCTAAAAACCCGGAGCAGAGAGATACAAGAGCTAAACGTGATCTTCACTCAAAATGGATACAAAATAATGCATTCGGGGGTAAAAACTAATGCCTGCCCCTAAGTTGAAAGGGGAAGGTAATTATACCTCAAAGATAACCAATAAAGCAGTTAACACTACAAAAGATATTGCCAGTCAACTAATTGGCCTAGCAGGAAAACGTGGCGGATCTTTTGTTAAAAACTTTGCTAAGGAATTAGCAAAGCAAGCAGTAAAGGTACTCTTTAAAATCATTGGAAAAATGATATGGAAAGGTATATTATGGCTTGTTGGAACCTACGGACTAATTGCATTTTTAGCCATCCTAGTAATTCTAATTGTTTCTATGTCGCTTTACATCATGCTAGATAGCGACGGGGATGGAATAAAAGATGCGAAAGGTGAACAACACTACCAGACGTATGTGGAGCTTGCTAAAACATCTGTAGATATGAACAAGCCAGAACAATACTTCTTTAGAACAAATGAGCATTTGCTAATGATTGCAAGCAACATAACAGCTCAAAAAGGTGTAATGTCTTCAAATCAATCGGCACAAGGAATATTGATTGCTGTTAAGCCAACATTTAAGTATTCACTTGTAAAAGAGTGGGATTTACAGCGAACTTGCTACCCAGATGGACGTTGTTCAAGCCCTTATAAGGCAAATGAAAGGGATGTTAAAGTGTTAACTGGAGCAACCAACTTCATAGGGACGTGGGCGCTTGAGTATGAGGTAAAACCAGTTCCTGTAGATGAGCTCAACATTAATGACCCTAGTTTACAGATGTTAGAAAATAGAAAACGAGACCATTCGGGCACCTGGAATAACGTGAGCTGTGGTGCTGAATCTTGTACTGAGCAAATGGATCAGAAAGCGTATCTTCAAACAAAGTATGTCACTCAGCCAGATTTAACAATTTTAAAAAACGAATTAGTGTCACAGAGGTATTTGAAGTTCGATTTCTCATTGTTGCAAACAATGTACAATCAGGCAGTGTCCGAAAGCTATGACATCTACTTTAGAAACTTAGAAGATGTTGAAGGTTACGGAGACGGCATTAGTGGTGGGGATAGATCTGGTGGAGTTGACAGGAACGTGGTTCAAAGGCCACCAAACTTGGATAACACGGGGGATTGGATTTGGCCAACTCCAACTATTACCAATATCACCTCGTATTTCGGTAAACGGCTTAGAAATGGTACTTTTGAGGGGCATCAAGGCATAGATATCGCTCCGAAAGGTTCTTCAGCTGCTGGTCATATGGTCTATGCCCCACGTAGCGGTACAGTTATTAAAGCCGGAAAATCGAATGGTTATGGAATCGCTGTGTTTATCCGTCATGCAGATGGAATGACAACCGAGTTAGGGCATTTACAGTACAATGGCCTTCTTGTAAAAGAGGGAGATAGGGTAAATAAGGGAGATCCTGTAGCGACGATTGGTTATGGAAAGGTAGGAGATTCTTCAGGTCCCCATCTACATGTTTCTATCGACTTACCACATAGTTGGGTTAGAACAAATCCTAGCTTCTATATCCGACCGTGAAAGGAATGGGGTGCGAATGCACCCTTTTATCTTACATGTACAAGGGGGCTTTATGAAACGAAAGGTACTTTTTGGGGCTATCGTAGGTGTTGTAGTTTTGGGGGGGATTGCATTATATGTGTGGAATTCCCTGGTATCGGGTGCAAAGCAAAATATTGAGGAGCGCGCAGAGGAATACATGGCGGACTATCAGAGTGCAAATAAAAATACAAAACTCGTCAATGACGAACAAATTACCGAAAGAAATCCGTATGAAGAAAAACATGATGATACAGTAACCTACCCGGAAGATACGATTACCTATATGTTTACGGCTGCAAAAGCAAACGATGTGGAAGGATTCTATAATTCTTTCACGGCCGATACTCTGTACAAATCGTTCCCAGATCCTGCAAAAATGCGAGATCAGATGAACGAATACCTTCAGTTTATTCTTCAAGATGGAAAACTAAAGGATATTGGATTACTTAGCAAAAAAGTAACAAATCCTGATCCAATGGCAATGAAAGTGATGGTTTCCGTTGCTTTACATTATGATGGATTGAGTAGAAAAGAAATAAGTATTGAAGTAGAAAGGTTTGGAGATCAACACGGAAGTTCAGTTTGGTTGGTAATAACGCCAATCACCGAAATTATTAACCAGATTAGATAATCGAATTATTGGATGACTTGATCGTAGGAAGGATGATTTTATGAGTTTAATTACAATACTTGTAATCCTGCTTGTAAGCACTATAGCGTTCTCGGTACTTATCAATGTAAAAAACCTATTGTTTAAGAGCTTAACAGTACTTCTTATTGGGGTTGTAATGTATTGGTTCTATACATCAAGTGAATCAATTCAGATAATTAGTTAAAAGTGATGGGGCTTTTTCTTTTATAACAACAATAGTAAAATAGATGTAATCAAATACGTTGCTAGGAAATACCTAGCTAAGAGACCTTCATATTCCAGGGGTCTTTTAGCTAGGTTTTTTTATGACTTGGAGGGATTAGAAATTGCGTAAAGTTACAGGACTTATATTAATGCTGACGGTTTCGATGGTTGTAATTTCAGGTTGCACACAACCAGATAAGATTGAAGAGAATGCAAGTAAGATTGTAGATGTAAGTGATACAGCTCATAACTTTACACCGGTAGTAAATCAAGGGACCGGAACTCGTAAGGAAATGTCTGATAAAGCAGTAGAACAAAAGATAAAATCTGTTTCGAAACCTGAGGTTGCAGCAGTAGCAAGCCAGATCACACCTAAAGAACCGAAAAATCATAATAATGTTCAGACTTTAATTAAGCCATTAAATGGTCCACTAAAACCGCGATATCAATATGTCCCCAGCAAGAAGAAACCGGATCAAAATAAAGAAGGAATTATCAATGAATCCAAAGCCATACCAAATGGAAATGAGCTTTTGCATGAAGAAAGAATAAAGGAACTTGAGCAAAGAAAGAAAGCAATTGATAAGGATTATGACATTGTAGTTGATGAAAACGGAAAGATAGTGGGTGTTTCCAATGATCCTGTAGTTGCAAGAGACTCTAATGGAGATTATTTCTTCCACGATCCTAAAGAAGAATTTAGGCGCTCAGAGAATAATACCGTGAGCAACTGATTCAGAAAGACGCCGAAACGATAGCTGTAGGGAGAAATTGTTTATGAGAGGATAATGAAGAATGTTGACAATGTTTAACGATTATCTAATATTGGTCGTACTAGGTATTCTTTTATTATTTACAATACCATATTATATATTTATTCACTCTGTGAAGAATACAGACAGGCTGAATGTAAGGAAGAAGAAAAAGATAATTGAGGAACTAAATAAGTCAAATAAACATGGTGGATCAGATGGCCGAATCGAAGAACAAACTGAAGAAGAAATGAAAGAATTATCAAATGAATATATTGAAATTACTAATTCACCCCAAGATACTTTTCAGGAAATGACTGATGAGGGACTTAGGAGTTACTACAGAACGCTTCGAATTCAACTTCCAAATGTGGACGAACTTGTACGAAGACAATTATTGACAAGAGAACAAGGCCAGGAGTACCGAAATAAAATGAAAACCATTATATTGATTCTGAAAGAACGCTCTGAAAGCAGCTCTCAGGAAAATGAACAGACGACTCGATAGTTCGAGTCGTCTGTTCATTTTCAAGGGAATACTGGAGTAGTAATGTAGTTGTAATGTATATTAAATTAAATGGTAATGTATAGATTGTACATGATATAATGAAGCAAATTGCGAGTGAGTAATGGTAGGGTGATGTATGAAAACGTACACAATAAAAGAAGCAGCAAAACTATTAGGTGTTTCAGGTGAGTATATTTCGCGAAGGTTAGATCTGATGAAACCGAATGACTCTAATCATAGTCACTCCATTGATGAAACAGTGCTTGAAAATCTACGTCAAGAACGTGATTCTGAGTATGAGGGGATTAGTTGTGAAGTAGCAGCTGGTATTTTAGGAGTTACACATAAAACTTTATGGTTAAAGGCAAAATCAGGTGAAGTTCCGAGTTATACGATCGTAAGACGGGGAAGGAATGTTCTACGATTTAACCCTGAAGTAATCACTGAACTCAAGGAGAAATTGGTTGAAACTGGGCCAGAAATTCTCGTGAGTGGAGATGTTTTTTTGTTTCAACCTTGGATCTCGTCAGACCCTAGTGATACCGGTAGAGTCATCAAGATAAAAGCTATCACGAAATTTAAAACAATACCGTTTATCCAAACTAGCAACGGAAGAATAGAGCCAGTTGACAAACTTAAAGAAGAAGGTTGGCTTCCACAAGTTGATTGGATTGAACCAAAAAAAAGAAAATATATGAATGGCATTGTAACACTAAAATATACAAACCCTAAAGATATAAATGACGAATTATATAATCATTTCATCTACATATTTCAAGTTTTTGGCTTGAGTAATATTCAATTAAACTTTACAGAGGATCAAATCATAATTGAAACGAAACGATATAAGTCTGAGGGAAAGTGGGAGGATTTTCACTTTCACCTACTGTCTGAAGCAGTAAAAAATGGTGGAGGTAGTATCTCATGGAGTAGCGATTCTTTTACAATTGAACCGGATTTAGAAGGCTACTTAGCGAACTTATCAGGTGAGAAGAGGAAAATAGTCAACCAGGTACTTCAAATAGACAATACTACAAAACAAGATCTTGTTGAGAGTGGTATTGAGTTGTACATAAAAAATAACCATCCACATTTATACCAGCAATTAAAACTAAAAGGTATGCTAATTAACAAAAAACCAAAAAAATGAAAAAGTTGAAGGAGAGATAGTCTTCGTGTATACAGCGTATTGCGATGGATATACACTCCGCTCATCAGGCTATTCATGCATTGCTTACGTGATTAAGAATAAAGATGAGGACACAATTAAATATTCAAGCAAGATCGGAAAAGCTTCTATACATGAGGCAGAATACTCTGCCATTATTTTTACACTGAAACATTTAGTAAAGATGGGAATAAAAGAAGCGATCGTATTCGCAGATGATGCATTGGTGATAAATCAAATCAATGGTACTTGGGAAGTATCTGATAAGAAATTATTACACTTACATGAAGAAGTGTCATATCTTAGGGCTTTTTTGACAACGATCCAATTCCAATGGATACCTGAAGCCAACAATGAAGCAGCTGTGATTAGTAAAGGTTTATTGAATCCAAAACCCAAAACGTTTTCCGGGCATATTGAGCAGCTTGATGATTATCAATATAAGGTGAGTGGGAAAACCGACTACATTGTTGATCTGTTTTTATCAACTTGTACCTGTCCTGCTTTCAAGCATCGTTCAACATTACCATGCAAACACATTATCTCGGTAAGGAACGAGGTTATAATTGAATAGTTATTCAATCAAAATTTGAGATAGGAGCTTTAATGAAAAGGGAGAGGTATGTCAACCTGGGAGATAAACTACTAGTGTTTTGGTGTTGTATCGTCACAGCAACATGTGTCGTTGGGGGAATCTGGTTACGTGAGTTCACCTATCAAATATCGATTCTTCTTACATGTAGTTTCATAATACCTTTGCTAGTGTTTTTGCTTTGGATAATAGAGGGCAGTATGTCACCCGCTCGCATGAAATGCTCTTTCATGGGGTTACCGATCGCTCTCTTATTACTAGGGATAGGGCTTCTACTGGTGTGGAGAGTCGAACCCTATACGGCCTATTATCCCAAAGGGATATCTCCGATTGACGATTCGATACTTAAGATGTCCTTTACAAAAGAATCACATGTTTATCAAGTTTCCGTAGGGTCTCAAGTAGTTACAAACAAATTGCAGGAGTTGTATGTATCTACCCTGGGGGCAGGATTAAGGGATAGAAGATATCATTCAGAAGCAACGCTGCAAGAAGAAGTTAAGAATTTAGCTAATAGTACTTTTGAGTCATCGATAAAGCCGATTATTTCTGCACTCGAATACATGGGAGAGAAACCGAAGTATGAAGAGACTGTTCACCTTTATTTAAATGCTACAGCACCAGGACCCTTGATTAATGGAGATGTCCTGAAAAATATAAATCATAAAGTAGTAAAAACTTCTGGAGATATACAAAATCTCCTTAACGAGAAACCTACACTCCTTACCCTAGAAATAGAGAGAAGTGGAAGACCTGTCAGGATCTCCATGACAGCGGAAGAGTTTGCAGCATCTGCAAATGCATCGAATATGAGGGTGGGTACAAGAGTTGACGTAGTGCAAAAACTCCCCATACAAACATATTACGATTCAGAAATGCAAGGTGATTCGAACGGCCTTGCTAAAGCAATCGAAATAATCCACCAATTCTCGACGAAAGATCTTATTATGGATAGAAAAATTATTGCTACAGGAAGTATACAAGTAGATGGAACGATTACTAGAGTCGGTGGTTTGGAATATAAACTACTTGCACTTGAGGACGAGAAATTTGATATCTTCTTGGTTCCTGAATCAAATCGGACAGAAGTTGAGATGGTACTTAACTCTGGGATGTTAAAAAGGGTCGGTGGCGAAATCAGATTCGTGAAGAACATACATGAAGTAATTTCGTTGTTAGAACAGACAAGGTCGGGGGATAAAGATGATAAAGTTAAATTCGGTAGCTGAAATGGATCTCGATCAATATTCTATCTACCAGTCAGATTCGGTATTCGAGTCTTATGGTGTAGCAGCCAGTGAGATACAAACGTTGGGTGCATTAATAAAGACAATTACCGTACAAGTTGAGCCTATGTCTGAAGCAAGTAAAATCAGAAGATCAATTGTAGGAGTCCTACCTCCTTCACTTGTACTGCAATTAGAGCAAATGGAGAATATTCCTCCTTACGTTGAAGAGCGTAGCTATTTCTTTGTGAACCAAATGAAGGAAGCAGCAATGTTGGAACTATGCTTTGCACATGACATAAAGTTAGTTCCAATTACTACGGATGAGCTTTTAGGATTGACTGAGTTCTTGAAAGTACACTGAAATATTCTTGAACGGAGCCTCCAGCTCTTTGAAGGATTCTTGCGTCCAAAGTAAAAGTGATGTATATTTAGACTATACAGTCTTTTCTACTTATCTTTTGAAGGTCTATTTGTTAGGCCAGTATAGTTGGATGAAATTCAACTCTTGTTTTTACTAGCCCGTTGGCTACCGTTGAAACTCTATGTTTCTTTGGTATGCGGACGGGCTTTTTGCGTTTTCATAAAAACCAAAGGAGGTAGATAGTAGAAGGTTTTACTAAGAACAATCAAATGAAGTTGTACTTGGTCATGATCTAAGACATGGCCTATTTGTCATTCCATTATCGAAAGGTGGGAAGGATCATTAGATCCGGTTGATTATGAGAATAAAAATGTGGGCAGTCTTAGTTCTTATGGCATTGTCATTTTATGCTGGTAGTTTAACAGTGAATCAACAGGAAACCGAGTTATTAGTTCCAGATACTCCTAACTATACGATTCAGCCAGGCGATACCGTGAGCGAAATAGCTCAAAGTATAACGGCATCCCATGATATCGGAATTAACGAGGCGATCGATGCTTTAATACGGATTAATAAAGAAAGAGGAAGAGAAATCGATGGAACAATTTATCCTGGCCAAAACATATTTGTCCCACTTCCTAAATAAATCAAACACATTATTCACTTATTAGGAGAGATAATTTCTATGAGTCTAGCATTCTTAAATCAAGAAAAACCATTAGGAAAAATGCATGTTCAAAACGTCGAGTATCATGAACGTACTTTGTATCAAACGATGCGTGGAACGGTTTGGACATTACCGAGAACAGTAACGATTTCAGAAGGCGAGTATCGTCTTGAATTCATATTTGATGACGATGATGAAAAGCTTAGCTTATTAAGTCATGGGTCTGGTCGGAAGAATGAAGACGGAGAAATAATCGTATATTCATACTCATTTAGGGATATATCCAAATTTGATATGAGAGGGAGATTAATCTCTTAAGAAAAGGGACCGGTTATTGGTCCCTTTCTCATGTCTTATTCCTACTTACCAGTGAATTTCAACTCGTCATGTCTTGATAAAAGATAAATTGATATGGAGGCAAATTAGATGAAAACTAAAATGCTAGCTGATCAGGATCAGCGAGAGAACAGTCTTTGGAATAATGGAGACCATTGTAAGTTAAAAGGGACAAGCGGTCATTTCGTGATTCTAAACATTTCACCAGGTCGTTTTCCTACTACGTATATCGCAAGAATTGATAGTAAAGGTCAACAAAGTAAGAGGCGATTTACTGGAATCTTACTTGATCAATTACTTCGAATAGATGAGGAAGAACCGTCAGTTGATAAGGAGGGCAGAACAGCTTATGAAGCAGCCTTAGCCTTAGCGAAGAGCGGTTATGTTATGACTGATTTTTACCACACAACATCAGAAATGTTAGCCAAGGTCATACAGATTTCGCCAAGTGGCAGGATTAAAGTGACAGAATTGTTCCTTGAAGAGGGATTGCTCCCCAAATTTCAAGGACGTGGAAAGGATAAGGTCGTCGATATGGAAGTACAGATAATCGATTACTCTAATTTAAAGTACAAGGAGAGCTCAGAACCAAAGATTTTCACACCAAAGTTGCATTTTGATGAGTGGAGATTTTGGCATAAAAAGACGAAGGTATTACGTCATCCAAAGATGACAAAAGAAAATTTACTAGATTAAGTAAGAGGAAGGGGCCAACAGGGTCCCTTCCTTATTTAATGCTAGGGAGAAATGTTAGATATGGAAGTTGAGATGACTTTGTCTTTTATTATTCTACTGATCTTGGTTGGAAGTGGATGCCTGCTTATTGGATTAGTGAAAACTATTCAATCGAATAAAGATTATCAATAAGAAAATTAGATGAAAGAGTGTGGGCTGAAGATGAACGTGATGCATAATTTCGAATCTGAATCGATTCAAGAATCGAAAGAGGAGCAGTTCCGTACGGATGAAGAAAGTAATACGAATCAAGAAGAAGCTAAACAAATCAATGACGATTTGTTTGCAGATAGCGATGTAGAATCTGTTTTCCAAGATGATTATTTAGAAAACGAAGGGGATTATGATCCAGACTCTTTTTATAAAACCAATGATAAAAAGAAGTCTATCGATGCTTACTTATCCACCATTGAAAATAGCGAATCATTACCACTTTTAGAAGGTGAGAACTTATATCGAATAGTGACCGTTGAACGAATAATTGAGTTATATCCTAGATTAGAGGTGGATCTTCGCAAACATTTTACATCCCTTAGTTTTGGAGGCACGACTTTAGACGAACGATACCTAACTGCATTTCTGAGGTTGTTTGCCAGAAGTCAATTTGATGAGTTTGACTTTCAACTAAAACAATGTGGAATAGAGAAATGGAATAATAGGAGCGTTTATCTATTTAGTCGTACGGTAACTAAAATAGACTATTACTGCCTGAATAATGTGATGAGAATAGCAAGTTACTTAGAGGAGTTCAGGAAGTTCTTTTTAACATCAAAACAAATTAAAAAGCCGAGTGAATTAAAAGACGGGGATATATTATACAATGGAAGAATCGTTGTTGATCGAGGCTATCATGATAAGTATGAGTTTAGAAGTGATATTAATCCAATTTGCTCATTTGAAAGTGGGCCAAGGTGTGAGTATATTCGCTGGCCAGAGTTTGTGATTGGCACCTCGAATGGTATTAACATCGAAAAAGTTATTACAAAGTGCATAGATATTTCTAAAGGTAAATCGCTTGAAGAATGGATGATAGTCTTAAGGGATATCAATAATAGGTTCCCCGCTCATTCTTGTGAAAGAGGAGAAGACGAAGCTTTATCTGGCATAGGTACGTTGATTCAACCTCAAGTTGATAGGAACTACATTGAATGGCTGCTAGATAATAAACTAGAGGTAAAAAGATATTTCATTTCAAATAAAAAACGTTCTGACACTATGCGTATGCTTTCTGAATTGTCCTCAAAAATGAGGGAGAAAGTGCTTAAGAAAGTTATTGAATCCTTACGATGGATAGAGTTACAACCGGTTTACCAAAGAAGTTACTGGCGTGAGCACCTCTACAATAGTAGTGGATTTGAGTGGTTAGGAGAACACTATCACTTCCCGGAATTTTCAACTTACTTGGGTTCTCCAATAAGGAATTTTTTAATTCATAGTAATGAAAACCAACTTGATCAGTTCGACTGGCCCGTTAAAAAAGCAAAGGCTAGTACCCTTAGGCATATTATTGTTCCGGATCTAGTTGATGAAGATAATCTGCAAGATGGAGAGACTATTACTTACGAACAAGGAAGCCTATTTTAATTGAAAAGGAGTAGAAGTCTTCTCATAACGACGAGAAGCTGATACAATCGTTATGAGTTAAAGTATTCTTGTTTCTGTTTACGAGCCCATAAGGTTCACTTTATTCCCAGTGGGGAATTCCTATTAAAAAGCCAGTTGGCTGAGATTACACCTTTTTGAACTGCACCCCAATTGTTAGACACACTTAACAGTTGGGGGTGCAGTTTTTTTGTCTAAGTTTACTGCAACAGATAAATTATCAGCGGTTCTTCGCTATTTGTACGGCGCAGAGACTCATGCTTCTATTGCTGAGTCTATCGGCACACACAAAAGCATGGTTGGAGTATGGGTGATGCAATACGAGAAACACGGTGCAGATGCGTTTATAACATCATATACAAGGCACTCCACACAGTTTAAACTAGACGTACTCAATTACATGAAGAATCATGGGACGTCTCCGAATGAAACTGCCGCCATTTTTCAAATCTCCTCGCCTCGTTTAATTCGAAAATGGAGGTCAGAATTTCAATCACAAGGAATAGACGCCCTTAAACCAAAGAAAAAGAGGCGTCCAGCAGTGAAGAAGGAAAATAAGAAAGTAACACCCGTGGAAGGATCAGTTGAGGCATTACAGGCAGAAGTAGAGCGTCTACGTATGGAGAATGCTTACTTAAAAAAGTTGAATACCTTAGTTCAAAACAAGGAAAAGTTACAAAACAAGACAAGGCGCAAGTAGTATTTGAACTAAGGACTGAATTTCCTGTAAAAACGTTACTCAAATTCGCTCGTATCCCACGCAGCACTTATTATTACTATGTAAAAACCTTCGGTTCTCCAGACAAGCATGCAGAAGTAAAGTCAATGATTCAAGCTATTTATCATGAACATAAAGGACGCTACGGATATCGTCGTATACGGGACGAGCTGAGAAATCTCGGGCACCAGGTCAACCACAAAAAAGTACAACGATTAATGAACGAATTGGGCCTAAAAAGTATTGTCCGGATGAAAAAATATCGCTCCTACAAGGGGTCAGTAGGCAGGATTGCCCCGAATATTTTAGATCGTAACTTCAAAGCAGAAAAACCAAATGAGAAGTGGTTAACGGATATAACAGAGTTTAAATTATTTGGTGAAAAGCTATATTTATCACCGATGCTGGATTTGTTTAACGGAGAGATTATCGCTTATACAATTGATTCAAGACCAAGATACTCCCTTGTTTCTAATATGCTGGAAGATGCCTTTAAACGCCTAACCGATAAAGACAACCTCTTGATCCATACGGATCAAGGATGGCATTACCAAATGGGCACGTACCAACATGTATTAAAGGAAAAGAACATCACGCAGAGCATGTCGAGAAAAGGAAACTGTTATGACAATGCTGTGATGGAGAGTTTCTTTGGTATTTTAAAATCGGAATTTTTATATACACAGCAGTTTGAAAGTGTCGAACATTTTAAACGCGAATTAGCAAAATACATCGACTACTATAACTGCAAGCGAATCAAGACAAAATTAAAAGGCTTGAGTCCAGTACAATACCGAACTCAAACCCTTCAGATTGCTTAAATAAAATACGTGTCCAACTTTTTGGGGTCACTTCATTTTAGGTACGTCTCAATCCGACTGGCTTTTTTGCTGTCCAAAAAAGCTTAAGGAGAGATCGAGAATGGACCTAATTAAAAGAAGGAATGCGAAAACATCTGATCGAGGTATTTACTTGCAAGACAAAGAGTTGCTTCAAACAGTGTTTACACCAGGTACCAATTACAAATACATCATGGATGTTAAGAATCGCAAGTTGATCATATTATCATCGGTGGATTCATGTGATAACACGGTATCGAAAAGAGCAACTAAAGAAGGAATGCTAAAACCCGTTCTTGATATTCGATGCAAAGAAACATTATCTGCTTTTAAAGGTTGCGAGTATCTTCAAGTCTCAATTTATGAAGAGCAGGTCATTGTTGAAGGGTTTATTGAAGAAGCGCTTATAAAGGCAACAAAAGGAGAAACAAAGGAGCTTTATTCTAAAACAGGAACGATAACAGACATTCGCAATCTTTTAAAGGTGAAACAAATTGCTTCAGCTGTACTCTCCAAAACTGAGCTGAGAAAAGTAGTTGGGGCATCTATTGAACAGCTATCCTTTGATCTGTTTACGGAAGTGGATACATCCGGTGTAAAAACAGCCAAAGTGATTGAAATTCAGTCAGCTATTGAGCATTTGTCAATTCCATTAAAGATTACCAGTCTTTTTTCGGCATCTGGAATTTTTGACGCTGCTTTTGAAGCAGAAGGGTTTGAGATTTGTTTCGCATTAGAAAAAGAGATCGATGCGTGTAGGACTTATGAATACAACTTCAAGAAAAAAGTAACCCAAACCGATATCAATGACTTTGATCTTGATAGGATCAAGAAATCTCCCATCATGATAGCCGGGTCCCCATGCCAAGGACTATCAAACTCAAATCGTTACACGAACTTTTTAGACAATCCAAACAATCTACTTATAAAGAAATTCATTGAGGCAGTATTAGCTAATGATAATTGTAAAATCTGGGTCATTGAAAATGTACCGCAACTCTTAACAGCTGGAAATGGCAAATTTGCAAATGAGATAAAAGAAGCGTTACGTGAGTTTGAAGTTGTGTCAGATGTACTTTGTGCAGCTGATTTCGGCTCTGCTCAATTACGCGAAAGAGCAATCATGATTGGTTCAAAAGTGGGGAAAGTTACATTACCGTCGCCTACTCATATGCCACATCAATACAAGACTGTTCGAGAGGCATTTACAGGGCTACATAGTAGCATTCCTAATCAATGTGATATTTCTAAGCATGAAGAAACGACCATGGAACTCATTCGACATATCCCGCCTGGGGGGAATATAAAAAACATTCCTGAAGGCATACGTCCAAAGGGAGTTCATTCGAATCAATACAAGAGATTGAAATGGGATGAACCGGCTATTACTATCGTTAACCCAAGGAAGGCAATGATTCTGCATCCTGAAGAAGATCGTATACTATCGGTGCGTGAGTGTGGTCGGTTATTTGGTGTTCCGGACACATTTTCCTTTTTAGGATCACTTAGTTCTAAGCAACAAATGATCGCAAATGCGGTACCAATGGAACTAGGCAAAGCGATCGCAAGGGTTATCAAAAGTGCTATCAAGAACTGGAATATTAAGTGGAGACAAGTGGCACCAGTTTAAAGGTGTCATTTTTCATGCTTATTAATGGTGGAAGTCTGCTTTTCAGAAATTGGGCGTTTTAGTTACCAATGAACACTAATGTTCATCCATAAATCCATATAGTTTAACCGTGATAACGGTATCGGGAGTAAACACGACAATTCATTAAAAATTGTCCTCCCGCTACCCGGGAGGACTTGGAGGAATATAGAATGGATAGATATTGGTTTCGTACAAAAAAACAAGAGAAGCTTTTCTTCAAGAAATTCTCCAGATATAAAACAGGACTAGGGAAGGATCATAAAATTATGAGTATCACAAAGGACCATATGTTTATCAGAGCGATAAGTACTCAAAAGATCGTTTCCATTTCAAGAAAAGATATTAGAAGAGCGATCAATTATACTTTTCATGTTCGGACCATATGGAGGAAGGAATTATCTCAATTCAGCAATTACAATAGTGCATTGTTTGGGCTTCTTTCATTGGTTTTTCAGGATATTTCATATAAATACCGCTCTCCTAGAGGCAATTTGCGACTTGTCTTAAAAGGAATTCGATTTTTCTTTAGTGGAATGGCCAAAAGTCCTTCTGATCGTAAACTCGTGATTAATAACGGAGCAACAGGAATATGTCTGTCTTTCTATCATCTACGGGATATAAATCCCAATAGTTGGGTACCTGATATCATAGCATCAGGATGTAAGGTCTTATTAGATTCAGGTGCTTATAGTTTATATAAGGCATCAGAGAAATTGAAGAACAAAGAGGAAATACAGAAAAAGGAGTTAGAGCAGCTCTCCTTATTTTTGGATGCCGATTGTGATAAAGAGTCAGGAAGTACAATGATTAAGCCAATCACATTAGAAGAGTACTCAGAATTCGTCATTACCTACCTGAAGATGGGCGTCATACATCATTATGTAAACCTAGATGTGTTCGGTGATAGCGAACAAACGAAGTATAACCAGCAACAGCTTGAGAGGTTGGTTGGCGTCCGTCCTGTACCAGTTCACCACTGGGATTCACCCATTTCAGATTTAGATGACCTTGTCCAAGAAGATCATCCTTTTATCGCGTTAGGGGGGACCGTTAAATTACATGGGGAAGAGAATAAGAGAGCGTTTTTTCAGAGAATTTTTTCAAGATACCCTGGTGTTTGCTTTCATTGGTTGGGTGGAAGTAGTAAGCTTCTATTTGAATTTCCTTTCTTTTCATCAGACTCAACCTCACATCTCATTCCAAGAATGATGAACGATGGAACAATCATTACCCCGAATGGATTCAATAATAAGCGTGAGTGGTCAAGTGTAGAATGCATTGCATATAATGTAAAGGTACTATCTGCCTTGGAAGAATCCTATGATGGTGTATTTCAATTAGAAATACCGGTCTCCTTTCCCAAGGTAATAGTAGAACCCACAGCACAAATGGATTTCGATTTTTAATGAGATGAATCCTAAGCAAAACTTCAAGTAGACTATTGAGAATGGTGATAATATAGGCTAAAATTAACCTGTATTTACATTTTCTCTATTTTTCTATTTAATGCATCCTAATTAGGAGCAGGATTTTTCGTCGTTATTAGCCAGCTGGCTACACTTTGTATTCTTTTCGCATGCACTAAATTGAAAATCACACTTGAAGCCAATCCGGTAATTTCTTACCACGGATTGGCTTTTTCTGTTAGGAGGGATTGTTAGAAAATAGTATAATCTTATCATTACTAATTGATCGAAAATTTCCGCGAAATACATGTGAGGAGATGAACCTTAATGGAGAAGAAAGAAGTCAAATTTTTAACTACTGAGATAGATTGCGTTGCTAAGAGAGTATCTACTTTAATTTCGTTGTTTGAATCAAATAAGATAATTATTGACCCAGAAGCCCAACGGAAGTTATCTAAGGCTCATATGAAAGAGATAGCGGCTTATCTTAGACAAGCGTTGGAAGGGAAAACGTATGGTGCCTACTTTCCAGCTCTCACTGCTTCTAGAAGAGAAAACGGTGTCGAAGCCATTTTAGATGGACAACATCGATTCTTTGGAGCTTGGGAAGCGGTTAAACAAATAGCACAGGAGATAGAAGTAATTGATACAATACTAAAGGACGAAGGCAAAGGAAAGACTCCCTTTTGTTCGGTTGTCCGACACCAAATTACAAATCCTAGTGAACAGATACATGATGTGAAGCTCAAGGGAAAGGTATCGGAACTTACAGATCTTATAAAGAAAGAAATTCAAGAAAACGGTACGACATCCGAAATATCGGATGAAGATGTCGTTCGAGTATTAGAACGACATAAGGATAAGTTAGTAGAACATAGTGAGATCATCCTAAACTCGGTAATTCCTATCGTAGTGTACGTAGGTTTGTCTATTCAACAAGAACAACAAGCTTTTCATGATTTTAATCAGAAAGGTAAAAAGGTAGCAAAAGCACTAGCTATATCGTTTAATCATAGCGATCCAATGGTTAACCTATCACAAGTAGTATGCCATTGGGATAGTGTAAAAAACTATGTACAACCAATTGCTGCTGGTTCAAAACTGAAGGATGAGTACTTGTTTCTCTTTTCCACAGTTTATTCAACGGTTGCAACATTCTATGGTTCCGTCAAACCGAATGACATCAATCATGGAGAGATGATTACTGATCTGGAAGACTTCTTTAATATTGTAACCAACAGTATTATTGAAGAAGATGGCAGTATATTAAAACATGCAGGAACATTACCTGGTATCGCATTGTTTGTAAGGAAACTCAAAGAAGCAAATGGTGTTTCTTGGAGAAATACATTAATCAAGGTCTTAGAAACCGTTCCATTTCATAACAAGAATACGCAGTTTGTAAGGTTTGGAGGAGCTGCTGTTAATGCAGATCAAACTGTCCGTTTTTCAGGTTCTAATGGTGCCACTTCGGCCGTCTTTAAAACGTTATTAGCATCGGCACAACTATTGGACGAAGACGGGAACGAGGTTCTAACAGCTTATGAGAGCATTCAAAAGCAAGAGCCAGTCATAATTGTCTCAGAAGAAAAGGCACAAGAAAGAACAGAAGAATTGAAAGAAATGCAGGAGGAAGCAGGAACACAACCAAGCCAGAATCTTGACTCTGAAAACGATTTATCTGGATCAGAAAGCACTATTATTAACGCTCTTAAGCTTGCAGAGGACAACAGTATACGAGGCTCATATACACAATTTGCAAAAACGTTTAATTTAGCTAGATCGACTGTAACAGACTCAATACGGAAGCTAGAGAATAAAAAACTGATAAGTATAGAAGTAGAAAACGAACAAAAAATACTCTCATTATTGTAGTCACTAAAAAAGGAAGGTTGCATGATACCTTCCTTTTTTTTGCTTTACAAGAACTGATATTATGCGTTAAGATATATCCATAATTTACTTTTCTTATTTCTTTGTTAAAATGGCTAAATCTTTAGCCAATCCTACTCGTCCGTTGACGAACTATAAGATATCAGCCTGCTGGCTGCTTAGATTTTGAACAATACCTCTTTGACCAAGTTTATACTTTGTCGAAGTGGTATTGTTTTAATCGAGTAGTCGGCGGGCTTTTTTATATTTGATCAGCCTAGCCGAAAGGAAGTGATTGTCTTGGCCTTGAAAGTACGAATGCCGAATAGAAGACGTTTGATTGAATTTGAGTCGTAATTAAGGTAGTAATTGGAGGTTAAAATAACTCGGGAGGTAGCGCGTGTGGTCCGCTTGGACGTGACGTAGTGACATTTTCTTAACGCTTCCCAAAGCGTAGATGCAATCAGCAATGATTGCATCACCTACAAACAGTAGGGAGAGAAAATGTCCAGCTCTTGGGCCCCGACTTCTCGTGTGTATGAATAATACATGCCGAGAAGCTCCATTTTTGGTACTTACGATCATCGCTTGCCATAGAATCGGTAAGTGATGCACAGTAATACCACATATTCGATCGTCTGTAACCTACATTTCCTCAATGCGAGTTGAGATGAAGGTATACTTTTCTGGTTTTAAATCTACTCTCGCGAGGTAGGTTTGATCCCAGGACGCTGACGAGAGAAGTTACTACCGATGACTGAAAACTGGGTAGTTACTCGATTGGAAATGCTTGCAAGACTTTATGTGGTACAGTCGTTGTTTTGTTACGAATACACTGACTGTGGTTCGTACAGAGCTCCGAGGTTTCACAGAAGAGATCGCAAGTACTTAATAGGTAAAAGACGATTGCCATATCTAAGATGATTGGCAAGTGTCTTTACCTGATCCCAAGAGACAGTATCTATCTTTCTATGTAGTAAATAAAAGCAGATATCCTGAATGCTAAAGAGCATGAACAGGGTATCTGCTTTTTTCATAGTTAAAATTTTGGAGGTGTTAACATGATTAAATGGTTGAAACGAAAGATACCATCACGACAGAGTTTCTATGCGATATACTCAACAGTTTACTCCTTGATGATGATTGCAATTCTATTATTTGCAGTTTTTTCACAAAATAGCGTGGTCGTGAAATCCCTTTTTATTGTGACTGTATTGGTCATGGCCATTTTTCTGCCGGTTCAAAAGAGTAAAACAAAAAACAAAGAGACTAAGAAGACTAAGAGTCATCATCGAAAAGTAGTGAACGATCATGAAAAACAAAAGAGAAAAAGATCAAGACCTAAAGGCACTTCTGGTAGTAACCCCTCTAGACAAAAACAGAACGCTAGAAAGATCGAGAAATTAGCTAATGCCCATAAAGCTAAAAGTACAAATGAGGAGGTAATAGATAAAAAGTCAAATGAAATCAAAAAAGGATTGTCTGTTTCTATTGAAGAGAGAATAGGAAGTCGTAATCCTCAGGAATCTCGAAAAAACGGAGTGAAATCACGTAACAATAATGAACGGCAAAACCTTGCCTATGCCGGTTCATTAAGAATGAATCATCAGTTACATTCTAATGATGGTGTTGTTCTGCCTAATGAGATAGTCAGTAATGATACCAATATTGCTGGGCACATAACGGATGGACCCGCTAAAACATTGGAGGCAAAAGCGCCAGATCACATTGACGAATATCTGAAATCACTTCGCTCAAGGGTTCTTGAACGTAAGGAGCGTGTAGTAAACATCACGCATATTAAGGGGGAAGCCCTTAATACAGAGAGGTTCCTTAATACCGATGGATTTGATTCTGTTAACAAGGAACCGATCACACTTAAATTAAACTATCTTTTCTCGCAAGAAGGAGTTGCACGTTTTGCTGATGAACTCGGTGAAATGCGCTGGGTGCGCTTGCCTGAAGGAATCGATATAGATCTATTCTCAACAGGTCAAAAATTGTCAGTACATACAATTAAGGAAGGAAGCAAATTTAGAGCGTTATCGGTATCTGCAATGAATTAAAACAAAAAAGGGGACAAAATCCCCCTTTCAAATGGGTCCTTGATTATGATTATGGATCGATTTGAGAGGGAGAGAACTTCTCATAAAAGGTTAAGGGGGAATGTAATTAACAGGTAAGAAAATCACTTTTATTTTGACCATATTACCTACTTTTTGTTATATTAAAGTAGGCGCACTGCTTAATTTGATAAAACGGGAGAGTGCCACATGTTAAAAGAGAGCATTAGCAACCAGCTGTTGTATTTCTTTCCTCAACCAGAGTTCTATCAGGTCAAGGTATCCAATATCGGAGTAGGGTCAACCGGCGTCAATTTGTTTGACAATACCCAGGATCATACTTTATTAAACTCGGCACAATTTCAAGTACTTCTTTCATTGGTGGAAGAGTTAAACGAAGTGATTAAGTTCCCAAAAGTAATGTATGGATTAGAAGTTGATTTAGCAAATGTAGATTTAATCAAAAAGATTACGATTGAAGCCAGCTTTGATTCCTTGGAGGAGTACAAGCTTGTAATTGCCCGGTTAACACACCTTTTGGAAAGCAACTCGCAAATACAAGTCACCGTAAATAGAAAGGGGATATCTTTTGTTGGAAAGATAATTCTGCCGTCTAGGTATATAGCAATCGCTAACAATGAAGACCTTTGTTTGCATAACAAGTTCATGCTATTCAGCTATCTTCCAAATCATTTTGACACGAACAAAAGGTATTATATCGATGTGTTGTCTGGAGAAATAACGGGTTTCGCAACAGTAGCCATAGGAGATGATATCCAATGACCCCCAAGAAGGCTTTGATTCTTATGTTTATGGTGATCTCTTTATTCTCCTTTACAACAATGGCCTTTGGTGCAACAAAGGTTGAAAATGACGAGCTCATACAGAAAGTGTCAGGCCAAAAACCTGGTCAAATGGATCTCAACGGTGTAGGAGACGAAGCAGCTATGGACTCCGCAATTGCGATAGCGGAATTCGCAACGAAGTTTTGCGCTCTCGTTTTCTTTTGTGCTTTGCTCATTCAATTATTTGGGAAAGTCATTCAACACCCTGGGTATACCAAATGGTCCCGGTTACTTATAGGCGGGACGGTAATGGGATTTATTATTATTCGAATGGCACCCATTGTCATATATGGCATGTAGAAAAGAAAAAGGAAACTTCGATTTAATAGGAAGTTTCCTTTTTTTCTAAGGAGGTAGACAATGAGAGATCCTGGTAATCAAAAAGATCTGGTTGATATTATCTGTGAGCGCATGGAGAAACTGGGTTGTATACAAGCGCATCTGACAAAAAGAATAAACGAGATTTTATTTGAAGAAACAGGATCAGAGAATACTTATCACAAAGGCTCTATAAACAAGATTCTAAATAAAAATCGTCCGATTAGTTTAAAATTCATGAACTATGCCTGTAAGGTTCTTGGTTTCGCGGAAGGTGAGTTATTTCCAGAGTACATTGATCAGTACATCTTTGTACCAAACGCAAAAGATTCGTCTAAGTACCAGATTAATTATTCCCGGCTTAAGAAGTTTATCAATCTTTGTCTTGAGAAGGGATTGTACGAGTACTGCACACTTGTCGTGGATAAGTTAAAAAAGCTTGATGATCCTCCAACAGGATTTATGGAGGGTTTAGCTGATAAATTTGAAAAACAAGGACGATTACACGAGGCTCATTATATTTATGAAACGATGACAAGATTGATCGATCAAAAAATTGGAGAGAATGCAGCCATCTTTCTAAAAAAGTTTGCTGTACAGAGTAAACTCGGTATGGAAAAAGCATACGAAAGCGCTATTGAGCTAGGTGTCTACGTTGTTTATATGGATAAGGTAGCGAAGCAAAAAGCATACAAATTATTGATTTCTGCTTATTATTTGGTAGAAAACTGGGATAAAGTGTACTTTTATTGCGATGAACAAATCAAACTTTCTAAGAATGATAACCGTGATTTCTATGCAATTGCCCTCGTTTACAAGAGCTACGCAGCAAGACGAAAACAAGATTTTAAAAAAGCATTAGAGTTGATCGATGAGTATGAAATGACGAATGAGAGTAAGAATAGTCAGTGGGCAACTATCAACAGAATCATTGTATATATTGAAATGGGTGATACTTCTGTGGTGCCACAGGCATTGAAATGGATAAAAGATCATCCATTTAAAGAAAGATCACCGTATCGCCCCGAATATGCCCAGATTTATGCTCTACCCGTGATACTCAAAGCGTACATAAAGCAAGGGCAGCTGGAACGAATACCCACTTTTCTTGAGAATTATGAAAGTGAAATAAGCAGTTTATTGGTGCAAGATAATAGGAACGATCTGAAGCATGCTTTTTCCTTTTTACTTGCAAGAGGCGATTACTCTTTCTTGATAGGCAATGTGAACCGGGGGCTTGAAGAAATGATACAGGCTTTGAATATAGCTGTAATCCTAAAGTCCCATAAGCTATTTGCACAAGCTGTATGTAAATTTAGTACATTCAGCCAGCACGCTTGTCCAATTCAGTTATCAAAATTTAATGAATTATGTATAACAGCAAGCAAAGGGCTATAAAAATATGTACATTGGTGTCGACGTATGTCGAAAAAGATTTGATGGTTGTCACTTTTCCTCAGTCCAGGAATTTAGGCAACCTGTGCTATTATTACTTATGAAATAGTTATAAAGTTCTACTAAATATTATGTATTACTAGTACAAATTACATAATAGAAAAGGTAGAATTTTGTAACTAAATAGCGAATCATACATGTGGCAGAGGTGTGGAAGATATGAGTGAAATACTAACCGCATTACAGAAAATGCATGTTGAAGAATCTCACTTAATACGAAATTCTCGTATTACAATACAGGTTCAACCATTCAGTACCCGCTCCAGGTATAATCTACAGCCGTTTAGCAAAAAGACGGAACGGGAAGCTGCAATAACTGGTGGTGTTATTCGAAGCAATTTGGATCAAATCATAGATGCAATTAAAGAGGTATCGTTATTACCTACATGCAAAGATGAACACACGATTACATGGTTTGATTTTGATGAAAATGGACAGCTACAGAAAATGTCTCATGAATTTATAGCTGGGTTTAAATCACGTCACCAGTACAGAAATTCTACGAATCGAATACTTAAGCAAATTGTACCAAACAGAAATGGTATGGTAGAGGTAAAGATTGGACCTCTTGGGCGTATGGCTGATCCGAATTCCACTGACTTTGCTGGTTCGATAAAATTAGTTGATTTTCGGAGGGCCACAGAAAGCGAGGAAGACCAGTTAAACATTCAGATGAACAGCTATGTTTTAACTACTCATCTACTGACAAAAATTAAGCATGGGGCACGATACCATATTTATGTAAGTGATGAGGGATCGTTGGATAACCCAATTGAGTTACCTTTTCAAAGAAGCTTTCAAAACTAATAAAAAGGAACCTACATGGTTCTTTTTTTATTGTAGAGTCGAATCTCGTCAGGTTGTAATGTTTGCCTATAATTACAAAAGCATGGTAGTATTTTAGATGAATCCGATGGGATGGGAGTAAATGTTAAAATGCCAGTAAAGCCCTTGAGCGATGACAGATTAGAGTTATATAAAACATATTTGATGAATTTAAAGAAGTTAAGTAAAGAAACATCTAATTTTTACATAGCAGAAGCGAGAAAAGTCATCCTATGGGCTACAGAGAATAACATAGATAAAATAGAGATGTCTCACATAGAGGATTATGACAGATATATTGAAGCAAAACACACTCACTCTGTTTATCAGAAGAAGAAATCAGCTATAAATTCATTTAAGGAATTCCTTAGACAAAAAGGGCTTACTAATGTTGAAGATGCAGATCTTAAGATTAGGCCCTATACCAATAATGAATTAGAATTTTTACAAACGATTATGATGGCTGCCGGAAACAACGTTACCAGGTACAGAAATTTATTACTAATTGAGTTAGCACTTCATGGCTTATCGTTAAAAGAAATCACTACAATTACTGACGAACAATTAGATTTTAAGAATAATTTAATTAAATTATCTGATAGAGAAGTTATGATTTTAGATGTAAGTAATATTAAAAAGTACTATGATTTATGGAAAGATATCGTTTATGAGAGAACCAAGTGTTATCCGGAAACATACATAATAACAACCCTTAAGGATTTATCAAAACCGATAAAAAACTACGTATTATTCAAGTGGATGAATTTGATCTCAGACCTGGGAGGCATTATTGTATCTATTGAAAGTTTAAATATGACCTACTTAAAGAGACTTATAATTTCGGGTATAAGCGAGGACCAAATCTTACCCCAGTTAGGCTCGCATTTGAGAATATTTCTTCCGTTACATAGTGAAGTTTTAAATTCAATTATTAATGAACAGTAAGCAACGGTAACTAATAAGTCAAAGAACGTGTTATAATCAGTTTGTTAGAAACATGGGGCAAGGAACATCTATTTTACAAGTTGTCAGGAGGAGAGCTCTTATGTCAGCTCTGAAACCTAATAAATATTATCTTACTCAATTAGAACATGATATGGATAATGACTCAGATAAAACGATGATATTTCGCACTTTATCTAAGGATGAAATGGTTCATATTAAGGATGTTGGTGAGGCCCCATACAAAAAATGTGTACAAAGAGAACGAAGAGTTATCAATAAAGAGGAACTAAAGGACTATCCATCACTTATTGATATTGTAGTCTTACTAGATGAAAAAGATGTACAGGAGAAGTCGTTATTTGATGACCAATGGTTTAAAGAATTAGTAAATAATAGTAGCCAAAACACTCATTAATAGTTAAAATGCTCGGAAATACCGCGCAAGCTTTCCTTTGATACAAGGGAAGCTTGCGCCTTTTTATTTACTGAACTGGAGGATGATTGCGTATGCAGTTGTTATTGAAGTGGATGTCTAACGAAAGTAACAAGAAAATATGGAAAGAGATTTTCGACCAGGTTATCAGTAGAATGAAAGATTTACACCAACTAAAAAGAGATAATGTGAAATCATCTGTCCTAGAAACACTCACGCAAGTTATTGAAGAGGACATCGAAATGCTGAAACGTACCAGTAAAGATATCTATGATCGGGAATATACAATGCAAAAAATAAGTCTACTTGAACGGAATTTGAGGCTTATTAAAGAAGAAGATTCTAAACGAAACAGCTTTCCTAATCGGGTTGAGCTCTTAAAAGTAATGAACGAATCGCAGCCAATACATTTGCATAAATTACGGAATATCAAAGCATGCATAACGCATGAAAATTTAAACATTGGGGAATTACCCGAGAGGTTTACCGATGGAGGTCTAGTGAATTCTTTAATGATCGATCTTAATGAGTTAACAGAAGGACAACGTGCTGCTTTCTTTTCTTGTTTGAAATTTGCAGTAGTGAACGATCTAGAGAGAGGTATTGAATCGATCCGAACCTTTGTTGAGAACTATGGAATGAATGTAGATGGTCGATTGGCAATCTTCGAACAGTATCTATTACTTGTGATGATTGATGTGTTTTTATACGTTGATCAAAATGAATAACCACCTATTGATAGGTGGTTATTCATTCTTATAATAATCCATTAAACCGGTTATGGAGTATGTTTTTACATCATTTTGAGTTTCTATATGGATTAGGTTGCGCACGAGCATTTCAGCTAAGGCTTCCTTTACTTTGGTCTTACTCAATTTAAAACGGGCTGCAATTCTATTGATGTTAGGTTGAATCTTAGCTGAAGTTGTTAATTTGGCTTGATAACAAAGGTAAGCAAAAACTACAACTGTATAGTACGAATATTCATCATACAAAAAGGGGACAGCGAAGCCGTTTGATTCATTTGCACTATTGGTTATAACTGAACCACCTTGAGTAATAATTGAACCGTTAATGTAAGCACCCATTGAGAATCCGATGAAATTAGCAAATTCTCGTAAATTATTCGTATCCATTTCGTTGAGACTTCTATCATTTAGAAAGAAGATAGATTTTTTGTGCCCAGTTAAATTACTTGGAGTAATTAGCATTGCATAACAAAGTGTCATAATGAGCTCCTCTCTTATACCGGTATCTCGATTCTTTAGTAGTGACCAAGCTAACTCCAGTCTTCTAATAAAAGTTGGCCAACTGGATCACAGTAATCCTGGCGCGGTCTTCAGAAATAATAAAAGGGTAGGCCATCTCGTATAAGAAGGCCTACCCACGGTATTTCCGTAGCGCAAATTATTAACTTAATTTACATTCTACAACAAAAAGGAATAGATATCAAAATAGCATTTCAGATTTATGTTTGTATAAAACAATCATCCATTGCAATAAAAGCTCAAATACTATCCAGTTAGGAAAAAAGGGGGGCAGGGGACTATGCCTCGGATCTTGTTTGATTCTATTACATTATGCTCTTGAATCTTTTTAGCAGCTAGGACCATTTTGTAGCCAACTCCTTGTTTTACTATTTGAGAATGAGTTTTCCATAGGCGTACTTGTTTTTGAATGCTTGCATTCGCTGAATTTTAGAAAGGGCCACGATAAATTGATTCCGATTCATCTGATTTGCACCTCCGTTTTTATAAACAAAAAAGCCGTTTGGCACACACACCCTAATAAGGATGTGTAAGCCGAACGGCTCGTTCTTTCAAAAACCGAGTTCTCTCGGATAGTAAGTGTATACAGCGTCAACCTCGCCAACAAGAAGAATGGTTGATAAAATTCAGAAAAGAGGATTTCTGATTTAAGTATAGGTTAAAGACTGGAAGAAATGCAATACTATTTTTTCTTTTAATTTAGGTTACATAATATTTGTTACGTAACTTGAATTGGTTACATATAGTTTTACTTGAATTATCTTCTTTTGAATGTGTATACTGGTATTACTTTTGCTGCTACTTATTTCTATTCTAAGTCATTTAATTACGTGACCTTTCTCAACTGAGAAGTTTCTCAGACGCGATTTTATAGGCCAGTTGGCTTGAGTAAGACTACCCTTGTTGTAGACTTACCCTTGCTTACTGGCCTTTTTTGCGTTGAGCTCAGGGGAGAGTCCTAGAAATAAGCCACAGTGGATGTAAGCATACTTTGAAGGAGTTGTAAGCCGAATGTCAGATTCTTGATACAGAAAACCTTAGATCCTATAACATCGTTTGAATATACTACTAGTGAAGGTGGAGTTAAAATGAATACTTTGTTGACAGGGAATTTACTAGATAAGTTTGCTCAAATTTCTATTTCGAATGAGGATCGGTTACCTGAAGAAGATACACAAGAGTGTAAGCGCTTGGAACAACAATTCAATGAAACAAAAGCATTCATGATTAGCTATATAGAATATGTGGAGAGTCACAAAATTAAGAATGAATGGCTTAATTCGTCATCACTTTCTAAGAACATGAATGAAGAGTTAGAGTCATTGAAGGTGAAATTCATTCGGAAAACAGTGTACTATTTTGAGAAAAAATACGAGGTTAGTATTGATAGTGAAAATATTTGTAACAAGTACGATCTGAGCGTTACTTATGATGATATTATTACGGAGATCTATACACAGATGGATGGTTTTTCTTTTAAGCAAGTAGCTGTCAATCAATTGAAAGCAAAATTTCAAAACAATATAAATTGGAGATCTGAGATTGTAGTTAAGAATAAAAAGGTACATATTCCTAAATATATATCCTGGCAAGATTGGAGCTATGGGGGAAAAACTAAGTATAGTATGAGTTTCGATTATAGAGAAAGTTTAATTTGTCTCTTTTCTGTATTATCCCATATTGAATGTGGGGAGATTAGCGTATTGAACACTTTTGATTCGATAGCTAAAACATATAATTCGTACAATTTTGATCAGTTTGAACGATATGAGCTGGACCATTTAAATAAGGTAAAATCTTTTAAAGCATTTAAGAATCGGAAAATAGAAATTGAATTTGCAACTAATGATCTTGCTATGAAATTCGTTAGAGAATACTGCGGTATTATGGAGGGTGTAGCATGATTTACCCTATCCAATCTGTAGCGATACCACAAGAACAACGTAAAGAGATTAATGAGAAAATACTATACTTAATCGATGCGGGCCTGGAGAGTAATATCTCCAGGTCCGATGTTTTTAATGCTTACACTGGTGATGGAGGGCTTCATGGGCTATCAATGAAAGACTATAACAACTTCCATGAATACTCTGAGGCCAAAAAGGAAATTGAAGTTGGCCAGTTTTTTACTCCCCATCAACTATGTAAATTTGTTATCGATTGCATTCGACCGAATAGTCAGGAACTCGTAGCGGATCTAACGTGTGGCATGGGAAACTTTTTTAACTATCTTCCAACGCAAGAACTTGTCTATGGGAACGAAATTGATATTAAAGCCTACAAGGTTGCAAAGTACCTTTATCCTAATGCGAATTTACAAAGTGAAGATATTCGGCTCTATGATCCGAAAATTACTTTTGATCTCATTTTAGGGAATCCCCCTTTTAATCTTAAATGGAAGGTGGGGAAAGAAGAGTATTTAAGCCAGATGTATTATTGTGTGAAGGCTCACAGCCTATTAAAGCCCGGAGGACTACTGGCTTTAATTGTACCGAGTAGTTTTCTTGCAGATGAGTTTATGCATGCTGGCTACATAATAGAGGTTAACGAACGTTTTGATTTCATCACACAATGTCATTTACCTGAAAAAGCGTTTAGAGATATCGGTGTTGAATCGTTTCCGACTAAGCTCATGTTCTTCCGTAAGAAAAGTGAGCATTTAACACCTCGTGATTACAAAGTTGATCATTACACGGTTATTTCGATAACCGAGGAGTACTCCCATATGTTATACACCGAATATATTCAACCGGCTAAAAACGAAAAATATGATCTGAAGGCTAAGTTGTTTCTAGATGGACTACATCAAAAGGATACTGATAACTTTGCCTATGACGTAAAGAAGTTGTTATTTGATATTCAACGTCACCCAAAACTACGTCAGCATTACGCAAAATGCTCTCAATTAGTAGAACAGTATCTTACACAAACGAAACCTCCAGAAATGAAGTTGGAAGAATGGGAAAAGAAACGATTAACGAAGAATAAAGTGCTTTTCACTTTGCGTAGAACACTAAGAAAGCAACAAGAGCAACAAGAACACGCTATACGCCTTGTGAAGACAAACTATGGCCTTCGGTTGAAGGTATACAGTCAAAAAATGAAGTTACAGTTATCAAAATATAAAGGTACGAAAGAAATCACTTTTACGGATATGATCGTAAATGATCAGTACCCTTTCGAAGATACTCGATACTTAGGTCTTTTTAATAGAAAGAAAAAAGACTATCTGCTTCAATCGCAGCAACTAGAATTGATGAGTGCAGATCAGAAAGTCGATCGTTATTGTGATGCTCATACCCTAACCAACTATAACTCAGCTAATGGATTGCTTTTTGAGGTCGTATCACTAAATAAAATGCAAAAAGAGGACCTACGGAGACTCTTCCGAAAACGATACGGCATATTGAATTGGCAACAAGGAAGCGGAAAAACCATCGCGGGTATGTTTTGGTACAACATGTTGCTGAAAGAAAAGAAGGTCCGGAATGTGTTTGTCGTTAGTGCAGCTCTTGCCATTAATTTAACGTGGGAGCCGGTTCTGAGAGACTTTAACGAGGATTTTATCAGAATAACATCCATTAAGGATATTGAATCCATTCGGGACGGTCAAATTGTAATCATTACGAGCGACTTCCTCATTAAGTTACAAAGACACATCAAAAAGCACGTGAGAAAGCAGGGTCAGAAGATTGCCCTCCTTTATGATGAATCAGATGAGATGACAAACTATTCGAAGCGCACAAGAGCTGCATTGAACTGTTTTCGTAAAGCAAAGTACAAGCTACTAACAACAGGGACGACAACCAGGAATAACATTTCCGAACTTTACCCGCAATTAGAGCTGCTTTATAACAATTCAGTTAACATGCTTTGCGAGTGTAGTTTTATACACAAACGAAACAAAGATGGTGAGTTGCAAAAAGTTGAAAACCCGTTTTATTTCAAGCCATTCCCCGCTTTTCGAGGGTTAACCCTATTCAAAGAATGCTTTTCACCACATAAAGCAACAGTGTTTGGTATTGCAAAGCACAATCAGGATATCTATAATATCGAAGCCCTGCGTAGTTTAATTGATAAGACTATCATCACAAGGAAGTTTGCTGAAATAGTTGGGGAGGACAAGTATAAAGTGTCCACTCATCGTATACTTCAGAACGCTGAAGAAGTTAGAGTGTACAACACGATCATCAAAGACTTCTACCAAATTGTAAGGGGCTACTATCAACATACGGGTAACGAGAGAAAAGAATCTATGTTGAGAATCATACGCCAGATTCAATTATTGATAAAAGCGACCTCAGTTCCCCAGCTCTTGAATGAGTACACAGAAGATGTGTTGCCTGCTAAGTTTTACAAAATAGCAGAAATGGTCCATACCTTTTCAAGTGAAAAAGTGGCGATTGGAACAGTCTTTCGTCCGGCTGCGTTTGCATACCAACAATTTTTAAAGAAAGAGTTTCCCGATCGACCAGTTTTCTTAATTCATGGGCAAATTCCGTTTGAAGAACGCAAAGGGATCATCCGAGAATTTGAAGAGACCAGAAACGGTGTCCTGGTGAGCACGCAACAAAGCTTGAAAAGTAGTGTGAATATCCCAAGTTGCAACAAGGTAATCATTGAGTCTATGCAGTGGAATATTCCAAAGATTGAACAATACTATTTCCGCTTCATTCGGTACAACAGTAAGGATTTTAAGGAAGTTCATTTTGTCACGTATGACTATACGATCGAACAAAACTTGCTTGCCTTATTAATGGTTAAAGAGAGGGTAAATGAATTTATTAAAACAAGAGAGTTTAAAGAGGAAGCAGAAATCTTCGAGGATTATGGCATTGATCTCGACATCTTTGAAAACATCATGGAGAAGGAGATTGATAGCGAAGGAAACGTGAAAATAACTTGGGGTCAGCAGCATGTAAGTTAATGTTTACCAGATAAAAGGCTGCTCACTGAAAGGGAAATGCTAAAAAATATTGAATGTGTTAATAGGAATGAAATGTTCAGAAAGCTGGAGGTAAAAGTGTACCTACATCGAATCGTTGAAAAATATGAACCAGATTCAGGAGAATTACAGATAGAATTCTTCGACGAGCATGATTCTCCTAGTTTCGAAGACTTACAACATATTGAGATGGAACGTAAAATGGTACAAAAAGTTAGAGCAAATGCAAGCTTGTTTGCTGAACTTTTTGATCCTGATACTGAGTATATTTATGGTCATCCATTTAGAAGACGGGTGGAAGTAGAAGGCGGTTATAAAATTGCTAGAAGCAAAGGTGCTCGTCTAGATGAGGTCAATGTGTTTAATTTAGTCGTTCGTTTTCGAAACTCTAGATTCGATACTTCCGAAGCTTTGGCATTTATGTATAGGCCCAAGAAAACAAATCAGGAATGGATTGTATTGCTACCAGATGATACAGCGCAAACGATCAATCTTGAGATAAAGCGATATCAAGATATCACGAGATTGTATAGGGAGAGCGGTAAAATTACTTCAGATGAAGATGTAAGCTATATATTCGAGAATTTAAGAATGCTGAATCTACATGAGCGTTGTGCACAGACACTCATACACGAATTTGGCCATATCCTACATTGGAGGATATTTGATCGGTTTGACCCATTTTATAACGAAGGCGAAGCCTACCATTGGTTTCTTCATAATGGGTATGCTCAATCGCTTGAAGGTCGTATTCCAGGCTTTAAAGATGCCTTTACTGATGAGCAAAAGCTTTGGTTGTTGAAGGAGTGTTTGGTTGAAGACTACCGCATTTCCTTGAATATGGCTAGTAATGATGGTATGTTTATACTACCAGGGAAGTACACTTATGGTGCAGACTTACGAGTTCCAGATTTATTAAGTGAAGGGGTGGAAATTATGCAGCGCATGTTACGACCTGCTTTGGAAGATGAGAACATAAAACGTAAATCAGGTACGTATGAAGGTGAGGTAACGGACTTCGCCGTAATGCAAAGCATATTAAAAGCCTCGATGGATGATAACTGGACTCCAGGGCAAAGACGTATGAGCATTGAGGACCATATACAAGTTACAGCTAGGCTATACGATAAAGCCCATAAGAGACAGATTGCTGCTTCTCGCGAAAATGATAATAAAAACGTTACCCTTTTGGGGTAACGTTTTTTTAATGATTAATATTCAGACTATAGCGCTTTTTCTTTAGAGAGGATCTTGTCTTTGGATAAATACTTAAAGTCGATTACCCGTAGAGTTTGTTCGACTTTTTCATAATTAAGAACAGCGATATTGTATCCTTTATTGAATTGAACGCTGGGGTAGCGAATGGCATCAAAACCAGCAGATTTTGCAACATCAGCTACAAATCGAGTAAAAACATATTGAGGCCTATGCCAGCCATCACCTATAGCAGGAGCACTAAGTAAAGAGGACCATTGAATAGCTTGAATTATACTATTCTCTTCAAATCTCTCATCCATTAAGTCGAGAACTTTTAGCTCGTTTGGAATCTCAATTTGAGCAATCATAATTCCGTCTTCAGGCAACCTCACTTCGTAAAAAACGGTGATGTCTTCCTCTGATAAATAGAGAACCTGATTGCCTGCATGATTGTACCTACCTTCACGAATTTTTTCCTTTTTGTTTGCTTTAAAATCTTTTGGTTCGTATGGTTTGTGATCAGCATCGTATGTTCTAGCTCTAAAAAGAGGGGTAGGAACACTAGAATTGCTTATTGAAGCTGAGATAGAGTGTATTTCGTGATAAACTCGTTGGGCAAATTCATGACTTAACATCAAGAATGGAGTTTTCTCTGCGATCGATGCTATTTCAATAAGATAATCATCGAAGAAATCCGGTTTATCAAATTTCAATTCATATGGCCATATAAAGCCGTCAGCGGTTGCCCTGTCTCCGCAATTGGGACACTTCATTTCTTTAGTCAAATCAGCGAATTCCTCTTGTGAAAACATATCTTGAACAATGGAACCAGCATAAAATACGTCAAGTGGGATAGCGCTACATTGGAAATCCATATCCCGATTGTATATACCTGGCCAGCTTTTAATGAAATTACCGACACAGCTGCCACAATAGAAAGAATCCACGTTATACCATTTCTCTAAAGCCCGATAGAATAATTCTTCAAATGCCTGTAGTAACTCTTCTCTAGATAATCCTTCTTTCCACCAATCCGGATCTACATCCCTCAATCGATTCTCCCCCAAAAATATAAGAATACCAATATTCTACCATTATATAAGAATACCAATATTCTACCATTTGAAATAGAAGAATGCGCGTAAAGTAAAAGTGCAACAACCAAGCTACAAGGATGAATAAGTCATTTAACATTTACTATCTCTTAAATATATAGTAAAGTTAAATGGTAAATGTTACATATCCACTTTCTTGCGCGTATGGAAATAGATGACGCAAGCAGTATATGTGTGCGAAAGAACTGGGTAAGAGGAGGAACGTGTGTGATTAGCCATATCATGGAGTACCTCAATGCAGGATACCCCGCTCTTTGGATAAAAGATTGGGAAGTAGATCGAGTTGTAAATGAATTAAAACGGGTACAAAAAGGGAAGACAAAAACAAAAAAGAGAATATGGAGCTGCACCAGAGGTTTCGTTGATCCTGATACAAAAAAGGTTTTTGAGAAGACAGCAGATCCCTACGCTGCCTTGAATTTCGTAGAAAGTGAGTATAACGGAAAGGAGAAAATAGATGAGCCGTGTGTATACATCTTTCAAAATTTTCATAAGAAGCAATGGTTCGAAGATTTTCATATCATCCAGAAAATCAAAGAGTTGATTCCTATTGCTAAGGGAAATGAGCGTCACCTCATTTTTGTATCTCCAATCGTAAAACTCCCCATCGAACTTCAAAAAGATATAACACTACTGGAATTTGGATTGCCAAATGTTGAGGAATTAGATAAGGTCCTTGATTCAGTCTTAATTTCGATTGGATCGAAGCCAGCAATTCTTGATCGTGATAAACTGCTTCAATCAACTTTAGGGTTAACTTTAGCTGAAGCGGAAAATGCATTTGCGCTTGCGTACGTCAAACATAAAGAGTTTAATCACGCAGCGATAGAGACGGTTCAAAAACTGAAAGCGCAGTTTGTCAATAACACAGGAATATTGGAATTTATCCCTCCTAAGTTTCAACTGGAAGATATCGGGGGATTAAACTATTTGAAAGAGTGGGCTTTGAAAAGGAAAAATCACTTCCTTCCGATCGCAAGCAATTTTGGTCTCCGTCCTCCTAAAGGGGTATTAGTAACAGGTGTTCCTGGTTGCGGGAAGTCGTTAACTGCAAAAGCACTTGCTGCTGCATGGCAAATGCCATTGCTTCGTTTTGATATCGGTAGAATCTTTGGTTCGCTTGTTGGAGAATCAGAAGAACAAATGAGGATGGCACTAAAAACAGCTGAAGCAATCAGCCCTTGCATTTTGTGGTTCGATGAGATCGAAAAGATGTTCGCAGGGGTTGGAGGAGGTAATAACGGAGACTCAGGGGTTACACAACGTGTGTTTGGTTTCTTTTTAACCTGGATGCAAGAGAAAGAACACCCTGTATTCTTGTTTGCTACAGCCAATAATATCGAAGCAATGCCTCCTGAGTTCACGCGTAAGGGAAGATTCGATGAAGTTTTCTTCGTAGATCTGCCTAATGATGATGAGAGAAAAGCAATTGTTGAAATTCACTTGACAAAAAGGAAGAAAAAACCAGATTATTTTGATCTACCGGAACTTGTGAGAGAAAGTCAGGGTTACAGTGGTGCAGAAATAGAAGAGGCAATCGAGAGTGCCCTATCAAATGCCTTTGACCAGGACATGCGTGAATTAACGACTGAGGACATTGTACAAGCATTCAATGAGTCTATCCCGCTCTCCACTAGTAGAAAGGAACAGATCGAGAACTTAAGAAAATGGGCAGAAGAAAGAGCAAGAAATGCAAGTGGTCAGCAAGTGCTTGTTCCCATTCCTGACACGGTATCAGGTAATCGAGTCATTCATTCTTAATATCCAGTAGTGAAGGGAGAAAGTAATGATGTCGCATTATACAAAAGTACCGGCACAATTAAAAGATGTACAGGCAATCAAAATGGCATGCGATCGCTTAGGGGTTGACCTTGTACCAAATGGAATCGCTCGTGGCTGGATGGGAAACCGATTAAAAGCACCCTATGTGATCAAATTAAAGGGAGCCTACGACGTTGCTCTCGAAAAAAATGCAGACGGAACGTTTGACCTCGTAGCAGATTGGTCGATGGGAACCAATATAGAAAGAGAAATAGGCCCAAACGGGGGGCGTTTACTTCAAATGTACGGTGCGTCTATCGTACATTTGGAAGCGGAACGACAAGGTATGAAGGTGGAAGAGACAGTCATGCAAGATGGAAAATTACGATTTCGTCTCTATCAAGAGGATGAAGGGCAATACGAAAGATTGCGGTATTAAGCTTAAGAACGAATAGGGAGGATACGACAAATGAACACCCACACTTTGAACGAAGGACCAACAAGTGCACAGCTTTCTATCGAGGAATTAGGAGGCTTAATTCAATATTGGGATGAGCAGCTGAATAGTAGAGATCTGATAGAGAATGCAAAAATCATATTTTCAGAGGGCTTTAAACTGGGACTTAACTCAATTACAGAGGCCCTTCAGGGACTAGGTATGTATTTTCCACCTACGGAGCCGGAACAGGTACAGCTGAAAACTGGACATGCAGACCTGGCGAGCTCAATTACGGTGCCACTTTCTGTTATTGTTCATATTCCTGAAGATGGATTTTCTGACATCGCAAATCTAATGATTACTCAAATGCCCGAATCCCTCCGTAATCAGATGCTTCCACCTACGAAGGGTGATCTTTTGAAGATCCAAGAACAGCTTGATCTATCCTTACAACGATATGACGAAATAATCAATAGTCTTAAAGAGTCGAAAGAAGATGCGAACAGCATTAAAAAAAATCCAATTATTCAAAGCGCCATTTATGATGTAATAAAAACAGTTGGCACATGGACTCTTGCTGTAGGTATCCTTATCCATTCAGGTGTTCCGATTAACGAGGCGATACAATCATACGTTAAGAAAGTCTTTGTGGATCTCAAACAAGAGGAGCTTCCAAAACCGCAATTCAAATTCAATGTAGAAGATATAGATGCTACTGGAGGAGAAAGAACTTAAAGGTGGAGGTAGATATCAATGAGTAACGGCAAATACATTGAAATACAGATAGACATAAAGGGAAATGCATTAATAGAGGCAATTGGTTTTCAGGGAAATACATGCGAAAGTGCAACCGCTCCCTTTGAAGATGCACTCGGAACTGTTGAAAGTCGAGAACGCAAACCAGAGTTTTACAACGAGGAGTTGACTGCTGAGGAAAATAGAATTAGGAGTAGATTCTAATGGACATGCGTATTCATGCCTTTACTCCTTATTCAAGCGTAAATGGACCGGGTGAACGCTCGGTCCTTCATTTTCAGGGATGCCGTTTTTCGTGTGCCGGGTGCTTTAATCCCGAAACGCACGCGCTGGATCAAGGACGAGTTGTAAGCATTGATAGTGTGCTCAACTGGATTCCAGTAGATGTGGAAGGGGTCACGATAAGCGGAGGTGAACCTTTTCTGCAACGAGAAGCACTTTTGCAGCTGGTTTCTTCGATCAAAGAAAAGGGCTATACAGTTGTTGTTTTCAGTGGCTACTATCTACGCGAGATCCAAAAATTAGAATATGGCCTAGATATTCTGTCATACGTCGATGTACTGATCGACGGGCGGTTTGACGAGGAAAGGATTTCGCAATCATCGCTTCATGGATCAGATAATCAAAACATCCATTTACTTACCAATCGATATAAGCGAAGCGATTTTAATAAACGCGAAGTGGAATTTACAATAGATCTCAATGGAGACATACAGATAACAGGGTTTCCTGCCAACAGCACATTAAGTAAGGTGAAATAAAGGTAAGTTGTTGTATCAGTAGGGAGATCGAAGAAATTCTCCCAATGATTTGGAGATGAATTCATGAAAAGTATTATCATTCAGGAACAGGAAAGTTGGGGGGAGGTTGACCTACAATTTACAGTTAGTTATTTATTCTCAGATGATATGCAGCACAATAACCTTGGTCGTATAAAACCAATTGCATCTGGACATTTTTCAATCAGGAAAAAAGGTGAGGATAGATACCAGGAGTGCACCCTCATAAAAGAATTCCCTAATTCTGAACATATCACAACACAAGTTAATGCTCAGCTCTTAGAACGTTTCATCAGGAGTGACAATCAAGAATTCGATGTACCAATTGAATTGGTCTTGTCTCTGCAATTCAAGACATGGGGTAAATTGAGAACTACATTACAGGGAAATTGAAATGAAAAGACCTAACAGGTATAGAGATGATGTGAAAGTGGTTTAAATCAAACATAGCGTCTAGCTTTCAAAATTGTTGATGAGGGTGAAGGAAGTTTGAGAAAACATAGTGCCTCGATGGTTTTTTTCTTAGGATGTATGCTTCTTCTCTCTTCTGTAAGCTATGCACACGTGGAGGTTCCAAAAGTCATATCAGATGTCTTGAGTGATAGCAAAAGACAGGAGAGCCATTCCAGTGACGAGTCTTCCAAAAATGAAAGTAAACAACTAGAGAATCAAGAGCACATTCTCAAAGAAACTAATTTCGAAGGATCTACTGATAATATAAGAAACCAACTACATTGGCTCCTTACAATATGTATTTCTATTATCTTCGGTTTAACGCTCGTAAATATGATCTTCACTACTCTCAGGCGAGAGAGCCGAGGGAGAGAATCGTCTGTTCAAACTCTTCAAGAGAGAATGGAAGAACAAATCAATAGCCTCCCACCGAGACGTGAAACTTCTGAAACAATGAATCATTCAAACTCTCAAAAGAATGAGAGCCAACAAGTAAAAGTAATTGCTGACCCACCAAAAAATCGTGTAATACGGGATGAAACAAGTAACATTCCGTCAAAAAATAAAGAAGAGTCATCCAAACGCATTATTCGTCTTTAGGTTATTCCAGTACTGGAAAGAATTCAATCTTGATTGCTAAAACTCCATCAGAGGTGGTTAATGATTATGAAACGCGTGCTTTATCCTGTTACAGCAGGTTTCTTTATCCTGATCAGTTCTGGCTGTGGCGATATCAACTTAAATGATGCTCCTTCATTTTCAACAACTGGGAATAGTCATAGCGCTTTCGTGAGCAATAGCACCAATGATGGACCTAAGCTGTTTAAGAGCTTAGATAGAATCCTGGTTACAGAACGAATGTATCTTACAAATGAACCCACAAACATTATGTGGATATACTTAGAATCGAACGGTAGAATCATGGCTCGTTTTCCAGTAGCAGGGAATGTAATGACCAGTGATAAAGTGGCAACAGCTAATTTTGAGGATAATAGTGGGGATCTCCCTAATGAATTAAGAACCTATCAATTAACGAGTGATTACGTGTACTGGTTTACTCCAAATGGAGAGTATCATCAGTTCAATGGAGAGTACCACGTCTCAGGAAAACCTTATGAAATCGATAACAAAACTGGTTTGATGGTAACCGGGAAAGTTGATGAAACAGAAGAGAAGAAACGTGTCGAATATCAATCTCAAGTGACCGATTTCTTATTCAATTCGAGAGTGATGGGGGATTTTCGTAATGTTTACGTAGAAGCGAGAACAATTGCGGAAGAAGTTGTAAAATTAGTAAACGAAGTGAAAGTTCTCAAAACTCGAAATACTGGAGATCCAAGTAACTGGGGTAGCAATGATGAAAGACGTTTCAATAATGTAGTGGAGGTGGTTAAAGAAAAGGAAGAAAGATATAAATATTTAGTAGAGTGGTATAATAATAACAGTTCGAAATATGAAAAAATACAATTTGAAAAGAAACTGCTGCCATACCAGCTGCCTCATGATTATACAACCTTAGAAGTATATTGACAGTCATCAATTGAAAGGAAGAGGTAGATGAGCAATACTCTCTTTAACGAACGGAAGGCTCTACAAATGCAACTGGAATCATTATTAAAATTGAGATTTGATCTTCGAACTGAATTTGTAGAGCGCGAAAAAGTAATTGCTTCAGATATCAATGAAGTGATTAGACAAGTACGATTGTTAGATCAAACGAGTCCGAGCGATTTGAATATCATGAATCAGGGATTACCTGGAGATAATGAGCATCCTCCGATAATAAAGGATGAGGTTGAGCAGATCAGAAAACAAAATCGATCGCGGATTAACTATCAGGAAATAGAAAGCGAACTGTCGCTGTTAATGTTTCAGGCTCCCAAACCAGTTTCATTAAAAGATATTCAAAAGTCAGTAGAAGAAAAACTGAATATAAGGTTATCTAACCCGTATATTACGATCAAGAAAGTGGCAAAGAACCTTCCAAATGTCAAAGAAGTAAAGCAAGGTAAAGTTCTTTGCTTCTATTGGGAGAATAATTAAACAGGTCGACAGAGTTGGATATCGCTATTGTTTGCAACATGCATCTCTCTATATGATCAGCACATTACTCATTAAATTGGAGTTGATCGCGTGAATATAGATACTCAAAATAAAATCATCGCGGAGCTAAGCAAGGAGCTTCAGATTCAGTTGAAGGATCTATCCGTACATAACCTTAAAGACCGCCTATCAATTATGAAAGCAGCTATTCGTATGCTAGAAGAAATACCGAATTTAAGTGACGCTCATCATCAAATAGTTGATGGTACAGACCATGATTATTCAACTGTTGATCAACTTAATTTGTCGGACATACCTTCAGATTGTCCAGACTCCCGTGAAGATACAACGAATGAGACCATACCTTTGAAACCTCTGGCAATTCAATCTGATTTAGGAGAGGATCAGGGAGAATTACTTATTCGTGAAATCCAAGGCGCAAAGGCAGATGACAAGTACATTAGTGAGAAGCTTATCAGAGTATTAAATTTAGAGCACCATGACATAGTTAAAGTCACAAGCAACAATGATAACTTCCATGTTAAGCTCATCAAGAAAGGCCCAGGAATCCCAAGAGCGGATCGTGTAGAATTTAAATTTTGTTATGTTGAAGAGGAGAAGGGAGTGCTTTTAATCAGGCACCATCGCGAAGGATTTGACCTTGTGCCTCTCCCTATTGGTGAATTTGTGATCTCTGAAGACGAAATTAGAAAAAAAGAAATTCGTCCGGGTGACATAGTTGACCTGGCATATTTGGAACAACAACCACATTACATACAGGTCATTTGGAAACACGCTACGGATGTGATACCGCAAACACCCCCGCTCCCTGCGTCATCTTATAAAAGGTCGTCATTACCTACTGCAACAGAAAGAATACTTCCGGAATACTATAAGGAACTAAGGGATAAAACAGTACTTGTAGTTGGGGGAGATGATCGACATGCAGATTATCGCGATGCATTCGCTTCACAAGGTGCAAACTTCATTGGATTAAAAGGAGATTCCACCCCAGATAAAGTTCGTACCCAAGTTGCAAAAGCGGACGTTGTGGTTATTGTCATTTGTGCGATCCGAACTAGGACAGGAGAATTTACACCTAATATATGCAAAAATCTTAAAGTACCTTTTACTCGTGTGCACAAAGATGGTTTGGGTTCAATTTTACGAGCAGCTGCTATACCTAAATCGGAGGGAGTGTAACGATGAATTTTTTAGAGGTTTATATATAGAAGATCTTATTTTTTGCACTGGCTTTCTTATCCTTTTGATAAAATTATTATTGAAATTTTCAAATGATAGTGGCTTCATTTTTGCTGCATAACGCAATACCCAATTGTTTTTCTAGAATTGAATGCGTAAACCAATAACCAATTTCAAAGTTAGAATAATTAATTTGAATCCAAAAATCTTTTTAGAAGGGTGAGCAAACCCTTCTTTTTTTTACCTAGATAGTGAAGGCGAAATGATGACCGGTCAAAATTACGCCGAATCTAAAATAGGAGTGTTGTG
>NZ_JAQMYO010000011.1:0-175841 GCF_028369215.1 Brevibacillus sp. AG | reverse complement strand
GCATTTTCACGAGCACTTCAAAAGTGCCGGACTCACAATATACCATGTATGTTTATTTTAAGTCAACAGGTAATTTTGGAGTGTTTCGTTTCGTTTTGTGCCGCCCTTTTTGAAAGGCGGAATACCAATATAGCACGATCTGTTTGCTTTATCAAATGAAATAATTGGAAATAAGATTTGAGTCCTCATCTTCTATCTCTTTCATTACGCTTCAATACCTTTAAATCAGATTAAACTGCCCGCTATCTCAACAATTTACGTTCATTCAAAGCTACTCTTCTACATCTTTTGTCGAGTTTTCCATGCGATCTCTTGAATCTCTCCACCGGTTGTACCTAATTCTCCTCCTGTAACTGCCTTCGCAAACAAGCTGCCCCCCTTTTGGAGTGGATTTTAAAGCTTTATATACATTAACACGTATATACATAATGATGTATATTCAGTCCATGAACACGACACCGATGCAAGCCACATTACTCACGATCGCCGAGCCGAACCGTTTTAACATTATCGAACTTTTAAAACAGGGGCCGCACTCTGTCAGTGAAATCGTTCAAGCCCTCAACATCGGCCAACCTCAGGTATCTCGCCATCTGCGCATTTTGAGCGAGGCTGGGCTGGTACGCTCCCGCACCAAGGCGCAGCAGCGAATATATAGCCTCGAAGCCAAACCCTTTCAGGAACTCGACGAATGGTTCGATTCGTTCAGCATTCTTTGGGAAGAACGGCTCGACAATTTCGAGGACTATATGCTCGACTACAAACGAAAGGAGAAGCCATGACAGGTATCAACAGCTTTCGAACGTACCACTTGCGGAACTATCACACCAAGACAATCTGTCTCATCCTACTCCCCCTCTGATCGATAGGTCTTCGATCTACAGTCCCTCATCACTCTTGCTCATCCGCCCAATCCAAAAATCCGGACAACAGGCTCTCTTCTTCCGCTTCATTTCCGCGTAGCTTTGCTTCTAACCGATCCATCCGCTTATAATACGCCTCTGCGTCGGCCTTGGACCTGTTTCGCAACAGACTCCCGCGCTTTTTCCACTGCTCATACGCTTGCTTCGTATAATACAAAGCCTTCTCCCAATCCTTCAGCTGGTGCTCGTACAGCTTGGCAGCCTCAATATACACCTCTTCCGGGACATATCCGGTGGACTGGATGAACGACTCCCAAACGGTTAGGGCTTGCTGCCAATCCTTTTGCTTTTTGTACAGATGACCGATGGCGAGCTTGGCCCGGTTACTCCACGCATGCTCACTGTCTGCGACGAGACGATAGCCTGCCATAGCGGCTTCCTGATCTCCAAGCGCGTCGTACCATCTGGCAATTTCGTAGCTTTCCTCGAGAGATACCGTTGCACTCCCTTGCCCTACCAATAGCCGCGTCATGTGAATGTACATCGTGATCAGAGACAGGACGTCCGTCTCGTTATGACGCAGCACGCCTTCGATGACATCAGGGTCCTGAGCATGCAAAAAGTCGAAATACCGCACCGGTGCCAAATAGCCGGGCAAATCATCCTCGCGAAAAACATCCAGCTTTTCCTGCTCAATGATACCCAATCGGCACGATTCCAGCTCCGCCTTCCACAGTCTCCTCGCTCCGTGCAAAAGGTCAAAATGACCAAAGGTAGGCAAAGCAGGCACTTGATCACGCACCAGTGTATGCCGCGTCCGAACTTGCGGCCAGTCAAAGGATTTTCCGTTAAAGGTCACCAGATGTGAGGACTTCTGTGCTTGCTCCAAAAACGATTGGTACAAGGTCACCTCTGCATGCGGGCCCGGGAGGAAATGCTGGCGCACCACGACATGCTCTCCCTCTATGCGACTGTATCCCAAAAGAAAAATCGCATTGCCTGCCCCGCCTGACAGCCCTGTCGTCTCCGTATCGAAGAACAGCAAGTCTTCTGGCCTCCTGCCCGCAGCGGATAGAGGATGCTCTCGACCAGCCGCTTCCCACATACGGATCGCCTCACGCAACTCGGAAAAGGCGTAAGCGCCATGCTGCTGATCGATCGGATAGCGAACCTCTCGAATCATGACGTACTCGTCATCCCAGATGTAGGGCGATGCCTGCATTTCCTTCCACTTGTCAGCAAAAGGTATCTGTAACTCGGCGCTGCTATCCGTTGGTACAGCCGCCCTCGGCTCTTCCCCCGGCTCTTTCTGGCGAATGGCCGTTTCCGATTCGACTGCTGGCGCTACCGATTTGTCTGTTTCCAGCGAGAGATGTCCCTTCATCCGTTGCAGCTTGGATTTAAGAGACATAAGTACTTCCCCCTTGCGCGATACGCAGCAAGGTCATGGCTAGCCCCTTGCTGCCGTCATCTGTCGCTCCCACACAAGACGGACAGCCTGACTCACACGGGCAAGAGACAATCATCCGCTCTGCCTGGGTCAAAATCGTCTCCATTTCCTTATATACTTGCTCACTCAAGCCGATGCCTCCCGGATAACGGTCATACAGAAAAATCGTCGGCTCCTGCGAATGAACGGCCTTACGTTGCGGTATCACGTGCAGGTCCATCGGGTCGCACATGACAAACAGCGGAGCTACGTGCTGCAACACATGCGCCAAACCAACCAAGCCGCGTTCCACATCCTCTGTCCCAATCTCGCCGAGTAGCGCTTCGGAAAAACCGATCCACGCCGCATTTGTATGCAGTTCCTCTTCTGGTAAATGAATCGGTCCCGAACCGATATTTTCATGCGTTTCGAACTTGATTTTCTTAAAGATCGTCGCCATCGCATTCACAGCTACTTCGCCATAAGCCAACGTGCTCTGCGCATGACGACGGGACTGATCCTGCTCCAATACCTTCAGCGAGACTGCCAAGTTTGCATCTGTGTAATAATCGACCTGCACTTCCCGGACATACGCCTTCTTTTCCTCATAGTCCAGCTTTTCCACCTGGAATTGCGTCCCTTGATGCAGGTAGATAGCCTCGTCATGCAAGAGCGTCATGGAGCTGAAGCGGTCCATTTCCCCGATGACACGCTCATTTCCCCGTTCACTGATGTCGATGATCACGACATTTTCCTGCGAGGCTGACCGCAAACTGATGTTGTGGGCCGGGAATGAATCGTTCATCCAGAACCACTTGCCCCGCGAGTAATGAAGCACCTGCTCCTCGGTCAAGAACTCCAGAACTTCCACGATTTCCGCGCGACCGAATGTATCACCCTCACGAAACGGCAGCTCGTATGCCGCACATTTGAGATGATCCACCAAAATGATCAGGTTATCGGGATTGATCCGCGCTGTCTCAGGACTGCGGTCGAAAAAATACTCTGGATTGGCGATCACATACTGATCCAACGGTGTGGAGCTGCCGACCATCACGACGACGGATTCCCCCTGCCGTCTTCCTGCCCGTCCTGCCTGCTGCCATGTGCTTGCGACCGAGCCCGGATAGCCAGTAATGACACACGCCTGAAGCTGCCCGATATCTACCCCAAGCTCCAGCGCATTGGTGCTGACCACGCCCATAATGTCACCATTGCGCAAGCCGCGTTCGATCTCTCTGCGCTGGCTCGGCAAATAGCCGCCACGATACCCTTGGATCGTTTTTGGCCCTAGCTTGCGACGAATCAACTCCTGCAAATACGTCAGCAAAATCTCTACACGTACACGGCTTCTCGCAAACAAAATCGTCTGTATGCCATTGATCAAAAATTGCTCGGTAATGTCTCGTGCCTCCAATGTGGCACTACGTCTAATATTGAGCTGCTTATTGACCACAGGCGGATTGTAGAAAAGGAAATGCTTGATGCCAGACGGAGCACCATTGTTGTTGACCAGCACTACCTCTTCTTCTGTCAGAGCTTCTGCCAATTGCTTCGGGTTGGCGATGGTAGCCGACGTACAAATAAATTGCGGGTGACTCCCATAAAAGGCACAAATGCGCTTCAACCGCCGAATGACATTGGCGACATGGCTGCCAAAAACGCCGCGATATGTATGCAGCTCGTCAATCACGATGTATTTGAGATGCTCGAAAAAGGACACCCACTTGGTGTGATGGGGCAAAATAGCCGAATGCAGCATGTCTGGGTTGGTGATAACGATATTTCCTGCCTTCCGTACCATCTGCCGGATATTTGCAGGTGTATCACCATCATATGTTTCGGATTTGATCGAAAGGCCCATTTCCGTAATCAGTTCGTGCAACTCCGACTTTTGATCCTGCGCCAAAGCCTTGGTTGGGAACAAGTAAAGAGCCCGAGCCTGTGTGTCTTTCGATAACGTCTGGAGGATCGGCAAATGATAGCACATGCTTTTGCCAGAAGCTGTGGGCGTAACCGCGACGATGTGTTTACCTTCGCGCACATGGCGAAAAGACGTTTCTTGATGCGTATATAAGGAGGGAATGCCTCTATTCGTCAGGGCATCTCGAATTCGTCCGTCCAGTTCATCTGGAAATGGAACAGACTTTGCTTCCCGAGCAGGAATGACCCTCCAATGCGCAATGTTATCGCGAAATCGTTCCTCTGTTTTTATGTGATCCAATATGGCTGCGATATCTTTTTTCACATTCATTTTCGTCACCTTCTTGCTTTCATTTTACGAATGGACGTTCGGCATGTAAACATGGAATAAAGATCCACTTTGAACAGATACTATAATCAACTCAAGTATGTAGAGGTATGTGCATGAAACAAGGTTCTTTGACTTTTTTTCAAGTTGTCTGTATGTTGATGCTCACCATTGGCCTAATGAACCATGTGATTGTCATCCCCATTTTATTAGATGCCGCAAAACGGGATTCATGGATATCGGTTATTTTGGCAGGTGTCGTCTTTCTTGTGTGGACCTGCCTTCTGTATTCGGCAATTGCCAAAACTCGGCAGCAGCATCTTTTTCTTTTGCTGAAAAAAGCATACCATCCTGTAGTTTCCTATATATTGGCAGGCATTGCCTGTGTCTATTTATTCATGATGTGTGCAATTACGATGAGAGATACCGTTACCTGGATACACGTCGCTTTTTCCCCAAAGATGCCCACTTTTTTCATTGCCCTTTTGCTAGCTGGCATTTGCTTGTGCAATGCATACTTGGGCATACGCTCTATCGCAAACACAGCGGTCCTTTTCCTGCCGCTTGTCATCTTTCTCGGTTTCTTCGTCATGTCTTCCAACTACGCGCATAAAAGCTATATGTTGTTGAAACCATTCCTGGAGTTTGGGATGCTTCCAGTGTGGAAAGGCATGGTCTTTGTCGGAGCTGGTTATATTGAACTGATCATCCTTCTGTTTATGCAACAGCATATTCGCTCCAAGTATTCGCTGCTGCCCCTCTTGATTCTTGCCATCGTGTTAATAGGACTGACCTTTGGACCTGTTACGGGGGCAATTGCCGAATTCGGCACTGGCGAGTCGGAGAAGCTGAGATATCCTGCTTACGAAGAATGGCGCTTGGTTAATATTGGCCGCTACATTGAGCATATGGATTTCTTAAGTATTTACCAGTGGTTTTCAGGTGCTTTTATTCGGATGTCTTTGACGATCTTTCTCATCGTAGATATCTTTCGAATGGAAAACAAAGCGAAAAAACTGGTTGTCCTCGTCCTGCTTTATTCCCTATTGATTGCCATTGCCGTTCTCCCCTTCAGCGATAACGCGTTTCTGGACATGCTAACCGCCTATATCGTTCCAATTATGTTTTATACGATGTTGTTCTACTCGTTCATTATCATCGTGCTCGTACATTGGTCCAGCCGAAGGAGGGGTATGATCTATGAGGAGAGTCCGAGGGAATGATGTCTTCGTCCCTAACGAACATCCACCGTCCATCCCAAACGATCAGCCTTTAACCGAACAATATTTTCGGCAATTGTTTGCCTCTTGTGCAGATGTCATCATAGATTCGGTTCGTTTCCCCTCCACAGAAGATCAGCAGAATTCGTCTGACGTTACCATCATTTATTCGGAGGGTCTATGCGATATCAAACAGATCAACCAATATGTGATTCCGAAGCTATCCCACATGTATCAAACGACTTCCCCGCTGAGTGCTTCAGGCCTTGAGCAATACAGTGAGTTATTTTTGAAAGTGATTCTCGACGATCGCAATCCGGACCTCCTTGTCAAAAAAGTATTCGGAGGGGAACTCCTCCTCTTCTTTCCTTCGTTTAACAAGCTCTATTGGATGGAGCTCTCCAACCCGCCGCAACGCACTCCGGAAGAACCGACTACAGAGGTCTCTGTGAAAGGACCGCGAGATGGCTTTACCGAGGAGCCGCACATCAGTATCGGCTTGATCCGGAAAAGATTAAAAACCAATAGGTTAGCGGTAGAAGAGTACAGACTAGGTGAAGAGACACAAACAAGAGTCAATTTGCTGTTCCTCAAAAATAAGATAAACCCGGAAACATTGGATGAAATCAGAACCAAGCTTGAACAACTGCAAGTAACAGCGATTATCAGCAATACGCAGCTCGAAGATATGCTAACAGGCGCCCGCATACCGTTGTTTCCTCTGTTTGAGTATACAGGCAGGCCTGATTTTGCAGTTAACGCGCTGTTGCATGGGAAATTTCTTATTTTTGTGGAAGGCTCCCCGATCGCCACGATCGCTCCTGTGACCTTGACTTTTTTATTTAATACACCGGAAGATATCTACTCGTATTTTTGGTATAGCGCCTTTACTCGTCTAATGAGATTGTTCGGATTTTTAATGGCCTTGTTTCTACCTGGCTTCTGGATTGCCTTGATCACCTATCATCAGGATCAGCTTCCCTACACACTGGTGGCAACACTTGTCCTATCCAGACAGGGCGTCCCTATCCCTGCCCCACTAGAAGCAATCGTGATGCTGCTGTTGTTTGAATTATTTCGTGAAGCCGGCATGCGTCTTCCCATGTCTTTTGGTCAAACTTTATCGGTGGTTGGCGGTCTGATCATCGGTCAAGCCGCCATCAGTGCAGGGTTAACAGCTCCCGGGATTCTCGTAATTGTGGCGATGTCCGTTCTCTCCACCTTTTCGCTGGTCAATCAAGACCTCGTCGGTACGGTTAGCTTGCTCAGACTCATCATCTTGGTCATTTCTGGTATGGCCGGGCTGTTTGGCTTTTTCATCTCAGTTGGGATGATCGTGCTGTACCTAACCAATCTGCGATCATTTGGGGTTTATTATTTGGAGCCGCTCTCTCCCCCTATTTTTCAGGATTTGTGGAAGGTAATCTTTCGGATCCCATGGGGAAAATGGTACAAGGTCCCTCACATGCTACAGAAAAACAGATCAAGCGAGGAGAATCAACAATAGCAATGCAAAAACTTCGCTGCTTTTTCACGACGATTTTGATCTGTGCCATGTTAAGCGGTTGTTGGGGTGCCAGGGAAATTGAGCATTTGATTTACGTCAATTCTATTGGAGTTGACTATGTGAAGGGGAAATTTGTGTTTTATACGCAAATCATTAGCTTCGGTAATATTGCCAAGCAAGAAGCAGGTGGACAACGCCTTCCTCAATCCATTTCCATCGGTAAGGGAGAAGGGAAAACGCTGGATGAAGCGATATTCAATCTGTACCCGACCTCACAACAGCGACTTTCCTGGAGCCATATCAAAGCTATTGTCTTTTCCGAAGCTGCCCTGAAGCAGGATGTCGTCAATCAATTATTGGATGTCGTCGACCGTTACTACGAATTCCGCTATACAATCTGGACATTTGCTACAAAAGAACCCATCGAAGATATTTTTAACGCCAAGCCTATTTTGAATATCTCTGTCCTGTATTCCCAATTGAACGACCCGGAGGATGTATACAGACAAAGCTCGGTCGTTGCTCCTATGTATCTATACAAGTTTATCTGGAAGTGGAAAGAAAGTGGGCAGACCATGCAGTTGCCCGAAATAGGGATCAACAAAGTTCAGTGGACCGAAGATAAAAAAAAGCACCCCAAACTGATCATGAGTGGCGTCTGCTTTTTGCATAACAAGAAATTGAAACAATGCATGCCACGTACTGACATCATGGGTCTGCGCTGGTTGGATAAAGATACGAAACGACCAGGGATTACGGTATATCATGATGGCCACCCCATCGCAACGCTTGTCATGGAAAAGATCAAACCGTCCATCACCCCCAAAGTGGAAAATGACAAAGTAACGTTTCAGCTCAAGGTGAAAACGAAGGCAAACATGCCCCAATTGGTAAAAGCCATTCCTGAAAAGAAACTACGCGAATATGCGGAGAAGAGCATTTCTGAGGAGATCATGCACACGTACCTTTTGGGACAAAAATCACAAATCGATGTTCTTCAATTGTCAGATGCTTTATATCGAGAGAATCCCAAGGCATGGCACAAGCTTACGAAAAATGGGGAGCTGCCTCTTCGTCCCGATACGATTTCCCGTCTGGACGTAGAGCTGGAGCTATTCGGAGGAAACCTCTCGAAGATACGGGAGCATTAAAACGAACCGGGACCAGTCTCTGATGACTGATCCCGGCCTTTTTTGTTTAGGAAAGTTGATTTAAATGATTTTGCGGTGTTTCATTGCGTTGGATTCGCTCTATGTTTTCCACAAAAAATTGGTACCTTTTCTCGTGAAACTTGGTTCCGTCAGGCATGCCTGCTGTATGTGGGGTCAACACAACATTTTTCAAAGCACGCAGCTCACTGTCCACGCTGAGAGGCTCCCGTATGAACACATCGAGGCACGCTCCGCCTATCACATTGTTTTTCAATGCTTCGATCAAGTCCTCTTCACAAATGATCGGCCCTCTCGCTGTATTGACGAGCAGTGCATCACTTTTCATTTTGGCTAAAAACTGCTTGTCCACTAAATGTCTCGTGGATTCATTCAGAAAAATGTTCAGGGTGATGACGTCAGATTGGGCAATCAACGTGTCCAGATCAACCATTTCGGCATCATCGCTCTGCCTGTTCGGGTTGGTGTCGTACGCCAGCACCTTCATTCGGAAGGCTTTTGCCAGCTCAGCTACACGAGAGCCGATGGCACCAAAGCCGATGGTTCCGATAGTTTTTCCTGCGAGCTCGCCACCGACGTAGACGAGCTTGGTCTCATCCTCCCGATTTTTCATCGCTTGATCGAGATAAGAGATGTTTTTGTAATACCCAAGAATGAGCGCCATAATATGCTCGGCTACTGCGTTTGCATTCACGCCAGCCGCGTTGCTCACCCAAATGTTTTTCTTCGTGCACGCCTCAATATCCACGTTGTCAAAGCCCGCACCCGTCTGGACAAACTTCAAGTTGTGCGCTTTGTTCAGCAACTCTTCATTTACTTGGATATGCTCGGGAATCAACACATTTGCTTCGCTGATAAATAACTCGATCTGCTCAGGCTCCACAATTTGGATGCGCCAATCCTGCGGAAATGCTTGTGTCACACGTTGCTTGGAATAGTCGGTAAAGTATCCCGTAATCAATACATTCACTTCTGCCACAGCCCCAGTCTTTTCGTTTATGCATTGGCCCATGCTTCGTAAAAAGCACGTTTTACATTGGCGATTACCAGCATAGGCGATTCATCCTCAAAGCGCCCCACCTCAAAGGTCATGACTGGCTTCCTAGTCGGTTTTGGGCTCTTGAAAAAATCAATGTCATGGAGCGTCGTGATGAAAGCCGTCAGCTCATTCACACCAACCTCTGAATCCTTGACGTGAAACGGGAGGTGCTTATCCCCGAAATAGCTGGCTTGCCTGTCTTTCAAGTAACAGTTTCCGAGATGAATGTGCGTTAAATAATCTTTAGCCAACCACAAGGATTTGTGCGGGTCCTCGCCCATAATCGGCAAATGGCTTTGATCCAGCAAGAGACCAAAATTGTCGTACTCACTGCGGATCACGTTTGCTACATGCACCGCCTCATGAGTAGGTCCGAGCAAATAGTTGCGGTCGACATACCGATCCCCGATCTCCAAAGAAATGCACAGCTCGTACGTATCGGCTTTTTCTTTTGCGTACTTGCACAGCTCCATCGCCGAAGCAATAAACTCCTGGATGTTTTTCGACTTGTTTTCCTCGCCTTGAAATTTACCCGTTACGATATGCATGATTTTTGCGTTCATTTCATAGCAGTGATCGATCAGCATCTTGCCTGATTGAATAGACTTGTTGCGAACGACCGGGTCCAAGGAGCTGAGATCAATCTGCAATTCTCTGGCTGCATCTCCACCGTTGAAAATAACCTCGACTCCGCTGTACGTCATATACTTTGCCGCTTGTTCCCTCGTCTCTTTGTCCGCGATATAGGACACTTCTACCGCTGTAAAGAATGGATCTTCCAGGATCGTTAGAAGACTCGGAAGCATCTGTTCAGGCCTGCTTTGTGAAAAAGGAAACAGCTTCGGCAAAACAATTCCGATACTCGCCATCTTCTCCACAGGGTAGATCATACGATTTTACCGGACAAAATCAGCTCTGGCAGTTCTTTTACCGTGTCGAGCACATGCGTATGATAGTACTTGCCCCATACCTCGATGGGGGTCGAGCCTTGCATCACGCCGATGACCGCTTTGCAACCTGCGTTGTAGCCTTCAAGCATATCCGCTGGCGTATCGCCGAGCTTGATGACTTGTCTGACGTTTTGTACGTTCAAATATTCCATGGCTTTGAAAATCATGAACGGAGCTGGGCGTCCCTTGCCTTCTGGTACCATATCCAGGTCTACTGCATAATCGATCAAGCCGTCCTTCACCCAACCGAGCGAATCCATAATGACGCTGTTGATGTCTTTATGGAAGCCTGTCCCAGTCGCTACTTTAATGCCATTTTCTTGGCACCACTTCAGCGTTTCGGTTGCACCTTCGATTTCGCGGCAATTTTCCTGATAAAACGCAATCATGTATTCGGTATAGCGTTCGTACAGTTTGACAGCGTCCTCGAACGACGAATTGTCGATATCGATTTCAAAGTTTTTGAAGTCGATCCTATTTCCTTTTGTTCTCGCAATCAAATACTGATAGAGATGAATCTTGTTCGTTCCCATATGCGTGCTGATTTCATCGGGTGTCACGTTTAATCCGTATTCCACAGCCGCTTTATGCAGACAATCTCTCACGGCGTTATCATCCTCTACCAACGTTCCTGCCAGATCAAATACAGCCAATGCGATGTCGTTTTTCATTTTTCCATCTCTCCTGTTCGCTATGTTTTATTGATTCAGTGCCTTGTCGAGTTCTTTCTGTGCTTTTTCTTTCGCTACTTTGAGCGCTTCTGCGGCAGGAACGTTTTCGATCAGCACTTTGTCCTTCGCCAACTCAATTTCCGCATAAATTTTGCCGCCTGTCGGGTCTACAAAAGGAGCTATTCCTTTCGTTTTCGCCTGTTCCAAAGGTACCGAGAAGTACGGATTTTCTTTCAATTTGTTCTTGTAAATCTCTGTATTCACGGCGCTGTCGCGAATAGGAATATAGCCTGTGTTTACGGCCCAGTACGCTGTTTTTTCTGCTTCCGAGAAGTACTTCACGAATTCCCATGCGCCCTCTTGCTGTTCTTTTGAGGATGCTTTGAACAGGTTGAACATGACGGAAATGGCGACTGGTCTAGGTGGTTGTCCATGGAAGCCTTTTTGCATGCCGGTTGCTACCTTGGTGAAATCCAAATCGCCTCCGTCACCGGAAGAGCCTGTGTAGCCTGCAGATTTTCCGTTCATCACGTTGTCGATGGTTTTGTACCACCATTCCCAGCCATTGCCGCCATAGACGGTATCCATGATTTTGTCCTCATGAATGTATTTGCGAATGCTGTCCCACGCATACACCCATTCCTCCGAGTCGATCGTGACAGTCTTGCCGTCTTCGCTCACGATATCGCCGCCAGCTGAACGAGCGTAGTCGATCATATGCTCCGTGTACCACATGATGGACCAGCCGTTGATTCCTTCTTTTTCTTTGATGAGCTTGGCTGCGTCCGCCAATTGCTCGAAGCTCGTGAGTGCATTGTAGTCAATCTTGTATTTGTCAAAAATGTCTTTGCGGTAGTACATCATTTGCGTACTGACATAAGCAGGAACACCCAGCATCGCATCGTTGTACTTCCCTTGTTCTAGCAGCAGAACATCGTCCTTTTTATACTCCGGCTGATTGATCCTTTCATCTAATGGCAGCAATGCATCGCTTTTCGCCAGCTTCATAAATTCCGGATACGCATTGATCGCCAATGCTGGGGGCTTACCTGCTGCCAGCGAGGCCTGGAGTGCCTGCAACGTCTCGCTGTAGTCACCTTGGACAATCGGAACCACCTCATATTTTTCATTGCTGCTGTTAAAGTCCTGTACGATTTTTTGCATCGTCTCCCCGAGCTTGCCGCCGAGACCGTAGTAGAACTCCAGCTTGATTTTCTCGTTAGGGCCAGACGATGTATTTGCGTTGCTGTCAGACGCGGCATTGTTCGAACAACCGACGGCTCCGGTAAAAATAAGCGCAGAACTCAGGATGGAAAGAATGACGCTCTTGGTGTTTCGCTTCTGATTTTTCACAATGACTCCTCCCAATAAATAGCGGTTTTGGTCTATTTGTTGACATACAGATTAGCCATGGAATGAATGATTCTTTTGCTTGCGATTGCGAGCAGGATCAGCATAGGTGCTAGTGAAATCGCACACGCTGCCATCGCCAGTGGGAAGTCCATCCCGTAGCCCGCCTGACTCATAAACAACCGCCGCAATCCAATCGTAACGAACATGTTTTCCTCCGACTTGATCAAGAGCGAGGGCCACATATAGTTGTTGTAGCTGTAAATAAATGTGATCAACACAAGCGAAGCAATCGCGTTTTTGCAATACGGGATATACACCGTGAAAATGAGTCGTAGATGCCCCGCCCCATCCAGCTTGGCTGCATGCACCACATCCTTTGGCACCTGGGCGAACGATTGCCTCAGAAAAAAAATAGCGAAGATACTAATGAGCTCGCTGAGAACATAACCAATGTGCGTATCCAGCAAATTCGCTTTGGACAGCAAAATAAAGGATGGAATGTACGTTACCGCAGATGGAAGCATGTACGTCGCTAAAATAAGCACGAAGCAGTAACGAACCCATCTTTTCTGCGCCGTCGCGAAAACATAAGCCGCAAAAATCGCGGTGAAAATTTGAAAAACGATGATGATCAGGCTGACAGAAATGCTGTTCCACAAATAAAGCAGCATCTTCGTTTCCGTGAATACGCGGATGTAATTCTCAAAATGAAAGGTGGAAGGCAGCAGGCTCCCGCTGTACACCTCGCTTTTAGGCTTGATCGAAATCAAGAACATCCAGAGAAACGGAAACACCATCAGTACGCTTAACAAAATTAACATTGCATAATTTATGCCTGTTTTTAATTTTGCCAAGGACACAGCTCCCACCTCATTTGGTAAACAGTAGTTTGGACAAGAAGAAATTCAATGCGCTAATCAAGAGACACATGACCAAGAAAATCAACGCCAACGCTGAAGCTGGTCCGGTTTCAAAATATTCAAAAGCGAGTACGTAGAAGTAGTACAAGATGGTCGAAGTCGCTCCTGAAGGTCCACCCTGCGTCAAAATATAAATCTGATCATAGGCTTTGAGAGAATTCAGCGTAAAAAAGACGAACAGAAAAACAAGAATTGGTGAGATCGCAGGCAAGGTGATTCTGAATAATTTTCGTAATCCTCTCCCTCCATCCAAATCATTCGCTTTCTCTACTTCCGGGTCCAATTTCGCGAGAGCAGAGGAAAGTAGCAAGATCCCCAGCCCCATGTACTGCCAGATGGTGACGATAATGACGACAATCATCGCTGTCGTTTGTCCACCCAGCCACTTTACTGGCTCCATACCGAAACCTTTCAGGACATAATTGACAATCCCCGAATCGGTATCGAATATGCTGACCCATACCATGGACACGACCACAGTCGGCGTGATCCACGATGAAAAGGCACTCGCCACAAAGATATGGCGAAGCTTCTGTATTTTGTTTAACCGGATTGCCACGAACAGCCCGAAAAGAATCGGCGGAACGACTGTAAAAAAGGTAAACACCAAGGTGTTCAGCAGCACCTTCCCGAAGAAAGCATCGCTCATCAAGTTTTGGTAGTTTTCCAGCCCTACGTAGTCGTAGTCAGGTGAAATATAGTTCCAGTCGGTAAAACTGATTTGGAACGTTTTGATCATGGGGTAGATCCAAAAAATAACTAACGGAATCAGTGTCGGCAAAAGTAACCCAAGCGACCATGCGTTATCCTTGATCGTTTTGCTGATTGGTCTGCCCATTTACTCGTACTCCTTGAAGATGTCTTTGATCGGTTGCCCGTCACATGGATGAGCAATTCGGAACAACTGCGCCAGTGTGGGTGCAATGTTTTCGATGTTTGTTTCTTCAATCACTTTGCTTTTCGTAAACGCATCCCCTAAGCACAAGAGAAAACCATTCATTTCATCGACATTGGCGGGATGATACCCGTGCAGGCTTTTCATCTCCTGGTATTTCGGCTGTTCGGGAAACGCGATATCTTCGCCGCATACCGTATGCTTCAAATCGAGGATGCCGAATGGACTGCATGCTGAGGGAGTGTCCCCTGTCAGCTCATAAAAGTGATGCACTTCTGGCATCTGTTCAAAAAACGCCATGATTTCTTTGTTTTGCTGATAATCTAACGAGCTATAAAACAACAACGCCCCGCTGCCGTCCCCGACGAATTTGATTTGTTTGTTTCGAAAATGGTGCTTCCACTGGCTTTTGGCCAAAATCTCATTCGGGTAAAAAAACGAGTGAATATCACTTTGACCATGATCCGAGAAAATGATCAGGTTGAATGGTTTTTGTGTCTTTTTCAACGTTTGCTCGATTTGATCGAGATACGTAAGCAGCTCCTTTAGGCACCGCATTGCCTCAGGCGAGTCTTTCCCATACTGGTGCGACAGCGCATCATAACCGACAAACCTTGCCGAGATAAAATCATAGGCTTCCGTTTTGATCGCCCGCATCGTTTCACGCAGTGCGACATGATCGATTTCCTCTACGGAAACCTTTGACTTCAGCTTTTTTTTGCTGCCCGATTCCGTAATCAAATGGTGAATATACGGATTTCCGGACGTCATGGGCCAATGAATGCAGCAGCTCGTCCCTGCCTGTCTCGCCAACGAATGAAAAATCGTCTGCTTATGAAGTGCTTCATTGCAAAGAATCTCGTGGTCGCCATACAACGCCACTCTTTCCATCGTTTCCGGGCGAGCTACGATATTATCAAAGACACCATGCTTACCCGGGTGGCTCCCAGTCATCGCTGCCGCATGCGCGCTAAATGTGACCGAAGGAAAGGTCGTGATCAGTTTTTGGCAGAAGGAGTAACCATTTTCTATCCACTGCTGCGCGTAAGGTTCAAAGCTTTGATAGCTGATGCCGTCTAACGAGATGAGTACATTCATGGGCGGCACCTCAGATTCTTTTGCGTACGCTTGTCAAATACATGGACACGGTTAGCGCTAATCCCTACGTTTACCTTTTGACCTTTTGCATACGTCTGAGTAAAGCTTTTTTTCACGATGAAATTGCTCCCTTTATACGTCAGATGGACCAACACATCCGTTCCGATAATTTCCGTGAGCAGTACCTCCATGGCGAGTGCATCGTCACTGTTTTCCGTGAGAAAGCAATGCTCTGGTCTGACTCCCGCGACAATCTCAGGAGCTTGTTCCATCACGTCGAGCGGAAGATTGGTTTCCAGCAGCACCCCGTCTACCTCCACATAGACCCGGCCATCTCGCTGAATCAAACTCGATTCCATATAATTGATGGGGGGTGAGCTGATGAAATTGGCAACGAACATATCCACTGGGCAATCGATGATTTCCATCGGCGTTCCGATTTGTCGGAACTTGCCTTCCGCCATAATCGCGATTCGATCCCCTAAGGTAACCGCCTCCACCTGATCATGTGTCACGTAAATGAACGTCGAATCCAAGCGCTCATGTAGTTTTTTGATCTCCATTCTCATTTCATTTCGCAGCTTGGCATCCAGATTGGACAACGGCTCGTCCATCAAAAAGACTTTTGGCTCCTTCACGATGGCCCGCCCGATGGCGACCCTCTGTTTTTGCCCACCAGACAATTGGCTCGGGAACCGTTTTAACAAATGATCAATTTGCAAAATATCCGCTGCTGCCTTGATGCGCTTCTCTCGCTCTGCTTTTTTGATCTTTTTTATTTTCAGTCCGTATGCCATGTTTTCGTATACGGTCATATGAGGATAAAGGGCATAGTTTTGAAACACCATCGCAACTCCCCGATCCTTTGGCTCCACTTCATTGACACAAACATCGCCAATGTACACATCGCCTTGGGTGATCTCTTCAATCCCGGCAATCATTCTGAGTAGCGTAGATTTTCCACATCCGGACGGTCCCAATAACACCAGGAACTCTTTGTCTTTGATTTCCAGACTGATATCGTCCAGGGTGTTTTTATCGTTGGTATATTGCTTGGACAATGACTTCAGCATAATACTCGACATGTTGAAAACCCCTTCATCATTCAATCTTTATTGGACAATTGTTATTTTTTCTTATACACACCAACAATCAAATTTTTGTTCAAAAATATTTGTACATTCATCGTAATCCAGCATTGTTAACTGCGTATCAAAGCCCATTGTGTTCTTTGTAAACCAACACACACGACGAAAAAAAGCAATCAGATCAACCTTTCCTTGATCCGATTGCTTTTGTTTATGGGCGTATTTGTATGTGTTTCTTATCTTGTATGAAGAATGGACCATCTTTTTCGTAAAAGAAGTGTAAAAGTCAGTTAATGAAACAAGGATGCAAGATGATGCTCTAGCACTTTCGTAATCCATTCCCCATTGACACGCTGCGGTTCAAGATAGGCATGCAGCGCCAGACCATCGATGACGGCATAGAGCTTTTCTGCTTCCATCTCTTTGTCCAGCTCTTTGCGTAATAGATTTAGTTGATCAGCAGAGTCCAACAGCTTGCGGACGGCGGCATAGATCCCGTCGTGCTGTGCATCAAAGCCTTCTTTCTTGTGTCGGAAGTACACGGTAAAAGCAAACCACACTTCCATTTCGACCATCTTTTCTTGATTCGTAGGGAGTAGCTCCAGAAAAATTTTGGTGATTCTCTCTTTTGGCGCCCATTTTTCATTGGCGGAGATTTCAGCAATTCGAGCTGTCGCCCTCTCTTTTACGAGCTGCATGGCATACATCAACAGTTCATCTTGTGTTGCAAAGTAATGTCGCAGAGCACCTAATGAAAGTCCTGCTTCTTTTGCTATGCCCCTTACCGTCGCTCCCTCCATTCCTTGCTCAACAATGACACGCCACGTTGCTTCTGCTATTTGTTCTCTTCTTTTCTCATGATCGATTATTTTTGGCATAGTTGTATTTTAACAAGATTTGCAAGGGACAAGCAACTTTGATAATACGATTGTATTATTTAAAGTTTGATGATAAAATTCCTTTTATTAGCACAGTTGTATTATAAAAATTTCCGAAAAGGGGACCTATTCTAGTGAATTTTGTTGCATGGATGATTGTCGCATGCGAAATTGCATTTTGGGTGGTCATTGTACTTGGCCTTTTCACAAGGTACGTGCTCAAACAAAAAAAGGCCGGGCTCTTTCTTCTCGCCCTGACGCCTGTTGTTGATGTAGTTTTACTCGTCGTTACGAGCGTGGATTTGTATCGTGGGGCTACCGCTACGATTCCTCATGCGCTGGCTGCCGTTTATATCGGGGTATCGCTTGCGTTTGGGAAAAGCATGATTCAATGGGCGGATGAAAAATTTCAGCAGTACGTCACCAAGCAAGGTACGGCGAAGCCCAAGTTATACGGCATGGAGTATGCCAAGAATTACGCCAAAAGCTGGTTTAGACATCTCTTCTCCTATGTAATTGGGGCGGCTCTCTTAGCGGGGACCATCTACTTTATCGATGATGCGGAACGAACTGCTTCTTTATGGCATATTCTCCAGCTTTGGACTGTTGTTCTGGGGATTGATCTATTGATTACAGCCAGCTATTTTCTCTTTCCAAAGAAAGATAAGCGAGACACCGTTTCCAAAAATGATTGGTGAGAGGCTTCCTACTAGCTTTCGTCTTCGCTGTCATCCTCACCAAATGCGAGTTCGATGTAAATAAATTGAATCACCAGCTGACATACTTGATCGTTTTCATCCAACCCAAAATAGACAGGATAGGCTCCGTCTCCAAATCCCGTCTGAATCATCGGAACGGATAAATCGGTGCCTGGTATCGTCCAGTTTATATAATCTCCAGCGCTTCTTTGGTATTTTGGATGGTCTTTGTAACTTTGTGCAAAAACACCAGCGAAATAATCGTCATAAATATTGCCGTCTGGATTGTCTTTTTTCCAGCTATCATAAAAATCCAGATAAGCATCTCTTGTTTTGACATCTACCACAGTAGCAAGGCCTGCGTCCACATTAAACCCAAAATATTCGCCTTCTGCTAGATTTTCGAAATCCTCGTCTCCAATGAGGGCTTCCGTAAATTTTTGGGGAGCTTTATCTGTGAACTCCACCTTAGCAGCTGCATACCTGTAGTGATCTTCTTCAACAGTTACCACACAAACAGTTAATGGAAAGGTTCCTGTAGGGACTTTTCGAAAATACGGGGCACTATTTCTCTCCAGATACACAAGCGGATCACGAACGATGATGTCTCCAGTAGGAATCGTGATTTCCCCCAAAGAAAGCAAGTTAATTGGTTTCCCACTGATCTCCGTTGATGTGAAATAGGTGTGTAAATCAACTTGGGGCTCTAACATCTGTTTTTTTTGTTCATATCGTGCTAGCCATTGATCGTTTGGAATCTTATTCATCTTTATACACATCCTAAAATTATCAATTTGTCAATCACTCCTAAAATTATACAAAATCACCCATAGAAAAGGTAGAACGGCTTCGTTGTTTGCATAACGGGCAATCCGATGCATAGGCATGGTTAGTGGATGAAGTACGCCAAAACCTATGCCTGTCCAAGGATGAAGGAGGTTGCCCGAATGAATCCGCCAGCCAAGGGGGATCAAATTCCCCAGCCGATGAGAAGTGACGGGACTGGATGGGTCGATCTCGGTCCACGGAATGTCATGCGTGATCGGCAAAATCCGAATATGCTAGTTCCTCCCGTCACAGATGCGGGCTTGCTGCCCAATCTGAAATTTTCCTTCTCAGATGCCTCTATGACATTAAATCATGGCGGCTGGTCCCGTGAAGTCACCATACGCGAGTTGCCAATCGCCACTACACTTGCGGGTGTAAACATGAGCCTGACGCCAGGCGGTGTGCGCGAGCTGCACTGGCATCAGCAGGCGGAGTGGGCCTACATGCTGCTCGGCCGTGCACGAATTACATCTGTTGACCAACGTGGACGGAATTTTATCGCAGATATCGGCAAAGGCGATCTGTGGTATTTCCCTCCCGGCATCCCCCACTCGATTCAGGGGCTTGAGGAAGGCTGTGAGTTTTTGCTCGTTTTCGACGATGGGCATTTTTCCGATCTGAATACGCTATCGATCTCCGATTGGTTTGCTCATACGCCAACCGATGTGCTATCCGCAAATTTCGGTGTACCAGAATCAGCCTTTGCCGACATTCCTGACAAGCAAGTGTACATTTATCAGAGCGAGGTTCCGGGTTCCATCGAAGCAGATCAAGTAGAATCTCCATACGGAACCGTCCCCCTCCCTTTTTCCCATCGTTTACTCGCCCAACGCCCTCTCATTACACCTGGTGGTAGTGTACGCATCGTCGATTCCCGCAACTTTCCAATCTCCAAGACAATCGCGGCAGCACTCGTAGAGGTACGTCCCGGGGCCATGAGAGAGTTGCATTGGCATCCCAATAACGACGAGTGGCAATATTACATTTCAGGCCAAGCGCGGATGACGGTTTTTATCGGAAACGGAAACGCTCGAACGTTCGACTACCAAGCAGGTGATGTCGGTTACGTTCCTTTTGCGACTGGGCATTATATCCAAAATACCGGGACGGAAACAGTGTGGTTTTTGGAAATGTTCAAGAGCGACCGCTTTGTCGATGTGTCGCTGAATCAATGGATGGCGCTCACCCCACATGAACTCGTCGCTTCCAACTTGTGTGTAGGTCCTGAACTATTAGATGCTTTGCGCAAGGATAAATGGCCCGTTGTCAAATATCCTGGATATGGCTATGTTCCGTGAATACGAGAAAAGACCAGCCTGAATGGACTGGTCTTCTTTTTTTAGGCTTGTAGCTTTTCGATTGCTTCAGACCATGCTGCTCCCGTCTTTCCTATCATCATCCATGAATGGATACTTGATTGGAAGCCGCATTGGCATCATTCAGCTTGCGGTTTTTAACTCGTAGCGATAAGACGAAACAGATAAGCAAAATCATACATGCTAGCGCATACGGATAGTTGATATCCACATCGAATAAAAATCCAGCTACGATAGGACCTGCAATATTGCCAAGACTGGTAAAGGCCGAGTTAAGACCAGCAACATAGCCTTGTTGATCCTTTGCAAGCATCGACATTTGGGTACTGATGGCCGGTCGCAAAATATCGATTGCCAGAAATACGATAAAGGTAACGGCAAAAATCATCCAAAATCCGTGAACAAAAAGCGTCAGAACAATAAACAAACCAGCAAAGAGCAGACAGACTGAAATGACCCTTTTCTCGCCAAAGCGATTCATGATCCAGCTAAAGGCAGTAAGTTGGACCACTGCACCTGCGATTGACCCGAATGTAATGATAAAGGCGATATCTTTCGGCTCAAATCCAAACTTGTGGTCGACAAACAAGGAAAAGACCGTTTCAAAATTAGCCAGTCCGAAAGACATGACAAACACAATGATCAAACTGAAAAAATAAGGCTCTCGATAGGAGTACATTAACTGGGAAAGAAGACTGCTTCGTTGTTTTTCACTAGAATGAGAGTCAGATAATGAATCTTCCGTAGGTTTCGACTCCTTGAGGATTAACAACGTGATACATGCAGCAATCAGTCCAGCAATTCCTGCGGTATAAAAAGGTGCACGGATACCAAATTCAGCAATGTATCCTCCAATGCCTGGACCGATAATAAAACCAGTAGTAATGGATGCCGTAATATACCCCATCCCGGCCGCTCGTTCTTCATTCGATGTAATATCTGCTGAGTAAGCCATTACGGCCGGCATAATCAGAGCGGCACTGATGCCGCCTAACAACCTAGAAACAAACAGCAGGACTGGAGAATTCGCTATTCCAAACAGCCCTTCTGAGATAGCAAATACGACCAAGCCGATTACAATGATCTTTTTTCTTCCGAATGAATCGGCCCATCGCCCGGCAATTGGGGAAAAAAGTAGCTGCGTCAGTGAAAAGGCTGCAACTAACAGACCAATAGTTCCCCCGGTAATTCCCAAACTCTCCATGTACTTTGGCATAATCGGTATAACAAGCCCGATCCCCGTAAAGACAAGGAAAATATTGAACATCAGAATCAGGAGGGCTCCCTGATTTTTTAATAATAAAGCCATTTACTATTCCTCCAATCCATCACCAAAACACTGAATATCTATTCTAGATAATCGAGTAAAAAAAGCTAGCGGGACGGTTTGACAATGCCAAATAAAAACACATCCATCGCTAACCGAAAAGTAGCCAGCGCTTCCTCTCGTTCCATACGTCGCGAGTGTTGATTTAAACCAAACATCAGACTGTCCAGGATAATGGCGACTCCGGTTACATTCGTCATTTCAAATTCGCCGTTATCGATCCCCTTTTGGAGCAACTGTTGATTAAAGTCAATATAGCCTTGGATCATTTCGTTGATACGATCCTCCACATCCGAAGGCTTCTCCGATATGTCGAAAAATTCATCAGCAGCCTTGGTCAGCGGATGGTTCATAAAATCGGTCGCAAAATGTTCAGCTATTCCATACAATTTATCGATCGAGGTCGTGTAGAGCTGTTCCTTGGCCAGCCATTTCTCTTCCCATTCGCTGTTCCAAACTTCAATCAGATGTAAAAACAGCCCTTCCTTGCTCTTGAAATGATAATAAATGTTACCACCGCTGTATCCAGTAGCTTTCACAATATCTTCTATTGATGTGGCCTTGTAGCCTTTTTGCATAAATAAAATTCTGGATGCATCCGCTATCTTCTTCTTTGTCTGCTCCGTTTGCTGCTTCTTTTTATTCAATGCTCCTTCACCAACTTCCCATCCAGCAATACTGAACTTTCATTCAGTATTATAAGCGTTACAAACATACTTGGCAAACTTTCTTATGCGATAAGACAGAGCTATGAAGGGCATTTTGGTTTGGGTCAACATAGTGGAGGAGAAGAAAAAGCACAGGTCTCTTCGACTCTGACACGCCAGCAGGGGGAGATTCACTGGCAGTCTCCACTTCCAAAAGGGGACCGTCGAGCCAAAGTTCCGACTGGGTAGGCGTTGTCAAGGTCTACGAGCTCTGTGCTTTTTCTTCTCACCAGCTTTATTAGTTCATTTGAGACCCTTTAAAACTTAGGATGATAATGACTACCTATCTAAAAAGACATCAGTCTAAGACAGCAACAGACCGTACAAAGCCCCGGTAACCACAACCAGCCATGGCGGCAGCTTCCAGTGCTCCAGCATGATAAACAAAATAGCCGCTACCGCAAAATCCAGCGGAGCAAGAATGGTACTCGTCCAAATCGGATCGTACAGGGCTGCCAGTAAAATCCCGACGACTGCTGCATTCACACCTACCAGCATTCCCTGGATTTTCGAATTTCTCCTCAAGGCATTCCAAAACGGCAATGCGCCGATGACGAGTAAAAAGGCCGGTAGAAAAATCGCAATCGTAGCCACTACTGCACCGACTCCTCCTGCAATCATGGCTCCCAAATAAGCGGCAAACGTAAACAATGGCCCCGGTACTGCTTGTGTAGCCCCGTAGCCGGTAAGAAAAGCTTCTTCCGTCATCCAACCTGTCGAGATCACCTCTCTCTCCAGCAAAGGCAATACAACGTGACCTCCACCAAAAACAAGTGAGCCCGCACGGAAAAAGCTCTCAAACAACGCGAGCAAGGAAAAGCCTGTACTCTCTCGTAGGATAGGCAGCACCAACAAAAGTCCGAAGAAAACGATCCAGCACGTAATGGCTAGTGCGCGACTGATTGGCACACGAAATTCAGGAAGATCCGAAACTTTTTGCTGCCGGAAGATAAGCACCCCTGCTATTCCTGCTAGAATCATAACTGTGACCTGACTCCATGCAGAATGCCACAGCAGTGTGATGGTAGCAGCGATGATCGCAATCGTCACCCGTGTTCGATCCGGGGCAAGCTTTTGTCCCATCCCCCATACGGCATGAGCAACAATCGCGACAGCTACTAATTTTAGACCGTGAATCCAAGAAGCACTATCACTGTCCACTCCTTGTAAAGTGAACGCAAAGATCAGGAGCGCCAATACCGAAGGCAGAGTGAATCCGATCCATGCAGCAACCCCTCCCCACAATCCAGCTCGCATGATTCCGATTCCGATCCCTACCTGGCTGCTTGCGGGACCAGGGAGAAACTGACAAAGCGCAACCAAATCCGCGTAGCTTTGCTCATCCATCCATTTTCTACGTCCAATGTATTCGTTGTGAAAATAACCGAGATGCGCGATGGGACCACCGAATGAAGTCAATCCCAGCTTGGTCGAAACGAGCAAAACTTCAAGCACAGCTTCCCATCTACTTTTTTTATGCCCGGTTTCTTCTAGGAGATTATTTTTCACTTAGCTGTACACCTCTCCGATTTCCGCTTCATCATACAAGCTATTTTATCGCTTTTCCTACCCTTTCATTGTAAAAAGATCATAAAGAAGGCCCCGCATCATCGATACGGAGCCTAAACCCTGCTATTCCATTCGAAATACCGGTCCTCTCGCCACGAACGGCAGGTTACTCCCCTTCGGCAGCATGATGGCATGACTACGAGTTACTTTGATCCGATCACATTCCCCATCGGTAATGATCAAAATCGGTCCGTCCTTTGGAAAATCGGTTGCTTTTTCCAGCATGTCAATGCCCGGCTGCAGGATCGTTCCCCCGCGTCCTTTGACTTTGACGCGACCTGCAATGTCCTCGGGAGAAAGGTAGCCCGCATCATGCGCCTGCGCATCGCAAAAGACCACGCGTGCATACGGAACATCTCGTGCTTCACTGTAGCTCGCGATCGCCCCCAATGCTTTGCCGAGCAGCTTGGTATCCATCGAGCCGGATGTATCAATCACGACACCAAACGTGCGTGCCAGCTGATCCGTTTCCCGAAAGCTCCAGGCAGGACGGGCAATGTCAGGTGTAGAGGACTGTCTGCGGCTTGCCCTTGCATACGTGCGACTCTTTTCCAACGGAGGAAAATGCTCGTCAAACCAACGGGCAAGCTGAACATCCCACGGAATAGGCGGTTGCCCCAAGGCGCGAATCTCTTCTACCAAGCCCGCAGGCAAAAGCCCTCTCCCTTTTTCCTGATGGTAGATCAAGCCTTGCGACATCGCATTGCGATAAAAGTCATCCAGCGTCGTTCCCGGACCCTTTTCCCAAAAACGCGGATCGTCGCCATCCAGAATATCGCCCATGCCGATTCCTCGTAAGGTGTAAAGTTTGCGATACGTGCGCATGTCCGTCACGATTCGATCGTAAATCGCCTCTGCCGAGAGTCCCTTCAAGTCTGGGTCGTACAGTCCGCCAATTTGCGGAAAACGTCCCACACCGAGTTCCATCAGCCATTGATTAATCACGTAATCGCAGCTGACATTCCAATAATACGGGTCGCGTCCTTGGCAGCGCTCATGGTGGCGAAGCCCTGCGTGCAATAGCTCGTGTGCCATCACGAATTTGCATTCCTCTTCATCCAAGCCCGCCGCAGGATTGATGAAGATTTCGTTGGATGTGACATCAATGGCTGCCACCGAGATTTGCAGCCGTTGGCAGATCTGTGAATCCTCGATAATCGTGAAATGACTCGCTAAGGAAGCCAGCAATGGATAATGATTGATGAACCAGCGCTTGGCCTTTTGTGCCTCAGACAGCTGGTTCTCTTCATTCCCGAGAGCATCGGAATAGCCGCCCGCTACGCTGACAGCACTTTGCACCGCTTGCGCCAGCCCGATCCCCAAGAGCCTCTCCCACTTCACATCTCGATTGTAGGTGTACCGGACGTATTTATCCGAGAAAAGCATATCTGCCTGTTTTTCCCCGCCCGTTCCAAACAGCTTCAAATGCTCCGGCACCCCATGCTCCACGAACCAGTCATACAGCTCTTCTTCGCTCTTTCCCGATTTATCCAGCTCAAAGGCCATTTCAGCAGGAGGCTTCCCCAGCTTCATGTCTCTCAAAAAACGCGTAATATAACAATCGCATGCGATGTTCCACAAAATCGGCTGCTCTTTTTCCACAAAATGTCCGAAGCCCAAATGCAGCAGCGCATGTGCGAGAACATAAATCCATTCCCCGACTTCCCCTCTGCGCTTCGGATGCGCGTACAAGCTGCCTTCCCGGGTCACGACTACCCAACCGTTATCTGGACAAATACTTCGCTCGGAACGAATAAAGTGCGCTCGCGAGGACAGTGGAGCAAACATCGGGTGATGACTCAAAAAATGTACGGCCTGCTCGTAGTTTTGCGTCGACGGGTCGTTTTTAACTCCTCGGGCCATTGGCTATTTGCCCTTCCTGTCCATGGCCAATCGCGGTAAATCACGAATGACCTCCACAACGAACCAGTCTGGCAATCCGTCGCCATCCTCGTGCCGCGCCACTATCATCTGTGCCATTTCCAGTGAGATGGAAGCGAGCTCCTTCAAGAGAGCTTTCGCTCGGTGCGCAAACCGTTTATGCTGCTCCCCAACAGAGGCTTTATCCGCTGGCAGTTCTTTTTTGATCTGCGAACGGAAAGAATCCGCCAGAAAATACAGGACGTCCCGATCCTCTGGAGCCGTCGGGAAAGAAGCCTCTCCCTCCAAAATACGGTTGAGCTGATATTTGCCTTGAATGTTCTTGTGAAAAGCCCGAAATTGAGCAGCATGCTGGGGCGTCAAGCATCCGTAGGCTAGTACCCCCACCATCTCTGTCGTCAAGTTCTCACCGAATTCATTCAGGGCATCAGATAGCATGTGCCAGGAACGCGGAGTAGAAAACGGTTCCTCGCTCTTCGGTGGCTGCGACCACAAATAGTCCGGACGCACCTCTAAAAATTGCAGCACGTAGGAATGGATGCCGTTGCTGTACGCCCACTTCATCCATTGTTCATACGAGACTAGCAATTGGACATGGAACATCCGGTTGATCAGAGCAGACGACATCGGTTTGACAATCGCGCTATCCTGCGCCCTGTTTCCTGCTCCAATCACAATGGACCCTTCTGGCAGATGATAATCCCCGATTCTCCGCTCATGAATCAGACTGTAAAACGCCTTTTGCACTTCTTGTGAGCATGCATTCAATTCGTCAAGAAACAAGCAGTACGGTTCTTCTCGCGCAATTTGCGCAGGTGGGCAAAATCTGCTTTTCCCATCTACGATCTGTGGGACACCAATAATATCTTCAGGTGCCAGCTGACTACCCAATAACGATACGCAAGGCAGGCCCACCTGCTCGGCAAACGCCTCGACGAGAGACGACTTGCCGATTCCCGGTGCGCCCCAAATAAATACTGGACGAGCCACCGCAACGTTTAGCAGCACATCCATCAGTTGATTTTGCGTGACTTGAATTCCTAGATTCATTTTATATCCTCTCTTGTTTGATTGATTTTTGCAGCAATCTACCTCTTTTCGTAATTGATTTCCATTGACTAGAGCGACCGTCACACCACAAATATTTCCTAATATTACAAGAAGATTGAATAAGGAGCAAGAAAGAAAGACAGCACATGGTAAACCGTACCCGAATAAAAACAATGAAACCGACCAATCTCCTTATGCACCTTATCGGAATAGGATGAAAGGACGTGAAGAAAGAAGGAGGACGTTTCATTTGTCACAAGCAAATATCCCCAACATTACCCCTCTCATTACCATCACACAAAGCCAAATCGCAAACTTGCTACTCGCATCCATCGCATTAGAAGAGCTTGGGTTAAGCCATATCATTAACGCAGAGGCGGAAAAGTTTCAATATGTCCTTGGTACGCTTCCAGGATTAACAGGTCCCCCTGCAACTATTAGTGATTTGCTGAATGTTAATTCTAGTGTAATAAATACGCTCAGAGAGATAACAAAGAAAGAAATTCTGCTGAACAACAAGCTGAATTCCGTATTAACAGCATCGTTTATTGCTAGTCTCACAGGACCAACGGGAGCCACTGGAGTCACTGGTCTACCTGGAGCCACCGGAGCAGATGGAGGTGGAACAGGAACAACAGGGACTACGGGGGCTACTGGCGCGACTGGCGCGACTGGGGTAGGAATAACGGGGGCGACAGGAGTCGGCTTGACCGGGGCCACGGGGGTAACAGGTGCTACAGGTGCTACAGGCGCTACAGGCGCTACAGGAGCCCCGGGTGTAATAGGCGCGACAGGAACTGTTTCCAGTGTTTTCGGCAACTTCTGGCTATCCTCCGCTATCGATATCTCGCCAAATACGATCGTCCCGCTGAATGTGTCGAATGCAGACAATTCACTCGGCTTTTTACTCGCTGGCGGGCAAGTGACCGTACCTGCAAGCGGCATCTATCTCATCAGCTATCGTGTTACTACTGCACAAGCGAGTGAAGTGTCTTTCATTATCAGAAGGAATGGCGCTAATATTACAGCTTCTGCTGGAACTTCAAGCAGTGCGGATAGTGCAGGGGATGGAAATGCATTCGGCATGGTTACCTCTTTCACCCGATTAGTAGCAGGTGACATCGTAGACATATTCCGTACGGGAGGTATCGCAGACCAGTTTTTGCAAAGCTTCGCAGACGGAACGACGACGGTGACTGGCTTCCTCACTTTAGTGAAGATTGCCGATTAATCCAAACATAAATCATTTCGCCACTCGGAGCCGCAGCTACGACTCGATCCTGGCTGTCGTTGCGAGTGAAGCTCTTGCTGCGGACAAGCCTACTTCTCCTCCTTATGTAACATTCCTTTTTTTACCACGTCACATAGGCAAAGGGGGAATATCTAAAGATGAGAAAAATTGTGAAAGTAAGTGGCATCACCCTATTGGTCGCATCATTGATTGGGTGTAGTTCGAATGGTCAATTGGCGACAAGCGGTACAAGTGAGAGCCAGCAACCAGCACCTGCCCAGAAAAGCGAGAATAAAGAAACCCTAAGCTCAAGTCCACGCAGTAGTTCAAGCGCCTTGGCTGATTACGTCATGGAAAAGACATCCGCCCCACCTGCAAACGATATGTACTTCAAAGACTATGGCGCCAATACTTTTGTCTCTACTGCAAAAGATCGCCTATCTACCTTTGCCGCAGATGTGGATACTGGCTCCTACACGATCATGCGCAGTTTTGTTCAAGACGGTACTCTTCCTCCAGCAGAGGCTGTTCGGGTGGAAGAATTCATCAACTATTTTCCAGCAGCTTATCCGGCTCCCACCAATCAAACATTTGCCGTTCAAGTGGATGGCGGCCCCTCTCCTTTTCAGAAAGGCAACCAATTGGTTCGCGTAGGCATCAAAGGAAAGGAAATTGCAGCCGAAGACAGAAAGCCTGCAAACCTCGTCTTTGTCATTGACGTATCTGGCTCGATGAATAGGGAAAACCGATTGGAGCTGGTAAAAAGAAGTCTGAATGTCCTCGTGGATGAGTTACATCCCACAGATTCTGTAGGAATCGTCGTCTATGGATCTGAAGGACGGGTTCTTTTGCCTCCTACCTCTACTGAAAACAAAAACGCGATATTATCTGCAATCGCTGAACTCCAACCCGAAGGCTCCACCAACGCGGAAGAAGGGCTGATGCTCGGCTATAAAATGGCGGCTAAATCCTTCAAGCCCGGCGCTATTAACAGGGTAATTCTTTGCTCCGACGGTGTGGCCAACGTAGGAGAAACAGGAGCCGAGGGCATTTTGCGTTCGATCGAGGACTATGCGCGAAAAGACATTTACTTGAGCACATTTGGCTTTGGCATGGGAAACTATAATGACGTCCTGATGGAGCAGCTTGCGAATAAAGGAGAAGGCAACTACGCCTACATTGATACGTTTTCCGAGGCGCGCCGCATTTTTACGGAATCATTGACGGGCACCCTCCAAACGATCGCTCGTGACGTAAAAATTCAGGTAGAATTCGACCCTAAGAAGGTAGACTCGTATCGCTTGATCGGCTATGAGAACCGCGATGTCCGCGACAAGGATTTTCGTAACGACAAGACAGACGCAGGTGAAATCGGTGCTGGGCACAGCGTGACCGCCCTTTACGAAGTCAAGCTTGCTTCCCCAGCAAAAACAGATCTAGGGACGGTACGGATTCGCTATCACAATATCGTTTCCCAAAAAGTAGAGGAAATTGCCGAGCCCGTACAAGTGCAAAGCGCGCTGTCACCTGAGCTGACGTTCCTGGCTTCCGTTGCCGAGTACGCAGAAATATTGCGGGATAGCCCCTTTTCCGAAAGAAGCTCACTTCCCGACGTACTCAAGCTAGCCGAATCGACAGCCACCGGTGAGGAACAGCTGGAATTTGTCAGCTTGGTCCGCGATAGCATGTCTATTATCCGGAACTAACTCTTCTTCCTTATGTCCTGGTGCTGTTCCTGTACCTCATCCAAATATAAACCATCATTCCAATCGCCGAACCGATTAGCAAAAATGTGATGCCGTAATGACGTATATAGACGACGACTTTGAGCCACTCTTTCTCAAGCGCCTGTCCCAACAGTAAAAAAGTGACACTCCAAAGAAATGCGCCAGCGTAAGCAAAAATAGCGAATCGTCGAAAACCCATTGCGGAGACTCCTGCCAAATAGGCGGTAACATGACGGACGCCAGGCAAAAAATAGCCGATGAGCAACAGGTATGGACCGTACTTGGCAAACAGCTTTTGGGTTGACTCTATTTTTTTCGGCGTAATATGCATGTACGGTCCAACCTTCATAAGCAACGGCAGCCCCCACTTCCACGCGATCGCATAGCTGATTGAAATCCCTACTGCCGCTCCCAAAAAGGCGCTCAGCACCGTTAACGGCATGTGCAAAACACCGCGGGAAACCGCATAGCCAGCGTACGTCATCAGTACCTCATCGGGTATGGGGAGCCCTACAACACCAAGTGTGAGCGAAAAAAAGATGCCGACATATCCATATTTCATCAAAAAAAGATCCAGATGCTGCTCCACGGCTACCTCCAATAATGTTGTCCTACTTCATTGTATTCTCTCCCTATTCTTTGACATTCTGGCTTTTTTACAAAAAATCAGATCAGGGCATATGGTATCCTAAAAAAAGATCTTATTTCCTTTTTCAGGTGACGTCATGAACTATATAGAACAAATAACATGTGCCCTCTCTTTTATCGAAAAGCAGTTAACGGAAAAAGTCACACTCGATGAAGTGGCATCAGCCGCCGGATATTCCAAGTACCATTTTCAACGCTTGTTTTTTCACGTGACAGGAGAAACTGTCGGCCAGTACATTTCGAAGAGACGCTTAACCGAGGCTGCCAAAGCGCTGTCGCTGGAACAAAAGAGCGTGACGGAGAGCGCCTTTACATACGGCTTTGATTCTCACGAAGCCTTTACTCGTGCCTTTACCAAACGCTTTGGTCTGCCTCCTTCTGCGCTTCGTCGATCTGGAAAAATGCCGAGATACATGATGTTGGAGCGCATGGAGTTACCGTATTTGGAAAATATTCAGCGGCAGTCCATTGATCCCATCTATGTCCCTTCCCACGAAGCACTGCATCTCGTAGGGTACTCTCAAGCTACTTGTTCGTTACAAGATATCATCCATTGCTGGAACCAATTGGGGCAGACAATCGACGTGCAGCCAAATCAAAAGCGTTATGGTGTCTTACGCTACCCCGATGCTTTTGGGCTGGAGCTGAGCTTTTCTTATTTTGCTGCCATGCAAACTCCGGAGCATGATGGCACAGACGGACTGGAATCACTCACACTGCCTCCATCTAGTTATCTAGTGTTCCCTCACAAAGGACCGGTGCAAAATATCAAGCTGACGTATCAATACATTTACGGGAGCTGGATGACACACGCATCCGACCAGCTTTATGCCCGCTACGATTTTGAATATTACGATCATCGCTTTCTCGGATATGACCATCCTGATTCGCTTTGCTTCATTTATATACCCGTTCTGGCCAGAGAATAGTCGGTAGCGGTTCGCATTTTCGATCAAGTTTTCCTCGTTTTCCTGTCGTACGCTGGACGTGTGAAAAGGAGTGAATCGAATGAAAGAACTAATCGATTTGACAGCAACGGAGATGGGCACTTGGATTCGCGAGCGTAAAATAAGCGCCGAGGAAGCTACCCGACATATCTTTAAACGAATCGACTTCCTCAATGGCAAAGTGAACGCCATCGTCGCTTCTGACGAAAAGTCTGCGATCGAAGCCGCCAAACAAGCAGACAAAGAAATAGGGGAAGGTATCTATCGCGGACCTCTTCACGGGGTACCAATCACAATCAAAGATTCTTTTGCCACAGCAGGACTCGCCACTACTTCTGGCTTCACACCTCTCAAAGGCTATATTCCGCAACACGACGCGGCAGTCGTCCGCAGACTGAAGCAGGCAGGAGCCATCATCCTGGGCAAAACGAATGTCCCTCCTCTTCTGATGGACATGCAAACAGACAATGATATTTACGGTCGGACGAATAATCCATGGAATCTGGAGAGAACAACAGGCGGTAGCAGCGGAGGATCGGCAGCCGCAGTTGCTGCCGGGCTTTCCTATTTGGATATTGGCAGTGACATTGGCGGTTCATTGCGTGTTCCCGCTCATTTCTGTGGCGTACTTAGCTTGAAGCCGACAGAAGGAGCCGTTCCGGCAGCAGGACACATGCCAGGCTTTGAAGGAATGTCTGATTATACCTCGTCTCGTCATCTGGCCTGTTATGGCCCTGTAGCCCGTTCGATCGAAGACCTGGAAGTGGCGTTTTCCATCATTAGTGGTGGAAACGGCAACGCTGGCTTGCCTCATGGACCACAAGTCTTGCCCCCTCCCCTCAAGGAGCAGCCCCTGCACATTCGCTGGATGGAAGAGCTGCCCGGCTACCCGACGAGTCGAGCCATTCGCGATCAGTTGCGTCGCTTCGTCAAAATGCTGGAGCAACAAGGCATGCGCGTAGAACAAGTGACGGCACCACCTTTGGATGTACGCAAGACTTGGGAAACATGGGGAAAAATGATCGACGCGGAGTTAAACTCTACGACGCCTTCGATTCTTCGCGGTTTGGCTCATCTCATGACGATGCCGATTTATCGCCAAATTCCCTCCGCTACCATGCTCATCCCGCTGACGTTCAAAAACTACATGCGTGTCTTAACCATTCGGGAGCAGCTCATTCGCAGCTTTGAGCAATTCATGGCTGACTGTGACTTGTTCTTGTGTCCGGTTAGCTGCACGACAGCTTTCCCCCATATGGCAAAATCGAGAACGTGGGGTAACAAGACTCTTTACACCAAACCGCTGTACGTAGACGAGAACCCGCAAAACTACTGGGCCGCTACGACTTTTTATACGAGTCTGTTTAATGTCACCGGAAGCCCTGTCGTGACGATGCCGATCGGTTTTGATGAGCAAGGTCTTCCTATTGGTATACAGTGTGTGGGCAAGCGATGGCGTGATAGGGAATTGCTACAGGGAGCGTCGAAATTGTATGCGACCTGCCCAGAGTGGCGGGCGCCTGAAATTTCTGTGGAGCCGCATTACGAATAAATATTCCAGCCCAACTTGCATAAAGCCCCTTTCCTATGAAGAAAACTACCAGTGCGAACCCCATTTCTGGTAATGAGGAGGGGCTTTATGCTTCCATTATTGAAAAAGCGCCTGATACTAATCGTTTCCCTGCTTTGCATGACGCTTTACCTGTCCGGCCTGTCATTTGCAAAAGAGACCACAACCGCTCCATCTGTCCAACAGTCACCTCTCTTTCAAACGAAGTCATTTCTTCAATCGCAGGAGAGACTCGCCTACTCGCTCGGCATACAAGCATACATCTACGGCTATCCATTAGTGATGTCCGCCATAACGATGGAAGCCATGGTCAAAAATCGGTCGCCGATTAACCAGTTTTACTATGCGGACACACTCGCTTCCCCAGCTTATCGAGATATCGTGACGCCAAACTCCGATACATTGTATATGAGCGCATGGCTGGATTTGTCAGAGACGCCCGTCCGATTGACTGTCCCCGCCAATCCGCAAAACCGCTACTATACCGTGCAAATGCTGGATGCCTACACGAATACGTTTCGCAATGTCTCCAATCGTTCCACCAAACAGCAGGCCGGACAATATATCATTGCAAGCCCACAATGGAAAGGGCCTACCCCTGCCCATATACCTGTGATCTACGCCCCTACGAATACCGTCTGGCTCATTGGCCGTGTCGAGGTAAAGGGTGAAGCTGATTTGTCGCAGGCTGTCTCGTTTGAAAAACAAATCGCGATTGCCCCTGTCCACCCAAAATTGCAAACGGCACATGCTCCCGAAACGCTTCCCCCTGATGTGTTGTCATCCCTTTCCTTTTTTCAAGTCATGACGAAATGGATCCAGAGCAATCCTCCACCCGAATGTGATCGTGTCTTGCTCGATCAATTCACACAAGCCGGGATCGATGTCCAAAAAGGCTTTGATCCTTCCACGCTCGGTCCAGCCAAACTTGCGGGCCTACAGCGTGCCTTACAGGATGCCCCGTCCATCGTGCAAAATGGCTTTCCCGGCTACGCCACCTTCCGTAATGGATGGGGCTCCTTTTCCCCCATCGGCACATATGGAAACCAGTTTCTCGCTCGTTCCTTTATCGCCTATTCCGGTATTGGAGCCAATGTGCCGAGCGAGGAAGCCTATTATCGTGCATTGACAGATGGATCAGGAAAACCTCTTACAGGAGTCAAAAGCTATAGGCTGCATTTTACAAAGGAACAGCTTCCCAAGACGTCTGCATTCTGGTCGATTAACGTCTATGACAACCAGCTGTTTTTAGCCAAAACAGCGGCCGATCGCGCATCCGTTCGCAGCAATACAGGAACGCTTGCGTACAATCCGGATGGCTCCCTCGATCTGTATTTGCAACAGCAACCGCCCAAAGGCAAGGAAGGCAACTGGCTCCCGCTCCCTGAAGGCGAGTTCAATCTCGTTTTGCGAGTATTTGCACCGGAGCCTGCAACGCTGGACAAACAGCACGCTTGGCCCGCTGTCATGGAAAGCAATCCACTCCCATAACACAACGAAAAAGGCACCGCCCCATCGTGAGCAGTGCCTTCTGTATTAAGTCTGTTACTTCTTCAAATCTTCAATGGAGTTGATCTCCATGTAAGCTGGAACGGCCAATCCGAGCTTGGTTCCTTGCAGGTTCGGACCGAGGTCCTCCACGTCTTTCCCCAGCTTTTCCATGTAGTCTGCGTGCGTGGTTGGCAGCCACGCTGCTACCATCCCATCCACATCGCCGTTCGATACACCGACCCACATTGGGCCAGCTTCTACTTGGCTCAGCTCTACTTTATATTTCAGCTTTTGCTCTAATACAGTCTTCACCACATTCGTGCTGGCGATCTCAGAATCCCACGCGACGTAGGCGAGCGTCAATTTTTTGCCTTCAGCAGGCTGAATGCCTTCTACCCACTTGTTGACGGTAGCCTCATTGTTTTTCACCCATTCGGCTGCTGCCTCTTCCGGCTTTTTGCCGCTCTCGATATCGAGCATCACTTTTTCCATGTCCGCAGGTGTCCACGAAAACTTGTCAAGGAATGCATACGCGCTTGGGTGCTCCTCCTTCAGTCCTTTGCGAATGATGGTATGAATCTGTTCATCCTTACCGAAAGTGCCTTTCGGGTCTTCGAGGTATTTCATCTCAAACTTGGAGAACATCCAGTGAGGTGTCCAGCCAGTCACGATAATCGGCTTTTTGTCTTTGTAGGCTTGTGTCAGAGCTGCCGTCATCGCTGCACTGGAGCCCTCCACCAGTTCCCAATCTTTCAGATCGTAGTCTTTCATGGCTTTTTCCGTTGCTTTCATCAGACCAGCGCCAGGATCGATTCCGATAATTTTATGATCCACTTGTGCTCCAACGCTATTTGGTGCAGACGTACCCGTGTTACCCTCGGCAGGCTGATTTCCCTGCGGTGTTCCCGCGTTTGAACATCCTGCCATCACCATACTGAGTCCGAGTGCGACTGCCAGCCCTTTCAAGGTGCCTTTTTTCATTTTCATGAAAACCCCTCCTACGCGTTTTTTCTCTTTCCAACACTTTGCGTGAGACGATCCAGCAGAATCGCTAAAATAACGATGGCCAGACCCGCCTCAAAACCTTCACCGATCTTGATCTGTGTTACAGCACGATACACGTCCGCCCCCAAACCTTTCGCCCCAATCATGGAGGCAATCACGACCATGGACAGTGCGAGCATAATGCTCTGGTTAATCCCTGCCATCATTGTCGTCTTGGCAATCGGCAGCTGTACCTTCGTCAGTTTTTGCCAGTAGGTAGAACCGAACGCTTCAGAAGCCTCGATCAGATCGGCAGGAACTTGACGAATTCCCAGGTTGGTCAGACGGATCGTCGGTGGCATCGCAAAAATGACAGAAGCGATAACCCCCGGTACTTTACCGAGTCCGAAGAAAAAGATGGCGGGAATCAAGTACACAAACGCTGGCATTGTCTGCATGAAATCAAGCAGCGGTGTAACGACCTTTTGCACAGAATCATTCTTCGCGCACCAGACACCGACGGGAATCCCGATAATCACCGAGATCAACCCTGCCGTCAATACCAGTGCAAGTGTTTCCATTGAATGCTCCCAATAACCCAGATTCTGAATCAGAAGAAGTCCAATGAAGGTAAAAAGAGCAATTGCCACTTTGCCAGCGCGATACGCCAGCAGCGTAAACAAGATGATCAGGGCCCAAAAAGGGATTCCTGTTAGAATCCACGAAAACAAGTCAACGGTTCCACCGATTCCAGCTGATATGAAGTCGAACAAGAAGCCCAAATTCTCTTCCAGTCCATCTACAATCGTTTCTACCCAACTGTCGAGCGGCAGCTTCGGAAAAAGTTGGTTTTGACTCATGATGGATTCACCTGCCCCTCTTCATTCGTTGGCTCTGGAACTTGTTGATTAACTTTTCCTGCCAACCCACCCAAGACGGCTCCTTTTACAATCACGCCCAGGAGACGGTTTTGTTCTCCTATAACCGCCACGGGAATATCCGAAAACGCAACAAGGTCAAACATCTCATTGAGAAGCGTCTGCGGTCCGACAGTCGGTACCTCGGTTCGCAACACGGATTCCAGCGACTGTCCTGCTTCCTTGGCTCCGTTTACTGCGTCTGCCGTCAGCACTCCTAACAATGTTTTTCGTTTATCCACCACGTACAGACTGGATACGCCGCGGTCTCGCATCAGTTGCAATGCGACGCGAGGTCCTTTGTCCAGTGTGATCGTTTCCGCACGCTTCATGACATTTTCAGCGGACAACACCTTGGAACGATCTACATCCTCTACAAAGCGTTCTACGTATTCATTTGCCGGATTCGTCATGATCTCTTCCGGTGAGCCGATCTGCACGATCGCACCGTCTTTCATCAGGGCGATCCGATCCCCGATCTTCAATGCTTCGTCCAGATCATGCGTAATGAAAATAATGGTCTTCTGCATGGTGCTTTGCAGTTCCAACAGTTCATCCTGCATGTCCTTGCGAATCAACGGGTCCAAGGCACTGAAGGCCTCATCCATCAACAGCACATCGGGTTCATTCGCGAGTGCCCGAGCCAGCCCCACACGTTGCTGCATCCCGCCACTCAACTGATCCGGGTAGCTTGCTTCCCAACCACCGAGTCCGACGAGTTCGAGTGACTTTTTCGCTTTGGCCTCTCTCTCAGCTTTTGGCATCCCTTGAATCTCCAGACCGTACTCCGCATTTTCAAGCACCGTCCTGTGAGGGAACAAGGCAAACTTTTGAAATACCATACCCAGCTTCTTTCTTCTTACTTCCTGTAACTGCTCCGTGTTCATACTGACGATATCCGTACCGTCAATCAGGATTCTGCCTTCTGTTGGCTCAATCAACCGGTTCAACAATCGAACCAAGGTCGACTTCCCGCTTCCCGAAAGCCCCATGATGACGAATATCTCGCCTGCATGCACCTCAAAACTCGCTTGATTCACCCCAAGGGTAAGACCCGTTTCCTTCAAAATTTCTTGCTTGGTCTTCCCCTGCTTCACCTGGGACAATGCGCGTTGGGGTTGGCGTCCAAAGATTTTGGTCAAATTCTCTACTTTGATCTTGGGCATATGGTCACCTCCAACTTTTACGCCCGGCATCCGGACTTTTCTTTACCCTTACAATTGTAACCAGCCAATTTTTTTACCTCAAACTGGATGAGGCAGGATAATCGGGCATTTTCAGCGTTCAGAAAAAACTTTACGTACTTTACTTCCTGTATTCTCAGTTTATCGCGTATATACTGTACAATATCTCCATTTACTTTTTGCTTTTGGAGACGTACAATTCTAGTCAGGTTACTATGACTAGAGGAGCTGCTTTTTTCAAAATGGATACCAATCAAGAAAAAATCCTCGAAAAAGCTCAGGAACGCGTGATTGAAACGCTAGCTCGCAACATGGATCTGTATGGAATTACCATGTCAACGGGACTGCTGTATGGCACATTGCTCTTTCAGGACAAGTCAATGACACTCGATGAGATGGGCGAAGCACTGGGCATGAGCAAAACCAGCATGAGCACTGGCGTCCGCACATTGATGGAATTAAATATGGTAGAAAAGATATGGAAAAAAGGGACACGGAAGGATCATTACGAGGTCAATCTGGATTGGTACCAGAACTTCATCGACCTCTTTTCCGTGAAGTGGCGACACGCCTGTGAACATAATGTACACGCCTTGAAAAAGTCGCTCCTTGAGCTTCGTGCTCTCCAGCAATCCGAAGAGCTTACGGAAGAAGTCAGGGAACGTGTTGACCTTAGTATCAAGCGCATTGAAAATGGGTTGGAATATTATCTGTGGCTATCCCGTTTGATCGACTCCTTCGAATCACATGATATCTTTCAGTTTGTACCGAAAAAGGAAAATGAATCATAAGAAGTTCGTAATCGAAAAAGACTCGTTCCTTACCTGCCGATATGTAAGGAATGAGTCTTTTTTGTGGTACAATTATCCAGAGCAGTTTTCATGCTCTTCTATGATGAAAGGAGTGGTCAGTTATGAAAAAGGACATGAATCGACGTTCTTATAAAGCTGTGCGTGTACCAAACAACCAAAAAGGGGAACACCAACACTAACCCCCTTTCACCTAGGAGGAATTGGATTGATTCGAAAAACAGCTCTACTGATTATTGATGCGCAAGTGGGAATTATAGAGGGACAATTTGGTCCTGTTTATCAGCCGGCTACACTTGTCCAAACATTGAAAAAAGTACGGGAAGACGCCTACAGCAAGGATATTCCTGTTCTGTACGTTCAGGATGATGATGTCGGAGAAGTCGGTTCAGACGACAATGCCATCCACCCTGAGATCGCACCTCTGCCATCAGAAACGGTGATTCGAAAACTAGCGACAGACTCGTTTCACGGAACAGATCTGCACGAAAAACTACAAGCACTCGGGATTAACCACCTTGTCATCACGGGGTGCAAAACCGAGTATTGTATCGACAGTGCCTGCCGCAAAGCGACGACACTCGGCTATGATGTGACGCTCGTCAAAGACGGACACTCTACGTCGGACAACGAAGTGCTGTCTGCGGAACAGATCATCGCCCATCACAATACATGCCTGCATGGATTGGGAAATATTGAGCCATTTATTTTGGTACGGGAATCAACGGAGGATGTCTTCGCCCCTACCCATGATTCTTACCGATAAAACGTTTTGCTGAACTTCTCGAAACCGTCTTTTCAGGCGGTTTCTTGTTTTGTCCTGCTAGGATTGAACTTTGCTATTATAGAAGAAACGAATCTGCCTATCGAAGGAGAAACCATGTCGACTACGATTGCTATACCAAGATTGGGCGTAGGAGCTGTCATCCTAAACGACAAGAATGAGATTTTACTGGTTTTACGAAACAGAGATCCAGAGAAGAATACGTGGAGCATTCCCGGGGGAAAAGTTGATCCCTATGAACAACTAGAGACGAGTGTCATCCGTGAAATCAAAGAAGAAGTTAATCTCGATGTCGAGGTAAAAGCCCTCTTATGCACAGCAGAAACCATCCGTCCGGAAAATGGCGAGCATTGGGTTTCGGTCATTTACGAAGTCACGATCTTGAGTGGAGAAGCACGTAATTTAGAGGAAGACGGGGCTATTGGAGACATGCGCTGGTTTTCGCTCGATGCACTTCCTTCGAATCTAGCTTGCTTCGCCGTACCAGCTATCGAGCATTTGCAGAACCGGAACCGATCATGAAAAGAAAAACGGACAGATGCCCATGTGGCCTGTCCATTTTTTCGTAAAGAAGATTACTTCCCTTTTTGGATAATCTCTTGCACTCTCCCCACTTGTCCATCCGTCAAACGAACCTTGATTCCATGTGGATGTGTACTGGAGTTCGTCAGGATATCCTTTACAATCCCACGGGTGCGCTTGCCAGTGCGTTGGTCCTGTTTCAATACAATATCGACTTCGAGTCCTGCTACGATGTCTTTTCGGTTTTTTCCGTTCATTTTCCCTTCTCCTTTTTTCGTTCTGTGTCCCACCTATGATATAATCGACAAACAAATCCATCTCACCGGAGGAATCCATGCTTACTTTTGAAGAAAAACTAGCGATTATTGAATCTTTTCCACAACTGACTCGGAATGACGTCTCCCTGAAACGGGTTAATTTTCATTATGAGGAAAGCCTTCATGACAAAAAGACCGTGGTCTATCATCTGCATCCGAACGGCAACGGGTTTGTGTTTGCCGCGTTTTTGAAGGGCTACCAAAAAGACGACAAGGGCTATGTCAACATCCGTGATTTCTCGGCGGACGAGCTGCGCAAGGTAGTCGAGGCTTCGATCCAATCCCTCTCTATCAAGCGTGAACCAGCGCCAAAAGCGACTGGTGAAGCTGAACAATTGGAGCAAACATGGGTCGACAAGCAAAACCGCACGCTCTTGCTGCAACAGGAAGACGCGCTGTGGAACGTATACCACGGGATGAACCTGGAAGCTTCCTTTGAGTCGTACGTGGAAGCAGAGCAATATCTGATTGAAGAAGGATTTTCCCTGCAACAATAAGCCCTTCCTTCTCCCTGCTACATGTACCATACCAAATTGTAGATGTTTTGATCAAACTGGCGCAAGCGACCGACTGCTTGCGCCATCCCAACACAGGGGGACGGTACGACATGATGAAGTACAGAGATACGCTTCTTACGAATATCCATAAACAGATTGAGACGTGGTACGACCAGGAGGTTCCCGTCTCTCATGATGATCTGTATCGCTTTCTCCATTCGTTAAAGGGGACAGCCGGGACGATTGGATTGATCGACTTGTCTGATCTGTCTCAGCTTCTCTTGGAACAAATGGACGACATGCCTGCCAAGAACTGGCCGACGAGTGAATGGCGAGCGTTTTTGCAAGAGCTGATCACTTTATGCTGCGAGAAGCGACCCGAACAGGAAGTTTTTATCGAGAACCCCACTCTTCACCGGGACTCCCCTTGTGAGCAACAGCCTTTGCTCCTCATCCTGGATGATGACGTCACCCTGCTTATGTATCTAAAAGAATATTTAGAAAAACGCAATTGGTCTGTCATCGCAACGGTCTATCCTCATAAGGCTCTCGACTATTTTCACGACATGAACCCTGACTGCTTCATTCTGGATTTGAACATCCCGGAAACGGACGGCTTCCAAGTGATGCAGACAATTAGCGAAAAAATAAAGAAGCAATACGTTCCTACGACCATTATCAGCATCGATTGCGAACGGGAGACCCGTTTGAATGCCTATCGTTTGGGCGCAGATGACGTCATGTGCAAACCGCTTGATATGGAAGAGCTAGTCGTACGCCTCGAACGCCAGCTTCGCCGGAAGCGCTGGATGAACAGCATCTTGTTTTTGGACGAGCTCACGGGTGTCAACAATCGCAATTCTTTTGTTGATACGTACCAACGGCTTCTTTCTGATGCCCATCGGACCAACACCCCCTTCTCACTGGCATTTTTAGATATCGATTTTTTCAAAGGGGTCAATGATACATACGGTCATCTGATTGGCGACGAGGTGCTGACTCGTTTTGCTGCTTTCATCGGGCAGAGCGCCGAAAAGCACGATGTATTATTTCGGTACGGCGGAGAGGAATTTATCCTGCTGATGCCGCGTACGACTGTACAGACAGGAAAGATGCGCCTGGAGCAGATACTCTCTGCTTTTTGTTCGCTCACGTTCGAAGCTCCTGAAGGAACGTTTTCTTTGAGCTTTTCCGGTGGAATCGTACAAGTAGAAGATCCTCATAAACCGCATACGTATTGGGTAGAAGCTGCGGACACTGCTTTGTACGCTGCCAAAAATGCAGGGCGGCGCCGGATTGAAACCGCTCAAATCACAGAAACGTATGACTCCCCTAAGGTAAAACTGAAGGTCGCCATTATTGATGACGATCCGATGATTCGCGTGATGCTTGCCGATTCCATCAAAACCAGTTTTGACGGTTGGATACACGTCGACATCCAGACTTACGAAGAAGGAGCAGCTTTCTTTGACTCCACCTGGCATCAGGGACACGAACCCTATCTCGTTATTTTAGACGGGATGATGCCACAGATGGATGGCCTCGAGGTTCTCCAGAAAATCCGTAATTTGCCAAATGCCAAGAAATATACGGTGATTATGCTAACAGGTCGTACAGAAGAGCAAGACATTGTCCGTGCCCTTCAGCTCGGTGCTGACGACTATATGACCAAGCCATTCCGTACACGCGAACTGGAGGCTCGCATCAAGCGACTGGTTAAGCGAATGTTGTAAGGAGGTAGTGAGATGGCAACGATTATGCTGGCCGAAGACGAAGCCGTGTTGCGCATGTTGATTGGCGACACGCTCGAAGACGAGGGACATGAGCTCGATATCGCTTGCGATGGAGAGGAAGCCCTGCAAAAAATCGGTCAAAATGAGTACGACTTGATTATTTTAGATTATATGATGCCCAAGCTGACAGGCTTTGAAGTATTACAGCAGCTCAAGCAGATGGACGACAAAAAGGCAGTGAAGGTCCTGATCCTCTCGGCAAAAAGTCAACATGCCGAACAGGAAAAAATGCGTGCAGCTGGTGCTGATGACTTCATGCCGAAGCCCTTTAGCCCGATGGATCTTGTCCGGAAAGTGGAGGAAATGCTCGCATGACCGGGTTCTGGGCGATTTTCAGAAAAAGCATCACTCGTCGCTTCATGGCGATGATGCTTCTCTTTCTGTCACTGTTAATTGCGGGCGCTGGCATCGTTCAAGATTTGAATAGCAACGCATTAACCCATTATCAGACGGAGATATACAATACCAAGGAAAAACAAAATTTGGTCGCAGACATCGCTGAGCACACGAACCAGATCTTTTTTCGCGCAAGGGGTTATTACGCTTTCTTGAGCCCATCTGAGTACAATGAGCTATTTCTTGAGAAAAAGAAGCTGGAACAAGCGCTGGATAAATTTAAGAAGCTTCCGCTCAATGATGAGGAGCAAGCGCTTGTCGCTTCGATCGAATCTTTCTTCACGAACTTTTTCGCCAATGTGTTTCCTACTTTTTCGAGTTATGCAAAGAACGGAGACTTTGAATCCCTGCGAAAAGCTTCGGCCAGTGGCGTGAATCAGGAAGTGAACAACCTGCTTAAATACGCCGGGCGGTATCAGGAAGAGCACGATCAGCTTTTATATACGAAAAACCAACTACTGTTCGAAGAGTTGTCACAGCTAAGCACCTGGTTTCTCGTGTACTCGCTGATGGTGCTGGTGATCATGGTAATAGTCACCATTCAAACTACGCGGGATATCGGCAGGCCGTTGGTTCGTCTATCCCAAAATGCTGAACAGTTCGCTAATGGCGGTACACCTCTTTTGCAGGATTTGAACAGAATTGACGAAATCGGTAGACTCTCCCGCTCCCTCGACTATTTGATCAGGCAAATTCAAGCCAAAGAAGAAGTGCTCATGGCGCAAAACGAAGAGCTGCAAGCCCAGCAGGATGAACTGATGATGCAGCAAGAAGAGTTGCAAGAAGCATTGGGCAAGATGGAGGAAAACGAACGGTACTTGGAAAAGAAAAACCGTTTCATCCTCTCTTTGTCGAATACGCTGGATAAAAGCGAGCTACTGTCCAGTATCATTCGCAATATAACTGAAGTCATGGATGCCGATAAAGGTGTTATCGTCATGTTGAATACTGACAGGGACGCAGCTAGCTTTGGCGTTTCGCAGAATGGTCTGGAGCAATTGCGCAATGGATTGGATGATGGTCCGTTCGTACGAATCAGGGAAACGGGCCTGCCATATGTCCTGATGCGTAAAAGCACTGACGCTGAGCGCGGCTACACGGAGGAAATGTCACAAACATTTGAGCTTTACCTCCCAGTGCTAGATGCCCAGCAGACAATCGTTGCATGTATCATCTGCTCCCGTATCGGTCGAAAATTCACGAATCAGGAGCTACAAGTCATCATCGGCATCGCCAAGCAGATTTCCTTGGCACTCGACAAGCTCGCGATGTATGAGGAGACAGAGCGGCAGCGTAAAATGACGCAGGATATGCTCGATTCTGTTCAAGAAGGCATTCAGCTTATTGATCTGAGTGGAGAAACACTTCAGGTGAACTGGAATTTTTGTGAGCTCTTGTGTTACGACCATCAGCTCGCTTCGCAAGGATTTGACTTGGAACAGTTCCTTTCCCATCTACAGAGTCAAACCTCTGAGCCTGATCGGCTGATTCAGTATGTCAGATCTGTCGTTTTAGACGAAGGTGCTATTCCTTCAGGCAGTATTGTGTTTCAGATGACCGGACCGCAAGTACGCTATATTCAGCTCTATGCAGAGCCACTGTACCGGAACCAAGAGAAATGGAGTACCTTGCTCGTTTACCGTGACTTCACCAAGGAATACGAGATCGACCAAATGAAATCGGAATTCGTCAGTACGGTCAGCCATGAGCTGCGTACTCCTCTCGCCAGTGTGCTCGGCTTTGCGGAGCTGCTGTTAACGAAAGAACTCAAGCCCGAACGTCAACAGCGGTACATAGCGACCATTTATCAAGAAGCGACCCGCCTGACTGCGCTAATCAACGATTTCTTGGATTTGCAGCGCATGGAATCCGGCAGACAGACGTATGAGCTAGAGAACGTTGCGATTGATCAAGTGATTCGAGATATTTTCGGACTTTATCGAGTCCAGTCCCCTCTCCATCGATTCGAACTCGATTTGCAAACGGAGCAAACCGTTGTTTATGGAGACCAAGCCAAGCTGCGTCAAATATTTATGAATCTGATCAGTAATGCCGTCAAATACTCCCCGCAGGGCGGCCATGTCCGGGTGAGCTGTCGACAAGATGGGAATCGCTTGCTCGTAGTGGTCCAGGATGAAGGGCTAGGTATTCCTTCCGAAGCTATCCCTCACCTGTTTACCAAATTTTACCGTGTAGATAACTCGGATCGCCGCGAGATCGGCGGTACAGGACTGGGTCTCGCTATTGTTCGGGAGATCGTCCATATGCACCATGGTGAAGTTGCCGTTACGTCCGAATCGGGCAAGGGTAGTACATTTACAGTTACCCTTCCGCTGGCTGAGCACGATTTGTCCCCCAGCTATCTAGCAGGGACGGAGGAGGTAGTCTCTCCAACTAGTCAATGCAATGGAAGCGTTGTGATCATCGAAGACGATTTGAACTTAACCGAGCTGTTGCGTGATGAGTTGACGAGCTCTGGATTCCGTGTCAATTCCTTCTCTACGGCGACTGAAGCAGTAGCAGCAATCGAGGAGCTGCGACCGGATGCTGTCGTACTTGACCTTATCTTGAAGGACGGCGAGAGTGGTTGGAAGGTCATTGAGGAAATACGCAAAAACCCGGATTTACGGACCATTCCGATCGTGATCTCCAGTGCTTTTGAGGAAAAGAAAAAGGCATTTGATCTGGGGGCAACCGGCTATCTGATCAAGCCTTATCATCCAGATACCTTGTCTAAAGCGATTTTGCTGGCCATCACGAATCAAGAAGCAACGGGACAAATCTTCATTCCCGATGAACAGTAAAGTTGTCAATGGACAAAAGAGGTTGCGGCTATGCAAGTGCGGCCTCTTTATTTTTACCTTCTACCAAAGAAAATCTTGGTATATTCATGCGCTTTCCATCACACATTAATAGAGGTTACTTTGTGCACTTTTGCCCTGCAAAGGAGGAGTTCATGTGTATTTCTCAAAAAAAGCAATCGTTCCAATCGAAGAAGAGGAAACAGATGTATGGACGTGCAGTAACGAGGGCTGTACGTGCTGGATGAGAGATAACTTTTCCTTTGATAAGAGCCCGAGCTGCCCCTTTTGCCATTCTAATATGGTAAAAGACACGCGCATGCTGCCGGTCTTAACCAATCACAGCAGCAGGCGGAACTCTTGAGCGCTTCTTTTCTTTTTTCTTGCGGGTACTCTTCCTCTTCTCTACAATAAATTCATGACGTACGAATGTTAGAGGAGTATGCCCATGAACCGAAAAGAGATGGAAGATCAAGTGATTCAAGCCTATCAGCGCGACGAGGGCATGATGATTCTCGTTTTTGCCCAATGGTGTGTGAATCACGGTCTAGATGCACGCGAATTATACCGCCGCGCTTATCCCGCTCAAGGGGAAAATACGTTACTCGCTCAAATGCTGGACAATACCGTACCCAAAGAAGAAGCAGAGGACATTCCTGATGCGACTCTCCTTGGTGTATTGTCACTGTTTGGCAATGACGATTTGGCGTTTGTGGTCAGTGAGACCATCGATGAAATGAAAAAGAATCCGAAATAATGTATGAAAGCCATACTCGTGCGAAAGCTACGCGCGCGGGTGTGGCTTTCTTTCTTTTTTCCCTTTCCAAAAACTCCCCTCCCCTGTCCAAATACGAATCAAAGAAAACTTTATTATCATAAAAACCATTCACAGTTTATTGTTTGAGCGACAACGTCAGCCGACAAACGATGAAATGGAGAATATCGAAATGTATACAGATTCAAAAATCTTGAAATCTCTGTTTTACATCCAGCTCTTCTCAAGTTTTCTCGTTGTAGTCGGTCATTTCACGGCTTCTGCCCTTTCTTTCACAGATCCGTTTTGGATCGTGGCCCTCAATCAGATCAGTCGCTACGGCACTGTCCTGTTGACGATCGCCACCGGTTATTTGACTGCTTATTCTTTAGAAGCCAAGAGCCCTACTGCTCGCGAGTTTTTTTCAGGGAAACTTCTGTATATTTTTGTTCCCTATTTAGTATCTGGTGTCCTGTACCATTACTTGTTGAAAAAAGGGATGCCTCATACTGCCCAGGACTTTACGAACATTGTTTTAGGCAAAACGGGTGACCATCTGTACTTTGTGTTTATGATTTGCCAGTATTATATTTTTGCTTATCTGTTTCGCCGTGTGATCACCAAGCGCAACATTTTGTATGTCATTTGGATTTTGCTCGGTATTCAGTACGTGTACATCAACTTTATCCATCAGGGCTGGTTCGGGCTTACCACGCGTCATATGCTCCCGAGCTGGATTTTTACCCTGTACATGGGGCACGTGTTGTATTGGTACCGTGAATCGATCCTTTCCTTTTTGCGAAACAACCGCTCCATCTTGACGCTGATGACGGGTGTTTCCACTGCGGCTGCGATGTTTTTTGTTGTCTCAAACAAGCTGTATGTGGCTGTCCATTTGACTTTTGTCTTCGCCACGCTTCTGTCGTTTCTCGTGCTCATGGTCTTCTTTCTGGAACGCGTCGATCGTTTGCACATCAAGTTTCGAAAAGGGCTGACGTATTTTATTTTCTTGTTCCACTCTGCTTTTTTGATCATGTTCAAAGATTATCTGTTTGAAAAATACGGCGAGGTCGCTTGGCTGTTTGAAAACACGTGGTACTCGCTGCTGTACTTGCTCGTAATTATCGGGTGCAGTTGTTTGTTGGCGCTCATGCTGGTCTGGCTGGTAAACAAACTGGAGCGTATCTCCAAAACCATACGACAAACACACAGGCAGCTTCACGCTAGCAAATAAACAGCTTTTTCACAAAAAAATGACCTATTCCTGCTGCACGTCTGTTAATGATCGTGCCTTCATGGATAGGTCGCTTTTTTTGTGGCATTAGATGTGCTGGCTCATCGACATCAAGCCACTTGTACATGTGTCGCAGGGCTTGAACTGCATAGAAAAATTCGTCTGCTGATCAGTAGACTCGCACGTAATCGTTCCTCCGTGCCGCTCAATGATTTCTTTGCAGACGTATAAGCCAATTCCAGTACCGAGCTCCTTCGTTGTGAAAAACGGTTCAAAAATAACCGAGAGCAGGTCAGGTGGAATTGGTGATCCATTGTTGGAAACGGTAATCAAGGACCTGTCAGGCGTTTGGGACACCTCAATGACAATCTCCTTATCACCTGTTTTTTTATGTAACGCATCCAGCGCATTGGAAATGATGTTGATAAACACCTGCTTCATCTCATCCTTGTAGCCTTTTAGTTGAAAGGTGGGATCGATACTGCATTTGATATCCACATTCACGTCAACGATATTCGGATAGAGGAAGGAAAGAATCTCATCGAACAACTCCCAAACGCTAAAAACCTCCATTTGCTTATAGACCGCTCCTTTTTTCGAGACCAGCAAAAACTGCGAAACCCGATAGTTCAATTGCCGCAGCTCATTTTCAATAATCTCTACGTAAGGGAGATTCGGATAATCTTCTTTCAACAAACGAGAGAATCCCATAATGGAAGTAAGCGGATTTCGGAATTCATGGACGAAGCTGGACGCCATTTGCCCCAGGATCGTGAGCCTGTCTTTGTGAGAACGCTCGATAAATAGCTTCTTCTCTTCCAAATCGTTGTCTTTGAGGTCGGTGTATTTGAAAACAGCGTGAACCAAAAAGACATCAAAGCATTCGTTTATTTTCAATAAGGCAGGCATTAAAGCGGCAGGCGTAAACGGACCTTTTTGGAGTAGATCGATAACCATTTCTCGGCCCATGCACACGTTGGAAACGAAATCGCCAATGTTGGTCTCTGCCCGGTTTCGTTCATATGCGACCTTGTAAGCCAATTCTTTAATATCCTCAAGAGTGATTTCCGAACGAAAATATTCAATAACCATACGATACAGTGCTCGCCCATTCAGATGGATCAATCCCTTGTATTGATCACTGTCCGAAACGGCAATTCTTCGCTTGAATTCTTTCACGATCGTTGCCTCGTGCTCGCCCAAATATACTGCCAAGTCATCCATCGGCATCTATCCCCACTCCGAATAATAGGCAAATCCCCTTCCAACCTATTATACTATTATTGTTGTTAATTAACTAAATATTTTTACTATTTTAACGAAAAAGAAATAGCAAAGGGAAAGGAGCTACTTGTCATCGTAGCTCCTTTTGCATACTACGTATTACTTATTTTTATAATCGTCAAGGTTGCTCCAGCCCCTGTCAGAAGGGTAGCTGATCCCAATAATCCAAACAGTTGCAGCGTGATTGTGGCTCCAGCGGTGAGAGGGGCGATGACGGTATTATTGAACGATGAAAGTGATACAGCTGGTGCGATGATAGTTGGCGTGTATGGAGTCCCATTTATCAAGATCCTCGAGCTAACCAGTAAGGCAGCTGTTGTATTAATGGAATACGAAATTAAATAGTTGCCTGCAGACGGAACTGTAAATACCGTATTAGCGCCATTCACCGTAATGCCACCTGCTAACACCTGGTTGTTCGGTAGAGGGATATTCGTTCCTCCTAGAACTACTGCTATGAGAGCTCCTGTGGTATTGGCCCCGAAGGCGTTGATGTTGGTGAAGACTGTACCTGTCGCTCCGGTGGGGCCGGTCTCTCCGGTGGCTCCGGTCGCTCCGGTGGCTCCGGTCGCTCCTGTCGTTCCGGTCGTTCCAGTGGCTCCAGTCGATCCAGTGGCTCCTGTCGTTCCGGTCGCTCCGGTCGTTCCAATGGCTCCGGTGGCTCCAGTCGTTCCGGTCGCTCCGGTCTCTCCAGTCGTTCCGGTCGTTCCGGTCGCTCCGGTTGTCCCAGTCGTTCCGGTGGTTCCAGTCGTTCCAGTCGTTCCAGTCGTTCCAGTCGTTCCAGTCTCTCCCGTGGTTCCAGTTACTCCGGTAGTTCCAGTCGTTCCAGTCGTTCCAGTCGTTCCAGTCGTTCCAGTCGTTCCAGTCGTTCCAGTCGTTCCGGTTGATCCTGTTGTCCCAGTCGTCCCAGTCGTTCCGGTGATTCCAGTCGTTCCGGTTGATCCTGTCGATCCAGTCGCTCCTGTTGCCCCAGTCGTTCCGGTTGATCCAATGGCTCCTGTTGTTCCTGTTGTTCCTGTTGTTCCTGTTGTTCCTGTTGTCCCAGTCGTTCCGGTGATTCCAGTCGTTCCGGTTGATCCTGTCGATCCAGTCGCTCCTGTTGCTCCAGTCGATCCGGTCTCTCCAGTGGCTCCTGTTGTTCCTGTTGTTCCTGTTGTTCCTGTTGTTCCTGTTGTTCCTGTTGTTCCAGTGACTCCAGTTGATCCGGTCTCTCCGGTTGATCCAGTTACCCCGGTTGCTCCGGTCTCTCCGGTGGTTCCAGTCACTCCAGTCGCTCCAGTCGCTCCAGTCGTTCCAGTCGTTCCAGTGGTTCCAGTGGTTCCGGTAATTCCCGTGGTTCCGGTTACTCCGGTCTCTCCCGTTGATCCAGTTGCTCCGGTTACTCCGGTCTCTCCCGTGGTTCCAGTGGTTCCAGTGGTTCCAGTGGCTCGGGCACCAGTCTCTCCAGTTGTTCCCGTGGCTCCGGTTGGTCCGGTCTCTCCGGTTGATCCAGTCTCTCCAGTGGCTCCGGTGGATCCAGTTGATCCGGTTACTCCGGTCTCTCCCATTGCTCCGGTGGTTCCAGTTGTTCCAGTTGCTCCGGTCGTTCCTGTGGCTGCCGTCTCTCCAGTTGTTCCCGTGGCTCCGGTTGGTCCGGTCTCTCCAGTTGATCCGGTCTCTCCCCTAGTTCCTGTTGATCCAGTCACTCCGGTGGTTCCGGTCTCTCCCGTTGCTCCGGTTGTTCCAGTTGCTCCAGTCGCTCCCGTTGATCCGGTTGATCCAGTTGTTCCCGTTGATCCGGTTGATCCGGTTGATCCGGTTGATCCAGTTGATCCTGTTGTTCCGGTCTCTCCAGTGGTTCCGGTTTCTCCAGTCGCTCCGGTTGTTCCAGTTGATCCAGTCGCTCCCGTTGATCCGGTTGTTCCAGTTGATCCAGTCGCTCCCGTTGATCCGGTTGATCCAGTTGTTCCCGTTGATCCGGTTGATCCAGTTGTTCCAGTTGATCCAGTTGATCCGGTTTCTCCGGTCTCTCCCGTTGCACCTGTCGTTCCTGTGGCTGCCGTCTCTCCAGTGGTTCCCGTGGCCCCGGTTGGTCCGGTCGCTCCCGTAGTTCCTGTTGCTCCAGTCACTCCGGTGGTTCCGGTCTCTCCCGTTGATCCGGTCGCTCCAGTGGTTCCGGTTTCTCCAGTCGCTCCGGTTGTTCCAGTTGCTCCAGTCGCTCCCGTTGATCCGGTTGATCCGGTTGATCCAGTTGTTCCCGTTGATCCGGTTGTTCCAGTTGATCCAGTTGTTCCGGTTGATCCCGTTGATCCCGTTGATCCAGTTGTTCCCGTTGATCCTGTTGTTCCAGTTGTTCCAGTTGTTCCAGTTGTTCCAGTTGATCCAGTTGATCCAGTTGATCCAGTTGATCCAGTTGATCCTGTTGCTCCGGTGGTTCCGGTTGATCCCGTGGTTCCAGTTACTCCAGTATCTCCCGTTTCTCCAGTTGTTCCAGTTGTTCCAGTTGTTCCGGTGGCTCCGGTTGATCCGGTTGATCCTGTTGTTCCTGTTGTTCCGGTCTCTCCTGTTGCTCCGGTCGCTCCCGTTGATCCGGTGGCTCCGGTCTCTCCTGTTGTTCCAGTCGCTCCCGTTGCTCCCGTTGCTCCCGTTACTCCGGTCTCTCCCGTTGCCCCAGTCGCTCCGGTTGAACCAGTTACTCCGGTCTCTCCCGTTGATCCTGTTGTTCCAGACTCTCCCGTGGTTCCAGTTGCTCCAGTTACTCCGGTCTCTCCCGTTGCTCCTGTCGTTCCTGTGGCTGCCGTCTCTCCAGTTGTTCCCGTGGCCCCGGTTGGTCCGGTTGGTCCGGTCGCTCCCGTTGATCCAGTTGATCCTGTTGATCCTGTTGATCCAGACTCTCCCGTTGTTCCTGTTGATCCAGTTGATCCAGTTGATCCAGTTGCTCCCGTTGCTCCGGTGGTTCCGGTTGATCCAGTCTCTCCTGTTGCTCCCGTTACTCCGGTCTCTCCGGTTGGTCCGGTCGCTCCAGTTGTTCCAGTTGCTCCAGTTGATCCGGTGGCTCCGGTTGATCCTGTTGTTCCGGTCTCTCCTGTTGCTCCGGTTGATCCGGTTGTTCCGGTCGCTCCCGTTGATCCGGTGGCTCCGGTCTCTCCTGTTGTTCCAGTCGCTCCCGTTGCTCCCGTTACTCCGGTCTCTCCGGTGGTTCCCGTTGATCCTGTTGTTCCTGTTGATCCAGACTCTCCCGTTTCCCCAGTCGCTCCGGTTGAACCAGTTACTCCGGTCTCTCCCGTTGATCCTGTTGTTCCAGACTCTCCCGTGGTTCCAGTTGCTCCTGTTACTCCAGTCGCTCCGGTTGTTCCGGTCTCTCCCGTGATTCCAGTTGATCCGGTGGTTCCAGTTGCTCCTGTTACTCCAGTCGCTCCGGTCTCTCCGGTTGTTCCGGTTGTTCCAGCCTCTCCCGTGGTTCCAGTCGCTCCGGTTACTCCGGTCGCTCCCGTTGATCCGGTGGTTCCTGTTGATCCCGTTGCTCCAGTTGTTCCTGTTGATCCAGACTCTCCCGTTGCTCCAGTTGCCCCGGTCTCTCCGGTTGATCCAGTCTCTCCTGTTGCTCCCGTTACTCCGGTCTCTCCGGTTGTTCCGGTCGCTCCGGTGGTTCCCGTTGATCCTGTTGTTCCTGTTGATCCTGTTGTTCCGGTTGATCCAGACTCTCCCGTTGCTCCAGTTGCCCCGGTCTCTCCGGTTGATCCAGTCTCTCCTGTTGCTCCCGTTACTCCGGTCGCTCCGGTTGTTCCGGTCGCTCCGGTGGTTCCCGTTGATCCTGTTGTTCCTGTTGTTCCAGACTCTCCCGTTGCTCCAGTTGCCCCGGTCTCTCCGGTTGATCCAGTCTCTCCTGTTGCTCCCGTTACTCCGGTCTCTCCGGTGGTTCCCGTTGATCCTGTTGTTCCTGTTGATCCAGACTCTCCCGTTGCTCCAGTTGCCCCGGTCTCTCCGGTTGATCCAGTCTCTCCGGTGGTTCCCGTTGATCCTGTTGTTCCTGTTGTTCCAGTCGTTCCCGTGGTTCCAGTTACTCCGGTAGTTCCTGTTGTTCCAGTCGTTCCAGTCGTTCCAGTCGTTCCAGTCGTTCCAGTCGTTCCAGTCGTTCCAGTCGTTCCAGTCTCTCCCGTGGTTCCAGTTACTCCGGTGGTTCCTGTTGTTCCTGTTGTTCCTGTTGATCCTGTTGATCCGGTTGATCCGGTTGTTCCGGTCGCTCCCGTTGATCCGGTGGTTCCAGTTGATCCCGTTACTCCAGTCGCTCCGGTCTCTCCCGTTGCTCCTGTTGTTCCCGTTGTTCCTGTTGTTCCCGTTGTTCCCGTTGTTCCCGTTGTTCCCGTTGCTCCCGTTGCTCCCGTTGCTCCCGTTGCTCCTCTCGCCCCAGTCGCTCCCGTCGGACCTCTCGCTCCAGTTGCTCCCGTCGGTCCAGTTGGCCCTGTTGGCCCCGTAACCCTCTTTACCGGACATTCAGAAGCATCCAGCACCGCTTCCAGCTTCTGTTGCAAAAGCAGGTCTTGCTTTGTCGTTGCTTCGAGCATGTCCCGCACACTCTTATTTAACGCGAGCAAATCCGAAATGGTGGCTCCTGGTCCAGATAGCCCGGGAATTGTCCCGAGTGCATACTGAATTTTTTCAGCTTCCGCATTTAAAATATGACTAAGCCCCAACTCTTCCATAGCTAAAGAAGACAACATTAAATTGAGCGCATCGTCACGCCCTATCTGAATAGTCGGGATGATATTCGGTATATTTGGAAATGACATGATTCTCCTCCTCTTTGAAAAGGATGTTTCCCCTCCTCATGAGTTGTTACACAAGAAGCCGTGGCATACTTTTTTCCCAATCACCTGAAAAAGTATTGGACAAAAAGAATGGCACTTACAGACAACTACGAGAAAATAGAAGGAGAAAGGAAACCGTTGCTCATTCATTAGAGGAATCAATACGAGGAGTAATCGTTATTGAAGTGCTTTACGAAACCATAAACGGGGTCTTTGTTTTCATTCATCCTCTTCCTCCAAAAAAGAAGCCATCCCCCTTAATCTAAAAAGGGATTCCAACAAACTGACATGCAGCTCTTACCAGTAACGGATGGAGAATCTCCTTCTTTAATCAACGGGGATCGATTCCATTTTTGTAGAGAAGACCCGTGCAAATAACAATTTCCCAAATACAATACCTACAACCAAGAAGGAGTATAGCCATCTACTGTTCTACCCAATCCAGTTGCTCCAGTTTTACAAAATAAGCTTCATTGTACGCTACACTTGGATGCGTCGGGTAATACAGCTTTGCCATGTCGTGATGAATTTTTGCCTTTCGTTGATCCCCGATCCGATCGTAGCAGTAGCATAGTTGTATATGCGGCAGCCACGTCCATGCCGATTCATCTACCTTCCCCATGGAACCGTGTGGCCGCTCCAATAATGTCGCTTGCCGGTACCAATAAATGGCCTTCGGGAAATCCTGCTTCTCCACAAAAAAAGCCCCCATCCTGCAGCAAATCTCCGCACGCGGAAGGTCAATCGCAAGTGTCCTGGTCAAAGATTGAATCTGTTTTTCAGGTTGCTTCAAGTGAGCGTAACACTCTGACTGCTTCTGACACGCCCATATTTGATCCTCGATCCAACCCAAACCTCCGTCCAAAAACAACTGATACTGCTCAGCCGCCTCTTCGTACCTCGCATGATCGAACAATTCATTTGCAAAATAAAATTGGTCACGCGGATCAAAAACTTCGCCTTCTTCCTTGCGCCTTACATAGATTTGCAAATTCCGGTCTGTATACGGCTTATTTTTTTCGTGAGTAATGGCGATTTCACTGTGCAGAATTTCCCCCGCGACAGCCAAATACTCATGGACCGCCCCATGCCAAACAAAGTTACACTTCCGTCTGACGAGGCGATTTCTTCGCAAATAGTGAACGGGCTTCCCTCGCTCATCTACCATTAAGTGGTACGGCATCGAGACACTGTCGTAATCAAAATTGTCCAAGGCCTTCAGTGCTGCAAATCGTTCCCGATCCACTTCCAAAAGCACATCATCCGCATCCAGCCAAAAAATGTACGTCATCTTGGCTTGCGCAAAAGCAAAGTTACGAGCTGCTGAAAAATCGTCCACCCAGGTAAAATCAAACAGATGTGCACCATAGGTCAATGCAATTTCTTTGGTTCGATCGGTCGACCCTGTATCGACAATGATGATTTCATCCACCAAATCGTAGACCGTCGACAAGCATCGACCGAGTGATTCTTCCTCATCCCGAACGATCATGCACAAGCTAACCGTGAACATGCAGATCGCCCCCTCCCCAGAAAATCATTTTCTCAACATCCTATTTCCTTCCTTCCCCCTTTATGTATCCGTACTTTCATAACCATCACCTCGCACGAATATGGTGTAACAATATGTTCTACAACACCGAAAAGAAGGTGATCATCCAAATGAGCCCGCCTCTCCTTTCCCTATGCATGATCGTCAAAGACGAAGCAGACCAGATCGAAGCTTGTCTGTCCAGCGTGCATATGGTGGTAGACGAGATCATTGTTGTCGATACAGGATCAACCGATGGTACACAGGATATTTGTCGGAAATACGGAGCGAAAGTTCTGGAGATTCCTTGGGAAAACAGCTTTGCGAAAGCGAGAAACGCCGGATTGCAGGTTGCCAAGGGAGAGTGGATTTTATGGCTGGATGCGGATGAAATCGTACAGGAAGAAAAAACGGGGGTGCTTCGTCAGGCTGTGAGTGCGAGCAAAGGCGACGCCTTTTTTATGAAAATGATCCATTACACTGGATCGCAAAAGGTGCAAGCTTCGCACCACTCCGCCTTCCGATCCGGGCAAATCCGCTTATTTCGTAACAAAAAAGGGTTCCGATTTGTGCGAGACATTCACGAAGTGCTTCAATGGCCGACCACCGTTTCTAGGGATCTCGCCGTCCCTTTGCTACCTGTACATATCCACCATCTCGGATATATGGAAGATGCCGTTCAACGAAAACAAAAAGCTTTGCGCAACTTGAGGCTCTTACGTCACGAAAGAAAGCAATCCAAACAAGACCCGTGGTGCGATTACCATCTCGCAAACGAATTTTTTCGCGCTAAACAATTGGAGCATGCATTTACACTAGTGAATCAAGCAATGAAAGGCTTTTTGACCACCAAACAACCTCCCCCGTCTATTTGCTACAAGCTGAAATTCGATATTCTTTTCCAGCATGGCAGTATGCGCGGAGCATGGCCGGGGATTGCACGAGCTATTCAAATCTACCCCAATTACGTAGACCTTCATTTTTACAAAGGCGTTTTCCTGATGGAGCATGGTCTGTATGCCGAGGCGATAAAGGCTTTCGAGTATTGCTTAGAGATCGGGGACAATCAGTGGGAGCATTTTAGTGAGCAAGGAATGGGGAGCTTTTACGCTTTTCACTTTTTGGGACGATGCATGGAGCGCATGGGCAAGGCACATGAATCCCTTGTCTACGATTACACAGCAAGCTCCCTACATGCTTCGCACTTCGCACAAAAGCGAGAGGTGGTGCTATGAGCGTGAAAACAAGTGTGCTAATCGGAAGTCCAGTTTGTCAGAAACCAGATGTTCTCCGGATGTTTTTGTTTTCGTTAGAAAGGCTGTCGACCTCAAACTTGACGTTGCACTATTTGTTCGTAGATGACAATAACGATCCACTTTCGAGCAAAATTCTTCAAAACTTTGCAGAAAAACACACGGGACAGGTCGACATTATCCCCGCTGCTGGTAGCCTGCATCCTTACACATGCGATGAAACGACCCACTACTGGAGCGACGCACTCGTCTGGAAGGTCGGTGGATTCAAGGACGAAATGATCGCCCGCGCCAAACTCCATGATTACGACGCCCTCTTCCTCATTGATTCGGATTTGCTTCTCCAGCCAACTACTTTGGAAGTTTTGCTCGCCTCTGAAAAAGAGATCATATCTGAAATCTTCTGGACGAGCTGGACACCAGATACTGTCCCCGTCCCACAGGTGTGGCTCAAAGACGAATACACCCAATTCGAATGCGCACGCCATGAACAAATTTCCTTAGAAGAACAATACTTACGGAAGTACGCTTTCTACGGACAACTCCGTGTCCCCGGCGTATATGAGGTAGGTGGTTTAGGGGCTTGCACCCTCATCCGCAGAAAAGCGCTGCAGGCTGGCGTCAGCTTTAAGCAAATTCCAAATCTGAGCTTCTGGGGCGAGGACCGTCATTTCTGCATCCGGGCTCAGGCTTTGGGTTTGTCCCTTTTTGTGGATACACACCATCCCGCTTTTCATCTCTATCGGGAGAGTGACTTTGCGGAAGCGCGAACCTGGATGAAGCAAATCTACGGCTCCGCTCCTTTACGCGTCAAAACCACTCGTTCTCCTGTCGTCAACAATACAATCCCCCTTGGAAACTAAACCATTATATGGTATATTCATTCCACGTCTATTTGGATGGAAAGGTACGGTAACTACGTATGCCAACAACTACTTTGTAATGGCCTAAAAAACTGGATAGCTGGCCCTTCGGAAAACAAACTGTTTTTCGCACAGGTGCAGTCTGCCCTTTTTTCCCATTACAAAGGAACGTAACGAAATCTGTAGGTGTTTATCCTGACGGAGGTTCGCTATGGGGAATCTCCGTTTTTTTGTGTCCAAAAAACAGGCCTGCCCTACAGGACATCCAAATAGCAGGTGCGTTCCTTTCACTTTTTACACGAGGTGAAGGACCATGCATATCATCGAGCATACGTGGGTTTTACGTGAAATTCATGAAAATCAGCCAGTGCGGCGACATTGCAGCAATTGCGGGCGAATCGTTCTCTTTTTCGATACCAACATCCGCCGCCACAACGCTAACGGCAAAAACATCTATCGCTTCGCTATCTATAAATGCGAAAAAAATCATACGTGGAACGAAAAGCTAGCCATCTACAAAGCCTTTACGGATCATCGGGAGGTGCCAGATACGGAGTTTAGTGAAGAAATAGCGCCGCTGCCTACTCTCCCCTTGCATGAATACCAGGAAAAGGGCGTTCAGGAAGTGACGATTCGGATTGAGCGCGCAGAGGCTCGCTTCAGACTCGACAAGCTGCTGTCTGAACAGATAGAAGGCTGGAGCCGCAGCGAGATTGTCCGCAAGATCAAGGACGGGCATATTCGTCTGAATGAGCAGGAGACGAAGCCAAGCGCTGTATTGAGTGCAGCAGATATCATTCAGATTTTGATTGAGTAAAAGTATGTATGGGAAAAGTCGCAGACAATATCTGCGGCTTTTTCTTTTATTTCTTTAATACGACCATTTTTCTCGGCTCGTCCCACTCCACTTGCAATCCAAGTAAGGCGGCAAGCTCTCTTGTTTTCGCAAAAGTAGTTCCCTGGTCGTTTACATAGGAGACTTCCTGTCCGTTCACGGTCACTTTTTGCGTGGAAGGCTCCCATTCCACTGCTCCACCCACTGCCTCCGCAATCATTCGGATGGGTACATAGGATACATCATCGATTAATTTTCCAGTGGAAGTAAGTGTCAGCTCAACTGCGCACTTATCCACATCAGGCTGTGGTTTTTGTGGATAAGCTGTGAGAAACCTGTGGACATCCTGTTGAAACTTTGCCCATGCGTCCTTCGCTGACATGCCCGTATATGTTTGAGCGGTCGTATTGACGACAAAAAAGGCCGGGCAGTTTTTCCCTGTAATGTCGTAATGACGCCACAGGTGCTCGACTCCCCAGCCATGTCGTTTCAAGATATCCGCAGTCAGTGCCACTGTTTGCTCGTACATTTTCTCATAGCTTCCATCTGCATTGACGCACATTTCAATCCCAATCGTGCAGTTGTTCGGGTAGTTGCTCAATTTGCTCAAGGCGGCCTGTGAATAAGTTTTCGCCCCGACGTGGTAGCCCATCTCGTCCTCGGGCAGACAGCGAATGATTTGTTTGTCGTCTACGATGTAGTGTGCGCTCGCGACTGTCGTTGGTCTGTTGAAGTAGTTTCGGTTGGCGGCGGCATTTGCACCGCTGCGTTCGTTGGCCGTCCAGTGGATGACGACTCCTTTTGGGACGATTTTCTTTTTCGGGCGGGAATTTTCGTTGGTCAGAAGCATCTCGGTGATTTTCATTGTTTACTAGGACTCCTTTCGTTTGGCTCGCTCAGCCTTTGCCTTGATTTCGGCGCTGACTAGTCTCTCGACGGATTTGGGCATCGGCCAGCCTGCGCGGTGGGCATTGGCGGTCAGGCTTGTCCAGGTGTGGTAGATGAGGCCGAAGGTGACGCCGTAGAATAAGAAGCCTGGTGTACCCATGACGCGGTCTAGGAGATTGGCTACGGCTGGTAGGGCCATGAGGAATAGAGTGCGTGGGATTCGGGACAGGCCGTAGTCGGATGAGTAGGATTGGTCTTTTTTGGCGGCGGAGATGCCTGTGATCCAGTCGAGGGCGATTAGGAAGAAGAGGACGATTAGGATGTCTTGGCGGTTGGTGCCGTATAGATAGTGAAAGGCGGGCGACACGATTGCACCTGCTGTTGTCGCCCAGGCGTTTGCTGGGGTTGCGATGCTTTCTAGGCTGTGTAGGGATTTCATGGTGTGTCTCCTCCTTTAAGTCCCTTATAAAGGAATAAAAATAGCCCCGCTAGGAACGGGGCGAGCTGTTGGTCTTCGTGATAGATAGCAGAGTTTTCCATAGGAAAGCGCCTCTCCTGAGTAGGATAAGGCGCTCTACATGCTTTTCTGTGGGTGTGTCATGATCTCTGTTTTTTCTGGATCTGTGATGTGCTTCTTGGTGACGGCGATTGTCAATTCTGCCTCTGTCCACGCTCCATCTTCCCAGCGCATTTTGCAATAAGCGTACAGTCTACTTGCCATTTTCCAATCCCTCCGTGTAGTTGATTATGTGAGCAAGGTGGCGTCAATCGCGTCTTGTGTCACTTTAAGTTTCGCTTTAAGGTCTGCAATCTCTTCGTCTTGTGTTAGTGGTCGGTCTGCATACTCGTAATAGTATTTTTTTGTGCCAAGATCGATATATATGGTTGCTGTTTTTCCTGTCACAGCCTCCGGGGATGGTTCATTCTCAACGATAACCCCGGAATCAATAACCTCTTGTGGCAAATCTGTTGCAACATCAAGATTGATAATGCTCGAAACCATGTTTTTGTCATTGGTTTTCTTGTGCAAAACCAAATACATAACACTCACCCTTTCAAATGTACTTTCACAAGGCTTTGACCTGCCATGAAATCGCCTTGTGTCTTTTTGGCAGGAAAATAAATAACCTTACCTTGTTCCTCGTAAACGGGTTGCTCCAAAATATTGAAAGCAGATATGCATGGATTTATAACAGTGAAATTGGCCGGATTCACGGTAAACATTTCGCCATAACCCGCCGTACCCGCATAGCCACACACCAACATTTCCGCATCGCTAATTTTGTAAAAAAAACTCACGCCCGTGACTCTGCGTGCGAATGTTTGAAGTGAACTGTCGGTAAAGACTCGGTATTCATTACCGCTATTCAATACAAAATACTCCGAGCCGAATTTTCGCATTGTCCCAATCGTTTGCGTGGAATAGGATGTAACCATTCGCTCGGCCTGTTTCGCCCCGGTTGTCATATTGTAATATGACATGATGCCATTTGCGGAATGCCCTATATAGACAAATCCATCTTCAAACCCAGCAATGATAGCGCCATTGCCATTTGAAGTGCTAATGAGCGTTGTCCATACGATATTTCCGCTTGTGTCGATTTTTCGGAGATTCGCATTTTCAACGGTATACAACGCGTCATCCGGCCCAATCCTCCAATCTATCCAACCGTATCCCGCGCTTAGATTCCTGACAAACGCGCCTGTCGTGGCATTGTAAACGGGTTGGTGTCTGGTTGATCCGTTGAAAATACTCATGACTAGATAATCACCAATGAAAGCGCCTGAAATTATGGCTGATGTGGTATCCGGGTAAAACCCTACGCCGAATTGACTTGAAAGGTTAATGCTGCAAATAAGTTGTTTTGTTCTGTGGTCATAAACATCAACCACCGAAAAAGACTCGCTGCGCCTTTGGGCGACTTTCGTTTTTCCTACAGCGACCACGGGGTCTGTATCTGTCGTTTGTCCATGAGTAGTCCGCCGCATCCTTGTTGCGGAAACTAACATTTCTTTTTTAAAATCAAATTTTCTTCCTCCCACACCTACACCATGTGCAGCCATCAAGTTCGAAATGTTCATCGTTTAACCCCCTTTCTTATCCAAATGATGTGTAATCCCCGTCACTGTCATAAGCGAGTGGCATTACTACCGAAATAGCCTCTGTTACTCCGTCATTCTTGTATCGTTTGATCGTCATAGATGGGTAATTCCCGTTTGCGTCCGGTGTTCCGTTTAGGGTCGTTCTCATGAAAAGTGTTGTTCCGTCGATTCTGTAATGATCCACCTGACGAAACTTCCCGTTTGCGTCTTTAAGGCTACGGATAGTCTTGTTGATTCCTAACATATCAAAGTTCATGAATTGTATCGCCGCTATTCCTTCTTCGGCGCGAAGGATGAATCTTTGTCCATTTTCCGAAACTACATCCAGACGATCTGATTCGGCATTTATCGCCGTTCTCTGTCCGATTGTTTCAGAAATTTTAGTCCCGTTCAATAACGCGAATTCTTTGATGGCGTCGATTGATCTCCCAGCAACGTGTAGGGCTGTTTCGGTAAAAGTAAAACTTCTCGTCCAGTCCCAATCTTCTCCATCAACTGTACCAGACGGAGCGATAACGAAATCATTACTGTTTTCTGTTTTGTGTATCACCCAACTCTTTCGTCCTGCTGCCTTGACGATGAACGGGAGAAAGCTAGTGCTTTTGATCGACCCTGTGAAATTCGCTCCACTTTCTAGCGCATATTGCGTGTGCGGGTCGGCAGCTGCAGTATGAGCATCCAATTTCGCTTGAGTACCTGTAGCCTCACCAGTAACGCTGAAAGCTCCTTTCCCTTGAACATCCAACCGAGGAATCTTATTTGCCCCATTCGCAGCAACTTCCGTTTGCTTAACAAACATATCCTTCGACACGATGTTTCTACTATCAACCGAAGTAATGATAGAATTCGCATCGGTGGCAAAGTACCACAGTTTGCATTTAGTATCGGCGATTGCCTGAGAAGGAGTGTTTTTCAAAACCCCATCTGAATCCAAGTAAATATACTGACCTTGCGTGGCACTTAACTTAATACTCCCTGCATTTACTTCAAAACGCACACCATTTACATAAGCCACCCCTGCTGTCCATTGAGCTGTTAATCCACTTGCTGAAAACTCTAATCCTGAAATCACCGGACTACCAATTACTGTCTGCGCCAAGGCCTCAGTAAGTACTTGCGCGTCAGCAATCCCTTGCTCCATTTTATTCATCCGTGTTGCCGTTACCTTTGTTCCTTGCTGTACTACATCCCCCGTTACGGGGTCAACAATATGGTCAACCCAGGTCGTCTTTTGATAAGCCACTTATACCACCTTCACTTCCAGAGAAAATTCAAAAGCAACCAACAGCCCGCTGTCACCCTTTACCACCTGCATGTTTTTAATGGCTAGAGCGTTGCCCTCACTATCCACTAATACCGCGGACTGAATGCGCCCTTGAGCCTGTACATCGTCTAAGTAAATATATTTGGTTACTTTGAAGCCATTTTTAATTGTTTTGTAGATCGGATAGGATCGTAGCGTACCGTCTACGTTAATCAATGCTCCTTTAATCTGATTACTTAAATCATCTCGCAACAATTCTAGTAACCGATTTTGAATGATAGCCAAGCCTTACACCTCCCCTTCTGGATACATCATGTTTGTTAGCGGATAGTTCACCGCATGAAAACGGGTAGCCTCAGCAACCTGCACCGTTTCTCGGAAAATGCGTCCTTCCATGTCGTCTTCAGGGTAGACCATTCCACAGATTGGATATTCAACCTCAATAAACCGAGTTGGAGCCGAAATAAGGATATCTTCACCTCTGCTGTTAACTGCCACCCTGCTACTATTGACATGCAAAGGCCGTATCCACTCAAAATCCTTGGACAATCCAACAGCATTAATTGGTTGTTCCGCTGAGAATTCGAAAACAATCTCCTTATTCGGGAAATCCTCTGTTACTTTCTCTAGCTCTCCAGCAGCTTGCCCCATTGCTTCTAGTACAGGTAAAGTAAATGGCGACCTAGCCCAATGCTTTCTTTGAATGTTTTTACGTCGCTCTTCAATGGACTGCAATTGTTTACTGCCAAAGTAGATCCAATCCCAAACATCCATTCCCCAGGTTGCTGACCAAGGGCTAAACTGTTGCAGGAGGTCCTCGCGCTGAGAATGGAAAGTATCTAACGCTGTACCCGCACCTTCCAAGTGGTATTCCGCCACTTCATTCTCATACCATTGAGGAGGAAGCATCCGCCGATAGCGCTCTGGAATCATGTCTTCACCACCACGGTTAACGTCGCCACAGAATCAGCAGGCACCGTCAAGTTCACTTCCCCGTCATTTAAGGTGTAGCCTGTAAAATCCGTCACACCATCCACGAAAAAGAGCGCACCGATCTGCTGGTATACGATCTGCGAACGCCCTTTTAAATAGGTTTGGATTTGCTTGATGATCTGTTCTTGAATCTTTGCCAAATCTGCATCTGGACGCGTAATCACTTTGACATTAACAGCTACCGGAAACACTTTTGCAGGATGGATTTGGAGATCGTGCAGCGCACGTCGCTTGTCTTCCAGCTTCGTCCGTACTTGTTGTGCCAGCTCAGGTGTAGCTGGCTGACCAGCCAAGTCCGTAATGTACACATCAATAGACAAATCGTGTCGTGCTTTCTCGACGGCGACTGCTCCCCCTACGCCCTCAACATTTCGGGTCCAGCGTTCATAGTCTTGCCTGCGTCCGTCCCCTTCTTCTGTTCGAGCCCTGTCGATCAGCCTTTGTCTGTAGACATCGTCCTCTTCTGCCACATTCCTTTGCAGTCCAAAGAATACGCCGATTGCATCCAAAAACTCTCCGTCCGCCCAAGGAAGGAATCTCTGTAGAAATCCATATTCCAAAAGCTGCTGCTGATCGCTGATTTCCTCCGCAATCGGGTAGCCCAGATCATAGTAAATTTCCCCTTCCTCCGTAGCAGGCGGCGTATCTCCGCGCTGCTCAGCCAATTTTGCCATCCGGTTCGCCATCCGTTGATAAATCTGGTCAGCCGTCTCCCGAAGTATCGGCATCTCCGGCTTCTCTAACGTTGCCATGCATCCACCTCCATTCTCGTCGAACCACGCGTCCCAGCAATCTCCACATGCAAAATAACCCGATTTCCCTCAAAGCGGATATCGAGCACCTCCGCGCGTTCAATCTCACTGTGCGCTTCCAGCGCTTCTTGCACCTGTGCCTTAATCACAGACAAGGACAGCGCAGACCTCATCCTCCCTTTGTCGGACAAAAAATCCACGCCATACCGCTCCGAGTAGATCGCATAACGGAACCGCCTCGTATGGAGGATCTTTTTCAACGTCTCCTCCAAGTACTCTACGTAAGTCGTAGTGCGCAAATATCTGCCGTCTGGTCCCTGCTTCAACTGCTTCGTTTCCCACTCGAACCGATATGTCCACGGAATCGGCAGCTCGGTTCCTTGCGCCAATATCTCTTCTCTCCCTTGCAACTGCGGAAACATCATTCCACCACCCCAAGCAGGAGGTATTGCTCGTTGGTGCATCGCAACAAAGCTACTTTTTTGCCCACATCTTCTGGCTTTAATTGGGCAGAACGCAATGCCGACAGCTCATACGGCTCCAAGGGTGTCGGGTCCTCGTCCAGCTTTACAGACAAGGGCGAGAACGACAAAAGTTTGCCGAATTCCCCTTGCGTATTCTCGATGCCGTCCTGTGCGTGCCCTCGCAGTTTTGCGATAACCGAATGCATCTCTTACGTCCTCCTTTCCAATTGGAGATCCATTGTGTATTGACCGCCCTGCCAACGCGCTTGGCAGCTAATGACGATCCAATCTGTGATCGTTTTATTGTCTTTTTCCATAATCTTGATGAGCCAGCCCGCACGAAGCCTAGCTGCATTTTCATCCTCGTGCCTGACCGATATCGAGCGTGTCTTGGGGATTTTGGACAACTCCGCAAGCTGCTTGGCTGCCAATCCAGCTACGTTTTTGTCCTCGCCTGCGTCGATGACTTTTTGCATGCGCCCGATTTGTTTGACCAGGTTATCGTTTGATTTCGTTGCACTGCTCACGACCCGATCATCTCGGTAGTGCTCTACTGTCACGACTGTGTAAACATCCTCGATACTTTCACCCGTCGAACTGCTTGCGAGCAAGCTCGCCTTGAACATCGGTATGATGCTGTTTTTGCCCTCGGGGAGTACCGTCAGCTTGTCGCGCTGGTATTGCACGAAATAGCGGATACCTGTCTTTTCGTACGCTTGCTCTGTCAGTGATGTAAAGAGGGATGTATATGATTGGGACGAGATTCTCTCCTTGACCGTAAAACCGAACGACGGGCAGCTAAATTGGATACCTGCCGACTTGATGATTCGTGCAAGCTCTGTCCCTGCGTCCCCGTCCAGCTTGAGTCTGGAAACTTCGTTTTTTTGCAAATACCAGCCCAATTCGTATGCTGTGGCGGATAAATCGCCTGTCCGATCGTCTCGGTCAAAACGAACGAGTGGACCATGGAAAAGCTGCTGGGATTCCTTGAGCTCTGCACCCGTAAAGAGCATCAAAAAACCCGCCGATTGCAACGGCGGGCCTTCCTTGATTTTCACATCACAATTTTGGGCGATTTGTCCCCTGGCCGAGGACCAGGAAAGCTCGATAACGGCCGGGGTCAGGTCATAGCGGGTTTGTTCTTTTCCGTAAATGACTCTCATTCCATCCCCTCCGTTACATTCTGTTTTCTCTTTCCAGCTTTTCGTGAATCATCATTCGCCTGTCCTCGGATTTTCTGCTGTCTATTTTGGGGACTGATTGTTGTTTCTTCGTCTTTTTGGCTACCTTCCCGCTCGTATTTGGACGAGCTGGCTGCTGTCGCGTGATGACCGCACCCGGGGATAAAAGCTGCGTCTGATTGCTCCACGTAATGAATTCATCTTTGACATACAGCGGCAAATCAATCGAGCCGTGAAAATCGACGTTTTTTCCAAGAAATTTGCCATCGCAAGGCCCAATGAGCACATTCCAAGCCAAATCAAGCTCGTCTATAGTCAAAAGTGCTTCTGAACCCGTTAAACGATCCAATCCAGCAAGCCACTGTCTCGGTCCTTGATAGCCCTGCACCTCGACATAGGGAGCCGTACTGTCTCCGGGTAAGATGAAGTCAAAAGAGATGGACTTTGGACGTCTGGAAGAGATGCGATTGCCGGACAATAACGTAATCGATGTCGTGCTTTCGATGTCGTTGCCGTAGCCACGAAACTGGATTTCCGCAGGAGTTACCGGAAACGTCAGCCTATATTTTCCCTGTAGACCGATCATGTCGTTACCCCTCCCCTCGTCTCTATTGCATCCAGCAGGGAGCGCTCGATGATGTCCTTGATTCTCTGCGCGACAGATGGATCACTGAGCATTTTTAACATGGTTGGGATATCTTGCAATACACCTTGTACGTGCAGTGGAATCGATACTTGCGGAATAGCAATGGAGACAGGCTGCGGATTTCCGGTTGAGTTGCCAACAGGCGAGTGATTCGGAACAGGAGGACCTGCTTGAATTGGTGGTTGCATAGTTGCAGACTGCGCAGGAGTCTTGTCCTGCCACCATGACTTGATCCCATCGTATAGGGCTCCACCCGCCGCTGATCCACCCATGCCACCAATAAGACCACCAACTATCCCCCCGATTGCTGTACCAATCCCAGGTAACACCGAACCAATAACTGCTCCTGTAGCCGCTCCCGCTGCTGCCCCTCCCCAGCCACCAAGTGCTTCTGCCCCTACTTGTGCTGCAGTATCCAGCTTGTTCGCTGAGCCTGCAATAGCTGTGACGCCTAATAAAGTTCCCAGAAGAGGAACCCTTCTGAGTCCTCCTTTCAGCAATTGTTTCCAGCCACCTTTGCTGGCAGCTTTACCAGCCTCAGCATGATTGCCGCCACTATCTGGTCCGGGCTGATTTCCTGCAGAAGAGGTAGTTGGCGCACTGTTTTGGTTTTTGTTTTTGCCGTCAATTTTCCCCGCTTGTCCTTGAGGACCGTCACTATTCGAAGCAGATTTTTCTCCTGTTGGAGGGCGGTGATCCGGAGAACTTTTTTTCTTTGATTTCTTTTTAGAAGAAGGGCTTTGTGTGCCATCGCAACAACAGCAGCAGTCTTTTCCACCAGTCGCTTCTTGAGGAAACTTTTCTTTGGTTGTCCGAAGATCTTTGATTTTTCTCAGTTGAGATATTATATGGTACAGAGCACTGCCAAGGATTAGTAATCCTCCGGTAAAAATCGCAGTACTTTTTATCGACTCGTCCAAAGAGTTAAACGAGCCCATTACTCCTTCAGCTGCTTTCGAAATCCCTGTATTTATCCCAGACATTTGTTCTGCGTACTGAGTCGCGATCTCGATGGCCTCGTTTCTCGCCATCGCTTGTGCCTGCCCAGGTTTAAAATAAACATCATTCTGTGCGGACAGTTGATGCGCATTCACCGCTTCATTCCCGACTTTATATGGGCTCTCTTTCCCCATTTCCGGCACAAAAGCCCCTGTAGTTATATCTTTTACTTCTCGCAGACCCTTCGCCACGTCAACTCCGGCATCGCCTGTCAAAGTATCGAATGCACTTTGTTGTAACGTCTTATCCTGGATGCTAGAAAAAGTCATCAGGAGTTTTCCAAGGGCGATATTTATTGTTTCTTTCTCCCCCGTTGCGAGACTTCGATTCAGCGTTGCTATATCTTGGGCAGCCTTGGCCTTTGCATCCTTCTTATTTTGAGCCTTGTAATGTTTCTCAAGGATTGCGGCGAGATCACCATTATCCGACATCTTCATCGCATTCTCATACAACGCACCATACGTTTTAAAATCATTCAAAAGGTTCCCGATTGAGACAAAGGTAGCGGACATTTTTTCAGGCGTATTCAGCAAATTGCCATTCTGAAGGTTGAAGTGAGCCATAGACTCCACAAATTTTCCAGTCGCGGCTCCCCCTCCCTTGTTGCTTAAATACTGAACGGCATTTGACTGCCTAACGGTACTTTCATCACCAGTAGAAATCTCAATGGAGCTCATCATTTTCATGATTTCATCTTCCGTAAACCTCGTCGTATTTTTCAGCATGCCTGCTTTTTCTGCGTACTTTAAACCATTGGATGCATGCACAAGTTCGGCTTTGGCGATGAGACTGTATGCTTGATCTTTCTTTATATCAGGGTTGAGCTCACGTATGGTTATGGAAGTCTCTTCTATCTTCAGGAGTTGCTCCTTACCTTTGCCACCAACTTCAAAAAGTGTCTTTTCTCTTTCTGTCGCCTGAGCTTCTTGGGCAACCGAACTCAGCGTTGTCCCAACAGCCTTTTCGATCATGGGAGTTAGTGAGCCCAGGAGTCCTTTTGCGAAATCGTCATATTTACCTACTACTCCACTATAAGCATCAAACGTTTCCATCATTGTTCCTGCCATTCTTTCACCTCCTTGTCCTCCCAGATGTCTACACTCAGCAAAACCCGAAAAAAGCCGGGAGACCTACCCCCCAGCTCTTTCCTCGTCCTCCGCCTCAATCATCTGACAAGCAAAAATAAACAGCTTCTGCTTGTACAAATCGACTTCGTACTCGAGTAGATCCGACGGGCGGCCTCTGCCTTTTAAAAAGGCACGGCAAATATGCCAGGCCTCGCCGTCAGATCGGATTAGTTTTTTGCTTCTTCAATAGCTTCTTCTTCCGTCTGGTTTGCATTGACTTCACGGACCGCATTGAGCAGCTTAGTGTATCCCTCTGGATTGTCGCGGAAAATTTTCTCGACGAGCTCGTACTTGGTGCCGACCTTGTACGCTTTCTTCAGCTCTTCCTGATTCCAAGGAAAATCGTGCTCGGTGGCTTTCACCAGACGTGCATCGTTGTACAGGAACCAATCCGTTTTCTCGCCTTTGTCAGCCATGCGTTCGCAATCGCGCAGCTCGGACAAATTCAGTTGGCGAACCTTCCATTCGTCACCGTCGATAGTTACGGTGATTTCTTTTCGCGATGCTTGTTCATTGGCTTTGGCCAAAAATTTCTCGAGTTTGTTTTTGTTCATATGCAAGCACTCTCCTATTCCGTGTAGGTTGGCAATTCATCCAGGTAGTCCGGCTTTTCGATGGACATCCCTTTCAGGTCGTAGGTCGCGTGATCGTTGCCGTCTGCTTTGGCTTCCCACAGCGTAATTTCGTCTGGGTTCAGCACGATATTGGAAATGCGGACGCGTTCGGAGTTGCCCGCTTCCTTGTCCAGTGTCTCGCCGATCAGGAATGGGAGGACTGGGGTCTTGCCTTGCGTCAATTGATCGACGCAGTAGTATTTCAACGCAGCGTTGGTTGCGGTAATTTTCAACGTCACTTCTACATGCCAGTCGTTGACGGTCTGGATTTTTCCTTTTTGCAGACGGTTCGTGTCACCGTACTCTACCTTGAGGACCATTTTGCCTTCCAGGGTACCGAAGATCGGGTCTCCGTTTTCATCGTAAATTTGGCAGTTCTTCAGTTTAATATCGCGTGCAATAGCCAATTACAGCACCTCCCAGTCAATGTCAAAGTATTCGATGGCATCAAGCGGCTTCGCAGACAAGAGGAAACCACGGCGATCCCCGATGCCGTTCTTTTGATCCGTAAATGTCCATCCTGTATCAATCGCGCCCTGCTGCTCGCGGACGGTCAGGTACGCGTTGACAGCAGAAACAAACACCGCGCCGCCCAAATCGTTGTTGCCGAGCTTGCCTTTGTATTTCTTGCCGACTTGGCTGATGTCGTTGACGATCTGATCCAACGTCATGCTGACACGGATTTTTCCATAGTCCTCGCGCTCATGCGTGCCTAGCACCGCCAGCGTATTCACGGCGCTCTCGATGATATACACGTCTCCGTCGCGAGTTGCGATCAGCGTACCAGAGCCGAGTGCGCTCAAAATATCGGTGTGGCCCCAATCCTTGAGCGCTTTTTTCAATGGAACGACGACGGCCGTCAGCGATTCATGCGCAGGTGTCGCGGCAATCATACCCGCTACCCATGCGGCCCACACCAGGCTGCCGTATACTTTTCCGTTGTTGTGTTGACCAGCAATGGCACTATTCACGACAAAACGGGCATTTTGCGCCATAGAACGCTCGATGTGCTTCGCCATGTTCTCGTCATCCGCCACCTTGCCGCCGATCACCAGCGTGCTGAGCTTCTTATTTTGTGTGCGACGATCGCTCATGAATTGTTTCGCTGCCGCTTGTACAGCCGCATCTTCAAAAGGTAGATACATCGTGTCAAAATCAGCACCGGAAACCGCCATGAACAGCTTAGTCGAGTCAGCTGGTGTCAGCGCTACTGTGCCACTTGTCGCTCCTGTCAGAGCTGTTTCTGGCACAATTGCAACGGCAGTCTCGCCCAGCTTTTTTACACGCACATAATAGGATTGACTCGTTTTCGCTGCCAGCTCATTCGCATCCGCAAACGAAAACTTCTCGGTTTGCAGAGGGCCTGTTACTTGGAGTTCTTTTTTGCCTGGCTCGGACGTTGAGGAAGTGATGGCAACCTTCAGCTCGTTACCCACCAACCCTGGATACAGAGCCTCGACTCTGATCGCATCGGCCTGCTCATACGCTGCTTTTGTGGCTGCGCCATTCGTCATGCGGTACGCGAGAATCGTCGCGCCGCCTTCTGCTGCCAGCTCCACGGTATCGACCTTGCCAAATGTCTGAGAAAGTCGCTCCTCAAAGCTCCCCAGCTTGACGAGCTCATCTGGCGCGCCCCACTCTGCTTGATACGGCACCAGTACGACTCCGCTCTTCGGTACTACACGTTCTTTTGCTTTTGCGATCAATTCGACCGTTACACCCGGACGTTCACGTTGAATGGTCATGCTTACACCCCGCCTTTGTATTTGGTCAGTCGGCTCTTCACTTGTCCTTCTGCCAGTAGTTGATCATCTGCTTCAGAAAAAAGAGCACCTGCTACCTCGAACCGTTCGGCTCCAAGGTAAGCGGCGCTCTTGATCCACTCTTGTTTGGTTTGCACAAGCTCTGGGGCCTGTGCTTGTTGTTCTTTTCGTGCCACTATGATCGGACCCCCTCTACATCAAATTCGTTGATTTTGTCTGTGACTGCTCTCTGCACCGCCACGTTGTAGGTGAACTGAAACGCGATTTCCGTCCGGTCCTTTTTATCCCGCCAAATACGCAAGGTGGAGCTGTCGATCTCGATGGACAATCCAGACGTCTTGCCTTGATAGCTAAATTGATTTTGGCGAAGGAGCTCACGCAGCGGTTCTGCTGAAAGCGGCTGGTAGGCACCTGCTACCTTTGGATAGTGGAGGACAATGGCTGCTTCTGAGACCACCTGATAGGAAGTGAGGCTTCTTCCTTCTTCACGGACCCCTTGCGTCAACAGAAACGCGATTGGCGGTTGGAATCTCTGCGCCATCCAATCGTCCACGTTTACAACTGTAGCGAGCTTTGGATACGCTTCATTCACCAGTTCAATGAGAACGGCTAGCTCACGATCCATCCAGCTTCACCTCCCATACTTGCGGTATTCTCTTCTGTCTTCGTCACATGACTCTTCCCCCCACTATTTCACTTCATTTGGCAAGGCATTCACGGCAAATGCCCGCCGAGCAGGGAGCGAGTAGCCTATAGCTTTGAACTCGCCATCGTGTGGCGCCAATCGCCGTTTTCCCCGCTCGCCGAACATTTGAGTCGTCGGCGTACATAAAAAGCCACCCGACAGCTTCATCGGATGGCTCGTATCTCTCTTACTTGTTTCGCTTGACTCAAGTATAACCGAACTGGAGGAAAAACTGGGAAAATGACCCGATGTGTCAGGAAGTGTCAACCTTTGTCAGATTCAACATGCTTGTGAAAATGAAAAGAAGCTGTCTTTATCAGACAGCTTCTCGTTTAGTAAGCCGGGTTCTGTTTTCATTATCCAGTCTGCAGAGCCTGATCGCCATACATCGCCCATGCCATCTTCATCACGGCACTGCGCTTGATTTCATAATACCGCTGTCGGGACACGCCGATTTCTTTAGCAATCAGATTGTTCTTATCGCCATCCAGCAAAGCTTCGACTATCAAGCGTTCCTGCTCCCCCGGAATCGTCTCGACCGCTTGGTTGATCCGCTCGATTTTATCCTGCAGATTTTGCAGCCTCTTCCATTTCCGCTCCCGGCGTGCAACCTCTGCGTGCGTCTTATCTCCATTGCTGCCTTTTCCTTTCGGCATCCCTGCATCCAGTCCGTACTGTGCGACCATTCCTTCCCCTGCTTCACGCAAAAACCGCTGGATGCGCACGATCTCGATTTGCATATAATTGTAGTCGCGAATTTCTTCTTCGGCCTTTTGTAGAAAATCTACGATGGGTGCTTGCTCACTCAGCCGGACGAAGCCTTCTTTTCTAGCGGATACTGTCTTTTTCTGCCCCTTTGCCTCTTGATCCCGCATGTACTTGTCCCACTCCGGGCAAGAATCGATTTTTCCTACGTGCTTATCATGAACCTGGCAATGTGATTTCTTTCCCCAGCACGTCGCCGGACACACCTCGCATACTGCTTCCATGAAAACATCTTTGCTGATCAAGGCACTATTCCCCCTCGGTCATATATATGAAGTCCAAATGATTGCTTAACGGTTTTCGTTGACTCTTGCGCCTTTTCTTAATCTTTGAGACAAACCGATCTGTCCGATAATGACTCCGATCAATAAGACAGCTGCTCCGATTAATGCTGCTTCTATCATTTCGTACGTATCTCCTTTGCATAGACATTTTCTTGTATAATGAAAGAGGGCAAAGAGGATACTCACCAGTTGTATTCTTTGCCCCAAGCCTTTAATGGGGATTCCGATCGTCAGTCGGAGTCTCCTTTTTTTGTTCCAGTTGCTCTTTCTTTTTCTCTTTGTTTGCCTTTAATTGCAGGTTGAACAGATTATTAATCCGAATCTGCAAATCTACCTGCTTAAACGTGACGATTAAAGCAAGGAAGCACACGACAACCGCGAGAACCTGAACGTAATCAATCGTCATCATAGCATCACTTCTCCACTGCGGATCGCTTCGAGCATCGCGGTTTTCATTTCTTGCATGCTCTCTTCGCGAGGTAGTTTGATAAAGGAAGCAAGGTACTCCATGTCGGGAAGCAGAAAGTCGAGGATCGTCAGTACAGCCCGATTATCCCCTGACTGTGCTTTTTGGAGGGTCAGGCTGAACGAGTCAGCTTCTCGGCCAATTGGCGCAAATATTTGTTTTTGCATTTACTCACTCCTTGTCTGGTCATATTCAGTTTTTTGGCTACCTGTTCTTCTGTCATTCCTTGAAGGACGACATGCTTGATAATGATTCGGGCTTTTTCTGGGAGTTGCATCAACACCTCCTGAACATACAGGTGCGACAGGTTGTCCTCGATCGCTTCCGTTCCCCGCATCCCCTCTTTGATCACCGTCTCCCTGTACAAACGCTTCTTGGCAGCGTACTGCAATCGCCAAGCAATCCTCTTGAGCACTTTTCTGCAATGCTCTTTCAACTGCTCATCTGTCACATGCTTCACCTTCTGTCTTTTTCATCCGGAAATAGGAACGTTCGTTCTCTTTGTAGTACAAGTATCTCATACTATGGTAATAAGTTCAAGTTCTTTCCACCAGATTTTTGGAGATAATTTTTTGGTCGATTCTTTGCAAAAACTTCAAAAAAGACATCAAAAAACACGATCTCAAGTGGAGATCGTGCCTGTGTAGAAGTATGAAATTATCCTTACACAACTGATGTCCCTACTCTTTAAAAGTACATAATTCTCATACTTTTGAGTTTTATCTGCCCATCACGCAAGAAACAGCTTAAATGAAGAAGGACTTTTTTTTAAATAAAAAAGCAAGCCCCTCTCGCATTCACAACAGAAGAGCTTGCCTGCTTTTCTATCTTTCGCACTCATTTAATCCCATATATTCGGACGTTCAACACCCATCGTTCGCATATAATCTAACAGTTGACCGGTATGTACAGACTCATGATAGGCGATTCGCAGCAACATGTCTCCAAGCGTGCGGACATAGCCTACATCGGATCGATCGATGCGGACACTCTCCAGATCGCGCTTGGACAACCCTCTGACGAAGCGGAGAAATTCTTCTCGATACGGCTTCGCAAAGGCCAAATCTTCTTCTACGGTCGAAAACTCTTTGGTTTCATACGGATTGGGGATAGTAGACAAAGCGGCGCTTCCCCGCTGGATCAAAATCTGGTGATACAAAAACTCACCCTCGATGACATGGCGAATCATTTCCCCGCACGTGAACGCTTTATCGTCAGGCTTCCAGTTCAGCATTTCTTTAGGAATTGCCTTCCAAACTTTGATGCTTCTACGTCTTACTTCCTCAAAGTTTAAGAGTAAGAGATCATTTTCGTTCATGCCATTCTCCCCTCTCCATAAGCTCGTCCTAGTTTTTTTGATAGAGATCACATGTCGCTACGTGATCATTGACCATGCCGACTGCTTGCATAAAGGCGTAGCAAATGGTTGAACCGACAAACGTAAAACCCCGCTTCTTCAAGTCCTTGCTCATCTTGTCGCTGATTTCGGTAGAAGCAGGCACATCCTTCATTTCCTGAAAATGATTATGAATCGGCTTCCCGCCTACAAACGACCAAATATAGCTGCTAAAGGACCCAAACTCCTCCACAACCCGCAAATACGCGTGGGCGTTCTTCACGACGCCGCGAATCTTCAGCCTGTTTCGAACGATGCCTTCATCTGTCAGCAATTGCTCGATCTTGGCTTCATCGTATTGAACGATTTTCTCCGCTTCAAAATTATCAAACGCTCTTCGATAATTTTCCCGCTTCTTCAAGATCGTGTACCAGCTCAGTCCGGCTTGAGCGCCTTCCAAATTCAAATATTCAAAGAGCAAACGATCTTCATAGACAGGAACTCCCCACTCGTGATCGTGATAATCCATATAGATAGGGTCTTGATTCACCCAGCCGCACCGATTCATGGAAAGAAACCTCCTTTACATAATACGAACATACATTCCTATATAAAGAATATACAATCATTGGCTATTCTGCAAGTTTTTCTTCACAAAAAAAGACCTCATCAATCTGAGGTCTCCCTGCAATCAAGCTGTTAAAATAATTGGCTTCCCCTTCGTTATAACGATGGTGTGCTCGTATTGAGCTACATAACTCTTATCAGGCGTAATGATCGCCCAACCGTCCCTGCCATCCTCCACATATTCCGTCCCCGTTGAAATAAATGTTTCAACCGCCAACACGAGACCTTCTGTGAGCAAGCGTCTATCCTTTTTGTCATAGTAATTCAAAATGTAAGCAGGCTCTTCATGCAAGCTTTTGCCGATGCCATGACCCGTAAGGTTTTTGACGACTGTAAAGCCTTTTTTCCTGGCCTCCTGGTGAACAACGCGACCAATCTGGCTTAGCTTCGATCCCGCCTTTACCGCATCCAATGCCTTATACAACGACTCCTCGGCGCATTGGCATAAGGATTGCTTTTCAGGCTCGCCTTCTCCTACCACGATAGAAGCACCTGTATCGGCAAAGTATCCATCCAGCTCTGCCGAGACATCAATATTGATGATATCGCCATTTTGCAGGACGGTATCATCAGGGATGCCATGCGCAACAATGTGATTGACGCTGATGCATGTATGCCCTGGAAAATCATAGGTGATATTCGGTGCAGACCGTGCTCCGTACTTTGCCAAGATCTCTCCGCCAATCTGGTCGAGTTCTTTTGTAGTCACACCTGCTCGCACGGCCCTAATCATCGTCTCTCTTGCCTCTGCCACAATATTACCGATCCGTTTCAAGCACAGCAAATCATGTTCATTTTGAATCGACATGTGTCTCCCTCCTGTCTACAAATATAATTATTTCCCATATTCATACTCACATTGGAACATTTTTCTTCGCCAATCGCAACCGAAGAAAAAACAAAGAACCCCAGAAGCATCCTCTGCGGCTCTTATCTTACGAAGCTATGCTGGATTCCATACATACATTCCTTGCGCTATTGTCGACTGCTTTTGAATAAACCCGATGGAGATTCGGTTAAATTCTTCCGGCTGATCGACATTGACGACATGACCGCAGTCAGCGACTAGACTCAACTGTGCAAATTGTCTTTTTTTCACACGCATCTGGACGAACGGCAAAAACATATGGTCTTCGTCACCCATAATGAACAAGGTAGGGATGGGAGGCTCTTTATCAAAGAGGGTTCCTAGGAATCGATTAATGCCTTTTGTCAGCTTGAACCATCTCTTGAATTCTTTTTGACAAAGCTTTTTGGCTTCGCGGATAAACAACGAGCGCGATTCTTTATGACGCTTGCTCGGCATAATCACCCATGCAAACAGTCGATACAGCCACATGTACGGGATGAAATGTTTGACCATATTCCCCAGTGTGATTAGCACCCGCGACCGCACGTTCATGTGCGTCACAGCTCCTGCCAAAACCATCGAGCGCATTCTCTCTGGGGCCTGCTCCGAAATAATCTGCACAATGATCGTCCCCAAGGAAATCCCCACAAAATGGGTGGAAGTGATTTTTACATGATCCAAAACCTCAATGATATCTCTGCTGACATCATCAAAGGTGTATGTTTTGAACAGCTTGCCTGGGATGTTTTTAGATTTTCCGTGACCACGCATATCTACTAGAAGAACATTGAAATTCTCTTTGTATGCCTTCAGTTGTTTATACCAAATCGATGAGCTGCCCCCTGCCCCATGGACAAAAGTCACCCATTCGCAATCTTCACCACGTATGTATGTCTTATAATGGATCACTAATATCCCCCCACCAGTATTATATAGGAGGGATGTCCCAGGTGAAAGGATTACCATAATATTGAAATTTAATCACCTGAGTCTCTCAACCAAAAACCAAACGAGATTGGAAATGAGTAACGACTGTCCGACACCAAAACTAAACCCTGTTAAAAATCGGAGCTTGTTATTGCTTGTCCGCCACTTCCATTGTTGGGTAAAGCCGTCAATGAGCATTGGCAGTAAAAGCAATCCAATCAAATAGTAAGAGGTCACGAGATGCATCCCTGCAAAAACTGGCGCGATCAAGTATCCAGCCAATGTCGAAACACATCTGGCACATAGCGGCATTTTTTTACCCGCTATATAGAAGGATCGATCTGCGCGCCGATGACATGGAATCCACTGCGTATTGATCTTCATTAGCCACCTCAATGTGAGCAATCTGGCTTGCAATCACAATCAGGTATACCGCAATCTGGAACAGGACAATCAGCTGGAATATAGTTGCAATCTAACGAACAACTCTTACGTTTCTTACGATAGAAGATGATCATGCAAATAAAAAGAAGAAGACCGATTCCGATCAAGACTGCGCCCATTACATAATCACCTTGGTATAGAAATACGCCTCCCGCTATCCATGCGATCATGCAAACCGTTAATCCAAGAAAAAACAGATACATCCTCTCCCTTCTTTTCTTTCTACGTGAAAGAGTATCAGCCGTTTCACTTTGCATTACGTCCGGGTCCGGGGCTTAAATTGATTGGTTACGGCATCTAAATATTGATATCGCTCTGTGCGTGCGTATTTGAGCTGATAGACCGGGAACGGAACAGGAGACTTTTCCCTTCTACTTGTATTTCTGTCCTCCACTTGCACATATTCCAGCTCCACGTCATACAAGCTCATGAAGCTCTCCGCAGCTTCCCTAAGAGACACACACGAGCCCGGATCGGGAATTATTTTATTTTTACGTACATCATGCTTGTAAAAACCCGTTACTTGGCCCGTCCAAGGATTAACTTTCACGGAGTACATCCGATTTGTTAAAACGATACCATTTCGTCGCTCATAGAAGTAATACGTATTTCCCGTGCCACGTAAATAACATAATTCATAATAGTGCAACTCGGTAATTCCCTGCTCGATGTATGTTTCCAAATAGCGTGTGGCTATTCGCAGAGCATCGCGGTCAGACATCCGCGGCGCTATATACTTCATTTTTTGATTAAACGTAAAGGCAAGTAGCTCGTTGGTCTGGCGATTGAGAGTCACGCATACAAAATCAGGATCGTAGACAGTTTCCGCGTCTTCTGCTTCTGGCAGCGACCAGAAGTAATGGATCGTAGAAGGCCAGTCCGGCTTTTTCGCAGCATCAATATGTTTGAAATAACCGCTCCTAGGATTATAAGTGACCCCATCCTCGTTCGGTGTCACAAGCGTTTCTCTTTTGATATCCGCTTCGATTACATCAATTTGAAAAGATTCCTTCACCCACAACTCAATCTCTTGCACGTTTGAAAAAATTAGAGATTTTCCTTGGGTTACTACTGGAATGACCTCTGAGTGTTTTTCCTTAGGGTGTCTACCTCCTATCACGGTCTTGGTGATTTGCCCTGTCTCGGCATGAACAACCGCATAGGCCATCGGTGGCTCATCAGGGAGATACTGGAGTATCCCTTCTTCCTGTTCGTCGCAGGCGAGCATCAAATTTTCCTGATAGAGAGCAAAATATACTTGTTTCGCCTCCTCTTTCGTTATTACTTCTGGCTTGGAGGGCTTGTTTTTCGGATCAAAATCATGAAATCCTCGGTAGTAGATGTCAGTCAAGTTCCCCCACTCGTCTAACGTAATAAACAGATACACGCTGGCAAGCGGATTGTCGTGAAAACAATAACGATAAGAAAGTTTCCAATTCTTTTCTTCACGATACTCCGACAAGCTCGCCATACCATCTCTCACCATCCCACTCAGATGGTCGCCATACAGTGCTTCTGCAACTTCTATGATACGCTGCGTTGCTGTCTCGGCATCGATTGGCACTCCAGAAGCAACCGAATCTTGATGAATTTCATCCTCCAAACGAAACTCCGTTATATAACCCGTTTTTTTGTCGATTTCCAGCTTTGTACGCTCATGACCTAATTTTATCTCCCAAGTTCTCCAGTTATCGCGCGTTTTGATTCGCTGCTGAGACAATTCACGCATACCGGGAAACATAGCAAACCATTTCTCCATCGTCAGGCGAACCGCTTCTGTCGGATATGTCACCATCTCTTTTCCTCCCGAACGAAAAAACCGTCAATGCAGACACTGACGACTTTCTCTGTTTGAATGCTATATCTTAATCATCATCACCATCATCCAGTTCATCGTCGTCGGTATCGAAGGTGCTCGTGTCATCACTTGAAGAGGTATCCGCCGGAGCACTACCATTTTTATCGGCTGGTGTCGGATCATCATCGTCATCATCATCGGTAGAGCTATTATCAATGGTGGTCGTCGAAAGCACTTTTCCGGTAATGGCATGTATACGTACATCTACCGTTTTGGAGTCTTTTTTCGTGATTACCCGATAGACTGCTCCACTCTTTGTCTCGATTAGATCAACATCATCGATCTTGCCGCCACTTGTTCTTTCCGTCGCAATCTGTTTCGCTTGCTGTTCGGTAATTTTGGTCTGTGGCTGTGCTGGTGGTTTCACGCTTTGATTCGGTTTCGGCTGCTGTGTTTGGGTTTGGGTTGTAGCTGGCTGTTGTTTACCTGACGCAACAGTCCCCACCGTCCCCGTCCCTGCTGGCTTGGTCGCGCTGCCTGAAGCATCCTTCCCGCCGTTATTCGGTTGCGGCGCTGTGCTAGCTGTCGGATTTGAACCCGGCTGCGTTGGTTTCGTCGCCGTTTCGTTTGCCTTCGGCTGCGCAGTGGCTGCGACCAAGGAGAGCTCCTTCAAATCAATAATTTCGCCCGTATATGCATGTACCATCACACTATATGTTCCGCGCTCATTAAGGAGTTGGAGATTGTAAATACTGTTTTCCCCTACATCCGTCATGGAGATCGATTCAATCTTTCCCGGGTAGCGGGTCGTCACGATCTGTTTGACTTCCTCCTCTGACAAGGACTGCAAATCCATACTCGCGAAGATCCGTTGCATGCCAAATGCCGTAGTGACCAACAGAAAACTCGCCAGCAGCCCTATTTTCCATTTTTTATTCATACGTACCTCCTGCTATTTCTTAGCCTGCCCCGGCAGAAAAACGGTCACGAGCGTCCATTTCCCTTCTTCACTATCGAGTGCAATATCGCCTTGATGGGCATCGACGATCTGTTTGGCAATGGAAAGACCGAGTCCTACGCCCCCTGTTTCGCGGCTGCGGGCTTTGTCTACACGGAAGAAACGATCAAAAACATGCTGCAAATCTTCCTCGGGAATCCCCATTCCGTAATCCTTCACTGAGAAAAATGGACGATCTCCTTGAATCCCTACATCCACTTCCATTTCATTCGAGCTGTATTTCATCGCATTGTCGAGTAAAACGACGAGCACTTGTTTTAGTTTTTGTTCATCGGCCATTACAGGAACCGATTCATGGTTTGCGCTCAGTTGAAAGGACCTGCCATACGCATTGGTCAATTGTGCAATGGTCGTTTGGCACATTGGGATCAAGTCGATTTCTTTGACATCCAGATTCCATTCGGCGCTATTGTTGGCGAGAAGAAGCATTTGATTGGTCATATCCTTCATTCGCACGGCTTCCGAATAGATCGCTTCCACCGACTCTGCCAGAACCTCCGGCTTTTTCGTTCCCCAACGCTTCAATAGCTTCGCATAGCTTTCTACTACAGTCAGCGGCGTTTTCAATTCATGGGAAGCATCTGAGACGAACTGCTGCTGCTTCTCGAAGTTTTGCTGTAATAAATCCATCATCTTGTTAAAGGTACTTCCTAACGCGTGCAATTCATCTTTGGATGTGTGCTCAAGAGGTATTTTCTTAAAAATACTGCGCGCTTGAATGTCTTCCATCGTTTGAATCATCGAGTTGACTGGTCGCAAAATCAGATTGCTCAACATGCGTCCGGCAAAAAAAGCAGGAATCAGCACAAACAGCGAAGCAAATAGCAGAACGTTTTGCAGCAGGCTCAAATTTTCTTGCAAACCCGCAATACTTTCAATGACTTCTAACGTGACAATTTTTCCATTCGTCCAAATGATCGGGACCTTGACGTACGCGTATTTCGCTCCGTTGACATCGAAGACACCGTCACTCGCTTTTCTATCAAAGATGGGCTGCGGTGCCGGGATTGGCTGCGTGCTGTCTACTTCCTGCGTGACGATGGCCCGCGATTGCTGGTCGATAATCCGGATCATCCCGTTCGACGGCAAATACGGCTGCAGCAGCGTGGCAGGGTCGAAACTTTCTACACCGATCTGATTGAGTCCACTCTGGATATGCAGAACTTCTCGCTGCAAACGGTCCAGCTCTCCGTCTGTTGTCACTTTGTAGAACATGAAGTAAATGAAGCTGTTGACCATGAGCAACAGGAGCAAGAGTGCGACCGTGGAGAACAAATGAATTTTATTTTTGATTTTCATAATCTACCCCTTCAGCATATAACCAACGCCTCGTACTGTATGCAAAAGCGGGGTTTCATACCCTTGGTCCACCTTTTTACGCAAGTATCGGATATACACGTCAACGACATTTGTATCTCCGAAATAATCAAATCCCCATACGTGTGTTAGAATCTGTTCACGATTCAGAACTTGGTTTTTATTCTGCATCAGATAAAGCAACAAATCGAATTCACGCGGCGTCAGCTCGATCTGACTGGAACCTCTCGTCACTTCCCGGGATTTTTCATCTAGGCTTAAATCCGCTACTTCTACTTTGGAGCTGGCTTCTACTTTCCTCGTCATTTGGGACAAGCGGAGGCAGGAACGGATGCGAGCCAGCAGTTCCTCGATTTCAAAAGGTTTCGTGATGTAGTCGTTCGCGCCTTGATCGAGTCCATTTACTTTGTCCACGACAGCATTTCGGGCCGTCAACAAAATGACTGGCGTCGCGGAGTCCTTTACCCGAATCCGACGAAGCACTTCTATACCTGACAAACCTGGCAGCAGTACATCGAGCAAAATCAAGTTCCATTCGCCTTGATTGTATTGTTCCAGCGCCTCGAGCCCTGTTTTGGCGATCTCGCTTTCGTATCCTTCGTATTCCAGCTCTAATTGAATCACACGAGCAATTTTCTCTTCATCTTCCACAATTAATATTCGCTCCGACATGTAATCCTCCTAAGCCTTGCATCCATTATCCAGTTGAGTTTAGCAAATATTGGCTGTGGATCAAAGAGCAATCCGTACGAAAGATATAATTTTTTACTTATATCGATAACCCCACCCACTGCCAGTACGCGTAATAAAAGACGACCATCAGGATCGCGTGGGCCGCACCTGCGTACAAGCTCAATCGCAGCAAATCCTTAGGCAAAAAGGTCTCCTTGCCGCTTTCCTGGAACATGAGCAATGCTTTGGAGCTGACAGGGAAGGTCAGGCAGTAGTTCATGCCGACGATTCCTACGAACAACACGGTCACTTCATTTAAATCGAGGCTACTCGCAAAGTAGAGAAGCGGCGGAACAAGAATGACGGCTCTCGTTGTATGCGATGTAATGTACAGATGGGAGGTCAGTGTCAGCAAAGTAATGACCACAATGATCAACAGCGACGATTCCCCTTCCAGCTGCTCGGTAATCGTGAACAGCTTCTTCATGATCCACTCTGCTGCGCCGCTCTCCAATAACGACTTTCCGAGTGCAATGGCTGCCCCTACAAACAGAATCAGGTTCCATGAGACAGACTGAACGCCATCCTTCCACTTCATGACGCCCACATTGGGGAGTGTCAAAAGAAAGGCGCCGACGACTGTCGTGGTAGCAATCTCGATTCCGTGAAAACGCTCTGTCAGCCAGAAAATGACCATCGCCCCAATCACAGCAACCGTATATTTTTCATTGCGGGACAAGGTGAGGGAAAGCTTTTTGCTCGCGAGTGGGCGCTGCATCTCTTCTTTGGTGAGAAATAGAGCCAGAACAATCCGGCAAGTAACGATGCTGGCCACTACCCCGAACGGCAGTCCCCACAGCAGCCACTCCGCGAAGCTAATCCCTTCCCCATTGAACTCCTTCAGCATATCGAGTGCGATAAAATGGGAGCCCGCTCCGATCATAGTGGAGCTCGTCGATACTAAAATAATCGTCGGAATCAGGATCGCCATGGCTTTCGTGATTTGCTTGTTCCCGATTTCTGAGGTCAGCGAGTGGAAAACAGGCAGTAGCACCGCTGCGCGTCCAGAAGTAGATGGGATAAAGAAAGCGAGAAATTGAACGACGATCGTCAAGAGCCAAAACAAGCTTTTGACGTTCTTTGCCTTGCTCACGACGAGATCTGTGAGTTTGCCTGCCAAGCCTGTCACTTGAAGAGCACCGCCGAGAATGAACGAGCCAATCATTAACCAAATGACATCGGAGGCGAGCGAGTCGAACAAAATTTCCTGGTCAGCCGTTCCTGTCACGACGAGGAGTAATACGGAGCCTATCGCTACATAGGCAGAGTTCAGCGAGGTTGTCGTCCACAGGATCACAGCGACACAGAAACAGAACAAGCTCCATTTGGCTTCAAATGTCAGGGAAGACGGCAGCATGAGCAATAATTCAACGAACATAATTAGGACAATTGGAAGGACCCAGGCAGGTCTTTCCTTTGCAACAGTCTGTGCAATCACGATACTTGCTCCTTCGCCATTAAACGATTTGCGAGCTGCAGGCCCACCATGATGGTTCTCATGGAGCTTTCCGAGCAATCAGTCAGCCATTTCTGCGCATGCATGAACGCTTCCTCCAGCGTAGACGGCATCGGCAAAATACTCGTGTACGCATCAATTCCGTGCTCATAATTGAGTCGGGCACCTTTGCCAACAGTCCCAACTAAAGCCACTACCGGCAGGGCATGCTTTTTCGCTCGCTTTGCCACTTCCACGGGAATTTTTCCTCGCGGTGTTTGAAAATCAATGCTGCCTTCCGCCGTAAATACAAGGTCTGTCTCTTGAAGCATCCGATCCAAATCAATGTACTTCATGATGATATCGTAGCGTGGATACAGATTCGCACCCGTCAGCGCATGCAGTCCGGCACCCAAGCCACCCGATGCACCACTGCCCGGCATCTCTCTGACGTCGATACCGAAGTCTCGCTCGATGATAGCCGCGAATTGTTCAAGTGCTTCTTCCAGCTCAACCACTTGCTCCGGTGTTGCTCCCTTTTGCGGGCCAAACACGCGAGCGACTCCGTTTTCCCCACACAGCTTGTTAAACCAATTGCAAGCCACATCGATTTGCACCTGCTTGAGTCTTTTGTCCATGCCGGAAACATCGATTTTCGTTACTTTTGCCAGCGAGATTCCGCCTTCAATACGGATTTCTTGACCACTTGCATCCAAAAATTTCGCGCCAAGTGCTTGCGCCATGCCTGCCCCGCCATCGGAAGTACCGGAATCGCCGCAGCCTAGCAAAATACGATCTGCCCCCATGTCCAGCGCCGCTTTGATCAATTCACCGACGCCATGTGTCGTCGTTTTGCGCGGATCACGCAAGCTTCTTGGAACCAGTCGCAGTCCCGCTCCTGCCGCCATCTCAATCACAGCCGTTTGACCTGTCGTCTTTGATCCGAATATCCCGAAATGGGAAGGAACCTTTTCTCCTACGGGGCCAGTTACTTCCCTCTCGATAATCGAGCCATTCGAAATTTTCACAATCGCTTTTGTAAAGCCTTCTCCTCCGTCCACCATCGGCAGTGTCTGTACTTGGGAGAGCGGGAGTACGCGCAGAATTCCTTCTTTCATGCACTCCGCTGCTTGCTCGGCATCTAAACTTTCCTTAAAGCCCGAAGGCACAACGAGTATACGCATAAAAACAACATCCCTTCTCTTTATTTGAATTTGCTTTCGCATTGGTCTCACTTGAGTAAGACCAATACTAAGCTTCAAAAAAGAGAAGGGAATAATAGGAAGATGAGAAAATGATGAGAGAAAAGCAAGAAGAAACCTTACGATTCTAAGCGTTTCGTTTTCTGCGCAGTTGATAATAGGTCACAGCCAAGGCGAGCGCCAAAACCGTCCCCTTAATAATATCGTAAGCGTAATACGGCAGATTGAGCATCGTCATGCCGTTGAGCAGCACCCCGATCAGGATGGCTCCCACAAATGTACCGAATACGTTTGGCTTTCCTGCACCGAATACGGAGAATCCTACGAAAGCAGCCGCTACTGCATCCATCAGCATGGAGCCGCCACTACTCACCTGCCCGGTACCGATCCGCGCTGCCAAGAGCATCCCACCCAAGCCTGCAAAAAGAGCGGAGAACACATAAGCCAAGGTACGATAGCGATTCACAGGAATCCCCGACAGACGAGCTGCTTCCAAATTGCCGCCTGTCATGTACAGCATCCGTCCCTGTCTCGTATAGGTCAAGTACACATGCGTGATCGCGACAAGTAAAAAGGTCAGGATAACGGGAACCGGTACAGAGAGAATTTCTCCTTGGCCCAGCCAGAGGAACCATTCCTGGAATTTTCCCGGAGCCTGTGAGCCGTCCTGCATCGGCATGTTTGCGTAGATCGAGTAGCCTTGGGAATACGTCATATGAATACCGTTGACGATGTAGAGCATCGCCAGCGTAGCCAGCAAATCAGGAATGCGGATTTTCACGACCAGGAAGGCGTTGACCAGCCCGACGAGCAAGCTGAGTACAATCGGAACCACCAGTGTCGTAAAGACTCCTTGTTCATACCAAACCATCATCGAAGCAGAAACGACTGTGGTCAATGAAACCGTCGATCCTACAGACAAGTCAAAGCCTCCGACAATCAGCGAGAACGTAACGCCAATCGCGACAAATGTCACAATCGAGATGGAGCGAAGAATGTCCGTCAAGTTGTCGTACGTGAAGAAATACGGGTTGGTCAAACTGAATAACAACATGACAATGACAATGACGGCAACCGTTCCGTATTTATAAACAAAATCAAATAAGCTAAACTTTTTATCTGCCACGTTATTCACCTCCGCTTGCGTAGTACATAATCAGCTCTTGTGTTGCTTCCTCGCGACTCAATTCCTTCACGATTTTGCCCTCGAACATGACGAGAATCCGGTCTGCGATCCCGATGACTTCCTGAAACTCACAGGAGAAATACAGAACGCCCTTTTTCTGCTCAGCGAGATTTCCGATCAGACGGTAAATATCGCTTTTCGCGCCGATATCCACCCCTTTTGTCGGCTCGTCAAACATAAAGAGGTGAGCGTTTGTATCCAGCCATTTGCCGATAGCGACTTTTTGCTGGTTTCCGCCGCTGAGAAAACCGACCAGCTGCTTGATATCGGCTGTTTTTACACCAAGGCGCTGCACCAGCTCTCTTGCGTTAGCCGCTTCCGTCCCTCTTTTGATAAAACCGAGCCAGGACTTCTTTTTCAACGAGGCGACAGACAGGTTGTTCTGTACCGACTCCTCTACGAAAATTCCTTCTTTGCGCCTTTCCTCCGGGACGAGTACGATCCCTGCATCGACGGCGTCTTTTGGCGAGCGCAGTTGGATACGTGTTCCATGCAATCGAATGGCACCGGCCTTTGCCCCATCCGCACCGAAGAGCAATCGGGCGAGCTCAGTCTTCCCTGCCCCAACCAGACCGACGACACCCACGATCTCTCCCTCGTGAACTCGCAGGTCGACTCCGCGTACTTTGCCACCAGCCACACCTGCCGCCTCAAAAATCGTTTCGCCAATCGGCACTTCCATCTTCGGGAACTCCTCGTCAAAGCTTTTGCCCAGCATGTTCGCGATCACTTCGTCCATATTGGTCTTCGCCGTGTCTGTGGTCACGACATGCTGTCCATCGCGCATGATGGTGATCCGATCACAGATTTCAAAGATTTCTGGCAACCTGTGGGAGATATAAATGATCCCGACTCCAGCATTTTTCAACTGTGCAATGATTTGAAACAGCCGTTCGCTCTCCTTTGTGCTCAACGGCGCTGTCGGTTCATCGAAAATGACGTACTTCGCCTTTTGAACGGTAGCCCGTGCAATCAAAATCAATTGCTTTTCCGACAGCGTACATTCTTCGACGAGCATCCTCACCGGAATAGAGAAGCCGAAGTTTTTTAAAATCCGCTCCGATTCGTTGTACAAGCTCTGCCAGTTGATTAGTCCCTTGGTTTTCGCCTGGACGAGCTGGCCCGCCAATATGTTTTCGGCAACGCTCAAATACGGGATCAAGGCGGTGTCCACTTCCTGATATACACATTGAATGCCCTGTGCTTTGGCGTCCTGCGGGGATTGAATCGACACGGCCTGTCCATCGATGGTGATCGTACCTCCATCTGCCTGATACGCTCCCGTGAGAATTTTGATCAGGGTACTCTTTCCCGCACCATTAGCACCGAGAAGTGCATGAACCTCTCCAGCGCGCACCTCAAAATCGACGGATCGCAGGGCAGGAACCCCAGAAAACTGCTTCGCCATCCCTTTCATCTGCAATGTGGACATTTTTCACACCTCCTGTTTACCTGCGTGTTCCAACCTCTATAAGGAAAAATCCCGTTGACGGATACAGATCAACGGGAAAAGCCAATTTGGTTCTTACTTGCCCCACTCTTGTACGTATTGGGACAGGTCGCCCATCGTTACTTTCTTATCCTTCGGCAGGTCTTCCTGTTTCACCAGCACTGGATTCAGCTTCACGTTGTCTGGCACTTGCTCGCCTTTGATTTTTTGGAACACGGTTTGGGCATGGATGCGCCCGATATTGGATGGGTCTACCGCTGCCGTCGCTGTCCACGGAGAGTTTTCCGTCTGAATCATTTGCAGATCCTCATCGCTCAAATCGATGGAGTATACTTTGATTTCCGTACGGCCTGCTTGCTGGATGGCACGTGTCGCCCCTTTGGCAAATTCATCCCAAGCCGCCCATACTGCTGTGATGTCGCCTTTGTTGGGATACTTTTTCAAGATCGCTTCCATCTGGGTTTGTGTATCGAGTGCCGTATTATTGGTAGCAGAACCGAATGCAGCAATCTCTTTGATGTCCGGGTATTTCTTCTGGAAAGCTTCATACGTCACTTGGCGTTTTTCCATAGGCGCAAAGCCAGCTACCCAAATTTTTACGATGCTGCCTTTGCCATTTGTATCTGCAGCCAGCTTCTCCAGGCTCAGCTCTGCCAACTTGTTGTCATCCTGCGCCACAACTGGCACACCCGGAATGTTGATGTCTGTATCAAACAGGACAACCGGAATTTTTTTATCCACGGCCTTTTGCGTACCCTGCTGCAACGCTTCTGCCGTACCATGGTCGATCAGAATGCCATCAAACTTTTGATTCACAGCCGCATCGAGGTTGGACGCCATTTTTGCCAGATCGGTATCCGCGTTGAATACGGTCAACTCACCGCCGTTTTTCTCCACCTCTGTCTTCACACCATTGATGTATTGTGCGGAGAACGTTCCTACGTTTTGACGCATGATTAATGCGATTCTCTTCGCGTTCTCCCCACCTGACTGGTTCGTGCTACCGGTTCCGGTGCTTGTTCCTCCGCCGCATGCCGTAACGAGAACGGACGCAGCCACAATAAGTGAAGTCAGTAATCCCAGTTTCTTTTTCATCGCAAATGTTCCCCCTTTTTCTCTTTGAAAACAGATGATAAAAGCAAAAAATCCTCTTTCACAGAGAAAGAGGACAAAAATCGACAAGATTCTCGCCTCTTATCTGTCAGGTATTCTACCTGTTGGAGTTAGCACCTTGGCTCGAAAGAACACAATCTCTCGTGCTAGGTTGCCGGGCTTCATAGGGCCATTCCCTCAGCCATCTCTTGATAAGAGTAGTTTCTATTTTCGAAACGTTTGTATAAGTATATACAGAATATAATCTGGCAATTACCTATCTGTCAACTAGGTTTACCGAAAGAATTTTCTTGATAAATATTCCAGTTTCTTCTGTAACAACAAGAGGGATTTTGTTGTGTCTTGTCGAATTATCGTAGATTGATACAAGCCTAGCAAATATTTGCGATGGGGATGCTACATGAGTCTATTAAAAGAAGTTATTCTTCAATGGTTTTTCGCCATTATCCCGTTTGTGTTTTTCAACATCTATTACCGTGACAAAATGAGGAACTACAGCCGTTCCTTTATTGTCATCACCAGCTCAGCCTGCATGTTTCTCGCGATGACCTTCGCCCCTAGTGTCACCAATGGCATGTTTTTTGATATCCGACATGTCATCATTCTTTTCGGACTGGTTTATGGCGGAATCGAGATTGCCTTGCTCCTTCTGATTGAAGCCTTGGTTTATCGGTACTACCTAGGTGGAGAAGGAACATGGGTTGCGCTGCTGATTCTTACAGTCAATTTTGTCTTGTCACTCTTTTTGTATCGACACTACAAAGCCAGTTATCGGAAAACACTGTATCTTTTTATGACGAGTGCGATTTTTTCTACGGTTGCTTTAGGGACTACTTATTACTTTTTTCCCACGTATGTAACTCAACACCTCGTTTACTACACCATAGTGATTCCTATTCAGAACTTTTTCGGCCTCTGGTTGTTAATGTCGCTTTTCAGCAAATGTGTTTCGGATAAGGAGCTGTTTATTCGCCACGCGCAAAACGAAAAAATCCAAACGATGAGCCATGTTGCTGCATCGCTCGCACACGAGGTTCGCAATCCGCTGACAGCTGTCAAAGGCTTTTTGAAATTAATACAGGAATCCCCGGAAAATTTGGTGAAAATCGATCAATACATTCGCATCAGTCTCGACGAGATCCAACGGACAGAAGCCATTTTGACCGAATACCTTGCGATTTCCAAGCCGCTCAAGGAACGACATGAGATCATTAATGTTAGCGAGCATCTGCATGCCATCCGCGAAGTGATGCTCCCTTTTGCCAATATGCACAACGTAGAGCTTACGCTGCAAGACTTTGAGAGACCTGTGACGATCAAGGCCAATCCAGACGAGTTCAAGCAAGTGTTGGTGAATTTCATCAAAAATGCCATCGAGGCGTGCTCGGATATTTCGGACGGAAAAGTCTCCCTGGACTTGCTCATCGAGCGAAACAAAGCACTGTTGGTCATCAAGGATAACGGTGTCGGCATGGATGCAGGACAGATCAGCCGTCTCGGAACGATTTACTTTTCTACGAAAACAACTGGAACTGGTCTTGGTTTGACGTATTCCTATCATGTCATTCATGCAATTGGCGGAACGGTCAATGTATCAAGCAAGCCACGAGTAGGAACCAAGTTCACCATTATGCTTCCGTATAAGGCACAGTAGCTGCATGCAGGTTTTGCAGAGGAACTGTGCCTTTTTCCATTCGATCGATAATGATGCAAATGACGGTCGGTTGCCCTTCCCCTCACGCTTTACTATGCAATTTCCGGGAAGACATTACGCAAAACAAAACACCAGGAGTTTCCCCCTGGTGTCTCTCTTTATTGGAATGGTAGCCATTCTCCCGTAATGGCATCCACATCCCCGTTGCTTTTCAGTATCTCCGCCGAATAGACCAAGACCGGTTGCTCTTGAATCCTATTGTTTTCAAGCGGGAATAGATAACGGGGACTGAGTGATTTATGTTGGAGATAAACCCGCGCCGCCTCTTCTGCTGAAATCACCTTGGACGCATCTGGGAAGGTCTCCTGCTTATGCGGGAATGTTAAATTCACCCCGATAATTTCTCCTGTCTGCCCGTCGATCGTGACCTTATAATACTGATCCGGCACCATTACGCCGTTTACTTCTCGGACAAATTTCAATTCAACCTGTCTGCCCATCACATAAATTTGCTCCTGCATCCGAACAGTCTTCACCCGTGAATCCAGATACGGCTCCAAAAACAAGATCGCTCGCTCCTGCAATTCTGCGACGGCAAGTGTCTGATCACCTTCTCGCAGCTCCGGATAAGATATCTTGAACGCTGCTGCCCGATTGTTGACAGTAGTCAGCTTCATGAATCGCTCTCCTTTTTTGGCCTGGTATTCCCGTTCGTTGTCTCCCATCATATAATCGGGCACATTACTCCCGGTAAATGTGAAGCCCTCCACCTTCTGACCGAAGAACTCCATGGCGGCCGCAGCCTCTTTTGCCGATGCAACCATTGTCTTCTTGCCTCCGGGATTGACGGCAATACTGTCGCGAAACGAATCCCCGCGCCACAAGGTCGTTTTCACTTCCTTGCCAGTACGAGCGTCGAGATACCCGGAGAAGTTTTCCGTATAACGAAGAACGTAGTCCACGTCCTTCTTCCCGCCTCGCTGATACGTCAGTTGCATGACTTCTGCAAGTCCGCTCTCCGTTTTCTTACGAGAAGGCCGCTCAGCAATTGAAGGAAACTGCCCGGTGTCCAAATTCATTCCCGTTGAATCCCCTGAATTGACATAGCGAATATGCCCGGCATCGCTCATGCCGATCCCATAGTTATCTCCCTCTACCTGCACGTCATTCACGTAGCGTTGCAATCGGACGGCTTCATGCGAAACGGTATCTGCTCCCTCTTGCCCATCTACTTGTTCGATCCGATACTGTTCCAGATTTTTGCCCAGAAACGGTTCCATAAATGCCTTCGCCTGTCGCTCTATTCTCTCCTTGGAAGGCACTCCTTCGACTTTCTCTTGCCCTGGAATCTTTTCCAGGTCGAACCCGAGCAAGAGTCCGCTTTTGGCGTCCAATTTCGCTCTGGCATATAGCGACACTTCTGTTCGATCTTTGTTGCTGAACGTGCGAAAATCTATGTTGTACACCTCGCGAGGAGCTTTGGTTACGTAGACCCTCTTTTCCGCTTCCCGAAAAGGAGGATATTTCTCGTACAGCTTTTCCAACGTTCTAATCGCCGCTTGGCTTAGCTCGCTTTCTGTTATTTCTGTCGATGAGAAGGAGCGGGGTACCAGATGCGCTTGTGATTCAAACCGAGATTGCTTGAATATCTCCGGGGTTACCCCCATCATCCATACTGCTGCTGCCACCGTCGCAGCGGAAACTGTCCATGTTGCCAGCTTGAGGACGATTCTTTTCGGACGATTCGTTTTGGTGCGTGCCCGTTGCACCAGCTTTGCTTCCAGCGCTTCTACGAATTCGCTCCTTGGTTCCGCATCCTTTGACCGAGGAAGAGCCGCGAAGAATTGCTCGTCATTTGGAGTATTCATTGGCCAACCCTCCTATCCAATCGACATGCAAAACTTTTTTGAGTTCTTTTGTTGCCCGATGAAAATCTACGCGGACCTTGGCTTCGCTTGTCCCGAGGATTTCTGCCGTTTCCCGAATACTGTAGGCCTTGATGCCACGCAAAATCAGTACATTCCGATGATGCGTCTTCATTTTCTGCATCGCCTGCTCAATTTCCAGCTGTTCTTCCTTGGAAGCCAGCTCCGCTTCCGGCCTTCCCAGAAGAGAAGGCAGCCCTTTTAACAAATCCATGCCAAAAAGCGTTTGCACCCGTCTCTTCCGGTAATCATCGATGGCGACATGCTTGGCAATATGCAAAATCCATGTCTTCACACTGGAACGCTCTTCATATCTGGCCAAAGCGTCCAAGACCCGGATAAACACTTCCTGTGTCAAATCCTCCGCATGCTCACGCTTCCCCGTAAAGTAGTAGAGATATTGATAGACATCACGGTAATGCTCGCGATAGATCGCTTTAATCCGCGCTTCGTAATCGACTGTGTCCTGCACTGGATTTCCTCTCCCTGCTCCCTACTTGATAAATTGACCTGTAACCGCGTCAACCTTTCCGTTTCTTTCTTTCGGCTCATAAACAAGGACAGGTGTTCCCTGGTACCGTCCGTTAAGGGAAGGAAACACGTAGCGCAGTGTAAGCGGATTAGCTTTCAACAATGCTTGTACGGCTTGCTCGGGCCCTACGACATTTGAGGCATCATCATAGGATAATTTACCAGTAGTTATTGGTAAACTGGCGGATACAATGTCTCCCGTATGCATGTCAACTTTTACTGAATAGCCCTGTCCCTCAACCATAATCCCTTGGTGTACAGGGGAAAATAGAAACGTTTGCTTGCCTGCTTCTCTGTTATTCATTTGTGGTACCAGCTCCATTTGTGGTACTAGCTCCGTTACCTCTGCTTCTACAAACGGTTGCAGAAACACCACTGCTTTTTCCTCGGCAGCTGCCTCTGTAATCACTTTCTGCTTTGGTGGGTTTTCAACTACATGGAAGTACGCAATCTGATCATTCACTATCCTCACTGAGAACTTTTTGTTTCCAACCACGGCATCATACTCCTTTTCCCCTTCGAGAACTGGCGCACCTTTGGTTATTTTAAACTCAATTCCTTCAGGCAATGGAATAAAAGTGGAGAGTGCGGTGGCTATCTCCTCATTTGTTTTGGCGAAGACCCGCTGGTTGCCAGGCGTTATCGGAATTGGTTTCCCGTACTTATTTTTCTTGGTCCATCCGGACTCTACCTCGGCTCCTGATCGTGCATCCAGATATCCGGAAAAATTCAGGCTGTAGACTGGGCGGAAGCCAGCGCTTATGTCTCTTGCTTTTTGCTCATAGCGAAGGTGGAGCATGTCTTCTAATTGTTTGCTGAATTCGTCTGGATTCCTAACCCCTGACGGAGCGGCGAATTTACTTGCGTCCATCTGCAATCCTGTTGTGTTTCCTGCGTTTATATAGTCTAGCTCGCCTACTCCATTGATCCCTACTACGTAAAGATCGTCTTCTACCGGAATCTGATTCACAACCCGAACGAAACGCACATTTGCCACGGCCTCTGCACCCTCACCATCAACTGTTACCTCGTCTATTTGGTATTGCTTGATGGCGTCACCGATGAAATCCTTCAAAATACTCGGCGCTTTTTCTTTTCCCATCGCTTCCGTAGGACGTGCAGTCGGTTTCTTTTTGGGAATGTCGTGTGCAGAGAAGAATAACAGCATACCGTTGTTTGCATCGATTTTGGCATCCGCATACAGGGATACTTCCGTCCGCTCCTTGTTGCTGAAGATGCGGAATTGGATGTGGAAAACATCTCGCTCCTGATTGTTACGCGAAATGGTTTTTTCCGCATTTTTTAATTCCGGGTAGTGTTTGTTCAGCCTGTCTACGGTTTTTTGGGCTAATTTGCTCAATTGGGGTTGTGTCGATTTGACTGCCGCGGCTTGTACAGATACTTGTGGTTGCGTAATCCACAATGGGCTTGAGAAGAGCAAAGCAGCAGCTCCTACTGTGATCATCAGCTTTTTAGTTGCGTATGGTTTCATTTTGAATTTCCTCCTGGCTTCCTCTTTTTTACGTTCTTAGCCCAATAGTCGGAAGCAAAAGGGAAATGTTACAGGTGAACCAAAATTCCATAGGGAACAAATGGATTTTTCTGAGTTGAATGTAGGAAGGTGGGGCTTAGTGATTGGCCCGGAAGCTAGAAAAACTCGATTTCCCCAGACTGTTGGGAAGATCGAGTTTTTCTTTATTTCGATTGATGATTAAAAAACATATCTGAAAATGATATCGATAGCCACACCTATTGTGAGAACCATCATTTTTTGAGAAAAGCTAAGCTTGGCTTCTTTACCATTTGCCCATTTATAGGAAGTCTGCAATCCTAGTAGAATTATATAGCCGCCTACATAAGCAAAAAAAATTCTGATTAGCTCTGTTGCAATAATCCAAGCCATTTTTCTAGCCCCTCCAGTTAATTCTTGTTGCACTCACCGTATTTCTTTGGGTAGCAGGATACGATCCATTTGATAGATAGTTAATAAATTTCCTCAACTCGAAATCTTCACGATAGGTTTCACCCTCATAACTCACTATAACAAACCACTTTTGATAAATATCAAATGAGTTCAACACTAGTAAAGCCTCTAAATCTAATACTCCAACTGCAAATCTGTCAGCACTGCTATTTCGTATCATTGTTACCACGTATGTTGCAAGTGGTGTCTCAGGCTCTCCTGATATATACCACTGAAAAGTAACATTGGAATCTTGCTCGATTTTAGAGAGTCGAACTAAAATTTGGACAGTGCCATGAACCCCTGGAAAAAAGCGGCGTTGTGCATTAATGGGCTCATAACTATTTGTCGTATCCTCACAAACCACAATTGATTTTATCATATAACTTCTTACCTTCTTGCCTCTTTTCTTGAATATTAGTCACCTTTACCCCACAGTGCTTTTCCAATTTCGTATCGGACATTGCCTTCTATTGATCCTCTAATAGCGCCCAAGTGTCCACCAACTACAGCACCTGCTGTGCCTTTATACTTAGCTTCATTTACCTGTCCCATTCCCCCGACTGTTGAGCCAAATACAGCGCCCATTGCCATTCCTTGCGCAGTTTTTTCGGCAACTATTTTACCAACAGCTTTTGGATCGTTAGGGAACACCTCTTTCCCTTTTTCGATTGCCTTCTCCTTTACTTTCTCCGTCGCTTCCCTAACTGTTCGTTCTGCTCTCTCTTTAACTCTAGATACACTTTCGCGCACTCGTTCAAATGAAAATCCCACGATGTAAAAACCTCCCAAAATTTGATGCAAATACATTTTTACATTATATGTATAAATGATGTCAATATAATTTTAATTTTTATTAATTTTTCAGTTATTTTATTTAGTGTTATTAACAAAATGCACAAGGTAAAAAGAGCATAAAAAAAGGCCAGTCAAGCCTTTGACAGGCAGCCTAGCCGTTGCGAGGTTTTGTGAGCGACATCCTTTACCCGTTCAATCAAATACTGGAGTCGTTCCTCCTTCAAATCATACGTAACAATTCCAATGCTTAACGCCCCGATTACCTTTTGGGTGTAATCAATCACCGGTGCTGCGACAGACGCCGTATTTTCCGTCCGCTCCGCAAAGCTGACCGCATGACCAGCTGCTCTGATCTCCTGGAGCTTCTCCATAAAAGCAGGCACCTGCTCTTCATCCACGAGCTGGATTACGGTTTGTCGTGCTTCTTCCACAGGCATATGTGCCAGCACAACTTTATTGGCCGCACCGATATGCATCGGAATCCGCAAGCCCAACTGATCGTATATGCGGATATTGTGCTGACTGTCTACGCGATCGACAACAATGGATTCAAGTCCGCTAGGCTGACTGAAATAAACACTTTCGTTTACTTCTCTGGCGAGCTCCTCGATCATCGGCTTGATCACCTTCCGATAATCGATCCGATCGAGCACGCGTAAGCCGAACTCCATCCATTTAATCCCCAATGTATATTGCTTGGTCGCAGCATCCTGCTCTACCAGTCCATGCTTCATCAACGTGTACAACAGTCGATAAATGGTACTGACCGGGAGCTGGCATTCCTTCGCTAAATCATTGATCGTCCACCATTTTCTATGTTCTTCCGACGAAAGTGCCGTTGCAATCGCCATCGCTCGATCAAACGATTGAATCACGGTCATCCCCCCCTTTTCTATCTATCTTCTCATATGAAACTATGTTAAACCATTTGCTCTAATTTTGTGAATCGCAAAAAAACTCTATTGTGGAATCACAGATTGACAGTCAGAAATCAGGATGTGTAAACTAATGGTGAACATTTCGAAATATGAATAATATTCTGCAATGTGGAAAAAGGGAGGCAACTATGTTCCAAGGCAGCCAATCCATGGTCAAAAAGATGAAAACCGTCATCATCAAGCATCCCCATCAAGCATTTATCAGTCAAGAACATCTCGATCAATCGTGGAAAACCTTCAACTATACAGACCGCCCTGACTGGGACCGCACTCTGCATGAATACGCCAAATTCGAATCGATTTTGCGCGAGCATGTGGAAAACGTCCTGCACTTGCCACAATCCGATAAAACTGGACTGGATTCCATTTACGCCCATGACCCGGTGAAATTTACTTCCAAAGGGGCAATCATCCTCAAATCTGGCAAGGAACTTCGTCAGGGAGAAGCCGAAGTATACAAAGCCTTTTTAGAAGAAAACAACATCCCAATTCTGGGGCAGCTCACAGGCGACGCGTTGTCAGATGGCGGCGATCTCGTCTGGTTGGATGACAAAACGCTCGCGATTGGCCTTGGCTTCCGTACGAACGAAGCGGCTATTGCTCAAATTACAGAAATGGTCAAGGATTTTACAGATGAAATCATCGTGGTACAGCTCCCGTATGATCGCGGTCCTGCGGAATGTCTGCATCTGATGTCGATTATCAGCATGGTCGATCATGATTTGGCAGTCGTCTACTCCAAGCTGATGCCAGTATTTTTCCGCCAACTGCTCATCGACAGAGGCATTCAGTTAATTGAAGTACCGGATGATGAGTACGATAATCTGGGCAGCAATGTTCTCGCCCTCGCTCCACGAGTGTGCATGGTCGTGGCAGGCAACCCGATTACCAAACAACGCCTTCTCGATGCAGGTGCGACTGTGTACGACTATGAGGGCGAGGAGATTTCATATAAGGGAACAGGTGGACCTACTTGCCTGACAAGCCCGGTGGAACGCATTTAGCGGGTAGATATACTTGATAGTAGATCACTAAGGTCAAACTGTACCCCCATTGTTAGAGCATTAACGATTGGAGGTGCAGTTTTTTATGACGAAAAAGTTTCCTTAAGCAAAAACTTTGTTGCCTGGGAAAGAATCTTACCTTAAACTAAAATCATGAAGATTACGACTACGTGCACTTTTTTTTACCTTCATTTTGCCCTAAGCCAACAGTTTGTCCTTAACGAAAAAGGAGAGTGAACATCATGCCATCTATCAGCATTCCTTTGTCTGATGCCTTGATGGGTAGCCACATCTGTCTGGATCGTATTGACGTTCAGGGTATACTGCGCAGACGATTGCTGGATCTCGGCTTCGTCCCCGGCAACATCGTGGAAGTCATGCAAAAAAGTCCGCTAGGCGATCCCATTGCCTTTCGGGTAAATAACACGATCATCGCCCTGCGCAAAGAAGAAAGCTCCCTCATATTCGGGGAGTACGTGGGAAGTGACGAAAAATGAATTCTTACACGATTGCCTTAGCAGGAAATCCTAATACTGGTAAAAGTACGTTGTTCAATACATTGACGGGGCTTCGCCAACATACGGGAAACTGGGCAGGAAAGACAGTCGTAATGGCTGAGGGAGAATTCTCTCGGAGAAATACGACTTTTCGGATCATCGATTTGCCAGGTACGTATTCCTTGTATTCCAACTCGGCGGATGAAGAAGTGGCGAGAGATTACATTATCTTCGAGCAACCTGACGTCACCATTGTGGTACTGGATGCAACTTCATTGGAACGGAATCTCAATTTGGCCTTGCAGGTATTGGAAATGACCCCTCGTGTTGTCGTATGCATCAATTTGATCGATGAGGCGAAAAGGCTTGGCATTCGTATTGATCTGGAAAAAATCTCGCAAAGATTAAGCGTTCCCTGTGTCTCTATTTCCGCCAGAAATCATATCGGGATCGAGAATTTGCTCGATCAGGTGGAGAAAGTAGCGAATGGAACCATCGTGCCCAATCCTGTACAGATAACCTATAGTGATCAGATTGAATCCAAGCTGGCACAGTTGGAGCCGCTCATCGAGAAAACCTTGGGTAGTCGTTTTCCGACAAGATGGATCGCTCTGCGATTGTTAGATGGAGATGAAAGCTTGTTGCGAACCTTGAGAGAGCGCATGCAAGATCCGGCTACAACTGCAAGAAAGGAGCCTTTGACCCATGGCCGAACCATTTGCCACTAATTCGACTGATCCCTTGGATGCGCTTCTTTCCACGGCCCGGAGCTCGGTTGAAGGAAGTGCAATTCGGGACACGATTGTGAGTGACATTTACCGCACCAGTCGCAGTATTTGTAAGGAAGCTGTGACATACGAAGACAAGCAAAAACTTTCTAGTGCCTATAAGCTGGATAAAATTGTGACGTCCAAAATATGGGGCTACCCCATCATGCTGGCGATTTTAGGCGCGGTATTCTGGATCACGATCGCAGGTGCCAATGTTCCATCCAGAATGCTTGCGGACATGTTCGGTGTTGTCGAGGGTTATCTAACTGCTGGCTTTCAAGCTGTACATGCACCTGATTGGTTGCACGGGATTCTGGTTCTTGGATTCTTTCGCGGTACCTCATGGGTTGTCAGCGTCATGCTCCCTCCGATGGCTATCTTTTTCCCAGTCTTTGCCCTGCTCGAGAACTTCGGATATCTGCCGCGTGTCGCGTTCAACATGGATCGTCTGTTTAAAAATGCAGGCGGACACGGAAAACAGGCATTAACCATGTCGATGGGGTTTGGCTGTAACGCAGCTGCCATCCTTTCCACCCGGATTATCGAATCTCCTCGGGAGCGAATGCTGGCGATTCTGACCAATAATTTCGTCCCGTGTAACGGTCGCTGGCCTACCTTGATCTTATTGGCATCTCTATTTATGGCGACCAGCACGACCAGCGGATGGCAATCTCTGATTACTGCTCTTATCGTCATGGGTATGGTACTTTTTGGAATCGTTATCACTCTTACCGTTTCCTGGACGCTATCCAAAACAGCTTTGCGCGGAGTACCGACGCACTATACGTTGGAGCTGCCCCCTTACCGCCGTCCGCAGATTTGGAAAACGATCCTCATCGCAAGTAAAGATAAATCGTGGAGCGTACTGAAAAGGGCCGTCATTGTAGCCGCCCCTGCCGGTATCCTCACTTGGATTTTAGGCAATATCTATGTCGGTGGAGACAGCATCCTCGCCCATATGGCTGCCTTTTTTGAGCCGTTTGCGCAAATTATTGGTCTCGATGGCTATATTCTCATGGCCTTCATTCTCGGCTTGCCCGCTAATGAAATCGTGCTGCCGATTCTTCTGATGGGGTATATGTCCTCCGGTGCCATGGTGGATGTGGAAGGGATCGACAATATCAAGGATGTCTTCTTGCAGCACGGGTGGACTTGGTTGACAGCACTCAACATGATGCTGTTCTCTCTGCTTCATTACCCTTGTGGCACAACCTTGTTCAATATTTATAAGGAAACGAAAAGTGTGAAATGGACAGTGCTTTCTGCACTCATTCCGCTCGCCATTGCGATCGGAGTAACGTTCTTGACTGCCCAAGTGGCAAGAGCACTCGGTTGGGTGTAAAAAAACAGCAAAAAGCCTTTGCACAATACCAGACCTCCTGGTTCGTGCAAAGGCTTTTTCGTGACTTTCCCATTGGAATCTTACTTTATTTTGTAATAGGTATCACACCATCCAATCTGACTCTCTCAAACTCTAGCCCGCCCATCTCTACCGTATACGTATCCTGTTTCGGTACCCTGAAAACAATGGAAACGGTTTCCAAATTCTCTGCCACAATCATATCCTTGTAAGCCTGACCCTCTACACGTAAGTTAATTTCTTCTGGTCCCTTGTTTGGAACGACAATGGACAGCTTGCCTTTGTCGTAATTTACCTTTTCAATGTTCAGCTGTTTCTTTTCTCCAAACGGAATCGTTTGCGGATATTTGGCATTCATATCAAGCACGAAGTTATCCTTTAGGGATCGCTTCATCGTCACTTCATCAAATCGCAGCTCCAGTTTTTCCGGGAGAGCCCCATAGAACAGCGACGGAATAAATTGCGCCCTATAGGTATCTGTCCCCTGCACATGCTCCACGTTTTTATTCACCTTGTCGTCTATCGCCTGATACTCTTTCCCGCTTCTATCCACCAATTTCATATTTTCTAATCGATGTAGAACAAACCCATCCTCGAACTTAGCCTCAAGCTCTATCTCTGTCACAGTAGGCGAAGCTATCATTCGGTTCACTTGCAAGCTCGTCACCAGACCATCTGTTTTAAGCACAGCATCTACATCTGAATCCGGTTGGATTACTTTTTCGGCTGCAGTGACAGACTGTGGCAGGGGCAGCAACAGCTCAGCGACCACTACATCATCTCCTGATTTTCGCATATCAACGATTTGCACTGGCAGGACAGACTTGCTCTGACCCATCAGCGCCTGCATTTCTTTTTCGTCAATTCGATAATCCGACTTGATTATGAGATAATGCACACCATCGATCATTTGAAAATCCCTTGATCCATGACCTCTTTCTGACAGCTTCCCCAACTCTACACGAAGACTCCCATAAAGCATATCGCTTCTTGTCGATTCATCCGGAATTCGCGCGATCTCCTCCATTTTTTCACCGGAGATTAACAGCGTAAACGTAATCCGTCTGTGATCGACCATGGCATCCCTGATCTGATAAACAAAACCGTCCTTCTCCAATTTCACCTCGGGCAGAATCGGATAGCCATTTTTCAAAGCATGCATGAAACCTTCATCTGGTGTGATCCATTCAAAGGATTCCTGTCCTCTCTCTGCCCCCGTCAGTCCCCACGAGCTTCCCTCAAAGGGCTGAACAATCTGGAAGAACAAAGTAGCAGCAACAGCTACTCCAGCTGCCCAAGAGGTTACCTGCCAGCGACGGCGACGCTTCTCACGCTGAATTTTTGTGAGTACTTCCTGCTCGAATTTTTCCAAATGAAACGGATATTTTTCACGAACGGATTGCTTTGCTGATTGGCTCCATTCTTTCCACATGCGATCGTCGCTCATCCTTTTACCTCCTTCGACATGGTCTCCTTCAATTGCTTCCTGGCTCGATGCAAACGCGTACGGACGACCTCCTGCGAAACCACGAGAATATCCGCCACTTCCGCAATCGACAGGTCTTCGTAATAATGCAGGAGGATAACCTGCCTGTACTTCGGTGCGAGGGATTGAATGTACGTGACGACTTCTTCCCGCTTCACCCGGTTAATAATCTCTTCCTCTACCTGATTGTTTGCCTGCCGATCCATCAGGTCGCCCAAATGATCATCCATCGTCGGAAAAATGTTGCGAAACGACCACGACCGAAAATGCTTTTTGCTTTCATTCATCGCAATCTTGTAGAGCCAATGCTTGATCTGTCCGTCCCCGCGGAACTGATCGAGATGCCGATACGCTTTGATAAACACGTTTTGGGTAATATCGTCCGCCAAGGCATGATTCTTTACCGTGAGACTCACCAGATGAAAAATCTTCTCCCCGTATTGCTGCATCAGCCATTTTAGTCTGGCTTCCCGTGTAACCTCCAGACTCGCTGGCATTATTTCTGCTTCGTTCAACCCGTTCACCTCATCCGTTGATTGCTTGCTATTAGGTATGATCCGTCTCACGGCAAAAAGGTGACAGAAATGAAAAAGAAACCGCAGTGGTTTCCACAACGGCTACTTCGCTGTTTGTTCTTCCTTTTCCAAAAACCAGACCTTTTGGATCGCTCTATAAAAAATGCTGCATCCAAATATTCGGCTCGATATATACGACTTCTTTCTTTTCTACGTCAACCTGCACGGGAACTAATGCGTCTGGAATGATGTACGAACCGGACTCCGGGAATTTCATCCCTGTCCAGCCTTCCCATTGCGTCAAGCTTCCTCTGATCAGCATGGATTCCGGCGCCACCTGCATGATCGTCGCTCCCAGTTTCCAATGTGTGCGCACCCACGGATCAAACGGAGCGTCATCGGTCGTTTTCCACTGAACATACTTGTCCATTGGCGTGAGTGGGTACTTGTGCTTGAGTGATGGACGTACAGGCGCCACCAAGTACGCCAAACCATTTTCCTTGGCGATATCCTTCATCGCCATAACCATCTGCTTGCTGAGACCGAGGCCGCGATAGTGGGGATCGATGGAGATAGAGAGTGCCGATAACGCGTTTGGCTGTTTTTCTTGGCGGTAGTCTTCAATCCCTTGCAGAAAGACATCATCCCAGCCTTTTGGCAGCCCTTCCGCAGTGCCATCCCAGTAAAATGGAATCGCATTTCCTACAGCCATCAGCTTGTCAGCCTCGTCCGTCAGCATGAATTGATAAGGAGAGAACCAGTCATACAGATGACCGTAATATTCGTTAGCCACTTCGTCATTCAGCATGAAGGCAGACCAGCTTGCTTCGATTAGTGCATCAGCTTGATCGTTTAAATCCGATCTTTGTGCGAAAGTGTAGATGTTGTATGACATGCTTGGAATCCTCCTACGACCTCAGATGTCTAGCTTCCCATCTATTCCCTATTCGATTTTCTTCTACATTTTCCTCTTGTGGTGTGTCACACAATCGCTCCATCTCTCGTTATATGGTCAAACCAAACGAGGAGCTGATTGGCATGAAAGAACGAACATGTGTGATTGTCGGAGGCGGGTACGCAGGTATCAACGCGCTAAAAGCCGTTCGCGATACGTGCAAAGGACGCCCGATCCGCTTCATCTTAATAGATAAAGAGCCTCATCACCTTCGCAAAGTCCTGTTGTTCAAACCAGCTGCTGCCAAAACGGATATCTCGATTCCGCTAAAAAGCCTGTTTCCAGAGGGCGTCGAATTCGTACAAGGTACAGTCACATCGATCAAAGGGCAAGAGAAAATCCTCTTACTTCGGAACAAAAATGGTCAAGAGCACGCATTGCCCTACGACATGCTCATCCTGGCAGTAGGAAGCGTCATTCGCCAACCGGAGCCAGAACAAGGCGGCATCGCTTTGACGGGCGTCGAGACGGCCGAGGCGGTTCGGGAAAAGTGGCTTGCCAACATGCGCCAAGCCGTCCATGAGAAGCAGCCGTCCGAACGCGAGCGATTGTTGACCATCGCCGTTGCAGGAGCAGGCATCAGCGGGATGGAAACCTCCGCGGAGCTGGCTTTCGCTATGCACGAGGAAGCGAAGAACCTCGGCATCCATCCTGATGAAGTCAAAGTCTATCTCATCAACGCACAAGATCGTTTGTTTACCGAAGGCCCTCCCAAAATGGGGCGCAAGCTGGAGAGTGCACTCACGGATGGCGGTGTAACCATTTTGCATGGTCAAAAGGCACTTCATGAGCAGAATGGACTCGTAACACTATCTGGAGGCCGCACGCTTGCTGTCGGACTATGCGTCTGGTCGCTCGGATTGCAACCCAATCCCGCATTGCGCAGCATGGGCGTGCCACTGACCACACACGGCCAGGTGGTCGTCGATGAATCCTATCGTGTAGCGGGAACGCCGGGGGTGTACAGTATTGGCGATTGTGCACGCATCGTAGATCCAGCCAGCGGGCAAGCAGATACGATGACATGCAAGGAAGCCTCCGGACAGGCGATGCGTTTGGGCAAAATTGTGCTGGCCGACTTGGATGGCACCCCTGCCCCCGCACACAAAAGCTACATGGACATTTACTGCGTCGGACTCGGCCCTGAACGCGGAATGGTTTGGACGAGAAAATGGGGACTCGATATCATTTTGACAGGAAAATTGGGGTGGAAGCTTCGCCAGTTCACCTGGAATGTTGCCAGCATGATAAAATAGGAAAAAATAGGGACGTACGAAGACACAAGAGGAAGTGACACAGCGATGGAGGCTCTGTACAAACAATATAAGGGGCTCATGTTCCACCTCGCCTATCAGATGCTCGGCTCGGCCACGGATGCGGAGGATATCGTGCAGGACGTATTCGTGAAGGCCCATGCTGTCTCTCTGGAACAGATGCCCGAACCGAAGGCTTACCTGTGCAAAATGACCACAAACCGCTGCCTCGATTTGTTAAAATCGGCCCGCAAAAAACGGGAGCTGTATACTGGACCATGGCTACCAGAGCCCATCTCTACCCCTGATGCAGACGGCTATGATTCTGTCATTACCAAAGAGTTGCTATCCTACGCAATGCTCGTCCTGTTGGAGCGGCTATCTCCCCCAGAACGAGCGGTGTTCGTCCTGCGAGAGGCCTTTGATTTCCAATATGACGAGATTGCCGAGCTGGTTGGAAAAAGCGAAGCGAATTGCCGCAAGATCGTTAGTCGGGCGAAAAAGAAAATGGGGATGGACCCTGAGGCACCTCATTTCACCCCAGAAAAAGAGCTCGGCGAAGAATGGATCGGCCGTTTTCTGTCTGCGCTGGAGCACGGAAATGTCGAGACATTGCTCACTCTGCTTGCCACAGATGCCGTATTGCTCTCCGACGGCGGCGGTAAGGTCACCGCAGCCCTGCATCCGATCTTGTCTGGCAAACGCGTGGCTTCCTTCTTACTCGGCTTGATGCGCAGCTTCTCGAAGCGTCCAGATTTCTCTGTAGAGCTCGCACCTTTGAACAACGAGACCGGGTTTGTGATCAGACAAGACGGCAAGATCGACACCGTGGTGTTTTTGCATATCGAACACGGAGTTATTCGTAACCTCTACTTTGTCAGAAATCCTGATAAGCTAAGATTCATCGTGTCGTAGTCATCAAAACGAAAAGCCACCATGATCAGGTGGCTTTTTTTGTATGTGTTTCGATCGGTCTTATTCGACGGTTACCTCAATCGTCACTTCTTTTCCGTCGTAGCTGGCTGTCAGTGTTGTGTTACCAGTGGAAACTGCCGTCACTTCACCATTGTCTACAGTTGCAACCTCAGGATTTTCCGATACCCATTCTACCCCTTCGGAAACCAATTCTGTATACCCTCTCTCATATTCGGCATGAACTCGGAGGGTAAAGGTCTCTTCTGGAGAAAGACCTAGTATATAACGATTCAGCTTTAACTGTTTCGTCTCTTTTTCATCGACCACCAAAACTTTTGCTCGCATGTACTTATTGTCGTACTTGGCAGTCACATAAGCTTTTCCGTTCTTTCCTGCTTTGACCTCACCGTTACCAAACACTTCTAGTACATCTGGATTGCTCGAAGTCCAAGTAGCTTTTTCTGTTACATCCCTACTGCTCTTGTCCCGGAAGAAAGCTGTTAGGGTCAACTGCTTCTCCTGTTCTGATTCCAACACAAGCGTTTGCTCGGACAATTCGATAGACTTGACAGTCAATCCCGAAATGCTCACCGGAATCGTAAGCTCCTCCCCTTGATACTGGACGGTAATGATAGACTCGCCTTCTGTTTTCCCAGCAGTAATGCGTCCTTTTTTCAAAGAGATCAGATCATTGTCGATGTTGTACGTAGTTTCTTTGTCTTTCGAAATATCCTTGCGCTTTTTGCCGTCTACCACATACACCTTGAGGTTTTTAGACTGATTTGGCTTTATCGTCAGTTCCTCAGGGGACGCTTCCAGGGTAAAGGTTACTTTTCGCTTCACGGTCACTTCTGTAGTTGCTGTCATGTTCCCGTCGAGGGCTCTTACGGTAATCGATGTCTTCCCTGCGCTTTTTGCTGTTACGTTGCCTTCCTTGTCTACCTCTGCTACTTCAGGGTTGCTACTGGTCCACTCTACAGCTTTGTAGGAAGCGTACGTTGGCTGGATCGTAGCATGCAGCTGGACAGGCTCATCCCCGAGTGTCATAGTGAATGCCTCTTCCGCCAGTGTTACTTCGGAAACCGGATAGTATGAAGGCTGCGGTGGTGGCGTCGGCTTATTCACGACGTTCACGATGCGTGTGACAACGTCAGCTTTGTTCCCAGCCGAATCTTTTGCGTGATACTTCAGTGTGTACGTCCCTGTTTGGATAGGAACGATGTGACCTTGGACCTCAGCCTCCAAGCCACTTTCTCGGTCTGTGATGGTTACGCCAGGATCAGTGAATAGGGTTCCTTTGTACAGCGTCATCGTCGCATCGCCCTTTAAGGTAATGACCGGTGCTGTCTTGTCGATGCGGACCTCCACTTTTTCCTCTTCACTCATCTTTTGCGAACCGTTAACCTGAACAGCGACAACCTCTGTGATTCCTTCGGTCGACACTTTTATTTTGTCAGTGTATGTTTGCCAGGAGCCATTGTTCAGCTTGTACTGAATGGTATTTCCCAGCTCACCCACCATGGTTACTTCCACATCCTGATTCGTCCAGTCGTTATGGCTAAGGGTCATGACTGGCTTGGATGGAGTAGCTTCGACAGGCGTAATGGCGTTGGAAGGTGCAGAAGGAACGGATTCCCCTATTTCATTTGTTGCGGTGACTGTAAATGTGTACTCCGTGCCATCGTTCAATCCTTCAACGGTAATCGGGCTGTTTGTCCCGGTAGCCGTCAAGTTTCCAGGATGGGAGGTAACCGTGTAGCTCGTGATTCGTTTTCCATTTGGATTACCAGACTGGAAACTTACAATGGCACTGTTTTTTTCGAGCGTTGCCTCCACATCTAATGGGGCCTCAGGCTCTTTGATGTTGAATAAGCCAAATTCCATAATATTTGGATTGAAACCATCATTCGTATCTGTAAAATTGACTCTGACATAACGACTCTTAACAGGAGCAGACAATAATAGAGATGTATTGTATGACTGATTTCCTGTTACTTTCGCATTTACATCTGGAATATCAGAAAAATTGATTCCGTCACTGCTTATTTGTAACGAATAATCCTTGTTACGATCAATCGCTGCTTCTACTTCCCATAAACGAAACTCAGTCTCTTCCCCCAAGTCTACCTGGAACCATCCCGTACGACCTGTATCACTTATCCAACTACTCTCAATCCCCACCTGACCATCTACAGCTTTGTCTGGTGAATAGGTTTGATAGTGCCCGCCGGATGTAACGGTTTTCCCAGAAGCCAAATTCTCTGCTCCAAAAGCCGCAAAAGCAGGACTCTCGATCCCCAACGTCAGGAGAACGAGACAAAGGAAGGTAGCTAATCCTTTTCGAAAATGGAGAGGTTCTTCCTTTCGCTTCGATTCTCTGTCTTTTTCGCTAGTCATTTTCATGCCTCCTAGTCTTGTACTTGTAGTCGGCACCTAGCGTATCAAACGATTCTCACAAAAATCTCACAAACCTCCATCGAAATCAGCTACCTTCATTTCTTGTCTCTTATATCTAGTCAGTCCTTCCATAATCGCGTAGTTTCCACGAGTACCTCATCCTCAAATTCCATTTTGTAAATATCAGGCTTGGACGTCTTTAATAAAAAGGCCAAGTCGTACTGATTGTCAAAGTACCCCATCATCAGTGTCATAACGGCGCCATGCGTTCCTATTACAACTTTCTGCTCTCTATATTGCTCTAAAATCTTTCGCAACGTTCTTACCGCACGATTCTGGCAAATTCGGATGGATTCTCCCCCAGGCAACGAAAAGTCTGGCTCAGCAAACATCTGCTTTACTAGTGGGTATACTTCGTTATCGGCCATGATTTGATCATTTCCTATAAAAACGAGTTCTCTCAGCTCTTCAAAAACGACGATCTCTTTCCCTACGGACTGGGCTAGTTCTTCTATAGTTGCCATTGCCCTTTTATACGGACTTGAAATGAACGCATCTATTCTCTCGCTTTTCAACAATTGAGAAATGAGATGGGCATCAGACCTCCCCTTATCAGTCAGCCCTCGTGTTCTCTCGTCACCTTCGGTTTTTGGTGATTCTCCATGCCTGACCATGTAAATAAAGGTTTTCATGAGTACCCTCCCGTGAAGTATTTCCAATCATTTCTTTCTGATACTTTCATCCCTGTACATGTATTACGAAAAATCCCCCTCTCCGTTTTCACCAGAAAGGGGGACCCTTTTACATTTTGAATCGATGCACGATCTCTTCCATCGTCTGCGTCAAGCCGACATTCCGTTCGGAAATAGACGTAATCTGTTGATTATTGTCCGCGATTATGCGAGATTGCTCCGTAATCGCCTCCACACTATGTGCACTTTTCTCCATGGAGTTCGTTACTTGCTCCACCACAGTAACCACATTGCTAATCGTTGAATTCAACTCTTCAAAAGAAGCACTGAATTCCGCCAGCAACGTATGGAAACGGTGTGCATCCATATTGTACTTCTCTGATGCTTCCATCATGCTATCGTAGTCAGGACTGACCCGCGTTTCGATGAAGTCCAATACGCTCGACGAATGAGTCGCCAGATTGTCTACGGATTCGCGCGCGACCTGAATAATGCGTTGAATATCGATCACGACCTCAGACGATTGCGTCGCCAATCTGCGTATCTCATCCGCTACGACAGAAAACCCTCTACCGCTGTCTCCCGCACGTGCAGCTTCAATCGCCGCATTCAATGCCAACAGATTCGTCTGCTCAGAGATCGTGAGTATCGCCTCTGCCAACAGGTTGATCTTTCCCATCGATTCCTTCGAGTCGGTGATCGCAATTTCTGTTTGGGCCTTCACATTCATATAGAGCTCTGTCGTCATTTTATCCGCAGCCAATGCATGCTCCCGCAAAGCAGTTGCCCGTGAGCTGACATCCTGCGCGGTCGCAGCCGCTTCTTCCGTTCTTTTCGTAATCGAGTGAATGACGGTCTCCATGTCGTTCAAGGTCGCATTCATCTCTTCTGTGGCCGCCATCGTCTCCTGCATATGGGCGAGCAAGATTCCCGTAGCCTCCGCGGTTCCGCTGGACTGCTCGCTTACTTTGTCAGTAGACTGCTTCGCGCTTTGCGCATTTTCAGCGACCGAGCGAGACACGGCTGTCAGCTTGCTCACAACCTCGCACAATTGCTCACGCATAACAATGATCGACTGTGCCGTCAATCCTATCTCATCCTGCATGCCCTGCTCGTTCACCGCCATTTTTTCCCGCAAATCAAATTGAGCCGTCTGCGTAATGATCTCCCTCATTTGATCAATCGGGCGGGTAATCCAGCGACTCAGCAGGAAGGATAGCAGCAACGCTCCTGCCACGGAACATACCAGCTTCCAGACAACGGACTCCAGATTGTCCGCCAGCTTCTGGTTCAGCTCCGTATTGTCATACACAATCTTGATGACACGTGATCGGCTGAGATCATTGGGATCTTTGCCCAGCTTGTACGGTACGAGGCGATAAGTGAGATCTTTCTCCTCTGTTTTTTCATGAAACTCTCTGATTTCTTGTGATTGGTATGCTTCCGTAAAAATCGGCAAGTGATGATCGATCACCCGCAAGGCTTTCCCGTCGCTCCCTGTTCTCCCCAAAGCGTAACCATCATGAGAAAAGACCAGAATGTCTTTTACCATGTCGTATTTCTCCGTGATCGCCTGCGACACAGCCAAGAAATTAAAGGTCTGGAAAAGAGAGCTGTCCTGCAAATTCACACTGACTTCAAACAGGTACTTCTGGTCAAACGTAGGGAGATAAGCGAATTTTTTAATTTGACCTGTATTGACCGCAACCTCCATGCCATCAGCAGAAAACTCATTTCCATTGATTCGCTTTTTCAACAGCTCCGTAAATGCCCCAGCATTGCTGAAATCAAGCCCAATATCGGTTTTGATGCTGGAATGAACGACCTTGATATTTCGGTCAATGATGAAAATATCCATCCCATACTGCTCACGCAGGACTGCATAGTCCCACGCCTCCACCGCTGGATTTTGCCGATAGTTGTTCGTTAATACTTGCAGTGTTTGCTGCATGCGGGTTTCCATGTCGTTCTCAAAAACGCCGTATGCCATATCCACATTCTTCACTGCATTCGTGACATGATCCTCTACCAGCTGGTACTGTATCGCTTGGTCAGAAATAATATTTGCCTTGAACTGAACATAGTCAATAATAGACAACACAATGGCTACCAGCATCGTAAATAGTGAAATCATCAAGGTAAGCTTAGTACGAAAAGACATCCACATTCGTTTCATAAGTCTGCTCCAAGAAGTTTTATTTTTAAACATAACTTAACATAATTTACCACACTTTAACTTGTCAATCTTTCCATGAATTTACTGTATTTTGGCAATATATACACTAGGATTTACCATTAACACCGTGCTTATAGTGTCAATGAACACCGTATGAACTTATGCCCAAAACCGCACTGCGCCGCCATTTGATATGTTAAAATCGGCTCGAACGAAGATGTTCAAAACGTATGTAGGAGGACACCCACATGCAAAATCGTCAAAACGAAATTATTATTCCTGAAAATCCTGTTTCACACTTCCTGTTCACCAGCACGAAATCGGCTGCGATCTGGTTGATCATCAGACTGTATGTCGGCTATGCATGGATTACTGCCGGATGGAAAAAAGTCCAGTCCGATAGCTGGACTGGAGATGCAGCTGGCGGCGCGATTCAAGGGTTCGTAAAAGGCTCCTTGGCAAAAGCAGCCGAAGGAAAGGACGTAACAGGGTGGTACGCCTGGTTCCTGGAAAATATGGTATTGCCAAATGCCAAGGTGTTCGGCTTCCTCGTTGCTTGGGGTGAGGTACTCGTCGGACTCGGCTTGATCCTCGGTTGCCTGACAGGGATCGCAGCGTTTTTCGGCGGCTTGATGAACGTCAGCTTTCTGTTCGCAGGAACGGTCAGCACCAACCCACTTCTTTTTGTTTTTGCCACTTGGCTCGTTCTGGCTTGGAAGGTTGCGGGCTGGTATGGTCTTGATCGCTGGGCGCTTTCGTATCTCGGAACACCTTGGACGAGAAAAGCGCGCGATGGTGTTTTGCCGATGAACAAGTAATCCTGTCTTTCCTCTCTAATGACAAAGCCACCTTTTGCGGGTGGCTTTTGTTGTTCCTACAGATCGATAGTTATTTAAGTAACGGACAAATTGTATGAATTTATTCCGACAGGTAACCGTGATTTCCGATGAATGTTTATACATTGTGTTGAATGACTGTCTGATTGCTGTGCATTATTCTTTTGAGGAACTATAAATTTTCTTATTTTTCAAATAATTCAACAGGAGGACTGTATGAACAAGTGGCTACTAGGCATTTCTACTGCTGTTTTGTTGTTTAGTCTCTCAGTCGGCTGTAGCTCGAAACCCGCCGACAATATCCAATCCCCTCCACCGCAAGCGACAGCAAAGCCTACTACCTCAGAGCCAATGGTCTTGCAATGGAGCATCACCGGGGAGCCGTCTACGATGGATGCTGGCATTGCAACAGATTCAACCTCAATGGACATGATCAATCTCACCTTCGAAGGACTGACCAGCGTCGACCGTCAAGGCCAGATGATCAACGCCATCGCGGAGAGCTACACGCATACTCCTGACTTCACTCATTTTACTTTTATCATTCGAAAGGACGCCAAATGGAGCAATGGCGATCCTGTGACCGCTCACGATTTTGAGTACGCCATCAAGCGCAATCTCGACCCCAAAACCGCTTCCGGCTACGCGTATCAGCTCTTCTATATCAAAGGGGGCGAGGACTTTTACACCGGAAAAGGCAAGCAAGAGGACGTCGGGGTAAAAGCAAAGGACGACTACACACTAGATTTCACCTTGCGCTCACCAACACCGTTCTTCCGCGAATTGACCTCATTCACTACCTACTACCCGCTTCATAAAAAGAACATCGAGAGCAACCCCCAGTGGGCAACAGAAGCCAAAACGATTGTCGGCAATGGCCCGTTTGTGATGGATAAGTGGGAGCACAAGTCCAAGCTCACCTTCAGCAAAAGCCCTACTTATTGGGACAACGCCAACGTCAAGCTAGATCAGATCCAAATTGTCATCATCGAGGATAACAACACCGCCCTGTCCATGTTTGAAAATGGCGACCTGGATTGGGGAGGTTACCCTTCCTTTGGCTTGTCGCCGGATGCGGTCGGACAGATCAAGGAAGAAGGCAAGCTGCTCGTCGCAGATAACCCCGGCACCAAAGCCGTCATCTTCAATACAGAGAGGCCCCCTTTTACCAACAAAAAAATTCGCCAGGCGTTTTCGTATTCTATCAACCGACAGCAATTGGTGGATAACATCCTGCAGACCGGTGTCCCGCCCGCTTATGGCTGGGTTCCCGTCTCCATGGGGTTGAATCCGGACGGCTACTTTAAGGAGGATGTGGCGAAGGCCAAGCAGCTCTTGGCAGAAGGCATGGAAGAGCTCGGGCTGTCTCAATTCCCTAAAGTCACGTACTACTATGACACCGGAGAAACAGACAAGAAGTTGGCTCAAGCACTCCAGGACGAGTGGAAGAAGACACTGGGAGTCGACATTGACATTCGCACCTCAGAATGGAAAGTGTTCAACGAGGATGTCCAAAATGGCAAGTACGACTTCGGCATCTGGCTATGGGGAGCCGATTTCAACGACCCGATCAATTTCCTCGAAATGTACAAGGACTTGGGTGGCAACAACGTCGTTCGCTTCAATAACAAGGAGTACCGCGATCTGCTGAATAAAAGCTACTATGAGACCGACGAGCAAAAGCGCAAGCAGCTGTTGTTTTACTCTGAAAGAATTCTCATGGAAGAAATGCCGCTGGCACCGCTGCACTTCCGCGGCAATGCTTATATAAAAAACGACAAGGTGAAGGACTTCGTGATCTTCCCTCTCGGCGGTTCCTACTTTAAATACGCGTATATTGAAAAATAACAAAGCGCGGGCATCCTCTCTATGCGAAATAGATAGAGAGAGATGCCCGCGCTTCCATCATAAATACCGAGCGATCATCCGAACTAACTTTGCAGGGAACTCATGCAAATTGGTAATATCCAAAAATCTTTCATTCCCATAGATTTCACTTATCACATCCTTGTCTTGACCGATTGCCGCTGCTAGAAAAGTAACTCCTTTTCGTTCATATTCCTGTATGGTCTGTTTCATATCTGTAACAGCGTAACTTCCGGTATAGTCATCCATTGCTTTCGGTTGTCCGTCACTTATGCTAATCAACAGTTTTGTTTTTTGGGGGGACGCGGCTAATCGTTCCGCCATCATTCTAAGAGCCATTCCATCGCGATTATTACTTCTCGCATGAATTCTCATTAACCTGAAGCGATCATTGGCATCCGCTTTATCGAAGTCGACATAGGCAAAGATCGACATTTGCTCCAATCTGGAAACATCCGCCGTATCGCCGTAGATCAAAATGGGGATATGACAAAGCTGACAATATTCATATACGGCGATCACTGCTCGTTTTGCTGCTTCTAATCTCCCGTAAGCTGACATAGATGCAGATTCATCAACCCTTAGGCCAACCACAAGAGTAGGGGATTCCGTTGGAGGACGTTTCTTGGCAAAATACTTGTAATCCCTGTAAGCAACGCTGTCTGCTTGAAATTTGCTGCCATAGTAACGATTCCTCGCAAAGTCGGAAGAGATCTCATGCTCCAGGTACGGAAGTGTCTTTCTGGCAATCTCTTGCACGATAGGCATGAGTCCTTGGCAAAGACGAACATATTCTTGTTGGTTTTCTTCATCGTAGTCGGGACGGTGAACAATGAGCTTTACTTTTTTATGAATCGAATCGGAAATGACCTCTCTTGCATCTCGATTCAGCTTTTTACGGAAATCGCGTTCCTTTTGTTTCGCTTCCTCTGACATGGATTCAGGATTTGCCTGATGATAGTTAGGAGAGCCATCTTCCCCCAAACCTGAACTTTCCATATGGGTAGAATCATCAGAGACACGGGAAGAGCTTTCGTCACTATCGGCAGATTTTTTCAATGCGATTCCCTTTTCCTCTCGATGATTGTCTTTGCCAAAATCAGTGTCGTCTATATCTCCCCATGTCCTGATCTCTATGGCATCGTCAGATTTTCGTTTTTTTTTTAGCTCAATCTCGGCTTCTTCCAAGCTGGCAAACAAACCTTGACTTTTTAGTGCTTCTTCCAAAAGCTTTATTTCTTCCGAATCGGTTGTGATCTTGTAGATGACCTTATAATAAAGGGATTCTTTTGCGGAAGCTCCTCCGCCAATCGCATCTGCCCAGTAGAAAAAGGAACGCATTCCAGCCACGCCCTTGATCGCATTGGCCCGCGCTGTTCTGTCTAAAACCATAATCATGTCCGCTAAAATACCCAACATCTTTCCATCTTGAAAACCAGTTTTGGCTATTACACGTTCGATCATGATTTCTTTGGTCGGCAGGTCCATCTTTTCCGTATGCTGAACCCTGTCGCGCAGCGCTTCGTTTAACGGTCTGGTTCCCGCATAACTGCGGTTTGTTGTGATAACCGCGATGAAGTCTGGGTGCCTGCGTATGATCTCGGTGGGAAGATTGATGCTGCCATCCAGCTCCAAGGCAGAGTTTAATGCCATTAACACCGCAGCATCACGAATCACGTTTGGTTCTTGGATTTCCAGAAGATAACCCTTTTGATAGGCTCTGACGATCTCCGAAGGGTAAAATCGATACTCAATCGCTTCACCATCGGTGTTTTCCGCTGCTGCAAGCTTCAGTAATTGCTTCATTTTTAAAGCTGCCTGTTCCTGTGTAATCCCCAGTGCATCCATTAAAATTTCAGCTATGCTTTGAAACCCATCGCTTTCATATAAAGCTTTCCATACCGCTTGCTCGGCAGGCTCCATTTTCTCTAAACGTTCAGAAGAAATTACGGGCAAAATAGCGCCAATAATATCCGATTTATCCATATCAGCAAAACAAGTCACTTTCGTATACGGCAACCCGAAATCAGCAGATAATGCTTTGGCTAGTTGTGTTTTACCAGAACCGGCGTCACCTTCTAATAATATATTGGCGATTTTCATTTCCCCGCGATTCCAGTTGCGTCTTATTTCTTTACGAATGCGCTGTTCTTCTTCACTGACCTTATGAGTGGAAGGCTTTTTCCAAACAAGCTTTTTTTCTGCATCCGTCAGCTGTCTTTCGGGTGACAAATCATATTTTTCATTTTCAATCATCCCATTTCTACTCCCCTCATAATGCTGGTCCACTTTGATCTTTGTTCCTTTTCTCACCAAGAAGAGGAAGCAGCAAAGACGCACCGATCATAATCAACACACCGCTCACCACATATATCCCAACCAACGAGAGCGTCTCCTTCAGATAGCCGGATAGAAACATACCAATCACCATCATCCCCATAAAAACTGGCGTGATCGCACCAGATACCCGGCCAATAAATGCCCCTTCCGTGTTACGTACAATCAGCGTCTGGATTCCGCCTTGAATAAAAGGGAAGAAGAAACCGCTGATCACTAATAGAACAATCATCAACCAAATCGTTGTGGTAGCGCCTACTACCATCGTACATACGGCAGAGACAAGCAAGCCTACTATGAGCAGCATCTGTGGACGTACCTTTTTGGCTATCCCGATTATGATTGCTCCTCCTGCCAACATGGCTAACCCATTGGTCATTACCAACCACTGCAAAAATTGTTTGTCCTGCCCCAAATTCTCGATGACAAGAAAAATCTGAAGCGGTTGTGTCAGACCTGACGCCAATCCGACAGCAGCGAAAGTCAAACAGAGTGTGCGTAAGGATTGATTGGTCCCAATATAGCGCAGCCCCGCCTTCAGCTCCTTTATGAAACCGCCTGCATAGTCAGACTTCGTTTCCTCCGCGTCACGGGGAAGCGTCGCCAATACAAGGGAAGACCCTAAGAACAGAACAGCAGTCAAAATCAGAGAGGCTGTAATTCCAAACTGGATGAAAATAAACGTACCGATGACCGGACCTAAAACCGTAAAGACAGCGACCAGCGTTTGGGACATTGCCATCACGCCTTGTAGTTGTTCAGCTGGTACATGCCTCTTGTACAGTTTCATGGCTGAGGGTTGGGAAAATTGAGACAGGCTGGCGGAAATAAATGTTCCAATGAGAAGTGCCATCCATCCACCATTCATAAGTGTAAGCAGCACAGCCCCGACGGACACGGCAGACAGCAGATCGCTCCAAACCATTGTCCGCTTCGGCAGCCATCGGTCGGCAAAGGTCCCGCCAATAAGGCCAAATAGAAAGATCGGAGCGAATTCCGCAACCGAAATCAGTGATACATAAACCGGATTATTATTCGTCAATTCGCTAACGAAAAGAAGAACGGCATAATTCCGGATCCAAATCCCCAAATGCAACAGCACGCGGGAGAGGATAATCGTACGAACATAACGATTGGAAAACATTTCAATACCCCATATCCTTTAATAGTTTTGATAATGTGCGCAGACGTTCGCCGATCATCTCATCATCGTTGCTCAGCCCTTGGCTAAACAGCTTAATCTCTTCATGAAGACTCTCATTGTCCGTGCATATCGCCACGGTCATTGCATCTCCTTGCAGGGCAACCCGGTCGATGACGGGCTCCTGCGGGTCATAATAATGCTCATATCTGTATGCGTCGCGAAAATGGGCCAACGACCGACAAATCAGTATGGACATATCAAGAACACGATGGAGAGGCAGTTCCTCCGATTGTTTTGACCATTCTTCTCCCGTGTATCTCCATACCTTGGCAGATATATCGACCTTTCTTCTGGAGTTGCCCTCTGCCACTCCCAGAGAAAGTGCTTTCGCATCTGTGTTCCTGGCTAATCGGCCATCAACGCGCTCATAGTTATCCGACACGACAACAGGCTTATGGTTCAAGTTCGTAGGTATTTTCATTTTCTTTCCCTCTTTTCGTTTGATTATTGCTCTTTCTGTTTTTCCTGGTTGTATCCGCGCTCTCCGTACGGCTGGAGCTGGTCGAGCCATTTTTGTTCCAGTTTCTTCAGGGCATCCTTTTCATCAAAGTATCCGTCTTCCTTCTTTTTTAAAATCTCCAACACTTCAAAGACGAATGCCTCTTCTCCGTACTCATTCCATTCCTGTTGAAGCTGCTTGTTTATATGAGAACCCATTTTGAGACTGAACAGCTTTCCGTTCATCGTCTTGAGGTTGCGGGTGGCGCTGATCCAGATTTTTTGGTTTTGGATGTTTTTGATCTGATACACCCCTGCCTGCGTTTTCGATTCTTTATACAGTTGTTTCAGTTCTTCTCGATTCATGGTTTCTCCCTCACTTTTCCACTGACTAAATCAATAAACAAAATTCATTTTCGTTTGCTATTTAATAAACATAATGATTCATCGTCTTGTAATTGTCAAGTAAACAAAAAAAGCACCGGAACATGTCCGGTGCCTAATTTGGGTCGGGTAACAACGAGTACAGGGCCAATGAATCTCCAATAAACAATAGAGAGAAATGTCTACGCTTATGCTTGTTAACTGGATGAAAATCGGTACGTATGGTACGGCGTATTGCAAGGTTGACCCTTGGACAATTCAAACTGTCCTTCTGTCAGATTCATCACGATGGAAAATAACGTGCGACCGACCAGCTCTTCTGCTCCAGTCGACTCCACGTCTCCATGTCGGCATATGGCTTCGGGAAAGCTCATATGGTCACGAAAGATCGCCTTGATATGGTCAGCTTCGATCTGTCCTTGCGCTGCCGCCAACAGCTTCATGGCCCGCCCCATTCGCAGATGCGTATCGGCTTCCCCCATTTTCGCTTGATCATCTACAGCTATACGGGACCCGACAAAATGATTGGCATGCGCGATATACCCTTCCATTGGATAGAGGACATCGTGCGCTCTTGAAGTCGCTTCCACATCCACCGTCTCTCCTTCCCGATGCGCAAGCAAATAATTGGCTGACGTGCCACGTGGTAGACGGGTTATTTGCCGGATGGCTTGTGAGAGCGTCCCACTATTCAAGATTCCCCGCAATACGATATGAATAGGAACCCCAACGGTTCGCTCCAATATTCGCAAAAAATTCAGACAAACACCCATGCCTTTGTCGTTCATTCCGATCTTACCTACGATCCCCGCTTCGGTAATCATCAAAATGTTCGGACGTGGCTGTTGCTCGATCTCCAGTACAACAAGCCCCTTTTCCATGAGGTGTATCCAATCCCAGTTTTGCCCGATGATGGTCTCTTGGTTTTTCGTCACAGGAGGGACAGCCGCCACACTCGTGCACCCATCTGTTTTTCCAAATGGATCGCCTAAGTTGGTCATGATTTCACTACGAACATTGAGCGTCACAATATCAAGCAGATCCCGCTCCGCCCCTTCGCTAATTCCTCTGATTTCCTCCATAATCTCCTGGTCATACCTCTCGATCCAGGGGATGAACTGAGTAGCATATTCGGTTGCGTCCTTCCAGTGAAGACCTGCTCCATCCCGAAAGGTTCTTTCGTACGCTTCGAGATTGATCCATATTTGCTCTTTGGTGAGTTGGCCCATTTGTTGTCCCCGTTCTCGCGCTGTCCCCCTGATCCGATAGACAGGAAACCGTTCCATCGTAAGCGACTCCCCTCTATAGCGTTTTCACCATATAATAGCGATCGTTTCCACTACCATATTCCGCAATCCGTGTCTCGATAACCGCAAAGCCTGCTTTTTGATAGAGTCCGACTGCTCCAGTATTATCAGGGCTTACGGTCAAGCAAATCTGACGAAACCCATCCTCACGCAGCTGCTCTAGCAATCGGTTCAAGAAAGAGAACCCATACCCCATCCCTTTACGATCTGCTCGGATGTAATACCCATACATGTAGCACTTGTCCGGCTGACGAAAATCCCTCAGGAGCTGACATACCCCTACAGGACGCTCCTCCTCTGCTTCCATGAAAAGAGCGACGCAGCCATGTCGCACAAGCGGTACGAGCACCCATTCATCAATTGCTCCATGTACGCCAAAAGCCTCCTGCTCCATTGCCTTGATCATCTGAAGCTGGTCTTCTGTCAATGCCTCGACGATTTCTACGCGCGTATTTTGCATTCAGTCCTCTCCCTATACGGGTTGCCGCTTCGCTCCGATGACCTTCTCTGACCTCTCCGTTATGTCGGCAAGCACCGCTTCGTCTAGCTCTACACCTAACCCTGGCTGATCTGACACGACAATTTGACTCCCGTGAACCATAAGTTGGGCTACGTCCCGCGAAATGATCGCTGGTCCTGCCAATTCGTTAGAAATGATGTTCTTTTTCGCAAGCGACAAATGTGCACCAGCTGCACTGCCAATTGAAGACTCCAGCATCGAACCAATCTGACACTCCATCCCGGCCATCTCCGCCTGGTTCACCAATTTAAGAGCAGGATATATCCCTCCACTTTTCATCAATTTGATGTTTACTTTATCTGCAGCTTTCTTCGCGATGACTTCTCGCATTTCCTTCGTCCCGTGCAGTCCCTCGTCTACCATGATTGGAATCGTTGTTTGCCTGCGAATTTCCGCGAGAGCATCGAGATCATCAGCCAAGACAGGCTGCTCCATCCAATCAATGTGACAATCCTCGATCTGTTGCAAAACAAGCAAGGAGTTCGCACGGTTCTCCCAACCTTGGTTGGCGTCCACCCGCAACCCTACGCTAGGACCAACTGCCTGCCGAACAGCCCGGATTCGCTGGATATCTGTCTGAAGATCAGCTCCCACCTTTATTTTGATCGAGCCATACCCAGCTGCCACTGCTTGCCTAGCTTCAGCTGCCATGACCTCTGGCTCTAAAATACTTAACACATATGGGAAGGAAAGAGTCGTGTGATATTTTCCGCCCAAGAAATGATAAACAGGTTGGCCAGCCGCCTTTCCCATCAAATCATAGCAGGCAATATCAATGGCGGCTTTTGCTGCTGGGACTCCCCAAACAGCCTGGTTGATCTTCTCATGGATTCTCTCGATATCAAACGGATTCTCACCGATCACAACAGGCGCCAGGTTATGAACGAGCATCGTATAGGTAGACTCCCACGTCTCTCCGGTGACATTTTGATCCGGTACCGCTTCGCCTAGTCCGACCAAGCCATTGTCTGTCTCCACTTTTACAATAATAGACGGCATATCCTCATAAGAGGCGTACGCGATAATAAATGGGCGTTTTAGCGGCAGCTTAATGGCATGAACACAAACAGACGTTATTTTCATACTCGACTACCCTCCCCGGCTGCTACTCGTGGAATGATTCGATAATAAAGAGACATGGCAGTGACAGAGCCGTCTTCGCCTGTTACAAAGCCAACTGTCATCTCGCTTCCCTCCCTTTCGGTGATAAATTGATGCTCTCCAATTGGTCGCAATAGATAGTTCAGTTGTTTTCCACCAAACGCATCCGACGTCTTATCTATCATCATCAGGACATCCTCTACCACATATACGATGATATCCATTCCTTCCCCACTAGCGTATCGACCGACATACTCTTCTAATTGGGAAAGAGAGACGCTGTATATCTCGAATTGGTACTGTGGCGTATTCAATGGACGTCCTTCTACGGCATGGAGTGCTGTCAGTGTGGCTTTTTCGACGGGACTTCCGGTTAAATTGGCCAAGGCCATGGATGTAATTCCCCGCTCCGGAACAATCGCTAAATGGGCGGCGACACCTTTGATCGCTCCACCGTGCTTGATCAAGGTACCCCCATAGTAGTCGGGTTGAATGGATAAGCCATACCCGTAGTACCTGCTGTAGCTGTTCTGGACATGCGGATAGATCATTTGTTTGACGCTCTCCTCGGATAAAATTCGTTCCTTACCCACGCATCCGCCCGTACGGAATATTTCAGCGTAGTTTAACATGTCTCGTACAGTTGAATTCAAATGCCCCGAGGCGGCTACTAATAATCCGTCCTCCCACAGTGGATCAGGGTAAATCTCAGACACTCCATTATTCTCTTTCAAATGGTAGATGGTGGTGACATCCGGCAAGTGAGGCAGATCGCTCAGAAGAAAGGTGCTGCTCTTCATGTCTGCTGGTTCCAAAATATGCTCTTTGACATAAACGTCATACGACTTCCCACTCACTCTGGCTATGACCGCTCCCAGGAGAGAATAGCAATCATTCGAATAGCTGAACAATTGTCCTGGAGAGCCCACCAGCTCATATTCCGCCAGAGCGAGAGCTTCCATCAGCTCTTCGAACGTATAGATCGGTTTCTGGTACTCCTTTTTCAAGTAACGGTGAATCGGGTTATCCTCTTCAGCCATGTCTTCGAGCATGGAGTTGCGGATCGCCAGGTGATCAATCGGCAAGGGCGGAATGCCCGTCGTGTGCGTCATAAAATGATGAATCGTCATCTGCTCCGTTTTTTGACGATCCGGGGTACGAAACTCAGGGAGGTATTTGATCACTGGATCATGAACAGAGAGCTTCTTCGCTTCCTGTAGCTGCATGATCGCCATGCATGTAAAGGACTTCGTAACGGAGGCCAAACCCATCACCGTATCAGGAGTGATTTCGAGTTCCTTTTCACGATCCCGGTAGCCAAAGCTTTTGCGAAACAAGCTCTGCCCATCCAGATTCACACCCATGACGAACCCCGGAACTCTGCCTTCCCTCATTTCTTTTTCAACCAGCTCTTCCCACTCTACTAACCAGCCTTGCTGTCTCATTTCTTCCACCTCTTTCGAATGTTGTCATACCATGCCCTACTCGTTCACCCACATGTCCTGAATAATCAAGGATGCTAATGGATTTGGCTTGACGCCTTGAATCCGGTTACTGACGACCACGAATGTTTTTGCGGAATAGAGCGGAATCCAATAGGCCTGTTCCACGACTCTTTTTTGAATGTCTGCAAAAACCTGCTGTCGCTGCGCTTGGTCTGTTGTCGTTCGTCCTTTGTCTAGCAGGTTATCGAGCTGTTGATCACTGAGGCGCAAGAAATTCAAGCCCCCGATCTGACTCGAATGCAGTAACAAGTTCAAAATATCTGGATCGACGCTGCCATGACCCGTTGAGAACAAATCGAACTCGCCCTTTAGTGCCTGTTCATGAGCTGTAGCCGATTCATACTTTTGGATATGCAGTTCGACACCAATCTCTTTGAACATGCTTTGCACCAACTGATGCCCGGGATTTGTATCTTCGACGAGCATCGTCAGGCTGAGCGTTTTCCCATCCATTTCTCTGATCCCTTGCGCGTTTGGATTCCATCCTGCTTCATCCAGCAATTGTCTGGCTTGCTCCGCATTGTACTTGTAGCCGTACTGCTCTACTGCCGCATCATATCCGATCATCGTAGGCGGGATCGGTCCGTAGACAGGCACCCCCTCTCCTTGCAAATCCGCTATGATCAATGCATCTTTGTTGATCGCCAGGTTCAGTGCCTTTCTCACGCGGACATCCTGCAAGATTTCATTTTCCAGATTCATCCCAATAAAGTACTCTGCAGGCTGCATCCCTTCCAACACCGTAAAATCTTTGTGATCCTTGTATTTCTTCGCGTCTTTTGGCGGTACAGTTGCAATATCAATCGTTCCACTGTCGAGAGCAGCCATCATGGTCTGGTCGTCTTGAATAAATTTCAGAACGAACTTGTCGGGTCTTACAGGTCCTTGATTCAGAGCAAAAGGAGCTGCCCACTTATAATCGTCGTTTCGTACAAGTGTGATCGATTCGCCTGTTTTCCAGCTCTCGAATTTCCACGGACCTACCCCGACAGGATTGCGTCCCAGCTCATTTCCGTATTTGTTTCGTGCCTCTATGGAAATGGGCTGCTGGTAGCCGCCATATGATAAGTTAGAAAGTAAGGAAGCGGAGGGCTCATCCAAATGAAAGATCAATGTGGAATCATCAGGAGCTGAAATGGATTTGATCGCAGATACATCCGGTCCCGTAACCGGTGAGGCTGTTTTCGGATCGAGTGCGCGTTCATAGCTTTGCTTAAAAACTTCCGCTGTGAGCGGTGTTCCATCATGGAACTTCACGCCAGGGCGTATCTTGAACGTCATGGTCTTGCCGTCGTCCGAGATCGTGTACGATTCAGCAAGATGCGGCTTCAACTCAAACGTAAAGGGATCGAGGATCAGCAAGGCTCCCCCTAAAAGGACCCCAACAAAATTTCCGGCTGGCATTGACGTTTTTTGCGGGTCCAGCGTATCAGGCTCCATCTTGTAGCCCATGGTGATCGTCCCTCCCTTTTTGGGCTGGGAGTTTTTTGCTGGTTGACTTGCTTGCTTCTCGTTTGTAGTCGGAGTGGGAGCAGAGCTGCAGCCAACTATGGAAAAAACGAGTATACATATGAGTAAAACGCTGCGTATTTGGCCTTTTGACCGTTCTGATAACATGTCGCGACCTCCTTTTTCGAGTCATTTCCATTCGAAGCACGATTTCGTCGGTATATAGTCGCTAAATAGATCGGATTGTTTCTTAGATGAGAGATGTGGGGGTCCCGGATTTCCATCGTAAATTGGAAAAACCGGGACAGGTTGATGTTACATGAGGAGAGTCATGAATAATTAAGGCGATACACAGCCCGCGGGCGTCCTTGCTGATAAGGCTGTTCTTCTCCGACGACCTCTACGACCTGATGCTCGATCAGTTTTTTCAAGGTTCTTTCTGAACTGCGGCGACTGATCTGGAGGTACTCGGCTAAATCGGAAGCGGTGAAGCGGTTATCGCGGCGAAGTTTGACATACTGCATGATTTTCGTGATGGTAGCGACACTTACGCCAGTCTTCTCCGCGATCTCCAGCACTTCCTTGTTCTCGCTTTTTAATTGGAACGTCTTCGCTTCTGTATTCAACGGACCGATCACTTCTTTTTCATCCGTCACCAAATACGCACTGCTTTCTTTTGTTTTCTGGGCATGATAGATCGCAATGCGTGCGTTCGCTTCGGCCTCTTTCGCTGTTAGGCCAAAACCAAACCCAATGGCAACCGTCACTTTGGCAAGCAGATCGACATTGCCCACTACTTGCATGATCTTCCCGTATTCAATCATTTGCTCGATGCTGCCTCTCGTGCCATAGATGATGAATTGATCCAGTCCCAATTTTTGAATGGAAGCGTCCGTCTCTTTGACAAGCTCCAGCAGCTCTTGCAACAAAATAATCGTCGCATCTTGCCATTGTGTTTCTACTGGCGGACCATCATTTTGCTGGATCGCTGCAATCCCCACAGCTATCTGCGAATTTTTGCTAATTTTCAATCGGCCGTAAGCAATAGCTTGATTGACGGCATCGCGAATATTTTTATCGGGACTAACGAGAGAAGCGGAAGGGATATTCATCTCACGTAATCGACTGTATACGTAGTCAACGCCAGTCAAAGCAAAATGGCTCTTTTTCTGTTCCCAGCGCTCCTTGTGGAATTGAATAATCCCCTCGACGTCAAATCTCGTCCCGCCTTCTTCAATAATCTCACTGTAGTCTTTTACATACCAAGGCGTAGAAGTAATGCCCAATTCTTCAGCAACCTTCTCAATATACTCCGCTTTTGGCAAATCTATCGAGATGCGGTCCAGTCCTCCTGGAACGTTCAGCAAGGTATGAAACAACGAGAGGGAAATGGTATATTCATCGAGCGGAATGTACACCGCAGGCAGCTTCTTTTGCTCTACCTTTTCCTTGGCAAAAAAATAAGGAAGTGGGCCAGCAAAAAGCAGCACGTCGCAGTCATGGATTTGATCAAGCAACGCAGCACTCTCTTTGGGGTTCTGGTATGTATACGAGGTCAGTTGAATGTAATCGATGGATTGGGTATGCTTCAAGATCCTTGGCAAAAATTCTTCCGAAGAGATTACCGCTATCGTAATGGTCAATGTTCCACTCCCTCATCTCTCTATGATTTCCACACGTCCTTGAACACGCGAATGAAGTTTTTGCCCAAAATACGCTCAATCGCTTCATCCTTGTACCCTCTTTTGGCAAGGGCACGCGCAAGCTCCGGAACCTTGGTATGTCCTTTTACGACATCAAAATCTTTGCGTCCTGCTTGGATAAACGCATCGGGAGAATCGTATTTCATAAATGGCTCGATGATGTCCAGACCCAGTCCGACGTGTTCAATGCCAACCAGCTTCACGATGTGATCGACGTGGTTGATCATGTGCTCGATATCAGCCTGGTCGTCTGTGTCCGCTACAAACAGATTGACGCCATTAATGCCGATTACACCGTTGGTGAATGCGATCGCCCTGATTTGCTCATCCGTCAGATTGCGCATGGAGCTCGCTAATGTCCGGCAATTGGAATGCGAAGCGATGATGGGCTTTCGTGCTACCTCGATCAGATCCCAGAAGCCTTCGTCATTCAGATGACTGACATCAATGATGATTCCCATTGCTTCTGCCTCTTCGACGACGCGGATGCCGAACTCGGTGAGCCCGCCCTTGCGCCCTTCTCGTACCGGACTAAAATGACTGCCGTCTCCAACGAAGTTCCTCCTGCTCCACACAAGTCCCATAAGGCGCACGCCCAGCTCGTAAAAAACACGGAGCATACTTAGATCATTATATAACGGCTCCGCGCCCTCCAGAGAGAGCACAAAACCAATTTTCCCCATTCGCTTCGCGGTCTCGATGTCTTCCACACTTTTGCAAACCATGATCTTCTCAGGCGATTCATCTGCCTCCGCGTGCAACGCGCTGATTTGTTGTAGTGCTTTTCTCAAGCCCATCTCCGGCAGGAATTTGTTGTCGATATAAATCGCTGCGACAACCGTCTGCACCCCGCCCGCCACGAAATCAGGTAAGTATTCCGATTCTATTACTTTTCGCCTGCCGTGCTCGCGTTGAATAGCGACATCTAGCAAAAGGTCAAAATGCGCGTCGATTCCATGTGTCATGTCTCATGCTCCTCCTACTCTTTCAAGTTTTCCGGATTAAGTGGTGCAAGCTCTGGCAAGAGAAAGCGTCCGTCTCTGCGAATCAAATGGTCATCGAACCAAATCTCACCGCCACCGTACTCTGGGCGTTGAATCATGACCATGTCCCAGTGGATGTTTGATTTGTTACCGTTGGATGCCTCGTCGTAGCATCGTCCCGGGGTAAAATGGAAGCTGCCGTCGATTTTTTCATCGAACAAAATATCCTGCATGGGCTCCCGAATGAACGGGTGGACCCCCAAAGCAAACTCCCCAATGTACCGGGCACCTTCATCCGTATCCAAAATGTTGTTCAAGCGCTCCGTGTCATTGGCTGTGGCGTTAACGATTCTCCCGTCCACAAACTCCAGCCGTACCTTTTCAAAGGTAAAGCCTTGATAAGGCGAAGGCGTGTTAAACGATATGACACCGTTCACCGAATCGCGAACAGGAGCCGTAAATACTTCACCGTCTGGTATGTTGTAATGACCTGGACATGGAATCGCTGGAATACCTTTGATTGAGAAGGTCAGCTCTGTGCCAGGTCCCGTGATTTTCACACGGTCCGTTCGCTCCATCAGCTCCTTGAGCGGCTGCATGGCTTTTGCCATTTTGGCATAATCCATTGTGCAGACATCGAAGTAGAACTGTTCGAACGCTTCTGTACTCTTATTCGCTAGCTGCGCCATGGAAGGCGTCGGATAACGGAGATAGACCCATTTCTTTTTGAGACGCACGATACTTACTTCTTTGAAAAAGGACGTAGCCAGCTTCATCTGCTCATCAGGGACATCAGACACTTCATTGATGTTCAGCCCACCCTCGATAATGATGCACGCTTGCATTTTTTCCATTCGCTCTTTGTCCATCTCTGTTTCTAAATGGAATTGCTCCTCTGTTCCCGCTAGCAATAACTGACGGCTAATCGAGGATTCACGCAGGTTCACAAAAGAATGTCCACCTGCTCGCGAAACAGCTTTGACGAGCTCCTTAATCAGAGCGGCGTCCACCTCCATCGCATCGATCAGCACGTTATCTCCCGGCTGCACATTCGTCGAGTAATTCACCAGCACATTCGCCAGCTTCGTAAGACGTGGGTCCAACATCTATCTATCACTCCTGCTCCCTTATTTTGTATAGAGATGACACGCAACCAGTCTGCCGTCTGCTTCTGTGAATGGAGGGGTTTCTGTCTTGCACACGTCCATGCACGCCCAACAGCGCGGGTGAAACTTGCAGCCCTGCGGCGGATTGGATGGAGACGGCAGATCCCCCGTTAAAATGATCCGTTCTTTTTTCTCGTCAGGATCAGTGATCGGAATGGCGGAGAGAAGCGACTGAGTGTAGGGATGCATCGGGCGCTGAAACAGCTCTTCTTTTTTCGCCAGCTCAATCACTTCTCCCAAGTACATCACCGCTACTCGATCGGCGATATGCTCGACGACACTCAAGTCATGCGAGATAAAAAGATACGTGAGCGAAAACTGCTCCTGCAAATCCTGAAGCAAATTGAGAATTTGCGATTGGATCGATACATCCAGGGCGGACACAGGCTCGTCAGCTATGATGAGCTTTGGCCTGAGCATCAAGGCGCGAGCGATCCCGATTCTTTGCCTTTGTCCTCCGGAAAACTCATGGGCGTATCGCGACAAATGACTTTTGTTCAAACCGACGATCTCCAGCGTCTCTTCGATCATGGCTGCTCGCTCGCGCTTTGGGATACCATGGGCAATCAATGGCTCTGACAAAATGTGCTGGATCGTCAGCTTTGGATTGAGGGTATCAAATGGATTTTGAAACACCATTTGCATATCACGCCGCAGCTTTTGCATGTCTGCCTTCTGTAAGCTGCGGATATTTTGACCCTCGAACACGATCTCGCCGTCTGTAGGCTCGATCAAGCGCAAAATGCATCTGCCCAGTGTTGACTTGCCACAGCCTGACTCTCCCACGATTCCCAACGTTTCACCTGCGTTGACAGTCACGTTCACCCCATGGACGGCATGCACGTAACTCGGCTGCTGGAACCACCCTTTGCCGACTAGGAACTTCTTATTCAGGTTCTTCACTTGCAAAAGAGGCGTCTTCATCCATTCACCGCCGTGCTTTCCCTGTTCTCTCGATACAGCCAACACCGGCACTCCGACTGTTGATCCACATCCAGCAACGGGGGATTTTGCTCCAAACAGACAGGCATCACCTTCTCGCATCGCGGTGCAAAACGGCATCCCTTCGGATAATGATCGGGGGCCGGCACACTTCCCGCGATACTGTGCAATCGCTTCTGGCCTTTGGCATTATGTGGCGTTGACTTGATCAAGCCCATGGTGTACGGATGCTTGGGGCTTCGGAGCAGTGTGCGAACGTCCGCCGCTTCAATGACCTGCCCGGCATACATCACCAGTACCCGGTCACATGTCTCGGCGACGACGCCCAAATCATGCGTGATCATGATGAGCGACATGCCCAGTTCTCTTTGGATTTTTTTCATGACATCCAATATTTGCGCCTGGATTGTTACGTCTAGGGCAGTCGTCGGTTCGTCCGCTATCAGCAGCTTTGGATGACAAGCAATCGCCATCGCGATCATCACGCGCTGTCGCATCCCCCCTGACAGACGATGCGGGTACTCATGATAGATTTCATTGGCACGTGAAATACCCACCTGCGTCAACAGCTCGAGCACTCTTTGTCTCGATTGAACTCGGTTCATGCCCTCATGCTTTTCCAGTCCTTCACTCAATTGCTTTCCGATGGTCAGTACCGGGTTTAGCGAAGTCATCGGCTCCTGAAAGATCATAGCGATCTCTTTTCCTCTGATCTTCTGCATCTCTTTTTCGCTATAGCGCAAGAGATCGGCTCCGTTCAGTTGAATACGGCCTGCAATGCTTCCGTTTTTACTGAGCAAGCGCATCATGGATAGAGAGGCAACGCTTTTTCCACATCCTGATTCTCCGACGATCCCGACCGATTCACCTCTTTTGACCTGTAAGCAAAGATTGTCCACCACCTTGAAAGCCCTTTCATTTTTTGAAAACGTGGTAGTCAATCCTGTCACTTCCAACACATTCGTCACGTTACTCACTCCTTTTTCGGGAACGGAAGCTCGCCAACTATGATTTGGGATCAAAGATATCGCGCAATGCATCCCCGAGCAGATACACCGTAAAAACGACTGCCGTAATCGCAAGACCGGGAAACGTAGCGAGCCACCAAGCTTCTCGCAAGTAATTTTTCCCTTCATTCAGCATCGTTCCCCACTCCGGTGTAGGAGGCTGGGCACCCAAACCGATAAAGCCCAGTGCCGAGGTCCCCAAAATGGCACTGCCAATAAACATGGTCGTATAGACGATCAGCACGTTCGAGATGTTCGGAATGAACTGGCGCGTAATGATCCACCAATTCGAGCTGCCGATGGAGCGACTTGCTTCCACATAGCCGGATTGCTTGATGGAGAGTGCCGCACCACGAATCAGAATCGAAAAGGCCGGAATCGATGATATTCCGATCGCGATCATCGCATTTTCCTGACTCGGTCCAAGCACAGCTACAATTGCTAGAGCAAGCACAATACCGGGCAACGCCAGCATGATGTCCATGATTCTCATGATCAGATTGTCGACAATTCCTCCGAGGTAAGCGCATGTCACACCTATCAGCGTTCCTGCTACAAACGTCATGACAGACGCTAGCACGGCTACGGTCAGTGTCACTCGTGTTCCGTACAGCATCCGGGATAAAATATCGCGGCCAATCGCATCTGTCCCTAGCCAAAAGTCTTTCGAAGGCCCTTGCATAAATGCTTCGTAGTACGTTTTCGTAGGATCATGTGGAGCTATCCACGGCCCGATGATTCCTAGCAAAACGATGCAGAGCATCATCAGGAAGCTGTATTTCGCTTTCTTTTGCTGCATGATCTTCTCCCATAATTCCAAACGAGGCATGGACCATTGCTTGCTCCAGAACACGCTACACCCCCTCCTTCGCGGCGTAGTCAATGCGAGGATCGAGAATCGCGTACAAGACATCAATCAAAATGACAACGAGGACATATACAGCTCCAATAAACAACGTCGTTCCTTGAATCATCGGAAAATCCCGCGAGCTAATCGCTTGAATCGCCAAAGTACCCACTCCCGGCCAGCCAAAAACCTGCTCGACAATCACAGCCCCACCCAGCAAGCCAGCCAGCTCCAGGCCAATGACAGCCACAATCGGAATCATCACATTGCGAAAAGCGTGCCGCAGCAGCACAATTCGTTCATTCATCCCTTTCGCACGTGCTGTTCGAATATAGTCATTGGACAAAACCTCCACCATGCCAGCACGAGTGAGTCGGCTGAGTGCGGTCGCCATCAATGTACCCAAGGTAAACGCTGGAAGAACCATGTCTTTTAGCCCCGTTCCTCCCGCAATCGGAAACCAGCCCAAATGAACGGAGAACACAAGGATGACGAGCAAGCCTAACCAAAAGCCGGGTATGGACATCCCAAAGGTGGAAAAGGTCATGATCGCTCCGTCGATAGGTGTATCCTTGTATTTCGCCGCTAGGACACCTAGCCCGATACCGATCACAACTGCCACCACGAGGCTGGCTACTGCCATTTTTGCTGTCGCGGGAAAACGATCAGCAATTTCTGTGCTGACAGGCCGGCCCGTTTTCAGGGAAGTGCCGAGATCCCCTTTCAAAACGCCAGAAGCATAGTCGAGATACTGGACGACCAACGGTTTGTTCAAGCCCAGCTCTCCGCGAAGCGATTCGATTTGTTCCACAGTCGCCCGCTGCCCTAGCATGATCCGCACAGGGTCTCCAGGGATGAGATGAATGAGCAGAAACGTAAAAACGGAGAGCCCAAACAGGACAACGATGCCCGACAATAAGCGCTTCACTATATATTGCTTCATGAAGTCTTCACCCAGATGTGAGAAACGGTATAAACTAGCCTCTTCCTGTTGCGTTCCTGCACTTTACTCTCCTCCCTTTCGCTTCACTAACGACACTTGTCGTTATAGTGTCGTTATTAGTTAAAAATAGTCTATTCCAAATTCACAGAAAATTCAACTCGTTTTTTCTTGCCTCATTCAAAAAGAGCATGGTCCCTTTCTACCATGCCCCTTCTGAAGAATCGCTCCGTCGTCATTCCTTGCCCTGCCTCATCTGTAGCAATATGTTTGCCGTTAGCTGTGGATGACTGAGCGGAAAATGATGAGCAACGGAGAGCCTTTCGATCTCTACACTTGCTTTCATGAAAGCATCCTCTGTTCCTTTTGTCAGCTGATACGTTTGATCCTGTGTTCCCCATACGATCTGGGCTGGAAAAGGGAACGACTGTGTTGTTACCGCCATTTGCTGGAATTCATTCATAAAATAGCGCAGCACGTCTGTATGCGTCTTGCTGATCCGCGGGGATTGCAGGAGCTTCCCTGCCTTTTCTACATAGCCTTTTGGCATTTCCTCCGTGGACTGAAATACCCCTTGCTCAAGCATTGCTTTTTCCATTTGGGCTGGCGTTACCTGCTTTTGCAAAAAACGCTGTAGAAGGGCTGGACTTTTTCCCAATCCCGCCAGCAGCAAAGAATACTTCGGCGCATGCAGGGGCGGCTGCAAAAGGTATAGCTTTTCGATTTTTTCCGGTACTCGCTTTGCTGCCTCCCATGCCAAAAACCCGCCAAATGAATGTCCTGCAAGATGAACCGGAGACGGCAGCTGTCGCAATGCCTCGGCCACTGCCTCGATAAAGCCCTCGATCGGTTTTTCGTGATGGTGATAGGGCGATCTGCCAAACCCGGGCAAATCCAGTAACCATACTGCCTGTTCACCCAGCTGTTCAGCGAGCGGGAGTAAATCGCTCATCTCACTGAAAAGCCCGTGCACGAGCAGCCACGGAGTACCCGAGCCTTCTTTCTTGTATGCAGCCATGCCTGCGATTTGCTCTCGGTGAAAGCAAGGAGGTACTTTCTGATCCTTGACCGACAAACGGTAGTCGAGATCGGCAATCACACTGGGAAGATACGCCGCTACGTCGTATGCATCGATGCTTTTTTTCGCTTTCATTTGCTGAAAGGGAGCGAGCGGGAAGTCTTTCTTTACGACAAAATCCATCGAATTGGCAGGTACCCCGAGCAAGCCGCTGCCGCCGTTATGCAAGATTTTTTTCAAGACCGATACCGGGAAAGGAATGGCTGGTGGCTTCATCCGTAATTCTTTAGCCATCAACGAAATCAGCTCTGAAAAAGCTGGCGTGGCACTCCGCTCATTTAAGGCGTAATACGTTTGATGCTCGATGTGATTTGTCTCTACAATCCCCACAATGACCTCGGCCAAATCGTCGACGGCAAGCAAGGGTAGCCACCACTCCTTACCACCGGGAAGAACAGGGATCTTACCACGCCGCATGGAGCTGATCACGAGCCCCAATCCATCTGTTTGTTCTGTGTTCCCGGTGCTTCGCGGGCCTATGATCGTACACGGATTTACCACGACCAGCGGCATTCCTTTTTGATACGCCTCTTGTCTGAGGTATAGATCTGCCAGAAACTTGTATTTCTCGTAGCCCCCTGCCTCTCGTAAAAAATCGTTTGTCGCAAAAACATCTGTCGCCAACTTTCCACTCTCATCGTCAAACGGACTCATGTAGCCAACGATATGAATCAGCTTTTGCAGACGCTGTTGTTTATGCAATTCGTTCGCTACTGCTGCAAGGTGACTTGCTCCTTGTAAAATCACGTCCCTCCCCACTGTTTCATCCATCGAAATATCCATAGGGACACCTGCATGGATGATGACAGTAGCGTGCAATACCTGTTCGTAATCGTTCGCCGATAATCCCAAGCCCTCCTTTCGCAAGTCCCCCCGCACGGCCTTGCAAAAAGACCTTTCTTTTGGTGTCATCTGCATCAGCAATTCATCCCACTTCTCAAGCGAGCGAACCAGCGCCAGTACGGTATGACCAGCCTGCGCCAACTGCTTTGTTACCTCCTTGCCGATAAATCCAGTCGCGCCGGTTACAAAAACGACAGCCATTATTTCTGCCTCCTTTATATTTGTAGTACTAATTAGTACTAATTGACTTCAAAAAAATCCTACACTTGAATCAAGTGTAGAAGTGTCTGACCAGCGTTTACGAGTACCTGTGTATGCCCCTGCGATTCAGCCATGAGCATCGCTCCTTCCACAATGGTTACGAGCAAGACTGCCGTTTGTTGAATCGAGATATTTTCCTTGAATTCTCCACGGGCGATTCCCTCCACGAGCAGCTTTTCCGCTAGGTTCTGCCATTCGATCAGGAACTCGTTGATTCGCGCTTTGACTTCTGGTATTTGTGCCGACAGTAAGGAAAGGATGGGACAGCCTCCTACGCAGGAGCGCCCCTCCAGTTCCTCTGCGATGGTGGTAAAAATCAGCCCCACCCGTGCGGAAACAGACAGATCTGTTCGTTGCAGGATGGCTTCCAGTGCTCCTCTCAGTACGTTCATTCTGTAGCTGAGCACTGCTACGACGAGCTCCTCCTTGCTTTTGAAATGGTAGTAAATGTTGGACTTGGAGACTCTGCTATGTGCTACGACGTCATCCATGCTGGTATTCATGAGTCCTTTTTGCAAAAACAAATTGGATGCAGTGACGATGACATGGTCACGGTTTGAGGTTCGTTTCATGATTAGAACTATATAGTACTAGTGGGTGATTGTCAATCAGTGGAGGAGAAGAAAAAGCGCAGTTCTCTTCGACTCTGACACGCCCGCAAGGGGGATTTACTGTCCGTCTCCACTTCAAAAAAGGGACCGTCGAGCCAAAGCCACCCTACGGGCGGAAGTATCTCAAAGAAGAAGTGTTCGACAAGCGTGGTCCCCTTTTTGAAGTTCCGACTGGGTAGGCGTTGTCAAGGTCTGCGAGCCCTGCGCTTTTTCTTCTTACCAGCTTTGCCTTTTAAAACTTCGTATAAAAAAGAAAAGGTTGATGCCGTCTGTCACGGCATCAACCTTCACCCTTTAACTGATCGCAAATCTGTTTAATTTCGTTACAGCAGCAAGCATGGCAGCCGCCAGTTCATTTTCCTGGCTATCTTGTGCCCTTCTTAGATAAAGGCTGCGCAAAAAGTTTTTACTGTTCACTCGAGCGATGACCTGGGTACGACTTTTCGGCAGTTCTGCACAGCTTGCCAAGCCATTGATCCAGTCAGCGAGCTCCTGCTCTGGGAGCAAATCTTTAACTATCATCGTGTCGACAATGCTTGCCAGACGTTCATCTTCTTCGTCATTGAAAATATGCTTTCTGTTATCCAACACGCCCTGGATCGCACGAAGGATGTCTCGCTGTACGGCTTCGTCGCTCTCTGGGCACTGCACTAGCTCTAGGAATACGTCTGCCCCGTGTGCCGTACTGTGCGCCCAGCCTCCTTCTGACAAATAGCCGCGCAAATCTTTTTCTTCTTGAAAATAGCGGAGCATGGCGTTCTTCACATGCTGGAAATCAGCGAGCTCCAAAAAAGGCTTCTGCCTGTGACGTCGCATGATCAAGGCAATCGGTAATGCAGAGAATGTCCTCGTAAATACAGATTGATCACCCTCGCTGCCGATCTGATAGAACAAATGCGTATCGTCCGTCAGTTCTCGGAGAAGGCTGCGCAATTGCGCCTCCGTCAGATGTTTCTCATCAAGAATCCAGTAATAAAATGCCGGGTAAATGAGATTATCACGCAGCTCCGGGTCAGGGTCCCCTATGTATTGCAGCAATAGCCCGACGAAATCCTGTAGTTGCTCCCCTTCACGAATCAGGTATTGTTCCTGCTCCAATCTTTGCAGGTCCAGTATGAGTTTTGTTCTCGTATCCCTCACGTTTTCATCCGCCTCAACATCATCAAAATTTCCTCGACCACGATATCCGGTTCATCATGATGAATATAATGCCCGCTGCGACCGGCAATTCTTTGCTTGCTTGATGTAGATAGCCGCCTGAAATCGGTTTGCAGATTTTGTTCGATTTTCAAAATTTCCTCGTTCGGCCATTTCTCGTCCCATATGTCCGGTAAGCCTCTCGTAATAATTGAGACAGGTATGTCGCTTTGCAGAAAATGGTCAACGATTTCTTGGTAGCTCCGTATCTTATCGATCTTCTCGCTGTTTCGCATCGGATTCTGGTAATATTCTCGATTGGCTGCGATCAGGTTATCAGGCAAAACCTTTTCATAGGCGAGCTCCTTATATTCGGGAGCAGCGTCAACCAAAACCATCCCCGAAACAAGCTGCGGATATAGACTAGCAAACAGTCTAGCGACCAGACCGCCAAAAGAATGTCCGACCAAAATGTATGGCGGCTCCACCCCTATCTCCTGCAGCAAATCATATAGCTCCTCTACCAGATCACGACAAGTCCGCGGTACGACTGCTGCCGCTGGGCTCCTGCCAATCCCCGCACGATCATAGGAAAAAGTCGACGCTTCCTGCGAGATTCGATCTTGAACGATCTTCCATGTCTCACCGCTATCGCCCATTCCTGCTAAGAAGATGACGCACGGTGTCCCACTTTTTCGCGAATACAGCCTATGTATCCGTCGACACATGATCCCAGTCATCCTCCATGTAACGAACCAGCCAATTCAATGCTCTGTGTCTTTCAACAACTACTTCGTCATTCAAACCGCCTGCAACCGTGCGATTGTTGATGCGGGCATCCACGCATGCCCAATCATAGCGGTAGATTAAATCTGCTTGGTCGAGAATCTCTTGTTTGCTTCTCACAACTGCATTGCTATAGAAGGTGTCATAGTCACCTGCGCTTCTGAGAGCATCAATCGCAGTGCTCACATCACAAATCTCATCCGGGAATTCGAGCTCTTCTACATACCCGAGTGCCCACAGCAGTACCCAGTAGCATTCGTACATCCAAGCCATCTGAATCATATCGGTTCGGTCTGGCTGTGGATCATTCAAGAAATCTCTCTCTTTTTCCGTAAAAAATTCAGCAGCGCCAAACTGCTCAATAATTCCTTCGATGAACTCCCGCTCTTCCCTGATTTGCCCGTTTTCGGCGATCCCTCCGGCATATACCGCAATCAAGCACAGGGCAATCGCTCGCTGAACCATCTCGTCCTTGCTCCTGATAACAGCGTCCTCGTCCCCTACGATGACAGGAAGATGCGGGATGTACGGAATGCCTTGCTCCTGCAATAGCTTGATGCTCCGCTCCTTGCGCGTTTCTCCTGACTGGGAGGGCTGAATATGTCCATCGATCAGGTCTACGCTGACCGTCACTAGAAAATCGTCCACTTCCGATTCTCCTGCCGTATTGAGAATCAGCCTTCCTTGTTTATCGAGCATGTCTCCGGTAGGGAGAAAGACAATCCCGTGTACTTCTTCAGCAATCGCCATAATGGACGCAAACGTCTTCTGATCGATTTCCTTGCTCGCCACGATTCCTACCGCCACATTGAGCGCTGTAATTTGGTACAACAGCTTTTGCTGGACTTTCTCGTTGGCCGTTTCAATCTGTGCGAAGTAGCCGTACATCCCTTTTTTCATTTGAAGAAAGGCTTCTTGGTCATCGTCCTCACGCATAAGATTGAAGGTGATCTTGCTCTTGCTAAACCATTTTTTATCTGTCACGGTCACCGCTCGCTCGTCTGCGGATACCTCTACCAATTGATCACGAAAAGCCTCGACAATGGCAGCGACGACTTTCTCGCATTGTTGGATGGAGACATAGATGGTGCATTGATTCATCTGGCAACCTCCTTTGCTGAGCAAACATTTTCAAAGCACTGAATTTTGTAATCAATAGTCAATTATGGTATTCTAACCCTGTTTAATCAAGCCCAAATCTTTATAGTTATCGGCGAATCTATCACGATGATTGAAGGTGAAACCTATGAAAAACATCCTATTAGAGGAGTTCTCTCCGATTTGTCCGATTCAAGCTTTTGTCGAAGAGGATGAGAACGGCGTCTTTTTTTATTTGTGGGATTATCCCGGTGAGGAGCATGCTAGCATTCGCTCTTGTTGGGTAAGAAATTACGGACCCGCACCGGATTCGATCGATTTCGATGCCATGCAGGATGGTCAAGCTCCCATGCTTCCACGCGATTGCTGCGCTCATCCAGATGGAGCGGACAGGCTGGACCCGGAGCAGCTCTCGATCGTCTGGCTGGAGGAAGGCGATGCAGCAGCACTTTTGTATGAGGATGAGGTGCTGTGTGTGATTCCCAGCTGGGCTGGCCCTTCCCCGGACGGCTCGCACTATCCTTCGTATGCGCGAGATTGCACCGGAGAATCTCATTTATGCTTTCCGCTGGGAACATCAGAAACGAACGCCATGTTTGCCCGCATCGAGGCTGCCCAGCATTTTTGGGCGGTCTGGGATGGCAACCCTTGGCCTGACATCCAGCAGCAGTTCATGGACGCGATTACCTCGACTCTCGGCCCAGTTAAACAGTATTACGGCATCGACGGCGGTCACTGGCCCCCGAAAGCATTGGTAACCATCGAAAAAGGTGAAGTTACCTATGCGATGACCCTCGGCGTGTCCATATTGCGCCAGCCAAAAGTCGAGCAGTATACAGAAGAGCCAGAGCAATTACGCCGATTCGAGCTAGCCTTTGCCTGCGAAACCAAATGGCTTGCCCAAAACGAACAGCAATTGCTGGCCTACATCAGTGGCCAAACCTCTCTGCCGTGGTCGTATATGACCTTCCTCGCACAAGGTCACACCATTCCGTGCCAGGAAATCAGTCAAATCAACAGCCGCTTCTCCTCCATGCTGCTCGCAAAGCCTGAGGATGCACCGACCATTCCACTTCCGCTCATGGCGGGCGATCCCGTGAATCTGTTATGGATGATTCCGACAACCGCAGAGGAACAGCAGTATGCAGAAATGAACGGTTCTGAGCAATTGTTTCAGCGCTCCGCGGGAGATGGTGCGGAATGGATTTTTAATGGGGAATCAAAATTTATGAAATAAATGTGCTCCTCGTTAGATCGAATTTGTGAAGCAGCCCTGTCAACTATGGGCTGCTTCACGTATTCACACCGTTTGCAAAAAAGCCGGGAGGTCGCCGATGAAATTCAGCTTATTTCCAATCATGTTTATCCTTATTGCTTTCACAATGACAGCCTGTTCTAACGAGAAAACCTTACAAATAAATCAAGCCGAGATAGAAAGGCTACAGGCTGAAATCACTCAATTGAAAAACAAAAACAAAGAACTTGAGGCCTCTTTAGTTGAGGAAAAACAAAAGAATGATATGAATACTAAAATCTACGAAATACGAGATATCGTTGATCTACAGGCAAGAGAGATTTTTCGAGCTATGATGAAGGCTGATACTGAAAAAGTTAAACAGTATATTTCCAAGCAAGCTGCTGTGGAAGGAAAGAATTTTGTTTATAAGGTGGAGAACGAAATCATAACCACGCCATTTGTTATGGAGGGAAGCACTTTTCGTCAGAGGTCTTTCGGTATATATAAAGATGGACGATTTATTACAAATTATGAAGTATGGTTAAACGATGAGACTTACTCAGGAACACTAGAATTAGGCTTTACAGAGGAAAATAACGAATGGAAACTAAGTAGTATGCAAGGCGATAGATAATTCCTTGCCTGCAGTCGACGGTCCTCCTCTTCTGCAGGCCTTAGGCCCTAGCCCCACTACAAATCAAGCAACTCCATTCTCTCCATCTCTTTTTTCCTCTTCGCCTTCATCGCTCTTCTGCCTTCCGACCAAGCCAACGATAGAATCGCGATCCCTCCAATTGCTACCAAGATCAACGTCAGTTCACTGCCTTCTTTAAATAAACCAGTAACATAACCGTAGACCAGGTACGCCAAAAAGAAGCCTGGGAAAATAGCCCCCCAATAAGCGTGATTCAGTCTGCCGAGTAAATTTTGCATCCCCACAATACCGAGCCCAACCAAAAATTGAATCATCCCCGTACTCATCTGTTTTCATCTCTTTCTTGTTTGTATTTTTCAATAACGAGCTTGGCTACCTCCAAACTCATCCGTTCGTCAATGACCAGGTTTTTGATCATTTGCACGAACTCTACTTCCGCTTCCTTGCTATGTAATTCGATCTTTTTAATGATTCGGTCGAGCTTGGCCCGAACTGTTGGGTACGATACACCGTACTCATCAGCCATCCCCTTGAGAGAGCCCGAACTGATAATAAACTTCCTGATAAATTCGAGGGTCTCCTTGTCCAGAGCTAACACCCAAGATGGAATTTCGTCGCGTTCCATGAATCGCCTCGCCTCCTTCCTTTCATTATATTAATGAAAACCTTAATTTTATTCAAGTATTTTTTAATAAAATGAAAAATAACCATGAAAAAGGAGCATCTTCACCTGATGCTCCCGCTCGTGTCCTCATCCTTCTATTCAACCTTCGTTAATCGAATATCCATCCAATGTGCCCAACTCTCATTATTGCCCAAATACATTGAGTTCGGCCGCACTTGTCCATGGGTTATTGTTTACCTCGCTTAAGGCACGCAGTTTCATATAGCGACCTGTCTTGGCTGCAAAGCTGACTTCTTTCAACGTGGTATCATTTGCAAGGGTACCTGTGGCTACAGCTGTTCCCCAATTCACTCCATCACTACTGACGTAGAACTCATAGTTCTTGATCGTTCCGTTCACTTGACCATCTTGTCTGGGCAGGTAACTAAATTTGGAAATGCTATACGTTGCACCCAAGTCAATTTGAATCTCGTGCGGCATTGGAGCTACGGGACTCCATTTCGTGTGCCAAAACGTGCTGTTGTTTCCATCAAAGGCTTTCGGGGCTTCATTGTACAATTCATCGCTGTCTACATATTTTAGCGTCCAATTCGTTTGCGGAATCAGACTAGCTTCTCCTGCTGTGACTGCCACATTCACATTCATGGCAGAATTACTTGTGCTTGTCGTCGTAATCGTTACTCCCGATTTTTCTCCAGTGTAGGTATTACTGTTCGGATTGGTGTCTGGACTAAAGGAAGCAGCATGATTATTATTCGTGTAATAGAATGGGTCTTGGTATTCGCTCACGGATTGCTCTATGTCAATGAAAGGATGAGGATCATTCGTGTTATTATTCATGGATTCATCAATGTGCCAAACCGCGATGCCACCAGAATCTGTTTGCAAGCTAGCATCATATCCAACTTTTTCGCGATTCTCAACTAAAAAATACGTATTATCCTTTAAAGGAACCTTTAAAACATTATAATTATTCGGGATGGCTTGTAGCGTAAAATTGTTAGTGGCATTTACTACAGTTGGTGTTACAAATCCTACTTTTACTTTTGACCAGGCATCCATATGATTGGGTGTAGTTCCAGGTTCTTCCCCTTGGAGATTATTCCAGGTTCCATTTGCCATTAAACTTAGACCACCCACATGATTATTAGCACCATAGAGATCTGGAAGGCCCAAGGAATGACCCAATTCATGAGCAGTGATACCCATCGTTGCCATATGACCAAATTGTTTTTCACCCTGCGTCGTATACATACCTGATACTGTAACACCATCATGATTTGTGTTGGGAGCATACCACTGATGTGCCCAAATATTTGGCACTGCACCACCACTAGCCTCTTCATTACCAGCCAGAACAGTTACAATGTAGAAGCCATCTTTGGAGTCGATGACTTGATCATTATTGGTATCAAAACTAGCAAAGTTCACCTGAGGATCTGCTTTATCCAGTGCATCTGTTATAACCGTCCTAATGTCTTTTCCCGATGTATCCGGATGAGCGTAATCTAATCTTACTTTCACAACTCCATCATTTTGCGTACCATATATTTCGGATGCTGGAATGATCTGTGCTTTTCCATTACTCACTTCATTATAGTAATGCTTTACTGACTTTTGATTTGCAGAAAAGAATTTGTTGCTCCAATCGTTGGCGCTATATGCGATATCAACATCTGTAAACCCAATTAACAAAACAAGCAATTTTGGGGTTCCTGAAACTGGCGTGACACTTCCGTCAATATTCTCTGGCAATCCCGAAAATTCATTTTGCAGCTCATTCATGAACTCCTGTTTTTTATTTGCTTGAGGGTCGTACTTATTTATCCATTTCATCAATTTGTTCTCATTTACCGCTTTTGAAGGCTTTTTGTCAATTTTATATTTTTTCCCCGTCGATTTCAGATCATCTGATGTAAGTTCAGCGTACTTCCAATACCCCTCCTGATCTTGTAAAAGTACATCGCCATCCTTTGTGCTTGCCCAATGGAACCATTCATCTCCATGCATCACCGCTTGAAACGATTCACCTGACGGTTGCTTCATTTTGACAACTCCATCGTATGCGGGTGCGGCGAAAACGTCGGTTTGAAAGTACAAAACACAAATCAAAGAAAAAACAGACGTGATCAGGTATTTAAAACTTTTTTGCATAGCCATTCCTCCTGTTTTAGAAGTTGTTCTCCTGTGGGAATGGTCCCCTCTATAGATTCATGAAGAACACCCCCTTTCTATGGCAGGCGGAAAATTCTGTTGATAACTGCACCAGATTCATACATAGGATGAATGGACAGATCATCTATACAGAACAACCAGAATACCCTTACCTACAATATTGGTAAATTTTGTCAACATGTTAACTTTTTCTATAAATCGGGGATTTTTTTATAATTAGCCAATAAAACGGAATTGATGGAGCATGCTTGCGGCACCCCATATAGAAAAAATCCCGCCCCTCATGATGAGAAGCGGGATCACCTATCATTATTTGAATGCCTTTCCTGTTACTGCATCCAGCCTAAAGCCAGAAATCGTGTCCACCGTATAAACCAGAAGTGACTTTTGTTGCAGCTTCCCATCTGCTACTGGAAGCACATACCCCAATTCAACCGGATGACTCTGCAAAAATCGCTTGGCTGCTTCTTCCCTCGATAGGACTGTATCCAATTCCGGGAAGGATTCAGTCGGACTCGTGAAATAGTCCATGAAATTGACAATCTCCCCGTTCTGCCCATCCACATTGACGAGGTAATGCTGGTCAGCAACGATCACGCCATTATGAAGGGCGTAAAAAGTGAAGCTGTAAGCCGTTGCAGAAGGCATCGACATCTGGGTCTCATCGATTTTCAGTTCCTTCACACTGCTGTCCAGATAAGGCTGCAAAAACTGAACAGCTTTTTCCTTGGCCTCCTCATAGCTAAGCTGGGCATTTACTGGATGTTTCTGATGCTGTGTGGAGCTGGCCGTCTCTTTACTGCGGCGCACCTGAAAGCCTGTGATTACCCCGTCGTTTGAGTAGACAGTGACTCTGCCTAGCCCGTCCTTGGCCTTGTAGGTCGTCATCTGCTCACCCTTCATCTTCTTATCGCCACCAGTGAGGATAAATTCATCCAGCTTCACCTGAAACTGTTCCGCCACAGCCTTCGCCACTTCTTCCTCCGTTTGCACAGTAACCTTCTTGCCTCCAGGTGTTACCGGGATTGGATCGGAGTACCGGCTTTTATGCGACGCTTCTCCCCATACCTCTTCTCCTGTCACCGCATTCACATATCCAGTCGTCTGAAGAGAATATGTCAATGACGGCTTCCCCGTATTTCTCGAACTCGCAAAATAAGTAAGCTCCATGAACGACGTCACTTTCTCTGAGAGCTCTTCTTCGGACAATACGGAGTCCGGTTCGGCAAACGACTCCGACGATATTTGCAGTGGAGTAGCTTCAAACGTATTGATATATTTGACGCCATTGCTGTTGACGCCAACGACGTATCGGTCCGTGAAAACGGGCAGCCCATTTGCATAGCGCGTATAGGTCACCGCATCCCAATCATTGCCGCTGGTCTGACTCACTTGGTATTGCTTGAATTCGTCTCCCAACAGCACTTGTAAAAAGGCAGCAGACATTTGCCTCGCTTGTGCTTCTGTAGGCGAAGGAGCTTCCTCGTTCATCGCTTTCTCATTTTCGTAGCTGCTAATTTTCCCCGTAGCTGCCATCATCTCGACAAATGCATACCGCTGTTCTCTTCCTTGCTCCTTTTGATAGAAGACAATTTCATAGATCCCATCTTCTTTTCCGATGACTTTGGGTTCCATCGTCTTTAGTTCCGGAACGAGATTGAACAGCTTTTCCAAGGTTTGCTTCGCGGCAGGGGATACTTCCGCCAGCTTCAGCTGCTGACCTTTCAACACGAGCGGAGCTTCTGGCTGCGTCGTCATGATAGATTCCGGATTGGTAATCAGCCTGGTAAAAATCGGCGCCAGCAAAAAGACTGCGAGCAGCACCGCTGCGGATAATCCTAGTCGAATTGTCGTGCGTCGCGTTTTGCTTCTGCTGCGATGCTGTTGATCGACCTCGACCAGTTTCCTTTCTAATTTGTGCAAAAACTCGCTGCGGGGGACTGCATCCGGTCTGTTCCGAAATTCCTGTAACACTTCTTCATCGCTAGGAAATTTCATGCACACCAGCCCCCTTTTCATAAATGTGTAACGCCGTTTCTTTTACCATCTTCATCGCGCGGTGAAAGTCTACCTTGACCTTCGCCTCTGTACACCCGAGAATTTCTGCTGTTTCCTTCACCGTATACTCTCTGATTCCCCGCAATACGATGACGTTTCGGTACTTGGGCTTCAGTTTTAGCAGCGCTTTTTCAAAATGAGTACGTTCCTCTTTATCCTGCAACTCTTTTTCCGGCAAACCCTCTGTGCTGGGCAACAGCTTTAGCAAGGTCCCGGCAAAAATCGTTTGCAGCCGTTTCTTTCTGTATTCATCGATGGCGACATGCTTGGCAATATGCAAAATCCAAGTGCGCATACTCGAGCGCTCCTCAAATCTATGCAAGGATTTAATGACGCGCACAAACACTTCTTGGGTCAAATCCTCTGCGGTTTCCCGACTTCCGATAAAATGATAGAGATACTGATAGACTTCTTTGGAATACATCCTGTATATCCCTGATATGTCTTGCTGACCTCGATCTTCTCGAGCATCCAAGGCTTCTTCCTCCTCTTCTCGCGACAGGACATGATGGAATCCCGCTTCTCATAATGGGAAGCGGGATCGAATACGATTATTTGAATGATTTTCCTGTTACCGCGTCAAGCAAGAAGTAAGAGACCGTGTCGATAGAATAAACCAGACTTGGCTTTGCTTGCACCTTCACGTTCTGAACAGGGAACATGTACCCGAGCACAGCAGGTCGGTCTTTCAAAAACTGTTTGGCGGCTGCCTCTTTGGAAATGGCGGTCTTTTTGTCCGGGAAAGGAGCAGCAGGCTTCGTAAAGTAGTCCATGAAATTCACGATTTCCCCGGTCTGTCCGTCTACGTTGACGAGGTATTGCTGGTCTGTCACGACCACACCGTCATGCAAGGCGTAGAAGCTGAAACTGTATGCCGTTGCAGAAGGCATCATGATCTTGGTCTGATCGATCTTCAGCTCTTTCACACTAGCGTCGAGGTACGGTTGCAAAAACTGAACCGCTTTTTCCTTGGCTTGCTCGTATGAAAGCTGGGCATTCGCCGGATTGTTGCCATGCTGTATGGTATGGGCCATCTCGACTTTTCCACGGACCTGGAAGCCGGTCACTTCGTTGTTGTTCGTATAGACCGTGATACTGCCGTCTCTTCCCTTGGACTTGTAAATCGTTTCCCCTTCCCCTTTCATTTCCTCTGGGGTATGTGTATCCGTCTCTAACGTGATTCCATCCATTTTCATTTGAAATTCTTCTGTCAGCACCTTCGTAGCTTCATCGGCATTGCTGACTGTGAACTTCTTACCGCCTGGCTTGACCCCTATGACATCCGAGTAACGGCTTTTAAGGGAAGAGGCACTCTCGATTTCTTCTCCTGTCACAGCATCCAAGTATCCGGTCGACTCCATCGAGTATTTCAAAGTCGGCTTTCCTGTCTCCTTTTTATGAGCGGAATAAGTGAGCTCCATGAGCGCAGCGACTTTCCCCGTCACTTCTTCTTTGGACAATACCTTTCCTGGCTTGGCAAACAAGGAGGAGGCTGCTCGGAGCGGGGCACCTTCAAACGTGTTCACGTACATGACACTCGAACTGTTGACGCCAACGACATAACGATCGGTGAAAACAGGTACACCATGCTCGTGGCGCGTGTAGGTGACAGCATCCCATTCGCCCTTGGTTGTTTGGGTGGCTTTGTACTTTTTGAAATCATCGCCCAAGAGCTTTTGCAAAAATGCCGCAGATTTTTGTTTGGCAACCGCTTCCGATGGCTGATTGTTTTGCTTCTGCATTTCCTGTTCGTTTTCGTAGCTATGCAAAGCACCTGTCGTTGCATCCAGGCCGACCATGGCATACAGCTCCATCTTGCCTGGGGCAATTCCTTTGTCAAAGCGCAGCTCGTACACATCGTTTTTCGGTCCGTTAATCTTTTTGTCCATGCTTTTTAATTCAGGCTGGATGGCATAGAGCGTCTGGAGTGTTTTTTCTGCTGCTGGTGAGAGCTTCACTCCCTGCCCTTGATTGGTCGCAGCTTGTACGGTCATTATTGGATGTTGCAGCCATAGCGGAGTTGTCGCCAACAGACTTGCCATGAGTAACGTACTTGCCAATTTCTTTGTATGTTTCACAGTTGTTCCCTCCCAAGGAATTTTGTGTTTGTTTTTTGTCCTATGTAATAGTCGGAAAAACCACAGGGAGGTTACAAAATAAAAAAACCACCCTTTCAGGTGGCGGTTTTCATGACCCGTGTGCAGTAGATAGAGACTCTTCTGTAGCATCTGTTTGAAAATAAGCTCCCCACTCTCGCAAATAATCAATGACAGGTCCCAAGCCTTTCCCTAGCTCGGTCAGTTCGTACTCTACTTTTGGTGGAACGACAGGATACACTTCACGCTTGACGATTCCTGCTTCCTCCAACTCCCGCAATTGTTCTGCCAGCATTTTATGATTCACACCGATTATATTTTTCTTTAACTCACCGTACCTTTTTTTCCCTCGGAGCAACTGACAAATGATCGATATCTTCCACCTTCCCGCAAAAACCGAGACGGCAAGCTCGATCGGGCAAGGATATTCCTTGCCATTTAATAGATACATCATCGATGGCCTCTTCATCCCACTCACTTCCCTTTTCGTAAGTATTAACCGAAAAAGTGCGTACTTACTTTTCTTTAGTGTATTCGGTATGCTCAGTTTTGTAAAACACTTTTAAAGGAGGAGCTCATGGAAAAGCAAGTTCGGGTAGGTCAGTGGACGTAGCTTACGCAGCGAAGGGAAACGGTCCCGCTCTGTTATTGATTCACAGTCCGTGGGAACAAGGAAAGACCCTCATCGAGGAAATCTCCCATTTTCTATCAACGGTTTCATAAATTTATTCGAAAGTAGGATGACATCATGCGTAAAGATCAAATCATAGAAGCCTATCAATTCAGACATGCCTGCAAGGAGTTTGATGCAGCTAAAAAAATTGCGAATGAAGACTTTGATTTTATTATGGAGACTGCTCGCCTGTCGCCTAGCTCCTTTGGCTTTGAACCATGGAACTTCCTCGTGCTGCAAGATCCGGTTCTTAGAGAAAAGCTGTTACCCGTCACATGGGGTGCGCAAAAACAACTGCCGACTGCAAGCCATTTCGTCATCGTACTGGCGCGGACTAAACAAGAAATGACCGCTGATTCCGAATATATCCAACATATGATGAAAGACACGCAGGAGTTGCCGGAAAACGTCGTACAACAAAAAGGTGCCGCCTACGATCACTTCCTAAAAACCGATTTCGCCCTGTTTGACGACGAGCGAGTCATGTTCCAATGGGCATCCAGACAGACCTACATCGCACTTGGCAATATGATGACGTCTGCTGCCATGATCGGCATTGATTCTTGCCCCATTGAAGGCTTTGCAAAAGAAAAGGTCGAGGATATCCTAGCAGCGGAGGGACTCCTCGACAGAGAACGCTTCGGCGTCGCTTGTATGGTGGCTTTTGGCTACCGGAAAAATGAACCCCGTGCGAAAAACAGACAAGCGAAGGAAGAGATTATTCGTTTTATCGGGTAAAACCAATGATTAGCTTCACGTAAAAAGCATTCGTATTGCGAATGCTTTTTGTCGTTTTATATACATTTCAGTGAGTCTTCCTTATCACTAAATGTGAAAGATTAGTGAACAAAACTAGCATATATTTACAATTATCCAAATAATTGATATGTTGTATTTGTCCCAAATTTTACATACTCAGGAGGAATTTACATGAAAAAGTTTGCTACTACTGGTCTACTTGCCCTAACACTCGTACTAAGTGTATCTGCATCCGCATTTGCTGCCGTATACCCTGATAATGAACCTAACAACAGAAGAGACGACGCAAATATTTTTCATGTAGCTGATGGAAATCAAATCAACGGAAAACTGGATAGAAATAACGGGGACGGGCAAGATTATTTCAAGTTTACTCCTACAGTAAATCAAAAAGTGCGTTTTCAAATCGCTTACTCCAAAGCTAATTCGCAAGAATTCACGCTAGTGTTAAACAGTAACTACAAGTACGCAACAACTCGAACAAAGGACTATTTCGATGTTGATTTGGTAGCTGGAAGAGAATACAACATAAGAGTTGAAGGCGTATCTTATGATTTGGACAACAACAACTTCAACTATTCCGTATATACCTACGTGTTGCCAAACTAAAAAACATGACAAAGTCGCCAGCAATGGCGACTTTGTTGCATAGAAAACATGAAAACAGCCATCGCACAAAACGACAGCTGTCAGGTTGATACTAAACCTTAATCCCCGTACTGAAAGCCTACGATACGACCGGCTTCATCCACAGAAATGGTGATCCCCTTGCCATCGGCTGGACGGAACGTCACATCTGCTGTCACAAAGCCATAATCGTAGTCTTCAAAATTGGCACCGCCACCGCCCTGCTCGACCTTTGCCTCTACTTTATACTGGCTCGCTTGATCACCCACCAGCTGTTTCAGGAAAACGGCTGCTTTCTCTTTTGCCATCTTCTCGGCAGGGAGCTTTTTCGACACCCAATCTGGTTTTTGGATCATTACTTTACTCAATTCGTTTGTACGGGTATCCATGATAACAAAAGCTTCTGCACGAGGGGTCGGACTGTACACCCGTTTTTGCGCTTCAAACATTTTCATGAGTTGCCAGTTACCTTCGATGCCGTAATCATCATAATCGGAAAACTGTGCAGTATATGGGAAAAGCTTCGTCACCTCGGCTACTACCTTTTCCACCTCAGGGGAAAACTTGCGCTGCTCCACACCCGCTGGAATGCTTACTTCGAATGTTTTCTCATCGAAAACGGGTTGGAAATCCACCTTGTCTACGGTGTACGAAAACGCTAGCGCTTGATTGTGGGAGAAGCTGCGTTTGAGCAGCAGCCCTGTTTCTTTATCGATCCACAGGTCATCCTGGTAATGATGAAGCTTGCCATCGATTTTCGCCTCTTCTTTTTTGGCGACGTGATACACGGCTCGATTCAACAGTTGTGCTTCCTTCACGGTGATCGCCACCTTCGAATCTGGCAACGCCACTTTCAAACGCTGTAGCTCTCGCTTCGTCTTGTTGATTTCATTATCGTATGTGCCTATCGTTGCGGAGTGGACAAACCCGCTGCCGCCTTCTTGATACGCCGCCACCTGCCCTGCCTTCCCTACGGCATGCTGAACCCTTTTCCCGTCTGAGATTTCCTCTCTCCATTCTCCTTTGATCGTGTTATCCCATATTTTTGCCTTTTGGGTCTCGGTGCCCTGCTTCCCTTTCGATGTGTGCGTGGATTCGATGAACATGGAGATAGGCTGTTTTTTGTCCATTTCTTTGACGAGCTGATCAAAAGTGATCGCTTGCACTTTATTCGCAGCGACTACCATGTTCGTTTGCGCTTGTGCGCTCCCCAATGGGGATACCGCTGAGAGAAGGAGTGCTGCCATGCTAACGGTAACAAGTGCTTGCTTTTTCATGTCGGTTCATCCTTTCGACTCGTTGATTGCTGTTCACTTGTTACGATCCTCGTCATGCACAGCTTGTGACACAAACCCCTAAAAAATATGTTTTTCAAATTTCTGTCACGTTTTTCTCCCCGGCAGGATCATCCCTTTTAGCAAATCGCTAGTATACATAGGGAGAACAATTCACATGAAATTTCAAATGGTCAACCACGCTTCATTTCTATGGGAACACGATTCCATCAAATTATTGACCGATCCTTGGCTTACGGGAACTGCCTTTGATAACGGCTGGGGCTTGTTAGCCAAGACCCGCTTCACCTCTGAGGATTTTGCCGAGATTACGCATATATGGTTTTCTCATGAGCATCCGGATCATTTTCATCCACAGAGCCTGCGAACCATACCCGAGGAGTATCGCAAGCGAATCACAATCCTCTACCAGCAGTCAGCCGATAAAAAAGTAATCGAATGGTGCCGTGCTTTTGGCTTTCAGCAAGTCATTGAGCTCTCCCCGGACGAATGGTACTCTTTGTCCGACGATGTCTCTGTCTTGTGTCGGCCGTTTCCTGTCGGCGATTCGTGGCTGTGCATCAAGACGGCTGACATGACGATCTTGAACCTGAACGATTGCGAGGTCAGCACCACACAAGAAGCCAAGGATATCCTAAACCATGTCGGTGACATCGATCTATTATGGACGCAATTCTCGTATGCAGGCTGGGCGGGGAACAAGGAAGACTTCCTACTCCGCAAAAAACGAGCCATGGAAAAGCTCGCCCGGGTGAGAAAACAGGTGGAAGTCCTTCAACCTCTCTACGTGATTCCCTTCGCCAGCTTCGCCTGGTTTTGTCACGAGGAAAACTATTACATGAATGATGCAATCAATAAAGTAGACACTGTGTACCGCCTCCTGCAAGAAGAAACGGATGCCGAACCCATTATTTTGTATCCCGGCGATACGTGGACGCCACATGAAGCTCATGATCCTGCGAAGGCGCTCGCCCTCTACGCACGCGACTATGAGAAGATGGCTTCCTCTCCTACTCTTCTTCCTTCTGTCAAAATCGAATGGGACAAGCTCACGCGTGCTGGCTTGGACTTCATGCAACAGATTCGGAAAAATAATCATTCGCTGTTTCTCTCTATCGTTAGGCCCGTTACCTTTTATTTGTCAGACTATCAAAAGACCTTTCGCTTTTCCCTAGCAGATGGGTTGATCGAATCCCCATACGATCCAGTCGATTGTGATGTGGAACTGTCATCTGAGGCCCTGCATTATTGCTTCACCCATTTATGGGGGTGGAGTACGCTGCGCATCAATGGCAGACTACAAGCGCCGAAAGGTCGGAATGCCCGTTTTAAGCGCTTTGTCTTGCTCGGGCATGTTGCACAACTGAACAATTTCGGTATTTATATGGGATGGAACTGGGCATTTGTCCGTTTTGCGGTTCAATATTTGGGAGAGAAGATTCGCAACCGCTATATTACGACAGACAATATATGAAAATAGGAAAATACACCCATTTTATTTTCGTTTGAATAGGTGTATTTAGTCCTAGTACCCTTGATTATGTAAGAGAGGGGAATTTTTGTTGGAATATTCACAATTAACCTATCCTATTTCCAGTATTATACACCCCATGATAGAATCGGAAAGGAAATTCCGTAGTTTTCCAATTATGTATAAAAAGGTGGATCTATTCAGATGAAAAAACTAGTATCCGTAGCTTTGTTGCTCTCCATTTTGGCTGTCTCTGCTTGTTCGAACAAGCCAGCTGATACAAAACCAGCTGAGCAAAATGCAGCACAAACCACAGAAGCCGCTAAAACAACTGAAGCTCCAAAAACAGATTCGGCTACACCAGCGCCAGCTGCAACAAACGACAAGCTGGAAGCGAAAAAGGTTCTGAACGACAAAGTGGAAATCTTGATTCCAAAAGGCTTTACTGTCATGTCCGAAGAGATGGCAAAAGCAAAATACCCAACGGAAAATCGTCCTTCCTTGATTTATACCGATGAAAAAGGTTCCATTAACATTGCGTTTAGTCATACAGAAACACCTATTCAGGACAGCCTTCTCAAAGACATGAAGGACCCAATGAAAGAAGCGTTCTCCAACATGTACCAAGATGCGACCTGGTATCGCGATGAAGTCATCCAAATCAACGGGAAAAACGTCGGTGTGTTCGAGATGCTGACTCCTGCTGCTGATACGAAAATTTACAACCTCATTTTCTTTACAGAGCTCGATGGCAAAATGCTGATGACCACTTTCAATTGCACCGAAGCACAAATGGAAGAGTGGAAGCCGCTTGCGCAAGAAATTTTGATGTCTTATAAAGTGCAATAAGGAAACAACGATTCCCCCCTCGTAGAGTAAAAGCACCCTCCCATGGGTGCTTTTTTAGCTTTTTCTTTTTGCTGCATCCAACTCTTTCTTCCGACGAAGCAAAGCCTCCCGGGAAGGATACGGATTGGGAAACTGCAATGCTCGCTCGATGGATTGAAAAGCTTGAGCATGCATCTCTGCTTTTCTTTGCGCGTCACCCAGGTAGTACCAATACCTCGCCGAATCGCTCTCTTCAAGAACACACTCATAGTAGGTAACCATCTTCTGAAAATAATAGGGATAGACATCGTCTGCGATTACCAGATTTCCTGCGTCCCACCTATACACCTCTACTTGAAACGCTTTTCCGCTATCATGTAGCCACAGCGCAAGCTCAGCGTTGCCATCCATTCCATTAACCCCCGGCATGTCTTCCACCTCAACCCTGCTTGCTCGTGTCTCCTGATGGAGCATGTGCATAAATCCATTCGCCGTCCACTGCAAAATATCTATATTCGACCATACCCCGCCTATTTGCCACCCAATCAATAAGCTATTCATTTGAGCATCGACAATAGGAGCAGCCAATAAATCGGAAACCGTATAACCTTGTCCTTTGAAATTGCCGATTGGATGCCAGCGATTCTCATCCTGCTTGGCAATCATGACGTACATTTCTCCTTGATTGCGATAAACACAGGCTATTTCCTGATGATTATCTCCATCGAGATCAGCGATGATAACGGCTGGTTGATCGTGCGGCTTTGGCATGACTACTAGTTCTGCCGTAGGAGGTAACAAGCTCTTTATGATGCTCCAATGCTGCGTTCCGATTCGCTTCATATTGGTCTCACCCATCTTTCCAGTCTCATCAAAATATATGCTACTTTTTTCACCACATGCTCTCAGTATCCACGATTGCACTCGCTCACAAATAAAAATAGACATTTCATTTAATTGTCTATTATAATCAAAACAATAATTACGTATGTTTGTATTTATTTTAAAGGAGGCCTATCATGAACCAGTTTGAAAACAAAGTAGCCGTTATTACTGGAGCCGCCAGCGGTATTGGTCGCGCATTGGCAATGCGCTGTGCTGAGGAGCAGATGAAGGTAGTTCTTGCCGATGTAGAAGTAGCGGCGCTCCAACGAGTCGAGCAGGAGTTAAAGGCAACAGGAGCAACTGTCCTCGCGGTTGTAACGGACGTTAGCAAAGAAAAAGATATCCAGAAGCTTGCACAGAAAACGCTAGACTCGTTCGGTGCTGTCCATCTATTGTTCAACAATGCAGGGGTTGGGGCAGGCTCGACAATCTGGCAAAGCACCCTCGCTGATTGGCAATGGGTCATGAATGTGAACTTGTGGGGAGCCATTCACGCTACACAAATTTTCGTACCCATGATGTTAAAACAAGGGACTGAATGCCACATCGTGAACACCGCCTCTCTCGCTGGCCTTGAGTCCGGACCAGGGAATAGCATTTATCGTGTAAGTAAGCATGCGCTAGTCAGTCTGTCGGAAACCCTCTACCACGAATTGAAAATGATCCAAGCCAAAATCGGTGTTTCCGTTTTATGCCCCGGCTTTGTTCAGACGCAAATATGTGACGCCCATCGCAATCGTCCAGCCGAGTACAGCAAACCAGGAGATATCGTGGAGCCCTCACCAATGACCACCGCCATCGACCAGTTCATTCGTTCAGGTGTCGAGCAAGGAATTTCTCCGAAAGAAGTAGCTGATCACACCTTCCTGGCGATCAAGAGCAATCGCTTTTACATTTTGCCAGATCCCTCGTATAAAGAGACTGTGCGTCAGCGAATGGAAGATATTTTGAACCAGCATAACCCGACATTCGTGATTCCCTCGCATATTTAACTCCCAACGAAAAATGCGATTCAAACCAAAAAGCCACGCTCTCAAAGGAACGTGGCTTTTGTTTTACCTATTACCTATTCTGTTAATTCTCGATCTCGTAAAGAAACCAAAATCAAGAATCCAATCATCACCTCTGTAATGTTAAACGCTACCTGCTGACCATTCCATACTTGTGATTGCCACATGGCGAACCACTCTGCGCCTACAATTGCAAATCCGAAAAACCAGATACAAAAAGCAACCATGTAAGCGATGTATGCGAATGTTTTAGAGTTATTGAACGTTTTTGCATCCTTCTTTACATTCCGCAGCATATTTCCTGTAGCGATCCAACCAAAAACTGAGAACAATCCTTCCGCAATGATGATTCCGATATAAGCTAGGGTGTGAGCAGTAGGATCAGTAATCGCTCGCCACATAAGTGCGTTACCCTCAAACGTGGTATCCATGGACAGAACATGTTGAACAAATTGATAATTGGAATGGTAGTCCATAAGATTCCCTAAGAAAATGGACGTCCCAAATGCTGCGGATAGTGCTACAACTAAAGCCTTTAAATACCGTAACGTCAAATTACTCAATGCTAATCACGCCTCTTTTCCCTCGCTTTGTGTCTTTACTCATTCTCGATTGGATAGACACACCCTTTCTCTTTGCAAGAAAAATCTATCTATTTTCATCACGAGTATTCATCACCACCAGATGGAAACCTAATCATACTCATTCGGAAATGAAACCATCCAATTCATCATTTTTTTACCCATCCATGTTCAACAGTTTGGAACGGTTTTGTCACATGTATTTTTCTTAACAATGTTATGATGAAATGGATTCCCCCCATATAACAAACAATGAATATGTGCAAGGTTGTGATTATCATTTGGAAGCCTGATCGGTCGAGCAGTCAAACACTATACCACCAAATAGCCGATGAGATTGAACGCAGAATTTCATATGGAGAGTTCCCCCCTGGGAGCCTGCTCCCTTCTGAGAGAAAATTGGCTGAGCAATTAGGGGTAAACCGAAGCACTGTTATTTTAGCGTACGAGGAACTTCGGGCATTAGGCATCATCGAGAGCAGAACAGGAAGCGGTACTCGTGTGAGTAAAAATAAATGGGAGGCAACTCCGAAGCATACACCGAACTGGCATCGATATGTAGAAGGTGGTCAATTCCTCCCGAATTTGTCTTATCTGCGGCGGATCAGAGAGGCCTTGCAAAAAGACAGCAGCCTCATCGATTTTGCGAGTGGAGAATTGTCTTCCCAGCTCTCACCAGGCACGGAAATCAGTACCCTAATGAAGGAAAACCCCTTCACCGAATATTTGGGATACGACAATCCACAAGGCTTTACGCCATTGCGTGAAGAGCTGGTCTCGTATTTGTCACGATATCGGAATGTGCAGACAACCGACTCTTCCATTCTCATCACGTCGGGTTCTCAACAATCTCTGTATTTGATCACACAATGTCTGCTTGCACCCGGCGATGCAGTTGCCATCGAAGATCCCTCTTATTGTTACTCGTTGCCTATGTTTCAATCTGCTGGCCTTCGTCTGTTCCGCCTTCCTGTCAGCAATAACGGTATCGATCCAGAAGATATTCGAGCCTTGTATAAAAAACATCGGATCAAGATGATCTTTATCAATCCTACTTTTCAAAACCCGACAGGGGTTTGTCTTGATCCCACTCGGCGCACGCAGCTGTTGGATGTAGCAAGCGAACTCGGTCTTCCGATTGTCGAGGACGATCCTTTCAGTTTGACTTCCTATGACGGCAAGCCTCCACTGCCACTCAAATCATTGGATCAGCTTGGCTCCGTTGTCTACATTGGTTCCTTTTCCAAAATTGCTGCATCCGGTTTACGAGTCGGTTGGATGGTAGCACCTCATTCCGTTGTCGAACGTTTGGCAGATGCCCGCCAACAGATGGATTTTGGCCTGAGCGTGGTGCCACAAAAAATCGCGGCCCAGTTTTTGCATTCCGATAACTTCCTGCCACATTTAGAGCGATTACGTATGCATCTACAGTACAGAAGAGATTTGCTTGTGGAGGCACTGCAAAAAGAGCTGCCCAATGAGCTGTCTTTCACCGTTCCCCAAGGCGGATTACATTTGTGGTGTAAAATTAACCCGGATGTGAACGACAACCAATTATTTGAAGAAGCCCTTCGCAGAGGCGTCGTTTTTGTGCCAGGCAGTGTGTATGGTTCAGACTCCGGCTACATTCGCTTTACCTTTGCACGACCAAAAGAAGAGGAAATTACGCTTGGTGTCACTAAATTTGCGGCTGCTTTGAAGGCTATTTTGACCTAAAAGATGGTGGTCCGCCAACGATTGTGGTCGGGGGAAGCCCTGCCACATGTTTTCCAGTCGCCTGTATCCTCTCTACGTTCGGGCGGTCTCCTTCCAAACATGTGACAGGACTTTCGTACAGTATTTGTTTATTTCAAACTTTAAAACAAATTTGCAGGTTAGAGCATGGAAGCTTCGGTTCACGATTTTACTACTTGCATTGATCTGCAAGTATTGCTAAAGCTGCGTAGGAAGAAGCGCATTTCCAGTAAAGCGCCTCTGGAGCCCATCCCAGCTTCGGAACAAATGGCGGGGAATTTCAGCTTCACTTATGGAATGCTTCCTTGAAACGTCTACGTTTGAAGCGCTCCCGCCATTTATTCTGAAGCGGACAGTCTTGACCCCTTGCGGGGCGTAGGCCGAAGCGTAGACTGGAAATGCGCTTCTTCCCCCCACTACAGCAACTACAAAATAGACCTCCACCGCTTGTATCAAGCACTGGAGGTCTTCTGCATTTTAAAAACGGACTTATTTCATCCACTTCACATTCTCTTTTTTCTCTTCATTCACCAACAACGTAAAAACATCCGGTCGCGAGTAATGTCCAACGACATCAAAATCGAATTGGCTATAAGCGATATCGCGAATGTCCAGATCAGCGTAGAGAATCTCCTCCCGCCCAAAAACAGGCTCGACGATATAGTCACCCAAGGGCCCCACAATCGCACTTCCACCTCTGCTCATCTCGTCTGGCGAAGAGGCAAGATCGTCGTAGCAGGCCAAATCAGTTGGATACATATCTTTTGTTACGTACTGATTGCTCGATAAGACGAAGCATCTGCCTTCCAATGCGATATGGCGGATGGTAGCTTGCCATGCATCCCTCGCATCAGCTGTAGGTGCGATATAGATTTGAACGCCTTTTGCATACATCGCCGCTCGTGCTAACGGCATATAATTCTCCCAACAAATCAGGGCCCCGATCTTACCGTAAGGAGTATCGAATACCGGCAAAGTACTTCCGTCCCCTTCGCCCCAAATCAACCGTTCGGATGCAGTCGGCTTCAGCTTGCGATGCACGCCGAGCAACTCACCATCAGGACCAAAAAATAAGACGGAACAATATAAGGTGCCGCCGCTATTTTCATTGTCTCTTTCGATCACACCAATGACGAGATACACGCCAGCTTTGCGTGCTGCCTCCCCGAGCTTGTCCGTCTCTTCACTCGGGACGACAATCGAATTGTCCCAATAACGAAACCAGTCTTTACGCCCCTCAGGGGAACGACTGCCTACTTTTGTCCCAAAAGTAAGGCCTCTCGGATACGCAGGGATAAAAGCTTCGGGAAAAACAACGATTTTCGCTCCTTTTTCGCCTGCTTCCAATGTCAGTGAAACCGCCTTTTCCGTACTTCCATCACAATCCATTATGACCGAAGCAGCTTGAACAACTGCTACTCGTACGTTATGTTGCTGAATTGACATGTTACATCCCCTCCCAAATAGAGAATCTGTCTTACTTTCCTATTATTCGGCGTACCCGACTGGCTCCCCTACTCCTGCAACGCTTTCATATCCTCGATAATTTGATTGTAAGGCACGTCCGTCATTCCTTCATAACGGTTAACCACTGTTCCCTTTTGATCGACCAAGTATAAAAACGTGTCGTGGATGATTTGATCGGAATTAGGGTCCTTTTCTATTGGAGTCTTAAATGACTTGAGAATAAACGTTTTGATCTCATCAAATCCATAGCCAGTCAATGCATGCCAATTGGAGAAGTCAGCATTGAATTTACCCAGATATGACTTCAATGCCTCTGGCGTATCTCTTTCTGGATCAACCGAGAAGGAAACAAACTCCACATCAACGCCAGCTTCTTTTGCTTTTTTCTGCAATTCAGCCATGTTTGCTGTCATCGTAGGACAAACGGTTCCACAATACGTAAAGACAAAGTTAGCAACCCATACCTTATTTTCCAGGTCTTTCGATGAAAAAGGCTTCCCTTCCTGGTCCGTATAAGCAAATTCATTAACCGGATAGTTGTAATCATATCTTGCTGGACCACACGCAGTTACCAAAACCATCAGGATACTGAGCATGATCAACCAAGCTGTTTTTTTCATTATACCGCTCCTCTCCTATTCCTTTTTCTCAGAGAGCCACTTCGCTAACTGGCCGACTTCTTCGGCGCTGAGTACATTTTCATAACCAGGCATGCCATTTGCGCCGACCGTAATTATTTCAACGAGTTTTTCCTCCGTCATTTTCGAGCCAACTTGCTGCAAGCCTGGACCCACCCTACCGGATAAATCGTTACCGTGGCAGCTCATGCAATTATTTTTGTATAGCTTCATCGCACTTTTATCTGCATCTGCAACTTCTGCTTGTTCTTCTGTTGCACCACTGCCGCATGCAGTTATCAGCAAGAACATAGAACCGATCATTAGATACTTGATAGCTTTCATGGAACTCCCTACCCTTCCTACGGGAATGACTATCCCTTACAAAAAGGGACGGCCTGTCGTATCCACTACCATGCACACAAACACAATCATCAAATAATGAATCGAGATGAAAAAATTCGTCTTCGCCCATTTTTCCGTATTCTCCGACACAATCCCAATAATCGTATGCCCCATCCATACCATTCCGAATAGGAAGGAAACAGCGAAAAAGATAATCCCTACGTAACCCAACACATACATAATCGTTACCGTTGGCAATAGCAAAACCACGTACGGAATCATTTGCAGCTTGGTCCGCTTGATCCCCTTCATTACCGGGAGGAGAGGAAATCCAGCTGCTGTATACTCATCTACACGTCTAATGGCAAGCGACCAGAAATGAGCAGGCTGCCACAAGAAGAGCAAAGCGAACAAAAGCCACGCTCCTGCGTCAATCTCATTCGTATAGGCACAATACCCCATCACAGGCGGCATTGCCCCGGACACTCCACCAATGGACGTGCTCCAAGTGGACGTTCTTTTGAGCCACATCGTGTAAACGACTACGTATACGATCATCCCGAATAATCCGAGCCAACCTACTAGCGCATTGACTTTATAAAATAGCACCAGCTCTCCCACAAGACCGAGAACCAGGGCGTACAGCAGTACGCCCCCAGGTTTCAGTCGTCCAGTAGCAAGTGGCCGGTCTTTCGTACGGGTCATTTTTTGGTCAAGCTGCCAGTCCCAAATGTTATTTAACACGCAGGACGAAGCCATTGTGAGTGTGGTCCCAATCATCAGCCATAACAAAAGCATCCAATCCGGCTCCCACTTACTCGCTACCCAATACCCACCGAATGCCGCTACCAGATTGAGTTGAAGAATTCGGGGCTTGGTGAGCTGTATCCAATCTGCTAGCATCTCCTACCCCCCGACAAAATGTTGGTCATTATAGAGCGACCATGTTGTACATCATGATCCAAATCGAACCGATCACGATGAGGAATACGATAAACAGCCCGAGTAAGAGCGACATCAAGTTGTAGCGTGGTTTATCCTCTTCTTTCAGATGCATGAAGAAGAATAACTGGACAATAAACTGGAACAGAGCCGCTACTAAATAGATGATGAGTCTCTTATCACTATCCAACCAACCGTTCTCTAGGGCTAGAATGGGAATGATGGTGAGTACAAGCGACAAGACGAAACCGATCACATACGATTTCAGGGAACCATGACCGCCGTGTTGTTCTGTCGTGCCATGCACAGATTGCTTGCTCAATTAATTCACCCCCATCACATACACGATGGTGAAGACGAAAATCCAAACAACATCAAGGAAATGCCAGAACAAGCTGATGATGTTTACTTTTCGCTTGGTCACTGGTGTAATACCGCGCTTCGCGATTTGCATAATCAGGATGATCATCCATCCTAATCCGAGAGCCACGTGCAATCCATGCGTTCCTACCAATGTGTAAAAGGCGGTCCAGAAAGCACTCGTGCTAATCGTTGCCCCTTCGCTTACGAGGTGCATGAACTCGTTGATTTCCAGGAACAAGAAGGATGCTCCCAAAAATACGGTAACTCCCAGCCAGTTCATCAATGCAAGACGATTGCCTTTATTCATCGCGAGAATGGCAAGACCGCTCGTAAAGCTACTGGTCAGCAAAATAAACGTACTCGCGTAAATACCATTCATTTGAAACAAATCTTTTGGACCTGGTCCACCATCCGTATTTCCTTGCAGTACGATATACGTCGCAAACAAGGTAGCGAATAAGATAACATCCGTCATGAGGTAGATCCAAAAGGCAAACGTGCGCAACTCCTCTTGGTCTGGATGATGATCATGATGTCCAGCATTCACATTAGCCATTACGTAATCACCCTCCCTGCTTCAGCCTCTGTACGTTTAATCTCTTCCACCGTAACGTAATAGTCCGTGTCGTAGTTAAACGAGTGAACAACCATACACGCAAGTACCCCGATAAACCCTGGTACAGCCATCCATAACCAGTCAAAAATCAAACCGAATCCGACAAAGAACCAGAACATGGACATCACGATTGGAATACCGGAGTTTTTCGGCATATGAATCGGTTCCAGCTCTACTTTCGCCGGCTTTTCCAAGCCTTGCTCGATGCGCAGCTTTCTTTCATGCCAATCATCTTGAGACGTTACCTGTGGCATTACGGCAAAGTTATAGAACGGAGCTGGAGAAGGAATCGACCACTCCAATGTGCGAGCATTCCATGGATCTCCTGTTGTATCTCTCTTCATGTTCTTGAGGCTGTGTGCAATGTCCCAAATTTGGACAAGGAAGGCAGCACCCATGATTACGGCACCGATCGTCGATACCAGGTTCATTTCGAACCAGCCTTTGTCCCAGCCGTACGAATAAAGACGACGCGTCATTCCCATCAAGCCCAGCGCGTATTGCGGCATGAAACACAGATAGAACCCGATGTTCCACAGCCAGAAAGCCCAACGGCCAATACGCTCATTCAGCTTGAAGCCGAAAATCTTCGGCCACCAGTAATACAAGCCCGCGAAGAATCCAAACACGACACCCGCAATAATTACCTGGTGGAAGTGGGCAACGAGGAAGTAGCTATTGTGATACTGGAAGTCAGCAGGTGCCACGGATAGAAGTACACCCGTCATCCCACCGATGACAAAGTTCGGGATAATCCCGACCGTCCACAGCATCGGCGTTTCAAACGTAATTTTTCCTCGGAACATCGTAAACAACCAGTTAAACACTTTCACACCCGTCGGAATCGCAATCAGCATCGTCGTGACCGCGAAGAACGCATTGACGTCCGCACCGGAGCCCATTGTGAAGAAATGGTGCGCCCATACGAGGAACGACAGAACGCTAATGATGATCATGGCAAACACCATGGATTTGTAACCAAACAGCTTTTTCCGAGAGAACGTCGCCACGATCTCGGAGAAAATCCCGAACGCTGGCAGAACGATAATGTAAACTTCCGGGTGACCCCACATCCAAATCAAGTTGATGTACATCATCGGGTTACCGCCGCCATCCAAAGTAAAGAAATGCCCACCCAAATAGCGGTCGATAAACAGCAGTGCCAATGTAACAGTCAAGATTGGGAATGCGAAAACGATTGCGATACAACTCGACAAAACTGACCAGGAAAACATCGGCATTTTCATCAACGTCATACCAGGAGCACGCACTTTCAAAATCGTCACAATAAAGTTAATCCCGGTCATCAAACTACCTATACCCGAGATCTGAATTCCCCAAATGTAGAAATCCTGACCTGGTCCCGGGTTAAAGGCTAACTCCGAATACGGCGGATAAGCCAGCCATCCTGCATCCGGGGAACCCCCAATGACGAAGGACAAGTTAAACAGCATCGCCCCTGAGAAAAACAGCCAGAAGCTGAGCGCATTCAAAAACGGAAAGGCTACGTCACGTGCACCGAGTTGCAGCGGCACGATGACATTGAACAAGCCAAACATGAGGGGCATCGCCATAAACAGAATCATAATGACGCCATGCGTCGTAAAAATCTGGTTGTAGTGATCCCCACTCAAAAACTGCATATCAGGCATAGCGAGCTGAGCCCGCATCAGGAGAGCATCTACCCCTCCTCGAAACAGCATGAGAACGGAAGCGAGAATGTACATGATACCGATCTTCTTGTGATCGACAGTTGTCAGCCATTCGCGCCAGAGCCATCCCCATTTTTTAAAGTAAGTCAGCACCGATACGATTGCGATGATACTAAGCACAATGCTGACGTCCGCACCGTAAATAAGTGGATCGCCTGTTACGAAAAATTCAGAGGCGAATTCTTTCACACTCTCCCACATCGTTGTCTCTCTCCTCCCTCTTTCAATTTCAACCGACTATTCTTTCACCCGCGCTGGCGGTTGCACTCTCGTAGATAAGCCGTGATTGTGTGAAGCAGCATACTTGGTCACAGTCATCTCGTACAATCCTTCAGGGAAAGCGGAGAAATAGCGTACGTCCGATGTTCCTTGTTTGGTCAGCTCTTTGTAGCCATCCAACGTCAGCCCAGGGGAAGTATTTTTCACCTGATTCACCCATTGATCAAAGTCTTCTTGGGAAGTCGCATTCGCTGTAAAGAACATCCTCGCAAATTCTTTTCCGGTAAAGTTCGCACCAGATCCCATGTACTCACCCTGCTCATCTGCTTGCAGGTAGAGAGTCATAGACATGCCGGACATGGCATAAATCTGACCGCCAAGCTGTGGAATCCAGAATGAATTCATCGGGGCGTCAGATGTCACTTCAAAGCGTACTGGCGTATCCTCTGGGAATTGTACGTAGTTCACAGTGGCAATGCCTTGTTCAGGATATTGGAACAGCCACTTCCAATCCAAATTCGTCACTTGAATCGTGATCGGTTTCTTCTCGGATTCCAACGGTTTAGATGGCTCCAAAGAATACGTGTACTGAACTGTCACGATCCCAATTAACGTAATAATGATGATGGGAATGCCCCACCAAATGATTTCCAGTTTCGTACTGTGTTCCCAATTCGGCGTGTACTTCGCCTTTCTTCCTTCTCTGTCACGGTATCGCCATACAATGACAAAAGTAAGAATTAGTACAGGAACAATCACAATTAACGTTAAAAGCGTGGATAAAATCATTAAGTCCTTTTGCTGTTCACCAATGGGTCCTTTCGGATCGAGCACGATATAGTTATCAGCGCAACCGGTCGTCAAGAACAGCAGGATGAACATGAACAAAAATGACATACAGCGTACTGTCTTGGACGTCTTCATGTCCTTGTCCTCATCTCCTATCACCATGCACGGGGTACTATTGAAACAAGTCTTACTCTAAAGCCGGACCAATGGAGTGTCACCAGCCAATAACAAAGTGGATCAACCAGCCATGTTCAATCTTCCGCTACATTTCCGACACTTTTTAGACATAAAAAAACCCTTCTCACGAAAAGAAGGTCCTTATCTAGTCGAATGGAATTGGAAATCGATGGGTACCCTAAGATCACTTCCATCTCATTACTGATTAGGTGAAGCTACGTGATCAAAAAGTTTCGGAGAAAGCTATCCATCCATCAAATCAAACAGAACCAGGAACCACAAGAAACTCCCCTACAGGAGGATCTTCAAGCAAATGTGACCACCGTTCGCAGTCATTTTGGGTTCACGAGTGATCTGGCGGTCCGAACCTTTTCGCTTGGGACAAATCAATCACAACAAGCATCTTTGCTGTTCCTGAAAGGTATGACGAATCAAGACGTAATGGATCGGGATGTCATTAGACCGCTGATGAATACCATTGGCGATCTCCACGAGGACATGGTTGATCATATTATGAATGCTGTTCTGCATGTCTCGATGGCGTGGAAGGAAAGCACGCTTGAAAAAGCACTCGAGCAGCTTGCCCGCGGATATATCGTGCTTTTTATTCATAACCAAGCACAATGCATTATTATCGGAGCCAAATCGCTTGGACAAAGAAGTGTGGAAGAGCCTTCCAAAGAAGCAGTCATTCGTGGGCCACGCGAAGGCTTTATTGAAACGATTGACACAAATCTCTCACTCATTCGCAAAAGATATCACAATCCGAATCTCCAAATTGAAACCTATTGGATCGGTACCCAATCGAATACAAGGGTTTGTATAGCCTACATACGAGGAATTGTGAAGGAAGAATTGGTCGACGAGGTGAGAAAGCGCCTATCTGTCATAAAAATGGATGCCATCTTGGACTCCGGCTATATCGAGCAATGGATCGAGGACGAACCATTTTCTATTTTCCCAACCATCTTTAACAGTGAGAAGCCGGACATCCTGGTAGCCAAGATTTTGGAGGGACGTGTCGCTATTTTAGTGGACGGCAGTCCAGTTGCCCTTATGGTACCAGCCACGTTTCAAGAGTTTTTTCAAAACCCGGAGGATTACTATTCCCGCCCTTTCTATGCCAGCTTTTTGCGCTTGCTTCGCTATGCAGCATTTTTTGTCTCAGCATTTCTCCCATCTATTTATATATCTTTCGAAAATTTCCACAAGGACTTAGTCCCCCCTACGTTGTTGTTCAGCTTTATCAATGCCAGAGAAGGGGTTCCGTTCCCTTTGCCCATCGAGCTGCTTCTTATGGCGATCGTGTATGAATGGCTGCGTGAGGCCGGGGTTCGCATGCCTCGCCCCATCGGACAAGCTGTCAGCATCGTAGGAGCTTTAGTCATTGGTGAGGCAGCCGTTAGTGCAGGATTAGTTGGGGCACCGACGGTTATTGTCATTGCCGCATCGGCCATCACTTCGTTTATTTTCCCTGCCATTTCTGATGTGGTAGTCATTCTGCGATTTGTTTCGATATTTGTCGCCTCGGCACTTGGATTGTACGGCAATTTTCTCGTCCTTTATTTGGTTGCTATTTACTTGTGCGATCTCCGTTCGTTTGGGGTACCTTATCTTGCTCCTTTAGCTCCTTTGAAACTACAAGATTGGAAGGACTTCTTTATTCGCTTTCCTCTTTGGTTCATCAAACAGAGCTCTGGTGCTACCCCTTTCCCACTGAAGAAGCAAAAGGGAGAATGATCATGAAGACGCTAACCGCTGTGATAAGCTTGCTGACTGTCATTTTAGGGGGTTGCTGGAATAACATCGAGCTCACTGAGACAAGATTTGTCACGGCAGTTGGAATCGACTTGAACGAGGAAGGTCGTTATGTCCTTACTGTGAACGTCATGAAGCCCAGCAGCGGAAAAACGGATGGAGGCTCGGCGGAAAAAAGCGCGATTATCCAATCGACAGGCTATACCATGTTTGACGCGGCCCGAAATATGATCGAGTACTCGGGGTACAAGCTTAGCTATCATCAAATGCAATACGTAGCGATTGGCACGGACGCAGCCAAAAAGGATATCATCGGGCCCCTTGATTTATTTTTTCGCGATCAGGAATTATCTGGGCGTCACTGGGTCATTTATGTCGAAGGGAAAGCGGAAGCACTCCTGCATACAAAAGGAAATACGAACGACATCCAGCCGTTGCAAATCAACGAAAAAATGATAGCCAGTCGAGCCAATGGCAAATATCCACCCGTACGTTCTCTCGACCTTATGCGCATGATGGCGAGTAAAGAGAAAGTAGGCTATCTGCCGATCAGTCATCCAATCGAGTCGAAGAAAGAAAGCCGTGAAGCTGGAGCTGTCATAATCAAAGGCGGAAAAGCTATCGCTTCGATCAATGAGACACAGGTGCGCGGATTACTGTGGACAACGGGGAAAATAAAAAGCACGATTGTCATCGTTCCACTAAAGAAACTGGGACAATACGCATCGATCGAGATTATAGGCTCCAAAACAAAAATCCGTCCCATTCTCGAAAATAATCAGTTACATATCCAGGTGACTGTCCATCCACACGGATATATCGGAAGTCTCAATCATCCCATTCCAATGGACACAGAGACGTATAAATGGTTGCAGACAAAAGTCAATCATGTCATTCGAGATGAAATCCATGAGGCTGTAGCAGTAGCAAAGAAAAACAAGGCCGATATTTTTGGATTTCATGAATATGTGCATCGCGCGTATCCACAAGTGTGGAAAACCCGGGAAGAACAATGGCCCGCTCACTTTTCAGAGCTAGACGTAAAAGTGAATGTTCAGAGCAAGCTCCTCTTAAATGGACTTTTGGCAGAGCAACTTGGTGAAAAGTAAGGAGTGGGATGGTTGGACGTCCGCACGATTTCAAGATTTCAGTGGGTCTCAATCCATGCATTAAGTCTCCCCATAATGGGACACGTCTTCCTAATCGAACCACTGATTCATACCGCTGGCAAAGACGGCTGGATATCTGCTTTGATCAGCATTCCTTGTGGCATTCTATTCGTCCTGCTGTTGAGCATACTGCGAAGTAAACTTCAAAACACCTCGTTGCTGACGGGAACAGAAGAAAAAGCCGGTAGAGCACCAGCTGTCATTTTGTGTGTGATCTTACTCGCCTATTTTCTGTATGCTTCTGCTACGACGATGCGTGGTCTGGAGGAGTTCGTCAAAATAACCTTTTTACCAGAGACGCCTCTCTGGGCAATCGGAACGAGCTTCATCCTTCTCATTTGGTTCAGTCTGCAAAGAAACATCGAATCCATCGCTAGAATGGCCGTTATCTTTTTTTTGATGACGATGATAACGGGACCGCTTGTTGGACTGACACTCATGCAAGAAAAAGATTATGCCCGCATTTTGCCGATCCTCGACAATGGGTGGGGACCTGCTCTGGAGGGCTCGCTTTTCTATGTTGCCTTGTGGGGGGAACTGATCTTAGTCCTCCTGCTTCAGACAAAATGGGTCGGAGTGCGTCATGACTTCAATGGCTTCTCCTTTCTTGTGTTATTTAACGTCTTTTTGGGCGCATCGATGCTAATGGGTGCCATTGCTGTATTTGGGCTGCCTCTCTCGGAAAAATTGGACTGGCCGGTACAAAATACAGTCAGACAAATAAAAATGGGTTTTATAAGCCGGGGAGACATTTATGGTTTATATACGATGACAGCAGGCTGTTTCATCCGGGTAGCGGTATTTTTATATGCCATCTGTGAATGTCTTGCCTTTCTCCTTTCCACCACTTACAAAAAGCTGAGCTTGCCCGTCTGTTTGGTTACGCTTTTGCTGTCTTTACTCGTCTTTTCCAATCATCAACAACTCTTGCAGACTAATCACGTCTATTTTAAGTATGGATACGTACTCCTGCTGCTGCCGATTTTTTTGCTGATCCTCTTCCGGATCAAAGGGAGAAAGGCGATAGAGAACCCTTGAGTAAGCAAAAGAAAAAGGCCACCCCAAGGCGGCCTTCCTCCTATGATTCGCTTCGGTTTAACGCAACGGCAATTTGTGCAGCGAGCTTTGCATTATTTTTCACCAGTGCAATGTTCGCCTCTAGGCTTTTTCCGCCTGTTCGTTCTTTTACATTCGCTAACATGAATGGCGTTACTTGCTTGCCAGTGATTCCTTGGCTTTTCGCATCATGCATCGCTTGGAGAATAATCGCTTCGATTTCATCGTAAGGGATTGCATCCGCTTCGAGGATTGGATTGGCAATCACCGCTCCGCCCTTCAAGCCGAGTTTCCATTTAGCATCCAACATCGCAGCTGCCTCTTCTGGCGTATCCATGCTTACAGACACATCGAATCCACTTTGGCGGGAGTAAAAAGCCGGGAACTCGGTTGTTTGATAGCCAACAACGGGCACTCCGAGCGTTTCCAAGTACTCCAGTGTTCTTCCGATATCCAAAATGGATTTGCAACCTGCACATACGACTGCCACATTTGTCTCTGCCAGCTCCGTCAAATCAGCAGACACATCCCACGTCACTTCCCCTTCACGGTGAACACCGCCAATCCCACCTGTTGCAAACATGCGAATGCCTGCCAACTCAGCACCGATCATCGTCCCCGATACGGTTGCCGCTCCTATTTTTTTCGAGGCTAAAATATACGGGATGTCCCGGCGGCTAACCTTGGCCACATTTTTATTTGTCGCGAACTCTTCCAGCTCACTCGCACTCAAACCAATCTTAATTTGCCCGTCCATAAAACCAATCGTTGCCGGAACAGCACCATGATTGCGAATGATTTGCTCTACGTCATTCGCCATTTCTACATTTTGCGGATAAGGCATTCCATGGGAGATAATCGTCGTTTCTAGTGCAACAATCGGTAATTGATGATCAAGTGCATGTCTGACCTCTTCCGAAAAGCTGAGATATTGTTTCATAGAATTCTCCTCCAATGCCTGGTTGTTTGGTTATTCCTTGATGACACGTATGGTTTGTAGCGTGGGGTCTTCAAAGCCTTGTACAGGTAAACCTGCATCCATGTTTTTCTTCGTATAGATGAGGTTCTCTTCCGAAATGATCTCACCCGGGATAAAAATCGGAATACCTGGTGGATATACCATAACAAACTCCGCGATGATTCTTCCCACGGATTGTTCGACGGGAATCATCTCCGTCGGTGCGTAAAATGCATCGCGCGGGGTGACAGCCAGTACCGGTATTTTGGGAAGCTGCATTTTCGGGCGGCTTTTTCTGTTTCCTTGATCCCCGGCCCCAGCAGCCAGCTCCTCCAAGGCATAGACAAGGATTTGCAAATCTTCTTTCGTATCACTTGGTGTGATAATACAAACGATGTTGTACAGGTCAGATAGCTCTACTTCAATGTTATAGCGATCACGAAGCCATTTTTCAGCTTCATACCCCGTAATGCCGAGGTCTTTTACCGAGATGACCAGCTTGGTCGGATCATGAGCAAACGCTCCATTTGTCCCGATAATTTCTCTTCCGATGCAGTACAAATAATTAATTTTATTGATTTGTGCTCGTGCTTCGTTTGCCAGCTGAATCGTTTGATCCAATAGCGCTTTCCCGGATGTCACCAACCGCTTTCTCGCCACATCGAGCGAAGCGAGCAGTAAATAGGAGGTCGAAGTCGTAGTGAGCATGCTATAGATAGCTTGTACACGCTGAATCGAAACAAGATTTCCCTGAATGTTCAACAACGAACTCTGCGTCAGAGAGCCTCCTAATTTATGCATACTGCTTGCTGCCATATCTGCACCAGCTTGCATCGCTGATAGTGGAAGCTTGGGATGGAAGTGAACATGTGAGCCATGTGCTTCATCTACGAGTACGGGCACTCCTCTGGCATGCGCAATTTGAACGATACTCTTCAAGTCACCAGCAATTCCGAAATAGGTTGGATTGATGACTAGAACTGCCTTTGCATCAGGATGCTGTTCCAATGCTTTTTCCACAGCTTGCGGTGTGATTCCATGCGAGATCCCGAAGACAGGGTCTATTTCTGGATGTAAAAAGATAGGAGTCGCACCGGATAAAACAATTCCGCTCATGATTGATTTGTGTACATTCCGTGGCACGATGATCTTATCACCGGGATTACATACCGCCATAATCATGGTCATAATGACTCCGCTCGTGCCTTGAACAGAAAATATGGTGTGATCAGCGCCAAAGGCTTCAGCAGCCAATTCCTGCGCTTGCTTGATAATTCCTTTTGGTTGATGCAAATCGTCTAATGGTTCAATGTTAATCAAATCGATGGAAAGTGCATTTTTTCCCATGAACCATCGAAATTCAGGATCCATCCCTTTCCCTTTCTTATGACCTGGTATATGGAATTGGATTGGATTCTTCTGGGCATGCTTTCTCAGCCCGTTAAAGAGCGGCGTTTGCCCTTGAATCAACATTTTTCCCACCTCACTATCCTTCCGTGTTGTTTGAATGAGTGATGTTTCTGGGCTGATTATAAAATAAGCGGCTCCTTCCTTCATGATCCAATCTTGACTTTTATGAACCATCCAATTTGTGTCCATCCTCGTAATTGGTCTGTTTCATCTTTCACGAATTGGCTGGTTACACTGTTGGATATTTCACTTACAGTGTTGCTACCATGAAGTTTTGGAGGCCATATAGATGAAACAACTGCCCACGACACAATCGCGAAAAGCACTAGAAAAGATACAATCCTATCAACCTGGAATGCCGATTTGGGAGATTAAAAAAATGTACGGACTCTCTTCTATCATTAAATTAGCCTCAAATGAAAATCCACTCGGCCCATCCCCTAAAATCATCCGCGCCATTCTCGGTGCGCTCCCAGAGCTGCATCGTTACCCGGATGCCCATACAACGACGCTGAAAGAGCACTTGGCTGATCATCTTGAGTTAAGTCCGGAGCATTTAATCGTCACAAATGGCGGTGACGAACTGATCAAGCTCATGTCCGAAACCTATTTGGAGCACGAGGACGAAATCGTCGTGCCTTCGCCGACCTTTAGTGAATATGAATTCGGCGCACATCTCATGGGCGCTGTCATCAAAACGGTTCCACTTGAGGCCGATTATGCCTTCAATGTTTCCGCTATTTTGGCAGCCATTACGGCTCGAACAAAGCTAATCTACCTTTGTTCCCCTAACAACCCGACAGGCACCTATTTGTCTCGTCAGGACTTGACGGCATTGCTAGACCAATTGCCAGATGGGGTGCTTGTGGTACTCGACGCTGCTTACAGTCACTATGCGACGACTGACGATTACACATCGGGTATTGAATTTGTCCGCCAAGGATATCCTGTTCTCGTCTTGCAAACCTTCTCGAAAATTTACGCGCTTGCCGGTATTCGCGTCGGATTTGGTGTCGCTCACCCATCCGTGATCCAAAAAATCCTGAAAGTAAAAGAGCCGTTTAACGTCAATTCTTTGGCACAAACAGCCGCAATTACCGCCCTTGGGGACGTGGAGCATTTTGAAAAATCCCTTACGGAAAACACCAAAGGCCGCAAGCAGCTGTATGATGCATTCGATGAAATGAATATCCCCTATACCGTGAGTATGTCTAATTTTATCTTGGTAAAATGGGGGCCAAATGCGGGTAGGATTTATCAAGAGCTGCTGGAAAGAGGAATCATTTTGCGTTACGGAGACACTTGGGGGTTACCGGAGCATATTCGAATCAGTGTAGGTACGCTGGAAGAAAATCAAATTCTCATACAAAACCTCCGTGAGCTATTGCTTATCGTAGGAAAATAAACAAAAAACACCGGATAGAAAATGTCCGGTGTTTTTGCTTTTGCAAAGTGTTTATGAAGCTGGATTATTCTTGTGTTTACCCGTCACCAATACTATACTGAATGAAAATTCCCCAGTCATTTCCATCCGAAGGGATGACTGAAATTTCATAACTTCACGAAAGCTTTCTTCCATAGAAAGGTGGATCAGATGTCACTCAAACCTGAAGATTTACAAAGCTACATCGACTCCCCAGATAAACAGCAAAGATTATACAAACGAACGCTCTGGATTGTAGTCATCTCACAAATTTTCGGCGGTGCAGGACTTGCGGCAGGTGTCACCGTAGGTGCTCTCCTCGCTCAGGATATGCTCGGTTCGGAAAGTCTCGCGGGCATCCCTGCCGCATTGCTCACGCTTGGTTCTGCTGTCGCTGCATTGCTGGTGGGTCGACTCTCTCAACGCTTTGGACGCCGTTTCGGTCTCGCTAGCGGATTCTTAGCTGGAGGTATCGGCGCAATTGGAGTGGTTATCGCAGCCGTCGCAAACAGTATTGTCCTTCTGTTTGCTTCCTTAATTCTGTATGGGGCTGGCACCGCTACTAACTTGCAAGCCCGCTATGCAGGCACAGACTTGGCAAAGCCTAAACAGCGAGCGACTGCCGTAAGTATCGCAATGGTCTCCACTACATTCGGGGCCGTCGCAGGACCAAACCTGGTGGAAGTCATGGGACGATTCGCTACATCCATCGGTGTCCCCGCACTGGCTGGTCCTTTCATCTTAGGTGCCGCAGCCTTTATCCTCGCTGGTCTCGTATTTTGGGTATTGCTTCGCCCGGACCCGTTCATCGTTTCGAAAGCAATCGCCGAAGCACAACAGATGAATCAGAGCTCCCCGTCCTGTCTGAATGAGAATCAGCTTGCAAGCAACAACCGGGGAATCATCGTGGGAGCCACCGTCATGATTTTGACGCAGATCGTCATGGTCGCCATTATGACGATGACACCTGTACATATGAAGCACCACGGACATGGTCTCTCTGAAGTAGGGATCGTCATCGGTTTTCATATCGGTGCGATGTACCTCCCCTCGCTCTTGACGGGGGTACTCGTTGACAAGATCGGTCGCTCCACAATGGCTTATGCTTCCGGTGTCATACTGCTTACAGCCAGCATGACTGCTGCTTTTGCGCCAGCCGATTCGATGCCGCTACTCATCACGGCTCTTGTGCTGCTCGGACTGGGCTGGAATTTTGGATTAATTAGTGGCACAGCACTCATTGTGGATGCAACGCAGCCCGCCACTCGTGCGAAAACGCAGGGAACGGTCGATGTCTTGATTGCCTTGGCTGGTGCATCCGGTGGAGCTCTGTCTGGTATGGTCGTCGCCAATGCCAGCTACGCAACACTTTCACTTGCCGGAGGCGCTATATCACTGTTACTGGTTCCTGTCCTGGTATGGTCACACAGAAAAAGCAAGCACAGTGTAGAGATCTCCCAAAACTAAAGCCACCTTCATCAGGTGGCTTTTCCTCTATCCCAAGTACCCCTAAACAAAAAATAACACTGCTCACAGGCAGTGTCATTTTCCTCCAACCACTTTATTATCATGTCGCTCATTCGGACTATGTTCATCTACAATCTGTTTTAAGCTAGCGAAGCCAGGAGTAAATTTGCTGTTGGGAATCTTCTTCTTGGAAGAGAGATTTTTCGAGTAAACAGCAGTTTCGTTGCCTCTTTTCGCGAAGAACTCAGCTAATTTCATCGTATCCCACTCCTAACTAGCTCTCTTTAAGGTTTTGACCTTATTCACAAACTTGGTAACAAATCCTAATAATAACATATACGTAGTCAACCGCTCGAACTCCTGCATATTTTCGGGAGTAAATGTGTCATTCTTGTAAACAGCGACCGCGAATCCAAGCCTGAATTTTCCGAAGTTTTTTACAATTGCAAATTGTTCAATGTCCGTGTTTTGAATACGTCCCTTTACTTGTTTATCGGCAATTCGGCAATCCTCTTGAAGCATCGAAGACAGTAATAGAGTACGTACTGTGTCAAAATCTTTCAACTCGGTTAAGTAAAACACTTCAAACTGCTTGTCATTATTCGTAGGTACGATCCAATAACAGCATAGCTCGTCCGGTTTCAATCCATAAATCGTCTTTACTTCCATTTCAAATGCCTTCATGAACGTGATCGCATTCGCATTAATAATAGCTGTTGATTGACCGCTGCCATCCAAACTGTAAATCGCATTGGCCAATTCTTTCTCACAATATTTCACTTCCATCTGGAACTCGATCTCGTTCCCTCTAAGCTTATCGCAGATGAACAAAACGATGAATACCATTCCTGCCAAAATGGCGGAATACAAGATAGACAGGCCTAGAACAGAGCCTAATGAAGCTAGCTTGTTTTCCTCATGTGGCGGTGCTAGGATAAACAGCCATTCTATCGGTTGAAACATCCACTTATGTATGACTGCTATCAAATCTGGCAGCAAACCTTTTAACAATTCAAATACGAGCCATGAGACCAGAACGAACAAGATGCCAAGAACAGAAAAAACAATTTTTACATTGCTCTGCATGAGATTCTTTAGCACCTCTAACCTCTCCTTCTGGTAAAGTTTTACATTATTTTAACATTTTATTTAGATTCTACAAATAGGAAAAAACTACCTACATTTAGGTAGTTTTTTAGGCGTTTCTATCGTAATCGTACTTACTTTTTGATTACCTATGTACTGTATCGTCTGCTGTACAATCTTGCTGTTCTCTTCAATTCTCTTCAGTGGTTTAAATGAACTCAACAATTGCACGTTCCCCCTATCGGTATACTGGGTGTAATTCGTAACGTAATGCTCCCTTATTGGTCTGCCCATTTTTCACCGCTATCAAACACGAAATGCTCATCATGACCTTCCAACCATCTTGCTAATACCCCATACCTTATGCCGTTCTGATTTTGTTTAGACCCTCTTCTGGGTGCTGCTTTTCCACTGTTAGTGACGGTTTTGTTACAGACAATGTTGCTCCCATTGGCACAATTGACTTCCTCAATCCTTGCCATAATAAAGGATAATCCGAACGAAAAGGAGTTAGTCAGAATGAATTCAGTGATAGCGAAGAATGAAACCATTCTTTCCTATATCATTGCCATAGCGCTTATCTTGCTCATGGTAGCCGCTTCCGTCATACTCGATGATCCCGAAGTGATTCTACCAGAAATAGCAGCGATGGCAATTGGCATATGGGTATACCGAGAACCAGGATGGATCAGACAGCCCTCTAGAATTTTTGTGGCTCCGTCGATTACGGCTGCAATCGGATTTGCGATAAATCAAGTAGATTTTCCATACCTTGGAAAAGTCAGTATCACACTCGTACTCATGATGCTCTTTTTACGAATCATCCAATCGAATTTTGGACCATCCCTTGCCACTGGCTTATTACCTCTGGTCACGAATGCCGTTGAATGGTCTTTTATGATCTCCGTCGTCATTTTTTCCTTTCTCATCATGCTCGGCGTTCTCGCCTTCAAATGGAATGACGGACTGGAGAAGAAAGTGAAGATACCGTATCAGTATATGCTCGTGTTCTTGATTTTGATATTCGTGTGGATCGGTTTATGTTGGATAGCTGGTTACCCACAACTGGCCGTTATTCCGCCCATTCTCGTCGTTGTCTATGAATCGCTTCACAAGCCGATGTTCAATGGCAAGATGGCCTTTAAGCTGGGCCTGGTTTTAACCATATCGGCTACAGTTGGAACGCTGCTATCCTTCGCGATTGATTCGTGGGTGTTAGTCACTTTGCTTGATATGATTTTGATGCTTATTTTGTTACGTATCCTAGGTATGCATGTCCCGGCAGCATACGCTTTTCCACTGCTTCCTTTTGTCTTCCCTGATGAAATTGTAGTCATGCTGCCCGTCAGTGCGCTCGTTGCTTCCATATTCTTGTTTGGCTCCGTGCTTTTGTACAAGAACTGGGAGAGAAAAAGAAGTCAGCTTCATGCCCCGAGGAATTAGCCCATAACAATAGAGCCACCCGTCTTGGGGTGGCTCTTATCCTTACTTCGCCTTTGGGGTTACCTTTTCCACTTTGTTTTCGCCCATCTTCACTTTGAATAGTTCTTTTTTATCACGATCGGAAGCTTGATAGTCGTAAAAAAAGATGAAATCTCCCCCGATGTTTATTGCTTGACTGGAAATGCTACCTAATGGATACAGCGGGGTTGTCTTGCCGTCCGTCATATTCATTCTGCCTACCGTATGTGCGTCCTTTATTTCAGAGATGTAGTATAGATGCTTCCCAGCGACAATGATCGGATTTTCTGCTGGAGGCAACCCTTTCTTGACGAGAGCGGTTTTCCCATCCTTTAGTCCGATTTTATAAACATCGACGACGCCTTTATCGTTTACCCATTTTGTGTAGTAAATGAAATCACCAGACAGACCGATAAGGGTCAGCTCTTTGTCTTTGCTTACTACCTTTTTCTGCGTTCCATTCCGCTTCATTTTGTATAGTTGACCACTCTTATTGGTGTAAAAAATCCAATCCTGATAGAAATAAACTTCCTCAAACTCATCAAGCAGCTTCTTTTGATTTTTGCCGTTCATGTCCATCCTGTACAAACGACCGGAATCATCCGCGTAATAAATGATATCTCCCACTACATACAATTTCTGTACGTTATTGGGGTCCCCTTCCGTAAGACTACTGCTCTTGATAACTGTTTTCGAACTGCCATCTGTCTTAATTTTCATGAGCTCCATCACATCTTCATACGTACCATTGATATCGTAAGCGGGCATCTCAATCTGATAGATTTCTTTAAAAGGCTTATTGCGCGTATAGTAAATCCAGTCACCTACCACATTCAGATTATCGGCCCAATCACTGCTCAACTTTTGAAGGGAGCTTCCATCCTTTTTGATTTTGTATAAGCCATCGTTGTTATAAAAAATCCACTCTCCTTGAACGGCGACAAAGCTTCGGTGTGAATTGATATTGACAGGATCGCTGCCAAAAACGTTTATCACTGATTTTTTGGTTGGCGCAGTCGCCATTGTTTGTTGAGTGCCAAAACCAAAGACCACAATCAGACACACTGCCATCGCAATGGTGATTATCCATTTTCCTTTATGTTGCACCATGCATGCCTCCCGTTCATAGCCTAATATAACCACAGCGGAGATATCCCCCATTCCGATACAATCCGACAACACTGATTTATATATACCAAAACAAACCCACTTTTTCTAGATATATAAGTAATTTTTGGAAAATTATATATCAAACATATATGAACACTGGGACGAGTTTTATTTATGATTTCCAGGAGGGAGAACCGTGTCACAAGCAAATTTGCCGAATATTACTCCAACCATAACACTCACACGTGATGACGCGATTAATATGCTATTGTCCTCTATTGCTATAGAAGAGCTGGCGTTAGGACATGTCATTAACGCGGAAGGGGAAAAGCTTCCATCTATTCTTCGTACGATTCCAGGGGTTACTGGTCTAGCAGGTGGACCTACTGGGGAAACCGGAGCTACTGGGGCAACCGGAGCCACTGGGACTACCGGAGCTACTGGGACAATTGGAGCCACTGGCGCTACAGGGGCCACTGGCGCTACAGGGGCCACTGGCGCTACAGGGGCCACT
>NZ_JAQMYO010000010.1:0-176996 GCF_028369215.1 Brevibacillus sp. AG | reverse complement strand
ATATCTAGTTTTGAAGGTGCATATAATCACGGAGAGTTACCCAAGAGGCCGAAGGGGACGGTTTGCTAAACCGTTAGTATGCGCAAGCGTAGCGAGGGTTCGAATCCCTCACTCTCCGCCATTTTTATTTTGGCGGCGTAGCTCAGCTGGTTAGAGCGTTCGGTTCATACCCGAAAGGTCGGGGGTTCGATTCCCTCCACCGCTACCAAACTACATAAAAATATGGCGGTCGTGGCGAAGGGGTTAACGCACCGGATTGTGGCTCCGGCACTCGTGGGTTCAAGTCCCATCGATCGCCCCATAACAACATGGGAGTATAGCCAAGGGGTAAGGCACGGGTCTGCAAAACCCTTATCCCCGGTTCAAATCCGGGTACTCCCTCCATTTTAGTCCCAGTAGCTCAGCAGGATAGAGCAACGGCCTTCTAAGCCGTCGGTCGGGAGTTCGAATCTCTCCTGGGACGCCACGCCTTTTCAAAAGATAGCCTCCTTAGGACGTTGTGGCGTCCGCAGGAGGTTTTTTTGTAGAAGATATAAAGTGTCTTTCAGGATACTAACAGAAGCATGTGATGAGACAAATGGCCTATTTCAAAAAAAAGTTAAAAAACTTTCATCCAAAATTGGAAATATTTTGTCTGATTTGTCATAAATTATGTAAAAAAATCACAGAATATGGCTCCTTTTCTATTCGGAAAATGTGACGAAACAATGATATTTTTGTAGAGAAGCGTTTGCATTCTTTCAAAATTTTTGCGACATGTAACTTTCTTTTTCGACAAACGTATCTACTAGAAGACTGAGCAATAAAAAAGATAGTTTGACAGGAAAAATATGGGCTCCATCAAGTCGAAAACGATATTGACTTGCGAAAATTGATTGTGTATACTCAAAAACGTACTTCGTGTCAACAGAAAAACACGAGTAAAATCAGCGTTTATAGGCGGTCGTGGTGGAATTGGCAGACACACCATCTTGAGGGGGTGGCGGGGCGACCCGTGCGAGTTCGAGTCTCGCCGACCGCACCAATCCCGAAAGCAATCAGGAAGAAATGGAAACGAGCGTTTGTATTTTTCTAAATAAATGGAGCCTTTTTCGACAAGGGCTTTTTTTTCTGCCAACTGCCAAGCACTGTCGAATAGAAAGAGAAAAAGGTGGGAAAGGTGATAGCAGTGCCTTATTTTTTCCCACTTTTGGGTCATTGCTTATGAATCGCATTTGATGTAAACTGCCAATTGAGAGAAAAACAATAGAGAAATGTTGGAAAAACAACACTACCTAAATTCAGATCAGACCCAATCTGGTTTAGGTCGAGGAGAAGAACCCATGAGTGTAATTAGAGAGATCATTGAGGGATTATTCATCGGATTTACGTCTGCGGTGGGTGTAATCGGCACATACCAAACACTGGTTTCTTGTGCAGGCCTGTTCCGCAAAAAAGAGCAAGTAACAACAGAGCCGCAAAAGACGTTTGCTGTGCTCGTGGCAGCTCACAATGAGAGCGCCGTAATTGCTCCGCTTATTGAAAACCTGAAGAAACTCGACTATCCACGTGAAATGTACGACATCTTCGTCATTTGCGACAACTGTACAGATAACACGGCAGAAATTAGTCGGGCGCATGGTGCAATTGCATGTGAGCGTTTTGACACATCCAAGCGTGGGAAAGGCTACGGCATCGAATGGATGCTGGAGAACCTCTGGGCAAGACCTAAGCAGTATGACGCTGTCGTCATGTTTGATGCTGACAACTTAGTTGAGAAAAACTTCCTGAAAGTAATGAATGACCGTCTCTCCAAAGGGGCGCGTGTAATTCAAGGCTACCTCGACTCCAAGAACCCGTTTGATTCCTGGATTACGCTGTCCTATGCGGTTACCTACTGGTTTACAAACCGTATGTGGCAGTTGGCTCGTCACAATTTGGGACTGCCGAACACTTTGGGCGGAACTGGCTTGTGCATTGAGAGCAACCTGCTCAAAGAAATGGGCTGGGGAGCAACCAGTCTCACGGAAGACCTGGAATTTGCAACACGTTGTATTGAACGCGGTATTTACCCGACATGGGCACATGACACCAAGGTCTGGGATGAAAAACCGATTGATTTAAAATCGTCGATGCGCCAGCGTTTGCGTTGGATGCAAGGGCACTACGATGTGGCAGGACGCTACATCCGCGCTGTCTTGTTTAATGGTTTGAAGTCAAGAAAGCTGGGAATGCTTGATGCAGCCTTCTACCTCTTCCAACCGATGTATGTGCTGATGGTGACGATGATGTCGGTATTGTTCTTGGCAAGATTTTTTGATATCGGTACGCTGACAACAGTATCCACGATCTTGCCTACATGGCTGGTATACGGTTCTACTGCCGTGTTCTACCTGTTGCCGATCTTGGCCCTCTATTTGGATAAAGTTCCGTGGAAGGGGTATTTCGGGCTCCTCTTACTACCATTCTTTTTCCTGACCTGGCTTCCGATTATGTTTTACGCGTTCTTTACGAAGAAAAACCAAGAGTGGAGTCACACCTCTCACACACGCGCGATTCGTATTGAGGAGATCCAGCAATAGTGACGTAAACAAGCAAAACCACAGGGGGAATATTCACCTGTGGTTTTCCTATTATCTTAAAGTAGCGAGACCGTTGCCGAATTTGGTATAATGACGTGATCAAGCAAGTAGCGTTGTCCAACGGGATTAAGGCACCAGCGCCAGACGTAGCGGTGCCCATAGGAGGAAAACAGCAATGAAGCTCGCGACAGATATTCACAACAACGACGTCCCATTGTTGTGGGGCGATAAACGATACCATACATGGAATAATCATTTAAGAGGAACTTTTCACGAAAAGATTTTCAAGGTTCCATTGGATGGCGGTTTTAGTTGTCCGAATCGGGATGGGAAAGTAGCGACAGGCGGCTGCACGTTTTGCAGTGCGAGAGGATCTGGAGATTTTGCTGGTGATCGCAGAATGGACCTGGAAAGACAGTTTCATGATGTGAAAAATCGCATGCATGAGAAATGGCCGCAAGCCAAGTATTTGGGCTTCTTCCAAGCGTACACGAATACGTATGCACCTGTAGAGGAGCTGCGGGAGATGTACGAAGTCATCCTCCAACAAGAAGGTGTAGTTGGACTCTCCATTGCCACACGTCCTGACTGCCTGCCTGACGATGTTGTGGAGTATTTGGCTGAATTGAATGAGCGCACATATTTGTGGGTGGAGCTCGGTCTACAGACAGTCCATGAGCACACAGCCCAGTTAATTAATCGAGCACACGATTATCAATGCTACGTGGATGCTGTAGAGAGATTGCGCAAGCACAACATCCGTGTATGCTCACATATCATCTACGGATTGCCAGGAGAGAGCCAAGAAGAGATGATGCAGACGGCAGATGCTGTGGCACATCTCGATGTGCAGGGGATCAAGATACACCTGTTGCATCTGCTGCGTAAAACGCCGATGGTGAAGCAATATGAAGCAGGTCTTTTGGAATTCCTGTCACAGGAAGAGTACACAAAGCTCGTTGTGGATACATTGGAAATTTTACCTCCAGAGATGATCGTCCATCGAATCACTGGGGACGGCCCACCTGATCTCTTGATTGGACCGATGTGGAGTCGCAAAAAGTGGGAAGTTCTGAATGGCATTGATGCAGAACTGAAAGCGCGGAATAGCTGGCAAGGAAAGTTTTTCGTGCCACGTACGTGAGGATGCAGCAACAAAAAGGGAGCCTTTTTAAGGGCTCCCTTTCTTTTTTATAAATTGCGAATCAGATTTCTCGCACGCTTCGGGTAATTGGTGATCAGACCATCTACACCACAGTCAATGGCTCGTTGAATTTGCCGACCACTGTTCACCGTCCAGCTCAATACTTCAAAATGATGCTCCTTTGCTTGTTTGACCAAGTCTTCCGTCAATTGATCATAAGGGACGTGCAATTGATCAGCTCGATAGCTGCTGGCTACTTCCCAGGGCTTGACGAGTGGTCCAACGTATAAAAGTCCCGTCCTTTGCGTGGCATCCAATTGCTTAATTCGTAAAAGGCTGTCGAAGTTAAACGCTGAAATGATGGTTCGCTCCGTTAGCTGATAACGTCTGATTTGTTCGATGACGAGCTCCTCTAAGTGAGGTTGATCGAGGAAGAAATTTTTCAGCTCGATGATGAAGCGCAGTGGTGTGTCGACAAACGTCTGGAATACCTCCTGCAAGGTTGGGATGTGGGCTTTTGGTACTCGCATAGACGAGTCTTTATCCGCACGTAGCTGACGCAGTTCACGCAATGTGTATTGGCGCACCATACCGGAACCATTGGTCGTGCGTTCCAGGCTATGGTCATGAATGACAACCAGCTTATTATCACTGCTGAGCTGGACGTCCAATTCGATCCCATTGGCTTTTCGTCGGACGGCTGCTTGAAACGATCCCATCGTATTTTCCGGAAACAGGCCGGAAGCGCCACGATGGGCATAGATAAGTGGGGGCACGAGGGCTTCCTCCCTTCTCGAGCGTGTGATTCCCTATTACCATGATATGTAAAAGGCCCCTCGATACGACCTGACATGAGAGGCATCTCCAGAAGTCTATCCGATTACGACGAGTACGATGACCAAAAGGACAAAGAGGACAAGGATCAGGGCAAAATTGTTATTGCAGCTCACAAAAAACACCCTCCTTCTCGCACATGAAGCATCTACTTTTATGGTATGAAGAACGAGTAAATATGACCCAACAGAATGCCCACCTTGTGTTTTTTTGTGCATGAGGAACGCTTTTTTATACAGATTGGCAGATGACGGCTTTACTTGTTTTGCTACAATGAGAGGAGGAGTACTGTAGGGGAGGATGAAGACCGTGATAAATGTTGTAGGCGCACAGGACGCTGGAGACCTGATCATTGATCGACAAAATCGCCGGGTAAAGCTGCACGTATATGAACCATCACAAATCGAGCAGTGGGATCGGGTCATGAAGGAGCTGGCCGAAGAGTCAGAGGCAACAAAAGTGATTGTGTACGGGAAGAAACAAGATGTTTCACAATGGGAATCCCTTGGTTACGAGCTGGAGGGAACCATCGATGGTTTTTTTCAAGGGGAAAACGCACAGATGCTCACCTGCTATCTGACAAAAGAGCGGGCCACCTCTGGTGCAGCAAAACTTGCCGAGGAAATTCTTACGTTGAGCTTGTCACGAGCGGGGGGGACGATAGAGAAAACATTACCCGAGGGATACCACCTGCGTGAAGCAAATGAGGCAGACACGAAGGAATTGGCTTTTTTGTATGGATTGGTATTCGCGACGTATCCTACACCGATGAACGATCCGTCCTACATTCTCAAAACCATGCAAGAAGGCACCATCTATTATGTCGTTGAATTTGACGGCAAGATTGCATGTGCTGCGTCAGCTGAAGTATCCGAACGATTTGGTTCAGCGGAAATGACGGATTGCGCGACCGATCCAGACCATGCGGGGAAAGGTCTCCTCCAACCGTTGTTTATCGCGCTGGAACAAAGGATGGAGGAGGCGGGGATTTACTTTTTATACACCTTGACCCGGGCGCAATCTGCAGGAATGAATGTGACGGCTGCCAAAATGGGCTATGCTTACCGCGGACGGTTGATTAACAATTGCACGATTTTTTCAGGATATGAAGACATGAATATATGGGTAAAGCCACTTCGTCCGACGAGGGAATAACAGGCTACCTGTTTGTAGGATACAACTGCTGTTGCAGACGACGGGCCATCAGGGCCAACTGAAGCTGCCAGCGTTGATGAGCATCCTCCAGGCGGTAGCCTGTTTTTTCTTCAATCTGGGTCAACCGGTACTTGAGCGTATGTCGATGGATATACAAGGCTTGCGAGGTCTGTAGACCGTTTCCATTTTGGGCCAAATACACTTCAAGTGTTTCGAGAAGCTGTTGATTGTATTTCGTATCATAGCGAATTAATGGCTCTAGCAATGGATTCCACAGGCGGAGCAAGCTATCTTTTTCACGATGGTACGGAAATAAAAACTGATAGCCCTGCATATCCCGGTATCGCAAAATTTGCGGGGATTGGGCCAACAGCGGATACGCTTGGAGAGCAAACATCGCTTCTTCGGAGGCACTGACGACGTTTGGCAATTGCTCACAGGGATTGCTCAAGGCGATCTGTAGGTCAAGAGAAGGGTGCAGTCCTCTCCAGCGGGAAGTGAGCTGTTCCAACAAGCGCAGGCTCGTCTGATCATCCGGCAAAATAAATAAGAGGCAATGTGGACGCTCGCGTAGCAAATAAGAGCGCTGATGACGGTCGCTAAGCCGCCGCATCAATGTAATGACACTTTGATGCATGTCTCCAAGCAGCGTCTGATCGGCTACCTCTACGCGAACAGCGACACAGAGATGATGTCCAGCAAGCGGGTACCCCAGCATGCGACAACGACTCTCCAGCTCCGTATGGGTCATCTGCTGCCCGTTTAGCAACTCCTCCACAAAATCCCCTTTTAACCGCCATTCCGTTGCGGCTACTGCCCTTTCCTTTACATATTCGAGTGCACATAAGGTAGAGGCATGCTGTAGAGCAACGTCATCGAGCTCTTTCCAGGTGTGCTCGGGCTTCGTTAAGGTTAACGTGCCAAAATGCTCGCGATTGGCGCGAATCGGTACACGATGCGAGATTTCCTGGGACTGCTCATGCGGCAGTGCTCCCGAGCTGCCATGCTGTGTGACTTCGAAGCCTAATGCATCGATGAGCGACACGACGCCTCCGGTAAGTGTAGCGAGCTCGCCAGCGATGGCGGGAAGGCCTCCTTTGGACAGGGCAGCGTCAATCATTCGATTGTGAATCGCCGAGGAATAGGCCAGCGTCTCAAATTGCCGATTCATGATCGGCTGCAAGATAGCTTTGGTGATGATCGAAAAGTTTATCTCCGTGGGAATTTCAATCAATGGAAGTTGATAGTGATCCGCCAAAGTCAAAAACGTCTCGGGAATTTCTCGTAAGTAAAAGCCCGTATGAATCGCAACGCCACTCAGCTTTTGCTTCGCCAACGAAGGAATAAAAGAAGCGAGCTTTTCCATGTTTTCAGCCAGCCCAAAGCCGGTTGTAATCAAAAATTCGCCTTCCTGCAAGCGACTCGTATCCTCCAGCACCTCGACAATAGTCACCCAACGAATCGGATTGTCCAGTCCGCCTGCTCCTGCGATCAGCCTGGTGTGAACCATGTCCGGCAGTTGTAGTGCTTCTTTTATCGTGATGGTCATCAGGCATCTCCTCCAAAAGCCTCGGTAAAGGTTCTCTTATACAAAATGTACAAAAGATTTTGTCTCTTTGCCATGTTTTTTTTGCCAGCACGTAGGATGGCTCTTGCGTGCTGCTCAGCTAGGATAGAGGTAGAGAATAAGCGAGGTGGCGACGAAAATGACGAAAAGCTATGTAATCAAGCCTGAATTGGGCAAAGAGTATCCGGTAATTTCTCACGGAAAAGGCATCTATCTTTACGATAGAGAAGGGAATCGTTACATCGACGGTTCCAGTGGAGCGGTGACGGCAAGCATTGGTCACGGTGTAGAAGAAGTGGCTGAGGCGATGTATGCGCAAGCCAAGGAGGTTTCCTTCGTATACCGCTCGCATTTTAGCAGCGATGCTGTGGAGAAACTGGCTGCAAAGCTGGGTGAGTGGGCACCAGGCTCACTGAACTGGACATTTTTTGTCAGCAGCGGTTCGGAAGCAACAGAGACTGCACAAAAAATCGCGATTCAGTACTGGCAGGAAAAAGGAAGACCAACGAAAAATCGGATTATCTCCCGCTGGATGAGCTATCACGGGATTACAATGGGTGCACTTTCGATGTCTGGACATGTCTTGCGCAGAAAGCGGTTCACCTCATTATTGGCTGACTATCCGGCGATCACAGGACCATATCCGTATCGTAAACCAGAAGACATGTCCCTCGAAGCGTATGCGCTTGCGTGTGCAAACGAGCTGGAGACCGCGATTTTGCGCGTCGGACCTGAGCAAGTAGCGGCATTCATCGCTGAGCCTGTCATCGGCGCTTCTGGTGGGGCTGTTGTGCCGCCAAATGGTTACTTCCAACGCATTCGCGAGATTTGCGACAAGTATGAGGTTCTGTTTATCGCAGACGAAGTGATGACAGGGGTAGGTCGCACGGGGAAAGCGTTTGGGATCGACCATTGGGACGTCGTACCTGACCTGATGGCATTGGGTAAAGGGATGAGTGCCGGTTATACGCCAATGGCTGCTACGATTGTCTCGGACGAAATCATTGAGACCATTACAAAAGGCAGCGGCTCGATTATGGCAGGACATACGTATAGCGCCAATCCACAATCTGCTGCTGTTTCTCTGGCTGTCCTCGAATATGTGGAGAAGCATCAGCTAGTCGACAAAGCAGCAGAACAAGGTGCCTATCTGCTTACCCGCCTAAAAGAACTGGCTGACGAGCTCCCGTTGATCGGAGATGCACGTGGTCTGGGCATGCTGTGCGCGCTGGAATTAGTGAAAAACAAGCAGACAAAAGAGCCGTTTGCACTTTCTCAAGGGGTAGGCGGGAAGGTCATTGAAAAAGCATTTGAAAAAGGCTTGCTTATTTATCCGGCAATGGGCGGAATCGAAGGGGTGGCAGGAGATGCTGTCATCATCTCACCTCCACTGACCATTACTACGGAGCAAATCGATGAGCTGATATCTCTGCTGAAAGAAGCGGTGGTAGCTGTTCAGCAAGAGCTCCAAGACAAGGCACTGATCGGATAGAGGAGGAGGAACGAGAATGACAAACCGATTTGAAAAGGTCGTCTCCCTGTCCGAAGCGCTCACCCATTTTCACGATGGGATGACGCTGTTGGCAGGGGGCTTCGGTGGGGTAGGGAACCCGCCTACGTTGATTCAGGGGATTTTGGATAGGGGCGTTCGTGATCTGACGTTGATCAGTAACGATACTGCTTTCCCGCATATCGGAATCGGCAAGCTGGTGACCGAAAAGCGCGTTAAAAAAGTCATTGCTTCACACATTGGCTCAAATCCGAACGCAGGGGCCCAAATGACGGCTGGAGACCTGGAAGTAGAGTTCTGCCCGCAGGGGATACTTGCAGAGCGTGTACGGGCAGGTGGAGTCGGTCTGGGAGGCATTCTATCGGATGTCGGTATCGGGACGATCGCGGAAAAAGGGAAGCAGAAGGTCGTTCTGGATGGAAAGGAATACCTGTTGGAGACACCGCTTACTGCCGAAGTGGCTATCGTACATGCGAAAAAAGCGGATCGCTTTGGCAATTTGGTGTTTGATACAAGTGCACGCAATTTCAATCCGTTAGTGGCGATGGCGGGCGACATTACTATCGTGGAAGCGGATGAGATTGTAGAGGTAGGCATGATCGACCCGGAAGAAATCGTCACCCCGGGCGTTTTCGTGAACTTTATTGTCCAAAGTGAAGGGGTGAACTGGCAATGGGCATGGGAGAAGTAAAAGAAACAGAGAGCTATCGTGAACGAATTGCCCGCCGCGCAGCGTTGGAAGTAGAAGACGGCATGATTATTAATCTGGGAATCGGCATTCCGACATTGGTTGCGGATTTTATCCCAGCTGACAAGCGGGTCATGTTTCACGCGGAGAACGGCATTCTCGGTACAGGACCAAGCCCTGCGAAAGGCGAGGAGAACGCCATGCTATGCAATGCGGGCGGTTTTCCTGTCACGCTCGCCACAGGGGCATCCTTTTTTGACAGTGCGACTGCTTTTGCCATCATCCGTCGTGGACTGTTGGACATGACGATTTTAGGAGTCCTGGAAGTAAGCCAAAATGGTGACATTGCCAACTGGATCGTTCCAGGCAAACGCGTCCCAGGCATGGGAGGAGCTATGGAGCTGGCACAAAAGGCCAAGAAGGTCATGGTTGTGACCACGCATCTGGATAAAAACGGACGTTCGAAAATCGTTCGGGAATGTTCATTGCCGTTAACCGCGACAAAAGCAGCGGATTTGATCATCACGGATATGGCAGTAATGGAGGTCATGCCAGATGGGTTGTATCTGCGAGAAGTCATGTATCCTTACAGTGTCGCTGACGTGATTGGAGCAACGGAAGCCGAGCTCAAGATGGACGGAGAGGTTGGCGTTTTCCGCTAAGCAAAGACAAAAACCATGGAACGGGGGAAAAACATGGCAAACTGGCAGGTGCTTATTCGGGAGCAATTGGAAAAAGATCGCGAGGCGGCTGTTCAACTGCTACAGCAATGGGTAAAAAGCCCGAGCGTACAAGGCGAAGAGCAATCCATCCAGCAAAGCATTGCAGAGCTTTTGGGGCAGATGGGGCTGGACGTTGACTTATGGGTCATGGAAGGCGAGGAGCTGGTGTCACATCCGTATTTTGTCTCCCCGCGCACGACGTTTGAAGGCAGCCCGAATGTCGTCGGTGTGTGGAAGGGTCAAGGAGATGGGCGTTCCATCATTCTAAACGGACACGTGGATGTAGTGCCTGAGGGCGATCTGGCACAGTGGAGCGATGACCCGTTTAGCGGGAAGGTTGTGGACGGCAAGCTTTACGGACGTGGAGCAACAGACATGAAGGGTGGAAACTTATCTTCACTGTTGGCGATCCAGGTTCTACAGAAGTTGGGTGTGCAATTGAAAGGCGATGTCATTTTTCAGAGCGTCGTAGAAGAAGAAAGCGGCGGTGCTGGAACATTGGCGACCATCATTCGCGGGTACAAAGCGGATGCTGCCCTGATTCCAGAGCCGACCAATATGAAAATTTTCCCGAAGCAGCAAGGCTCCATGTGGTTCAGATTGACCGTCAAAGGGCGTTCTGCTCACGGAGGGACCCGCTACGAGGGAGTCAGCGCCATCGAAAAGAGCATGCTCGTCGTTCAAGCAATTGGTCAATTGGAAAAAGAGCGAAATGATCGACTCGACGATCCGCTCTACGCCAAGCTGCCCATTCCGATCCCGATTAATCTGGGGGTGATTGAGGGTGGCAAGTGGCCTTCGTCTGTAGCTGACCTCGTCAAGCTGGAAGGAAGGATGGGGGTTGCCCCAGGAGAGCAGATGGACAATGCCAAAGCCGAAATGGCAGCAGCACTCAAAAAGCTGGCTGAGATCGACCCGTGGTTTGCAGAACAGCCCGTCGAGCTGGAGTGGTTCGGAGCTCGTTGGGTTCCGGGAGCAGTGGAGCTAGATCATTCGTTGATGGAAATTCTGCAAGCACAGTTTGAAGCTGTGACAGGAGATCGTGCCATTGTGGAAGCATCGCCTTGGGGAACAGATGGCGGTTTGTTGACGGCTTTGGCTAATACCCCAGCGATTGTTGTCGGACCTGGAGTCACACAGGTTGCACACTACCCGAATGAATACATCGTTTTGGATGAGGTATTCCGTTGTGCAGAGATCTTTGCGCTTACGTTACTGGAATGGTGCGGTGTAGCTAAAAGTGTGAAAGAGTAAAAAGATATCCAAATATTTCAAAATCAAGACAGGAAGGCACGCGCATGAGGGAGAATGTTTGGAGGTGAACTCCAATCAATGAGAGTGGGGATACCAATGAAAAAAACGTGCTTTATCGGGGGAGAGTGGGTGCCAGCCACTGCTCATGCACCGCTATTCTCTCCATGTACGGGTCAAGAGATTGCACAAATTTCGCAAGCAGACTCATCATTGGTTGAAAAAGCAATTGCTGCGGCCCACGAAGCTACAGCCGTCATGCGGCGTCTTCCTGCCTATCAACGCTCCTTCCTGCTTGAAAAAATCTCAATTTTGATGAATGAACGTTTGGAGGAAGCGGCACGGATCATCGCAATAGAAGCGGGAAAACCAATTAAAACAGCCCGCGGTGAAGTGATTCGAACCATTCAGACGTATAAGTTTGCGGCAGAGGAAGCCAAACGCCTCCATGGAGAAACTGTACCAATCGATGCAGCTATCGGCGGAGAGGGGCGCCTGGCTTACACCGTGCGTGAACCACTGGGAGTCATCGGGGCCATTACACCCTTTAATTTTCCCATGAATCTCGTCGCCCATAAGGTCGGACCTGCTCTCGCTGCTGGTAATACTGTTGTTCTTAAGCCTGCATCGCAGACACCGCTTAGCGCATTGTTTCTCGCAGAGCTCGCAGAGCAAGCTGGTGTGCCTGCAGGAGCCCTAAATGTGATCACAGGCAGTGGTGCGAGTGTTGGCGATAAAATCGTGTCTGACCCGAGAGTCAGGGCGGTGACGTTTACAGGGAGCCCAAGTGTTGGGATGGATATACGCAATCGAGCGGGCATGAAAAGAGTCACGCTCGAGCTGGGATCGAATTCGGCAGTGATCGTTGATCGCGATGTGCAACTCGATGATGTGATACCCCGATGCGTTTTTGGCGCCTTCGCCTATTCTGGGCAGGTATGTATCTCTGTGCAAAGAATTTATGTGGTCAAAGAGATCTATCATGATTTCGTCCAACAGTTTGTTGAACAAACACGAGCACTTCGCGGTGGTGATTCGCTCTCTGAGGACGCGGACTATTCCGCTATGATCAATCCACGCGAAACAGAACGTGCGATGGAGTGGATTCATGAGGCGCTCCAGCAGGGGGCACGTTTGGAGTGTGGGGGACAGATCGTGGATCGGATGCTCCAACCTACGGTGTTGACGGGTGTTCCGGCAGATGCAAAAGTTTCTTGTCAGGAAGTATTTGGTCCTGTCGTTCTGATTAATCCAGTGGAGTCTGTCCGGCAAGGCATTACGTTCGTCAATGATTCGCGCTATGGATTACAGGCTGGTGTCTATACCAACAATCTGTCGTTGGCTCTGGAAGCGGCAGAAGAGCTGCGCGTGGGCGGTGTGATGGTAAATGATATTCCGACTTTTCGCGTGGACCATATGCCCTACGGTGGCGTAAAGGAAAGCGGACTTGGTCGGGAAGGGGTCAAATACGCAATAGAAGAAATGACGGAATTGAAACTCGTTGCCATCAAACGATAAAGGAAATGGATACAGGGCTCTTGCAAAAAATAGTAGAGCTGTGATATAGTAAGTATTGTTGAAATACGGAGGGATACCGAAGTGGTCATAACGGGGCGGTCTTGAAAACCGTTAGAGTGCAAGCTCACGCGGGTTCGAATCCTGCTCCCTCCGCCATAAATACAAATGAACCGACTCCAGTTGAAAAGCTGGGGTCTTTTTTATGGTTGAGAGCTTTGAGTGTAAGTTGTCGTTTCTTTATTGTAAAAATATCAGAAAATAAAGAAAACTATTATATAATGGAGATGAGACTAAAAGTGATGGGGGAATTTGCATGCTCGAAGCGCAACGGGTTCGTAGAAATGCACTTGGCGATATTTTGCGAAGAAGTCGTGGGCGAAATCCTGATAAGCCTGCCCTGTACTTTGAGGAAGAAGTATTGACCTACACGCAGCTTGATCAGCTTGCAAATAAGACGGCTCATACGCTTCTTTCAAGAGGCTTGCAAAAAGGGGAGCGGGTAGCAGTACTTTCACGCAACTCGATGGATTTTGCGATTCTGAACTTTGGGCTAGCGAAAGCAGGAGTCATCATGGTGCCGATCAACTTCATGTTGAATAAGGAAGATGTCGCCTATATTTTGGGTCATGCGGAAGTGAGTGCGTGCTTCGTATCCCCTGAATTCCTGCAGCTCGCTCAAGACGGACTCCAATTAGCTGGAATTTCCCCCAAGCTGCTTTCCCTCATGTCCAAACCTACAGTACAAGCAGGGGAATGGTTGCCTTTTCGCACGCTGATGGAAGCGGCAGACGACCATGAGCCTGAAGTAGATATAGCGGATGAAGATGTTGTACAGATTTTGTATACCAGCGGAACGGAATCAAAGCCAAAGGGCGTTATGCTCACGCATAAAAGCATTATCTCCGAATATGTCAGCGCGATTATCGAAGGCGGGATGACGCAGGAGGATGTGGCTGTTCACGCTCTTCCCTTGTTCCATAGTGCGCAGCTTCATTGCTTTTTGGGACCGTACGTGTACCTAGGTGGGAGCGGTATTATTTTGGAACAGGCAACCCCTGCGTTGATGCTGCAGACGGTAGAGGCGTATAAGGCTACTCAGTTGTTTTGCCCGCCAACCGTATGGATTGCAATACTGCGTTCTCCCGATTTTGCCGTGCGCAATTTGAGTTCTTTGCAAAAGTGCTATTACGGTGCTGCGATCATGCCTGTAGAAGTGTTAAAAGAGCTTGGTCAACGTCTCCCGAACGCACAGTATTACAATTTTTACGGGCAGACGGAAGTGGCGCCATTAGCAACTGTTTTACAGCCGAAGGATCAGATGAGAAAAGCGGGCTCTGCAGGCAAGCCAGCGTTAAATGTAGAAACGAAAATCGTCGATGATGATGGGAATGAAGTCCCTCGTGGAAGTGTTGGTGAGATTGTACACAGGACCAGTCATGCGATGCTGGGGTATTTCCGAGATGAGGAAAAGACACGGGCTGCTTTCCAGGGAGGGTGGTTTCACAGCGGGGATTTGGGCATCATGGATGAAGAAGGCTATATCACGGTCGTTGATCGGAAAAAGGATATGATTAAATCGGGGGGAGAGAACGTTGCAAGCAGGGAGATTGAGGAGCTTATATATCAACATCCGAAAGTGTCTGAGGTCGCAGTGATCGGAGTTCCCCATCCGTACTGGATCGAAGCAGTGACGGCTGTCGTTGTGCCAAAAGCAGGTGAGTCACTGACTGCTGACGAGATGCTTGCTTTTTGCAAAGACCGTCTTTCCTCCTTCAAAGCACCCAAATATGTAGTGATTGCCGACAATCTTCCTAGAAACCCTAGCGGAAAAATTTTGAAAAGAGAGCTGCGCCTCCGATACGAAACACTGACGACTTAGCCAGTCACAAGCTCTAACATACAAAATAACCCGCTCTATTACAGAGCGGGCTTTTTACTGCTGTGATTATTTTACGTTCGAAACAGTCGGACGATCGGCTTGAATGACTTCAAAACGATAGCCTTTTTCTTTCAAGTACGAAATGATTTCTGGGAGAGCTTCAGCTGTTGGTGACTTGGTACTGGAATCATGCATCAATACGACGATTTCTTTTTGTGACTTTACTTGCTGCTTTATATTGGCCAGTGTTTGAGCGGCTGTGTATTTGTTGCTTCTTGCATCGCCGTTTGTTACATTCCAGTCGATAAATGAATAGCCACGTTGTTGCGCCTCTGCTTTGATCGCATGCATGACTGTATGCTGCTTGTTATAACGGTTGGGATCTTGATATTTCAAACTGACGGTATTCGTGCTGCCACCTGGATAGCGGAATACTGCTGGTTTTACGCCGGTTGCTTTTTCAATCATTTGACTGCCTTTTTCTAGGTCTGCAAAAAAGCTCTCCATGTTTTTGTAAACAAGTTGATAATTATGGGAATACGAATGTCCTCCCACCGCATGCCCTTCAGCTACAATCCTTTTGAGAATGGCCTCATGACCAGCTACCTCACGGCCTACTATAAAGAAGGTAGCTTTAACCTGATGCGTTTTCAGCGTATCCAAAACGCGTGGAGTTACTGAAGAAGGTCCATCGTCAAAGGTTAAATAAGCGATCTTCTCAGAAGACTTCGGTGTCTGAGGAATCGGTTTTGTAGCTGGTTCAGGTTTCTTCGTTGGATTGGTCGTTCCATTATTATTGCCAGGCTGCTGTGGAGTCGGTGTCTTTGGCTTTTCTGGCTTAGATGGTTTCGGTTGTTCTGGTTGCTTTGGTTGTTTTGGGTGTTTCTGTTGAATCGGCTGCATTGGGATAAACGGTTCATCGCCATAGATCAAATATTTTTGCCGCAGCTCTACAAATTTCTTAAGATCCACTTCATAGGAAGAAACAATCTCCTGCGGGGATTTGCCTTGTTCGAGAAGCAGACCGATTTTGTTGGTACCCATCACCTTGTCGAACATGGAGATTTGCATACTTGTACTTTTGGGCATAGGGAATGGCTGCAATTGCTTGGCGTAAGCCAGCGCGTAAATACCTGTTTTTACAGGGTTAAACTGATGTAGATCGTTGATCTGAAGGCGTACGCCCCCGGCAGTTCCTTTATTCTCAGGAATAAAGATGACACCAGGCAGAAGACTTCCATTTAACAGATCGGCGTACTTGTGCGAATCCAGACCCTCAGCCCCGATCCAGGTGAAATGGTCGCCTTGACGAATGGGGGTACCCTCACCCAAACCAGTTGCCATATACCCGAAAACCGAGGTCAAGTTAGGGATATGCGGAGAACTCGGAATCCAGGCTAAACCTGTCTGTTGATAAATCATGCTGCGTGCATACCCTTGCATCGGAATGACGGTAAGATCTACACCGATGGTACGGTTGAAAAACAATGCCAGCTCTCCGATCGTCATGCCATGTGTAAGCGGGAGGGTATCCACTCCGATAAAGGAGCGGTAAGGCAGTTCAACTACAGGACCCTCGACAATTGTTCCGCCGAGAGGATTCGGTCGATCCAGTATCATTACTTCTTTTCCTTGTTCCTTTGCAGCTGTCATGGCGTATTGCAAGGTAGATATGTATGTGTAGGTTCTCGATCCGATATCTTGCAAATCAATGAGAAGAATATCAATGTCTTTCAGCATTTCTGGTGTCGGCTTGCGAGTTGATCCAGACAAGCCGTAGACCGGTATAGCGTAGACGGGATGAACAAAGCTCGTTACTTGTTTTCCTGCGACCGTTTTTCCGTCGAGGCCATGTTCAGGTGCATAGAGAGTGGTTAAATGGACGGAGCGATCACGTCGTAACATGTCGATCGTGCTAACCATTTGACTGTTCAGACCTGTTTGATTCGTAATCAACCCGACTTTTTTGCCTTCAATGAGATGGTGGAACTGATTGAACAGTACATCACTTCCCAATTGGATGGCCGTCGTATTGGCGGAGCTTCCTACTGGAGGAATTAACGTTAAGATAAGTGCCAGGATGAGGAAAGGGAGAAATTTATTCATCAGTCATTGCCTCTTTCAAGATAAAATGCTGTCGCTTCTTGTCTATTGTAACGGTTTTGGAAAGCAAGATGGTTGCATTTTTGTAACAATTTGAAATTAGGTCAAAAGGAGGAGGAAAAAGTAACGAGATGGAAGAGAACTACTAGGAAAGAACGATCTTTTGAAAGGGAGACTGTAGGAAATTCTTGAAACAGTCCTCATCCTATAGTAGATTAAGAATCGTATGAACTTTTTTGGAAATGGAGTGAATGTTTTGCTTAAAAAAGTAACCTCATTACTGCTAGCGATCGCCCTGGTACCAATGGCAGCGTTTTCTGCAGCGGCAGCACCTGCACCTGTTGCGCCGAAAGCAGTACAGACTGCTGTTAAAGTGGAGTACAATAAAAAACAAATCGCGTTTCCTGACCAAGCACCTATTATCAGCCAGGGGCGTACACTGGTTCCGATTCGTCCGATTGCAGAAAGCCTCGGTTTTGAAGTGCAGTGGAACGAAGCTACTCGTACCGTAACGATTAACAAAGGAAAAGATAACATCAGATTGGTCGTTACACAAAAAATTGCCAAGAAAAATGGACAAACGATCAACCTAGACGTGCCTGCACAGATTGTGAACAAGCGTACTGTAGTACCTGTTCGTTTTATTGCGGAAGCGCTGAGTTACAAAGTAGATTGGGATCCAAAAACTCAAACCGTTTTGATTGCGGATAATGTGAACCCTAATCAAGTCGGACAACAGGAAAAACCAAAAGATCCGACGAAACCAGCAACAGACGAGAAAAAGCCTGAGCAGGTTGCATTTATTGACAAGGAAAGTGTTAAAGGTAAGACCTTTTCTTTAGCCAATTTGGGAGTTTACCAAATCGTCGGTAAAGTAGAACCTGGAACAGAGGTTACCGTAACGTTGGAAGACAAAACATACGAAGTGGAAGTAACTGCTGAGGGTACTTTTGAGTTTTACCAATCCACGAATGATGGAATCAGAAGCTACACTCTCAAAGCTGAAAAAGACGGCAAAAAAGATACATTTGAAGGTGACTTCCAAAAGACGAATTAAGGTAGCTACTTCCTGAGTAAGAACACCTCCTGCACATCACACTAAGTGCAAGGAGGTGTTTTTGTTGTGAGACGAATGAGTGGGAGTATCATTGCTGTGCTCCTGTTTGCCGGCTTGCTGACAGGGTGTTCGCCTAACAAAGAACAGGGCACCGAAGATCAGAACGGAAATCAGGCCAAATTTGAATCTCTCGGGATTAACTTCCAGAACGATAACGTCGCTAGGGATAAAGGACCGGCAGCCATGATTAGCCAAAAGATGGTTCATCAGCGTGAGCCGCAGCTCGTGACACACTTGGAAGGGCATGCGGAAAAGCTGCCCGGTGTAACCGATATCAAGGTGTTAGCGTACAAGGATAACTTGATTGTAGGTGTGCTGCCAGTCGATACTCCGAAGCCTGACGAAGTCAATCCGCGGACGTCGATCCCGTATACACCTGGAAAAATTGTGCGAGTCGATAATGGACATCCAGATTCGCTGCATAAACGTGTTGTGGATCGGATGAGGTCACGCTTGCAGGCAGAAACACGCTTCAACATATTATACGTCTCTACCAATCGCGCTGTTTATGACCGAATCGCAAATTTGCATTCACGAATTACACACGGAGAGCACATTAGTGACGAAGAATTCCAAGTTTTGTTAAATGATATTGGATATACTGTTATTGGATATAATTTAGTGGATTGAATGAGCACCACCTGGACTCCCGGGTGGGCTTTTTGTTGATTAAGAGTCAATTGGCAGGAGAATAGTTAGAAATGGGGAAATAGTCAAAGAAGAGCAGGAGAACGGCAAGGAGTGCACATTTTATGATTCCAATCCACATCCCTATATCCAAAATAACTCCTCCAGGACAGAAGCCATATGTCTTACGGCGACCTGCATTGGCAAAAAAATTACGCCTGTTGAAATATACGCAGCTTTGTCTCATTCATGCAGGGACAGGCTATGGCAAAACGACTTCTCTGGCTACATTTTTGCATGATGAAGCACTGGCTGCATCCTGGTATACGATCCAGGATGGAGACGATGCCCTTCTTGCGTTTGTCATCTGTCTCGTCGAAAGCGTTCGTCAGATTCATTCCAATTTTGGACAGATATTGCGAGAGCGACTCATACGTATCACTGAGCAAAGTCCGGTGCCCTCCATTGACAGTAAGGTATTGGTCGACTGGTTCGTCGGGGAATGTGTACAACTCCAGGTGGACCACATACTTGTTTTGGACCATTACCAACGAATAGATGATGGTAGTGACGTCGATCGATTTATTCAACGGTTAGCCGAGGCTCTCCCACAAAAAGTCAAGCTGGTCATCTTAACGCGCTCTCGACTGAAGTGGTCTAATCTCGACTTGTTGTCCGCAAGAGGCGAGTGTCTGGAACTTACAACAAATGACCTTTCTTTTACGTTGGAGGAGTGTGAAGCCTTTTATTCAGATCAATACGACATTACGCTGTCCGAAGACGATTGGGGCCGCGTAGAAGAGGTGGCGCAAGGCTGGGTGATGGCGCTGCGCACTTTTGGTGAAATGGTAACGAGGGGGCAGACGGTTTCTGACAGTCTGCGTGAGTTATCGCGATTGCTGCATTTGCTGGAAGTGGAAATTTGGACACAGCTAGACGCAGGTATGCAGCGCTTCTTGATGGAGGCAGCGGTTCTCGAGCAATTCGACCTGGAGGATTGCAAGCAAATACTCGGGGAAGGATACATCGAGCACCTGTATGAAGCACAGCGTTGTAATCTTTTTTTGCATGTCCAGGCAGGATCTCATTATTCCTTTCATCCGCTTTTCCAGCGTCTCCTGTCTAGTAAGCTGGCTGCGAATCAAGCGACGTACGTGCATGTCAATCATAAGGCCGCAGGCTGGTACAGACGTAAAGGGGACGAGGCAAAAGCTTTTGGGCGGTTGCGGCTCGTCGAGCAGTGGGAGGTGCTGGGTGAATGGTTGTGCCAAGCATCGGAAAGGTTGCTGCAAGCAGGGAAGCTGGATTTTTTATACGAGTGGATAACACTGTTACCAGAGAACATCAAGTGCGAACAGCATTGGCTGCTGTTTTATCAGGGCGAAGTAGAACGTTATCGCTGTCTGTATGCGAAGGCCTTTTCTTCTTATGAGCAATTTTTGAAACAATGTGAACACAAGCAAGATCAAATCGGATTGTGCCACGGGCTGGAAGGGCAAGCACGCGTTCATCTGGACAGCGTACAAGGCGTCCGGGCAGAAGAACTGCTTAAGAGAGCGATTCAACTTTTGCCCCCATTTGAACAAGAGAATGAAATGGCACCGAGGCTATACCGTTTGCTGGCAGAAATTTATACGAATCGCGGAGATGCCAAACAGGCGGCAGCTTGGTATGAACGGAGTCAGGAATTAGAGCAGCAGACGGAGGTTGAGCTGGAATCGCGCCTGTTGTTCCGTACTGGCCGATTGCAGTCCTCCATTCAGCTCCTGGAGAGTAAGTGGCAGGTAGAACAGAGGAAGCATCCTCCGCTGACCAGATCGTATCGGGAAACCTCTTTGCTGCTATCTTTTGTGTATGCATTGAATGGTGAATGGGAGCGGGGGTGGGAATCCGCAGAAACTGCGATCCAACTCGGACGTGCAGCGCATTCACCATTTGTAGAGGCAAATGGCTATGTTCGAAAAGCCCATGCTGCCCTCATCAGTCAAACATTACCTATGGATGAGATTCGCCAGCTTTATGAAAAAGGTTTGCAGATCATGGAGGAGCTCCAGTCGACACGCGGAAAGTCAGAAACGCTTCTGGGACTAACCCTGCTTCACGCAAGAGAAAAGGCACTCGACCAAGCCCTTTTGTATGGCAACAGGGGGATACAAGAGACAGAGGCAATGCGCGACGACTGGTTAGGCAGTCTGGTACGGATGGCGATTGGGATTGCATACGCCAAATACGGTAAAGAAGAGGAAGCATGGGCTACCTTTATCGACTGTGCCGACCGACTTAGTCACTGCGGGGATAGCTACAGTGTAGTCATTTGTCAATTATGGCTGAGCTTCTTGGCTTATCGCAAAAAACAATGGGATTTGTTTGTACCTGCGGTGACGCAAGCTCTGTCCTTGATGAAGTCCGGTGAATATCAATTCCTTTTGCAGCGACCGACCCTGCTTACCCCACATGATGTACAGCAGCTTATGCCAATTTTGATTGAGGCAGAGCGACGGAAGGTATCACCGGATTACGTCTCTCAGCTGTTAAATGATTTGGGCTTGCAAAACGTGACCTTCCACCCCGGCTATACCCTTCGTATTCAGACGCTTGGTGCATTCCGTGTATGGCTGGGAGAGCAGGAACTGAGCGAAAAGGCATGGCAGCGTGGGACAGCCAAGCTGTTGTTTCAGCTTTTATTAACGAAGAGACATCATTTGTTAGCCCGGGAAGAAATCATGAACCGACTTTGGCCAGACAGTATCGAGGAAGCGGCAATCCGCGATTTTAAAGTGTCGTTGAATGCGTTGAACAAAGCCCTCGAGCCAGATCGTGCCGCCAGAACAGATACATTCTTCATTCAACGCCATGGCAGCTCTTACGGTTTCAATCTGGCATCGGGCTACCATATGGACGTCGAGGAATTCGAAAAGCTCGTTACATTGGGCTTGGCAGAATCAGACCGGCGTCAGGGAGCCATCCTTTTGGAAAAAGGGCTTGCGTATTATTTGGGCGATTACATGCCGGAATGCCGTTATGAGGATTGGTGCGTAGAAGAGCGTGAGAGAGTGCAGGCACTGTTTTTACGCGGAGCAGAGAGGGTAGCCAAAATCATGCTAGAGGATGGGCAATTGGAAAAAACAATCCGCTGGTGTGAAGCGATTCTGCGGGTGGATGATTGCTGGGAGGAGTCGTACCGTTTACTAATGACTGTGTATTATCAGCAAAATAATCGGACACAGGCCATTCGCTGGTACGAAAAATGTGTAGCAAAACTGAGGGAGGGCCTCGGTGTCGCGCCAATGCCTGCAACCATGGAAACATACCTTCAAATTATCGAGAAGTAAAAGATCGCCCACAAAGCGATCTTTTTTTGTACATAGAAGGAATGGCTGCTTGACAAAACTAGGAAGTATTCGTAATATAATCTTTGTACTGACCAGTCAGTTCAAAAAATTGAAAGGGGACAGGAGTGATGGCACCATCCAAAAAAGATCAAATTGCAAATGGAGCTTTAACCGCATTTGCCCAATTGGGATATAGCGAAACGACCATGGATGCAATCGCGGAAATGGCGCAGGTGGCAAAAGGAACACTCTATTATCACTTTTCCACAAAGGAAGAGCTGTTTTTGTACGTGATAGAAAAAGGCGTGAAGATGCTGATTTACCATGTAGATAATGTAATGCAAAATGAAGAGCTTTCCTTGGAGGATCGCATTCTGAATGTGCTGGATGAGCATCTTCGCTTCTTTTCCGAGAATCAAGATTTGTGTTTCCTGTTGCTGAGTGCCTTCTCAGGAGATGGACAGCGCGACAGGATGGTTGGCAATCTGTTAGGTGGCTATTTCAGCACAATGGAGTCACACATGCTGGAATTGCAGCAGCAAGGGTATATCCGGGCAGATATCGATATTCGTACACTCGCTTCTGCATTGTTCGGCATGGTTGGTTTTACCGTGCTTCGCAAGCAATTTCGCAAAGAGCCAGTGAACAGTGCCGCAGATAAACAGACGCTTCGTTACATGCTTTCAGGAATGTTTTAAACCAAATAACGTCTAGAGAAACGTAAAACAAGAGGAGAAGACAGATGAACAAACGTGCATGGATCGGTATAGGTAGCTTTGTAGTCAGTATTGCAGTACTTGGAACCGTATTGTTTGGTTCAAATGTGAGTAGCATGGCTGGTAAGAACACAACGAAATTAGCAGGTGTAATCGAGGGAACAGAGGTAGATCTCTCTTTTAAAATGGGCGGTTCCATCGAACAGCTCTCCCTAAAAGAAGGAGACGAAGTAAAGGCAGGGCAAGTCGTTGCCACGCTAAACAGCGCGGAGATTCTCGCGAAGAAAGAGCAGGCTGAAGCTGCTTACAAGCTCTCTCTCGTCAAGCTTGATCAGGCGAAAAAAGGAGTATCTGTGACGGATAACTCCAGCAATGCTCAAGTCGACCAAGCAAAAGCAGCAGTCAGCTCGGCGCAAGCACAGCTTGATGCGAACAGAAATGGGGCGCGTTCGGAAGAAATTACGCAGCTCAAAGCGAAATTACAAGCAGCACAAACTTCGAATCAAATTGCCGCGACGAATTTGGAAAGAATGAAAAAATTAATGGCGGAGGGTGCTGTTCCACAAGTGAAAGTGGAAGAGGCTCAGATGCAAGCAGACAAGGCGCAAGCGGAGTTTAAAGCAGCAGAAGAACAGTTGAAAATGGCTCAAACTGGATCGCGCAAAGAGCAGGTCGATGCCGCACAAGCACAACTGGATCAAGCAAAAGCTGCATACAACCAAGCTGTAGCAGGGAGAGGCCAAGTAGGCTTGAAGGAGCTGGATGTTAAATCCGCAGAAGCGAACGTCATGCAGGCAAAAGGTGCGCTGGCTGAAATGGAAGCCTATGTGAACAACACCAAGCTGTCAGCGCCAGTAGACGGAATTGTAAAAGCAGTTGCCGTTCAAAAGGGAGAGCTGGTTTCGCAAGGTTTCACCGTTTTGACGCTCCAAACGAAATCAGACAACTATGTCAAATTTTATGTGAATGAATACATGCTCGCGAATGTGAAATCAGGCGATCAAGTGAAATTGTTTGTCCCAGCCCTGAACAGAGAAGTAGATGCCAAAGTGGTTACTGTAGCTCCTGCTGCTGACTTTGCCGTAAAAAAAGCGACACAAGAACTCGGTGATCGTGACATTCGTTCCTTCCAAGTGAAGCTGTTGGTGTCCGATCCGGAATTGCGTCCAGGCCTGACAGTTGAGTGGCAACTTGAAGGAGCTGGTAATGGTGAATAGTTTCTCTCACCTGTTCTGGAGCGAATGGAAAAATCTTTTTGCAAACAAAACCATTCGTAATATTCTCTTCCTCGTTCCGTTGATTTATTTAACAATGTTCGGTTTTCTGTACAGTGAGAAAAAAGTGATGGAGATCCCTACTGTGATGGTGGATGCCGATCAAACCGAATTGAGTCGTGAGCTCTATCGCGCCTTTGAGGTCGATCATACATTTCGGATCACGTCCGTTGTAGGAACAGAAGAAGAAGCAATGAAATTGGTTGACAAGGGCGAAGCAAATATCGCCCTGATCATTCCTGCAGGATTAGAAAAGGATGTGAAGGCTGGGAGAGAGGCAGAGGTACTGACTGTTATCGACGGCAGCAACATCATGATCTCGAATACGGCAGTTCGAGCGGCGAATACAGCGATTAAATCTGTTTCAGCAGGAACCACGCTGAAGAAGATGGAAGCAATTGGCGGATGGGGAGAAAAAGGGAAAAACATGTTTACGGGTATCGACTATCGATACAGAGTGCTGTATAACCCGACCTTCAGCTATTTGTCCTTCATGGTATTCGGACTCGCAGGTACAGTGCTACAGCAAGTGCTGTTTCTCGGAATCGTATTGTCGGTTGCCCAACAAAAAGAAGAGGGTACCTGGAAGGCTACACTCTCTCGCCATAGCTTCTTTGCGATCACGGCGAGCAAATTGTTGCCGTACTTTCTGGCAGGAACCCTCAACATGTTCCTAGCGTTTACACTGATGTTAAAAGGTTTTGATATCCCTTATTACGGAAGCACGTTCGACCTGATGCTACTGGCTACCATGTTTAACTTGGCGGTATTGGCTATTGGTTATGCCATCTCCTTTGTGTCCAGCAGCCAGCTCCAAGCTACTCAGATCGGGATGATGATTGCAGTACCTTCGTTTATGTTATCTGGCTATACTTGGCCACTCATGTCGATGCCGACTGGAATTGTCGCGATTGCAAAATCTTTGCCGCTGACGTATTTCTTGAATGGTGTCAGAGAGATCTTGACGAAGGGACATGGTCTGTCAGCTGTCATGAATGACTTTGTCGTTCTCGGCTTCATGACTCTCATCGGGTTGTTCGCAGCCTATCTCATTTATTTGTTGCAGATAAGGAAAATGAAGGGAAAAGTTAGTGAGCAAACGGCGGTTTAAATGGCAATTGAATAGGATAACTTGGCTACGCTAAACCTTTGGCGTAGCCTTATTTGCGCTTATACGATGCTATCTATCATCTTGTGAAGCGGTCTGGTTGTATAAAAATAACCCTTGTGTAATAAATAATCTTTCCTTTATACTTATTATAAAAAAGGCAGATTCTTCAACATTAGGGGGACTTTATGTCAGCGACTCATCTAAAGCAATTGTGCGAGGAGACGTACACCAAGTTGAAAAAGGTCAGCATGGAAGTGGAACGTTTTTTGAATCAGGTTACCCTAGCTGGTCTCGTATCCGCATCAGGTGATCCTGAAGAATTTGAAACGTATTACCGTAACTATCTTTCCGACTTGCGCCACCTTTTGGTTTACTGCGAAAATGCATACGAAAGGCTGGGAGTATCCCTCCGGCGTGCACGATTTCATGAGGAGTTTGCCGAGGAAGTATTGTATCAGGTATACCATACCTGTATAAATAACTTCTATTATCCCAAAGGTGAGGTTTACGAAGAGGATGGGCGGTTGGCCTATACGGGTCAGGACTGTATCGTTTTCCGCAAGCAGGTCACCCTTGAATTGCAGCAGTTGACCTTGTCCCTGTCCAGAGTGTTCGAACAGATGCGTAATGATTTGCAGTATTATGAGACAGACTATATTGCGAAAAAACAAATGCAACAAGAAAAAGCACGAGCTTAAAAGATTCGTGCCTACATATAAAGGGAAAAAAGGTGGATTCGACCACCTTTTTTATTTTTATCTTTTTGTAAGCCTTTTTGTTCACTGAACTTATTGCCCACCAAAGCGCAGACGTTGAAAAAACTTATTAAGCAAGCCGCCGATTGTTTTCGGAGGTTGTTCTGTTTTGACTCGCTCGGCCGGTTGGGCTTGGCGAAGAGCCTGGTTCACATTGATCATACCGTATCCGTATAACTGATCGTGCCCAGGAGCACCGAGGTCAGTCGAGGATTGTCTAATGAGATTCATCACATCTTTGGTATTCATATTGGGATGAATGGAACGGATGAGCGAAGCGAGTGCAGCGACATGAGGGCACGCCATCGAAGTACCTGATAGCGAGGCATAGTCGCTAGAAATGTACGTGCTCGGAATATCGACCCCAGGAGCAGATACATCCACATAATCACCAAAGTTGGAAAAATCAGCGCGTTCTTTACGATGATCGACAGCGGCAACGGCGAGAACTTCATCATAGGCAGCAGGAAAGCTAGGCTGATCACTCGCATCGTTTCCGGAAGCCGCGACTAACACGACATTTTTATCAAAGGCATAGCGACAAGCTTCCCTCAGAGCAGCAGAGGAGGTGTAGTTGCCTACACTCAAGTTGATGACATCCGCTCCGTTATCTGTCGCCCAATAAATGCCTTGTGCGATGTCCACGGCTGATCCCGAACCGTCTGCGCCAATGGCTTTGATCGGCATGAGCTTGCTTTTCCAGGACATCCCGGCTATACCATCTGCGTTGTTCGTTTTCGCGGCAATGACGCCCGAAACGTGGGTTCCATGACCATTATCATCCTCAGGTTTGTTACTGCCATCCAAAACGTTGTAGCCTTTGACTAGCTTACCAGCAAATTCTGGATGCTTCATATCCACACCTGTATCGACGACTGCAACGATGACATCACTGCTGCCTTCGCTAACGTCCCAACTTTGCTCCATGCCAATTAGAGGAAGGTTCCACTGGTATTCTTTGTAATACGTATCGTTTGGTTTCACGTTCGGGAGTAAGAGGTAATTTGGCTCGGCAAATACGGAGTCAGGATGTTCAGCCAGTTTTTTCATGAGCTGCTTGGTAGTCATGCTCTTTGATTTGATAATGAGAAATTTGTCAAAATCACGTTTGATCTTGGCATCTAAAGAAGAAACGAGCTGATCAATTTTTTCTTGCTTGGGGCGTGGTGAAAAGCGCACGACGACTTCATTTTCTACATAATGACTGCGATCACGCTGGTTATGATGAAGCGTTTGAATATGGCTTTTTTTCTCCAGGTCACGACGAATGTCTTTCACCTGTTCAATGTAGTTAATACGAGGAATTCTCGCTTGAACCGATGTCACGCGGGGATGAGGTTCGCGCATTTCTTGTTCTGCATTCTGATTCATCCGATACGGGACAACTACGAGACCGACCAAGGCAACAACGGCAACAAAAGGCCAGACGCGCAAAAAAACTCACTCCCTCCAGTGCTGTTGTCTATAGCGTGCACATGAAGGGAGTGATTATGAAGGAAATAGCTTACAGTTAACGTGTCTAGATTAAACCAAGCTTTGCTAAGCCATGTTGGATGCCACTATCGTTTACGTGGCGCGTAATCATATTGGCGAACGGCTTCAGCTCTTCATGAGCATTACCCATCGCTACGCCCATGCCAACATAGGAGAGCATCTCTTTGTCGTTCAATCCGTCTCCAAAGGCAACAGCATCCGCAGGAGTTAGTCCAAAATGTTTTAAGACGGCTTCAACTCCTTTTGCCTTGGAGCCGTTTGGGGGCAAAATATCCATGCAGTGTTCATGCCAACGAATGTAAGAGACGTCATGGAATTCACCCGTGTATCTCGATTCATCAGCGCCACAGTAAAGAAATGCTTGATAAATCGGTTTTTGCTCCCAATAGCGATGGCGATATGCCGGGGATTCCAGTCGCAACCAATCAAAAGACTCGATGATATGTGGGTGGTCCATGGCATTGGCATAGCAGTGATCTGCGCTCAAAAATACCATGGGATGAGAATGACCCTCAGCCATTTGTTCGAGTTTTGCCAATGTATCTGTAGCAATTGGCGTGTGATGGATGATCGTCCCTTCGCTCTTCACATACGACCCGTTAAAGCCCACGAATGTCTCAATGCCAAGCTGCTCAGCGATTGGCATCAAATGATAAGGAGCTCGACCGGTTGCGATCGCGACATGGACACCGTTTTGTTTTAATGTTTGTACGGCGTCCACCGTTGTTTGTGGAATGATGTGATCGGTGTTCAGTAAGGTTCCGTCAATGTCAAAAAAGACGATTTGATAAGCCACTTCTTATCCGCTCCTCTCCACGCTACCTCTAGTTGTTCTCTCTATAAAGGTTTTGCACAAAAAAATAGGAAAAGGAATGCCGGATGGGACACTCCTTCTCATATCGCTATTAGAATACAGCTACTTCTGTCTCGCTGTCAAATACATGACATTTGGCAAGATCCATCGCTAGTTTTACCTTCATCTTTGGTTTTAGCGCTTCACGAGAATCCACGCGCGCTACCATCTGGGTATCCCCGATATTGTGGAAATAGACGTACAATTCGGAACCCATGTTTTCTACGACTTCAACTTCTGCTTCCAGCGAGCTCTCAAATGGATTTGCTTCCATAAATGAAGCGTCGCTGTAAATGTCCTCAGGGCGAATACCAAAAATAACCTGCTTGTTTACATAACCTTTTTCCCGTAAAGTCTTTGCTTTATCTTCCGGGAAGCGTACATGAATATTTTGCGCATCAAAATAGAGTGCGCCGTCTTTCTCGGAAAGATTCCCTTTCACAAAGTTCATCGCAGGCGAGCCGATGAAGCTCGCTACAAACAGATTGACTGGATGATTGTAGATTTCAGTCGGGGTTGCCACTTGTTGGATAAGGCCGTCCTTCATGACGACGATCCGGTCTCCCATGGTCATGGCTTCCGTTTGATCGTGCGTCACATAAATGATCGTGGTATTCAAGCGTTGATGCAGTTTCAAAATTTCCGTGCGCATTTGTACACGCAGCTTCGCATCGAGGTTGGATAACGGTTCATCCATCAAAAATACTTGCGGTTCCCGTACGATCGCGCGACCCAATGCGACACGCTGTCTTTGTCCCCCTGACAGCGCTTTTGGCTTGCGGTCTAGCAAATGCGAAATATCGAGGATTCGAGCTGCATCTTGAATTCGCTTATCAATATCGGATTTGGAGAATTTGCGCAATTTCAGGCCGAAAGCCATATTCTCGTATACATTCATATGCGGATAGAGTGCATAGCTTTGAAAAACCATGGCGATGTCGCGATCTTTGGGAGCCACATCGTTGACACGGCGATCGCCTATGTATAAATCACCTTCCGAAATCTCTTCCAGACCTGCAATCATGCGCAGCGTGGTAGATTTTCCACAACCAGATGGTCCGACTAGAACGAGGAATTCGCGATCTTGAATTTCTAAGTGAAAATTGTCAACTGCCGTAACGTTGTTTCCATATCGTTTATAAATGTGGGAAAGACTTACCTTTGCCATGAAAAAGGCACCTCCTCGGGTTTGTGAAGAGAGCAAATTCTTTGATGACTGTAAGGATAGGGTACCAATTCACTTGCAAGCTGGATATGGACAGTATATACAAAATGTTTTGTTAATTTTGACGAAAGAGAAGGTAGAGCTGAAGCATGACGGCATCAGGAAACAATCGCGGGTCTAATCCGGTTTGTTCCGTCAGCTTGTCCAATCGATACAACAGTGTATTCCGGTGAAGGAAAAGCTGCCGTGCTGTATCGCTTACATTCAATTGTCTGGCGAACAACGTATCTAATGTTTCCAATTGTTCATCTGTCATGTGCGGAATGGTTATGGCAGCGGCCAGCTCGTTGGCGATAGCGGCTGCTATTTCTTTTGGGAGAGAAGCTGCCCATCGTTCTAACGGATAAGACCAGTCCCCAGCGACCATCATTTGTGGTCGATAGGATTGAAGGGCACGGGCGAGTGATAATTGCCGCAAAAGAGTGTCGCCCAATGCAAGTGGACTCGTGAGTGGCGATCCGACAACAAGGCGAACGGACTCCATCCATTCCATCGAAATGAGATCATGCAGGCCTGATGCCCACTCTAAAAGCTCTGAAGCCGTTTTTTGATGATCGAGCATGGAGACAGGGACGATGAGAAGGGCATGTGTTTGCGTCAACGGAATGAAATCGGGTACTCCTTCAAAAAAATCATGCAACAAGGGCTGCAAGGAATCCCATTCTCCCTTGCCCTTGCGATCCGGTCTGCATCGCTCTAATAAAAAGGAGACGCGCGCTTCTTTCCACGGCCATTTTGCTTCCAGTTGAGCAGGGATTGCAACAGGGGAGCCAGAGACAATGCTCAAGAGCCAATTGGATATCTGTTTTGGGAGGGGAAGCGTTGCTGGATCATCCACATGAGGAAAAATCAGATCCAACAACGCTCGGGCTGAAGTATGCCATGATGCCGTTTCGATAAGGATGAATGTCATCACATCGTTACTCGAATGGAGGGCTACTTGCTCCCAGCCATTTTTTAGCCAATCCTGCTGGGCTTGTGCTGTTTCTGTTTGTGAGACTTGTACATATTCGATAGGTAAATTTGTCGCTTGTCGGATGTGCTCGACATCTCTCTTCCATTTTTCCACAAGGTGACCCCCATCTCGACACGAAAGTAAGGCTATTATACCTTAGTCGAGGGCGAGCGTGGCAGCTGTTTCTTGTAGAGCAACAGCTGGAGCGGCCATCTCGTTAAATGGAGCATCACTGCCCAATACATGCAACGTAATCTCGGGACGGGAACGCAGACGGATGTTTGCCCCTGTTTGCCCCAGGCCCTCACTGATGTAAAAGGGTCGACCATCCATCTCGTGAAGACCTTTCACGATATTCAGCTTAGGCAGTTTCCCCATCGTTGCGAGATGAAAGGGGCGAGGCCAATGGATCTGTCCTCCGTGAAAATGCCCTGACAACAAATAATCGTAAGCATACTCTTTCATGTGCAAAACGATATTAGGATCATGTGTTAAGACGAGCCTTGCTCCTGTCTCGGGTACACCGAAGAAAGACTTGGCCAGGTTGCTATGGCGCGTGCTGAAATCATCCACACCTATAATGTGCAGGGGCTGCCCCTTGTGATAGACAGTTTCATTTTCGTTAATAAGAACACGACAGCCAATACGTTCTAACTCCGATTTCAACTGTGCGAGCTTGAAAGGGGTAAGAACGTAGTCGTGATTCCCAAAAACTACATAAATTCCGAGTGCTGGCTGTAATTGCTGGAGGCATTGTACAAAAGCAACTGCCTTCGGAATGTTTATTTCACGGTCGAGCAAGTCACCAGTAATGGCAATCAGGTCTACCTGTCGCTGCGAAAAGTCAGCGACAATGCGCTGGGGCAGTACAGATAAGTTTTCCATGTGCAAATCAGACAAATGTAAGATGGAAATCGGCTCAAACTCATGCGGTTGTTGAAGGTGCCGGGATTTTTGTAAGGGTATCGCTACTTCTTTTATTTGAACATCAAATGTATTGCGATAGGCTCGAAAAAGCAACAAGGCGATAGCCCCAAGTAACATAAGCCAGAACATCATGGACAGCCATCTCCTTTGCAGTAGAGTACCGTCATTATACAAGAAAATGTTCGCAATCGAATAAGTAGGTTCTGGCAGGAGGAATTACTCGAAAAGTGTAGAAATATTATGAATGTTGTGTAGTGAGAAAAACGATGTTGAGTGGGAGAGTGAAGACATGAACGTGGAGAAAATTCCAGCAACGGAAGGCCCTTTTAATCTGGAAAATTATGACGAAACATATGCGAGTTTTGATTGGTCAGATGTGGAGAAGCAATTCTCTTGGTATGAGACTGGGAAAGTGAACATGGTGTACGAAGCCATTGATCGACATCTCGCTACTGATCGGAAAGACAAAATCGCTTTGATGTACAGCAATGCGACGAGAGACGAGACTTATACTTTCGCGCAATTAAGCGAGTTATCCAATAAATTCGGAAATGTTTTGCGGAATCTGGGCATTGTGAAAGGGGACCGCGTATTCGTCTTTATGCCGCGTTCGCCCGAGCTTTATGTAAGCGTTTTAGGCACGATTAAGGTTGGCGCAATCGTAGGGCCGCTGTTCGAAGCGTTCATGGAAGCGGCTGTGCGTGATCGTTTGGAAAATAGCGAAGCAGTTGCGATTGTTACGACACCTGCACTCTTGCCACGCATTCCAGTAAGCGACCTGCCTGCATTAAAACATGTGATTGTTGTAGGGGCAGAAGAGGAGCTAAAAGAAGGTCACATCAGCTTTGAAAAAGCAATGGAAGAAGCCTCCACCGAGCTGGAAATCGAATGGGTTGATCGTGAGGATGGAATGATCCTACATTACACCTCAGGCTCAACGGGCAAGCCAAAGGGTGTTCTGCATGTTCACAATGCCATGATCCAGCACTACCAAACTGGGAAATGGATTCTCGACTTGCAAGAGGATGATATTTATTGGTGCACAGCAGACCCAGGCTGGGTAACGGGTACTTCTTACGGCATTTTTTCACCTTGGTTGAATGGAGCAACGATTGTCGTACGTGGCGGACGTTTTACTCCCGAAGACTGGTATAAAGTCATTGAGAAAAACAAAGTATCCATTTGGTTCAGTGCTCCGACTACGTTCCGCATGTTCATGGGGGCAGGGGATGAACTCGTCAAGCAATTTGACTTATCCAGTCTGCGTCACGTCCTGAGCGTTGGCGAACCACTCAATCCTGAAGTCGTTCACTGGGGTATGCGCGTGTTCAATCAACGCATTCACGACAACTGGTGGATGACGGAAACGGGTGCTCAGCTGATTTCTAACTATCGCTGTATGGCGATCAAGCCGGGATCGATGGGTAAGCCGTTTCCAGGTATTTATGCAGCGATTATTGACGACCGTGGAAATGAGCTGCCACCGAATCGAATGGGGAATCTGGCTATCCGTACAGGTTGGCCATCCATGATGAGACAAATCTGGAACAACCCAGCGAAGTACGAAGAATACTTCAGCATCCCAGGCTGGTACGTGTCCGGGGATTCTGCATACAAGGATGAAGAAGGTTACTTCTGGTTCCAAGGCCGTATTGATGATGTGATCAATACTTCCGGTGAGCGAGTCGGTCCGTTTGAAGTAGAGAGCAAGCTCGTGGAGCATCCAGCAGTAGCGGAAGCGGGCGTCATTGGCAAACCAGATCCGGTACGTGGTGAAATTATCAAAGCATTCATCTCGCTGCGAGCTGGCTATGAGCCAAGTGAAGCGTTGATGGATGAAATTCGCAAGTTTGTGAAAGAAGGACTGGCTGCACATGCTGCTCCTCGTGAAATTGAATTCCGTGACAAGTTGCCAAAAACGCGTTCCGGAAAAATCATGCGCCGCGTCTTGAAAGCGTGGGAATTAGGTCTACCAACTGGTGACCTGTCTACCATGGAAGATTAATCACAAGAAAAACCCATCTCTCGAAAATGTCGGGAGATGGGTTTTTTGTTAGGAATGGCTATGTTGTTTATGATCATGCGCATGGTCGTGATCATGGTCATGGTTATGATCGTGGAAATCGGCTGTTGCCTGGCAATGTAAGTCACCGTGTGTAGTAGACGAGTTCTCAATCTGAATTGTCGCGTGTGTAATGCCGAATTCTTTTTCCATAAGGGCAAGCGCGTCATTTAACACAGGGTAGCTAGGCAAATCGTCCTCGACAACCAGATGGCATGTCAGGGAATCAAATCCGGAAGTAACCGTCCAAATATGGAGGTCATGCACTTTGATAACTCCAGGCAGCTGACTGAGTCGCTCTTCTACTTTTGTCGTATCCAGCCGTGAAGGAGCGCCTTCCAGCAAAATATTGACGGATTCTTTCGTTACGCGCCATGCACTCAGCATGATCAGGACAGCCACGACGATACTGATGATCGGGTCGGCAATGTACCAGTCAAAAGCCCACATCAGGATACCACCAACGATTGCACCGACAGAACCGAGAAGATCGCCGAGAACATGGAGATAGGCACTGCGGACATTGACGTTGTTCTTGGTATCGCCACGCATGAGTACAATGGCGGCCGCAATATTTGCCAAAAGACCTACGCTGGCGATGATGATCATGGAGCCGCTGGCAACCTCAGGTGGATTCCACAGGCGTTGGAACCCTTCCCAGAAAATGAACAAGGAAATCAGTACAAGTGTCACACCATTGGTCAGTGCTGCCAAGATTTCAAAGCGTTTCATCCCGAAGGTTCTCTTGGCAGAAGGTGGTCGTGCAGCGAAATGAACCGCGATCAAGCTCAACAGAAGCGCTAATGCATCGCTTAACATATGCCCAGCATCAGAGAGCAACGCCAAACTATTGGTGAGGAAGCCCCCGATGGTTTCTACAACTAAAAATACAGCAATGATGAGGAAAGAAATGAGAAGAGCTCGTTTACTGGCTCCTTTTCCGTGGTGATGGTGATCGTGACCATCTCCATGATCGTGATGATGAAAGCCCATGATTGTGTCCTCCTTATCAAACGAATGATTTATAGATGCTCTGCTAAATAAAGCGCGTCATTCCCGACACCGCCCATAAGCGCTGATCCTCTTGTATGCTGCCAAGGTAGCCCGAGAAACGATAGACCAGGAACCTTTGTTATCCCTCGTTGATGAATTGGTCGGCCATGGGAATCGAGCACGTTTGGAACGTTTAGCCAATCGTAGTTCGGTCGAAAACCGGTAGCCCACAAAATGTTGTTGAACGTTGCTTGTGTTCCATCTGCAAAAGTAGCGGTATTTCCGTTCATCTGTACGGCTCGGGGAACCAATCGCAATGCTCCGGTTCTGGACAATTCGCGGACTTGCTTTTTGTAACCGAATATCGGATCGGGTGAGCTACGCATTTTCTTGCCGAGCCAGGTGGAGTGGTGAGCATCGAGTAACCCCAGTATCTTCATGTAATCAAATATAGGTTTTCCAAAAATGAAGATTGGCAAGTAAGAGCGTGATTCTCCCTGTGAAAAAATAACGGGTCGATGGGCGGCGAGCTCTACCGCAATCTGTGCTCCTGAGTTGCCGCTGCCAACGACGAGGACCGTGCCGTCGATGAGCTGGCTCTCATTCTTGTACTGCGAAGTGTGCAGTTGATTAACGGTGTGGTTCAAGTTGTTCGCAATAGCTGGGATAAACGGAGTATGAAATGGTCCAGTCGCGATAACGACTTGTTTAGCGTAGAGCAAACTGTCTTGTGTCCGTATCTGAAAGCTGAAATCAACCTTGCTGAGCTCCATAACAGTTGTACCCAGCATGACAGGCAATTCGAAATGTTTGGCGTACAATTCCAAGTATTCCGCCGCTTCATCCTTGTTCGGGAGTGTATTCGGCTCCCCCGGAAACGCAAGACCAGGGAGTTGATTATGTTTACGTGGTGTAAAAAGCACCAGTGAATCGTAGCGCTGTCGCCAACTATCACCAATCCGTGTATGTTGCTCCAAGATGACAAAACGGCGATTTTTACGCTTGAGTGCATATCCGAGAGCAAGTCCTGCCTGCCCCCCTCCAATTACGATGACGTCATAGTCGTTCATGATTTGGGCCTTCTTTCGGTAAGGATTAACTAAATCATACCATAGTCATTATTATATTCAAGTAATTATTTGAATGTTATTTTGAACATCAGCAAAAAAAACCGTCACTCATAGTGACGGACCTGCGTGTAGCCAGTGAATTTACGGTTTTGACTGTTTCAATTCGGCAGCATGCTCAATTCCACACATGATTAAATGACGGACATGATCATCATCGAGCGAGTAATAGACGAGCTTGCCGTTTTTGCGGTACCGGGCCAGACCCATATTTTTTAACAAGCGCAGATGGTGAGACGTATTAGGGATCGAACTATTGATGGTTGCTGCGACATCACAAACGCATAGCTCTCCTTCTAGAGCCAGCGCGTAAATGATTTTTGCTCGCGTATCGTCTGCGAGAGCCTTAAAGAGAGGGGCGACACCTTCCGTTTCCATCATTCTGGGGCGAAGCCTGTTTACTTTTTCTTCATCGATCGTCTGTACTTCACAAACCTCTAAATCAGTGGGAATGCGTTGAATGTCTTCGCTCATTTCATTCACCCCGACCCGTTCCATTTTTCACCATTATAAGACGGATACAGAGGGAAGGGAAGGCTGTACAACCTGTTCATCTTGCAAAAAAAAGTAAAAGACAAGAAGGAAATATAGATGCCTATATATAAATAGGAATGATACCTATTTGCAAATAGAGAGGAGAGAACTCCCACTTGATTCTGAAGATTCGCCAGTTCCTCGTTGAAATAATCGGGGCGCTCTTGCTTGGACTAAGTGTCGTTTGGTTAACAATGGGCAGAGACAGCAGCTTGTTTTCCGGTTGGAGCATAGAGTGGTCCCCATTGTGGCTTGATGTGAAAACCTTTTTCCTTAGTATTTGGCTGGAAGCAATCCCGTTTGTCCTCTTGGGTGTATTCTTTTCTGCCTTTATCCAGACGTTTGTAACGGAAGAGCAGGTGAGGCGCTGGACACCGAAGCATCCGCTCGTGGCCCTGCCGTTTGCCGGGTTACTCGGGTTTTTATTCCCCGTATGTGAATGTGCCATTATTCCTGTGGTTCGGCGCTTGATCCAAAAAGGGATGCCGCTGTCAGTCGGGATTGTTTTCTTATTGGCGGGACCGATTGTGAATCCCGTAGTTTTGTCATCGACCTATGTCGCTTTCGCCCGTCAGCCGGAAATGGCTTTCTACCGGGGCATTGCGGGATTCGTTGTTGCGCTTATTGTGGGCACGCTTGTCTTCCTGTTTGTTAAAAAAAATCCGATACGGCTCGGCATGGAATCGCAAATCAATCATGAAGCCGACCATGTAAAAACGACGGGTGGCAAGCTGTCCTCGACATTTGCCCACGCGGTAGACGAATTTTTTGACATGGGAAAATATTTGTTGTTTGGTGCGTTTATCAGTGCGCTTTTACAGGTGTATATCAGCCGAGATACACTCATGGACATCGGTCAAACGCCGCTCACCTCCAATTTGGTCATGATGGGGATGGCGTATTTGTTTTCGCTTTGTTCAGAGGCAGATGCGTTTATTGCTGCTTCCTTTGCCAATACGTTTTCAAGCAGCTCGTTGCTTGCATTTCTGGTTTTCGGGCCCATGCTCGATTTAAAAACGACGTTGATGCTATTTGGAACGTTTCGATTTGGTTTTGTTGTCAAGCTGGTCGTGGCTATTACGCTTTTAGTCATTTGCGTCACCATGCTCATGCCGATGTAAGGAGGAAAATATGGATCAGAACAAATTGAAGCGTCATCATATCATGCGTAGTCTGATATTAGCGGGCATTACAGCGTTGTTGGCCTATTTGATCCTGTCGGAAACGCTCAGTCACTATCTCGCACCGCGATTACACATGTTTAGCTATGTCACGCTCGTCATCATGGGCCTTTTGACAATTGTCAGCATTCGGCAAATTTTTGTAGGCAGTAGTGTTTACGATTGCAATTGTGAGGAGCAGCATAAAGTTCCGCGTACATCCATGGGCTCCCTTTTGGTTTACGGCTTGTTTGTACTCCCAATCGTGATGGGATTTGTCATGCCGGATAAAATTCTTGGCAGTGATGTAGCGGAGAAGCGGGGAATCACACTTCTCAGCAACGATGTACGAAAGCTGGCGGATGTTACGGCAAACGCGAATGCGAATGCGAATGCGAATGCGAATGCGACAGAGAATGTGGAGCAGTCAGCAGAGGTAAAGGAGGATGCCGAGCCAATCGTAGAACCACAGCCAGAGGATACCAATCAAGGAGCAACGCCCCCAGTGAAAGCGACAAACGACGAACAATTGCGGCAGCGATTCTCAAACGGGGGATTTGGTGACTTTTACGCGGATATCGCCGTCTTTTTACATAAACAGCCAGTGATTGAACTGAATGACAAAGTGTTCCTGGATGGACTCACCACGATGGAGCTGTATGCAAAAGAATTTGCTGGAAAAGAGCTTGAGACGATGGGCTTTGTATATCGGCAGCCTGATTTTACGAAGCAACAGTTTGTCGTGGCGCGTTTTTCCGTCACCTGCTGTACAGCAGATTCCAGTGTTTATGGTGTTTTGGTGGAAAAGGAGGACGCGAACAAATGGGCAAAGGACAGCTGGGTAAAAGTTCGCGGCAAGCTCGAGCTGCGTCAAGTAGACGGATACGACATGCTCGTTCTCAAAGCCTCTCAGGTTGAAGCCGTCTCTGCACCGAAAGATCCTTATGTGTATTATAGCTTTGAATCAGTACCAGGCAGTTAAAAGTGGGGGAAACCGAAATGATCGTGCGACTAGATTTACAGGATGAACAAACGGTACAAAAACTTTGGAACATGCAGCAAAGTGCCTATCGTATAGAGGCAGAGCTAATTGGTACGGAAGATATTCCACCCCTGAAAGAATCGGTAGAACAACTGAGGATATGTGGAGAAACGTTTTATGGCTACATAGAGGAAGGCGAGATGGCAGGGGCAGTTTCTTTTTTGATCGAGGGAGAAACGTTGGATATTCATCGAATGATTGTAGATCCTGTTCATTTTCGCAAGGGAATCGCGAGTCAATTGCTTGCCTCTGTCCACGAGCATGGTTGCAGCAAGCTAGTCGTCGCGACTGGTTCCTTGAATGAACCGGCCGTTCGGTTGTATGAAAGACATGGATTTACCTTGACCGTTCAAAAAGAAGTGAAGCCCGGTCTGCGGCTGTCTTTTTTCGAGAAGACACTTCGTCCATGAAAAGGCGAAAGCCCGCCCCGATAATATGGGAGAGATAGAGTTACACAAAACAACCCGGAGAACGGTCACTTTTTCAAGTGTCTGTTTCCGGGTTTTCATTCTTTTTAAAGCATACGCTTATTTGGTTTCATCTGTTTCTTTCTGTTGGTCTTCATAAAACCAGAGAGGATCATCGCAATCCTCATCACCATTGTAGTTGATTAAGATTTCTTCACCCGCTTGAATGTCTGTATACGCATAAAAATCAAACGTGTGGTTATCGAAGTTAATCTCATACGTGGCATTTGGCGTGTAGGAGTGGTTAAATAGCATGCCATAGCCTAACAAGAAAGCTGTATGATTGGCACCGTACTCAAATGCATAATCCGCGAGCAAGGTTTTCTCGATATGCTCATGCTCTTCGTTCAAATAGGGCAGCACGGGCGCTTCATGAATCAGGTCGCCTTTTCGGATATCTTGCGTTGCAAATACACCTCTATTTAATTCTCCATTGCTTAGTTTGGAGGTCTTGATTTCGATCATGCGGATCACCTGCATTTCTTAGGTCTGTGGAAAACGTATCTTTCTAAGGATGACAGTTGATCGAGCAGAAAGCAATGTTTTTATTTGATGACCAAATGATGGCGAACCGCATAAGCAGCGAGCTGGACGCGATTAGCCAATTGCAGCTTCTCGAGAATGTTTTTTAGGTGGTTTTTCACCGTGTTTTCTGCGATGATCAGCGCCTCGCTTATTTCCCGATTCGTTTTTCCTGCTCCCACATACATGACAATCTCTCGCTCTCGCGGGGTCAGAACATCTGGTACCATTTCATCCGTCGCCTCTTCTTGACGGAAGCGGTACATGAGCCGGGTTGCCATTTCGCGAGTCAATTCACTGTCCTCGCCGAGCAAGGCATGCAAGTAGTTAATCCAGTCGTCAGGCTCTAAATTTTTCAGCAAGTAACCTTGGGCGCCGAACTGAATGGCCGTGATCAGGTCAGCAACGTCATCGGAGACGCTGAGAATGACAACTTTGATGTGCGGGTATGCTTTCTTGACCTCGCGGGTCGCTTCGAGTCCGCTCCATTTCGGCATGTTGATGTCCATGAGCACAAGGTCAGGTTGTATTTGTCCGCATAGGAGAAAAGCTTCCTCGCCATTTTGCGCTTCTCCGATGACTTCAAAAGAGGGATCGGGATCAAGCAGGCTGCGAATGGCCATACGAGCCATCGGGTGGTCGTCGGCGATCAATACACGGTATGCGTTCATTGTATTTTTCCTCCTGAATGAGAAGATAAGCGGATGATTGTACCGCCTGCCGGTCGTAACTGAATGTCGATGGATGCGTTCAACTGGCGCGCTCGCTCGCGCATCATGGACAACCCGTATTTTTTCGTATCGGGAGAAGGGTTGGAGATCCCAATGCCATCGTCCTCAACGGCGAGAACCCAGCCAGTTGTTTCATTCGTCGTGAGGTGAATCCACGAATGCTTGGCCTGAGAGTGCTTGCGAATATTGGCAAAAGCTTCCTGAATGATCCCGAACAGTTGTACTTCTGCGGCGGGAGTAAAAAATCCGTCGTTGACATGCAATTCGCTGACAACGTCGATTCCAGATAAAGCGCTCCATTGCGCCAGCCATTTCTCAAGGCGTTGATCCAGACTGCCTTCTTCTGGCAATGAGCGCAAGTTAAAAATAGCTTGGCGTACATGATTGTCGATGGCAGAAACAGCGACCCGGGCATCGTCCAATTGTCCCTGCTTGAGCTTTACGTTGAGGAAGAACAGAGACTGCGCAATCCCGTCGTGCAATTCGCGGGCAAGGCGTTCTCTTTCTTCATAAACAGCGCGACGAGCTTGTTCCTCGACAATTCGTGCATTCATTTGTTTGAGGGTGTGAAACATCCAAGTGGCGAATAAAAAAGAGAGAAAGAGCGTCAAGAGGGTAATGTATACATTTCCCGCTTCCATAGACATGTAGGGGAGTAAAAAGTCATGACGGATGAACTCGAAGCCCCCGATGATAATGGTTGGAATGAGAAAGGTTAACCAATAAAAGATACGATATGACATGGAAGGTCCCCTTTTCATACAGTTGGCAAACATTCCTTTAGTATACCGAATGGGACGAGCGGATGGTATACTCAGGTGAGAAAAGGTGGAAAGCAGGAGGGAATATCATGAGCACGATTGCGAAAGCATTGACCATAGCGGGTTCAGATAGCGGTGGGGGAGCTGGGATTCAGGCAGACCTGAAAACCTTCCATCAACTCGGTGTGTACGGAATGAGTGCGATCACAGCAATCACCGCACAAAATACATTGGGTGTAGCAGGTGTTTATCCGTTGCCGACAGAGGCGGTTGCACAGCAAATGCATGAGGTGCTGCGTGATCTAGGCGCTGACGCGGCGAAAACGGGCATGCTGTTTAACGCTGATATTATTCGTGCTGTTGCGGAAGAGGTCAAAGCATTTGGACTGAAAAAGCTGGTGGTAGACCCTGTAATGATTGCCAAGGGAGGGTCAAAGCTACTGCTGGATGAGGCAATCGTTGCATTGAAAAAAGAATTGTTGCCTCTCGCGGAAGTCGTCACACCTAACTTGCCGGAAGCAGAATGCTTGACTGGCATGAGAATTGAGACGACGGAAGAGATGCGCGAAGGGGCGAAAGCGATACATGCGTTAGGCGCCCGCAATGTCCTAATGAAGGGTGGACATATGCAAGGGGACGTAGTCGTGGACATTTTGTTTGACGGTACAGCATTCCATGAACTGTCCCATGAGCGCATCCATACACGTCATACGCACGGAACAGGTTGTACATTCTCAGCGGCCCTTACAGCAGAGTTAGCAAAAAATACACCGCTCATCACTGCGGTTGAAAAAGCAAATCGCTTTATTTTCGAAGCAATTAAGACAGCTCCGCAAATAGGTGGCGGGCATGGGCCGACCAATCACTGGGCGGTTGTAGATTAAGTTTATCAAATAAAGAATGCCCCACAGCGATGCCATACAAGCGGATCACTGATGGGGCATTTTTTATTTGATTTCTACAGAGAATGTACCTTGAAGTCGTACAGGATAGCTGGACAAAGGAAAAGAATAGTGAGTAGGCGTGCCTTTGTTTGTTTTTCGTTTGAATAGCACGGAATAGTTTTGGATGGATGCATCCTCTGTGGAATAGGAGCTTCCTTGCACATAATCATATTCATTTCCGCGGTTGTCCGTCATGTTATACCCAAGAGAGATATGAGAGTGATTATCTTGGGGCGGCACCTTTAAAGAGAAGTCCATGCCCACCACATCATCGACTTGACGCAGCGCCGTTAGTTTTAGGCGATCATCCGGTACTTCTGTGAGTGTACCTGTCTTCGCATCAATCACGATTTGTAATTGATCTTTGTCCAAAGCTCGAATGCCATCTGTTTTCAGGTAGAGCTTTTCTGGTTCCACAAAATAAATGCTCTCTAGATGGTATATCCTTCCGTTTTCTCCGTTATCACGAACAGGAACGCCATTCCCCCAAAAAGCAAACGTCTGCCCTTTTTCATCCTCAAGTCTTAATTTATCAAAATCAAAGACATGCTTTTTATTGGCCGGGTCAAATCGGATACTCACTTCTGTTTGTGTAGGAAAGACTGCAATTTGTTCAATCGTAAACCGCTGTCCGTCAACCGTGACTTCCTTCATCACCGGATACACTTTTTTCTCAAAAGTCTTGTACTTGCTTTTGTCGACCACAAAGTCAATCGATAGGGGAGTATCTTGTTTGATATGATCGATTTCCAGCGTAACCTTTGCTGTCATTACATGAGGTATTTCGGTAGCTTCGTTGATGACAATATCAATACGGTTTCGGATCACAGGGTCTTCGCTGCCCATGCCGGACCAGGAAACACCGTGCTCCCACTCCTTTCCAGATTGATCGAACAACTCGATTTTGTGAAGTGCTACTTCTTTATCGGGGAGATCATTCTTCAGTGTATAGAAGAGGAGCATCCGTTTTTCATCTGCTAATACCTGATCAATCGTAAAAGTGACACCCTCAAGTGAACCGCTGGCGCCAATATTTTGGACAAGATTGTGTTCTGCTGCCTTTTGCAAGCCTTTATCATCCCGAAGAAACTCAACGATCTTCTCCATCCCCGGAATCGAGCTGACATAAGCGGCAACAGCAGGTGAAAGGCGAACGGAAAAAATAAACACGAAAATGAACAGACAAGCAACCAGACTGGAACCAATGCGAATCCACCGATTGCGGCTCCGATTTTGACGCAGCTCTTTTGCCTGTTCCATCCCATTCCGAATGTATTGATCAATCTCAGCGGGAATCATGAATGGACCCGCATTCTTTTTTTCATTCTCAAGCATAAAGCTCACCAGCCTTTCCCGAGATCTTTGCGGAGTGCCCCCAAAGCTTTGTGTAGCCATGTTTTGATCGTGCCTTCCGGATGACCGAGTACCTCTGCAATATCGCGTATCGTCCGATCTTCAAAATATTTCAAAATAATGATGTGACGATAATTTGGATTGAGACGAGCGAGAGCCTCTTCGATTTGAATACGCTCGACATTTTGATCATCCATAGGAATACTTGCACGACTTTCGACGTCCTCTTCCATGGGATCCAAGATGATCCGTTTTCGGCGCTTTTGCTCATCCAGACAAATATGAATAAGGATGCGAGTCAGCCATGTACGAAAATACGCAGGCTGTTTCAATCGTGCCAGCTTGAGATAGGAACGGCACGTCGCTTCCTGAATGGCCTCTAATGCATCTGTCTCGTTACGAAGAAAGGCGTAGGCGATTTTATACAGTTGTTCTTTATGAAGGCTGACGAGTTGAAAAAAGGCATCATCATCCCCATCTTTTGCGCACGAAACGAGCTGTTCCAGATTCACTTTTTCCCCTCCTCTAGCATTAGACGGCGCAGGTACCAAAACGGTTTTCATTAATTGCCAGCCAAGCTGTTTTTTTGAACCAATCGCCTGTCCACTGCTTACTGTAAAAGAAAGAAGTGTGTAAGGATGGGGTGCAGGTGCATGTGGATCAAATGGGTTACGATTCATGAATCGTATGGCCTCCCGCGGATTGCTCAGGAATGTCGGCGTTATTTAGAAATGAAAGGAATTCGAGTCAGGCTTTTGTTCAGACAGACCAAAAAAGCAGGACATGTCTATACACTGCAAGTACCGCTAGCTCAACAGGAGCAAGCAAAGGCGCTGCTACGCGATTTTAAGAACACCCTAAAATAACGGGCACAGCCATACTTCCCCTTACGTCCAGTCGAATGGCACGGGCATACTAGATGAAGGGGGATGATAGCTATGGGTACGACCCTTTTGGAAAGACCTGAAAAGACGGAGCAGAAAGGCAGCAAGCTGTTTGTTCCGGATTATATTTTCGTCGAGCCAAATGCACTGAACTATCCTCTTGGTCAAGAGCTGTATCGCCGTTTTCAAAAGGAAGGAATTCCGATGCAGATGACGACCAGCCATAATCAGGTCCGTGGCATCCCTGGGGATACAGAAGTAGAGAAATATCGGAATGCGAAGCGGACCTTGGTCATTGGGGTACGCAAAACATTGAAGTTTGAGACCTCCAAGCCTTCCGCAGAATATGCCATTCCACTGGCTACGGGATGTGCTGCCCACTGTCACTATTGCTATTTGAACACAAATATCGGGACAAAGCCTTATGTTCGGGTGTACGTCAATACAGATGAGATTCTAGAGAAGGCCGAGAAGTACATCCAAGAACGCCCGGGTGAAATCACTCGTTTTGAGGCAGCCTGTACATCCGATCCGGTTAGTATTGAGCATCTTACGGGCAATCTGAAACGAGCGATTGAGTTTATGGGCCAGCAGGAGTTTGGGCGGCTGCGCTTCGTGACCAAGTTTCATCACGTGGATTCCTTGCTGGATGCCAAGCACAACAAGCATACCCGATTTCGCTTCAGCATGAATGCTGACTATGTCATCAAAAATTTCGAGCCAGGCACCTCCAGCTTTGATCAGCGACTGGAGGCAGCAGGGAAGGTAGCCAAGGCCGGTTATCCACTCGGCTTTATTTTAGCGCCTTTGTATTGGTTTGACGGATGGGAAGCGGGGTATACCGATTTGCTGGAAAGACTGCGTTCGCAGTTGGTTCCCGAAGCGATGGAGGATTTGACGTTCGAGCTAATCCAGCACCGTTTTACCAAGATCGCTAAAAGCTTGATCCTCCAGCGCTATCCGAAAACGAAGTTGGAAATGAAGGAAGAAGAGCGCAAGTACAAATGGGGGAAATATGGGAAAGGGAAGTATGTCTATCCTGACATTCAAGCAAAGGCGTTGCAGGCCCATTTGGAAAGTGAAATTGCCCGACTGTTTCCTCAGGCACGCATTGAATATTTTACGTAAAAACCAGACTGCTCTTGATGAAGAGCAGTTTTTCTTTTAGAAAAAAGGTACCAAATGATACCAAACGACACGGTGCGAATGTTTTCGACAAACGCTTACATACATGCTACAATACGGAGTGCTCTCATTTTCTTGAAAGGAATCGAAGCATACATGAAGTCCATATTGATTACCGTTGAGGGACCTATTGGTATTGGGAAAACCTCTTTATCGCGGGAACTAAGCCGTGCATGCAACTTGCAGCTACTGGAAGAAATCGTCTACGAAAACCCGTTTCTAGGTAAATTTTATGAAAATATTGCCGAATGGAGCTTTCAACTCGAGATGTTTTTCCTCTGCAATCGTTACAAGCAGTTGCAGGATATTCATTCACAGTTCCTGAATCAAGGTATTTCCGTTGTTTCTGATTACAATATTTTCAAAAATACGATTTTTGCCAAACGAACGTTACAAGAAGATAACCTGCCAAAGTACCTCAAAATTTATGATATCCTAACAGAGGATTTGCCTCAGGCCCATTTGGTGATCTACATGACAGCTTCGATTGAGACCGTGATGAAGCGGATTGCGATGCGCGATCGCGAAATGGAGCGCAGCATGGATGTCACCTATATGGAGAATCTGATTGCTGATTACAACGAGTTTATGGAAGCGTTTGAAAAGCATCATCCAGATACGCCTGTCATCAAATTCGATTGTGACGATTTGGATTTCGTACATAGACCAGAAGATTTGAAGATTGTACTGGATCGAATTGCACCACGGATTCAAGAGTTGATGGGATCAGTAGGATAGGGAACAAAGGAAAAGTAAGCATGGGGATAAGGAGTTGCGTACATGTCGAGGTTTCAAAACAGCACGCTTCGTGAAAAATACGGGATACCGAGCAACGCAGTGATTACGATCGGGGGGACAGTAGGGGTAGGAAAATCCACCTTTACGCATGCCTTGGCAGATCAGCTCGGATTTCGTGTGTCCGTAGAAAAGGTTGACAATAACCCGTATTTGGGCCGTTACTATAACGATTTATCGCGTTGGGGTTTCCATTTGCAAATTTTCTTTTTGGCAGAACGCTTTAAGGAACAAAAACGGATGTTTGATTATGGCGGCGGCTTTGTCCAAGATCGCTCCATTTATGAGGATACCGGGATTTTTGCCCGTATGCTGTACGAGCAAGGCAACATGACAGAAGAAGATTACCGCACTTATACAGAACTTTTTGAAGCGATGGTCATGACGCCTTACTTCCCGCATCCGGATATTTTGATCTATTTAGAGGGAAGCTTCGATGATATTATTGGCCGCGTAAAAGAGCGCGGGCGTCCGATGGAGCAACAAACGCCAGTAGATTACTGGCAGGATTTGTTTGGTCGATATGATAGCTGGATTGCCTCCTTTACTTCCTGTCCGATTTTGCGGGTCAATATCAACGAATACGATGTTGTGGATGACCCATCTTCGGTAGAAAGCATTATTGCTCGGGCTGCTGAAAAAATTCGAATTGGACGAGCTACCCGCTTTTCATCATAAAAACCCTTTACAATAACAGAGCACCCCTGCATTTTGCCGGTAAGAGGCGGAAGCAGGGGTGCTTTGTTTTTATTTGGTGCGATATCCTTCCAAGAGTAGGGTCATCGCTGCTGAAATTTCCTCAAGGGACTTTTCGTGATCAGGCGTCTCCGAAATCCAGAGCACCGCTTCGTTCATCGCACCAGACAGCAAATGCGTCAGAGCATCGATAGAAACGGGACGTAGGTATCCTTGCTCCTGCATCGTTTGAAGCTGCTCCCTGAGATGCCGCATGGAGTTTTCCTCGTCCATTCGGCGCCACGTTTCCCACCCGATGACAGAAGGACCATCGATAAGTAAAATCCGCTTGTTGCGATGTTCGACGGCCGAGGAGACAAAGGCCAGGCAACCCAAGATCAATTGTTGCCAAAGATCCTCACTTTTCGCAGCTTCAGCTTCTACGCGCTCTCCGATTTCTTGTTGGACAGAAGCCAATACTGCCTCAAATAATCCTTCTTTGCTCCCAAAGTTATGGTACAGTGCGCCACGGGTCACCCCGGCTTGTTTCACGATGTCTTCCATGGCGGCATCCGCGTAGCCTTGCCTGGAGAACATCTCTCTTGCCACTTCGATCAGTTTTTGCATCGTCTGCTGTTTTTGCTCTGCTTTGGACATCTTCATGCTAGGCGATCTCCTTACTTATTTCATGCCAGATTATACAAGGTCAACATAACTTTCAGCAAATGCTTCAGAAGGCGGGATTACTTTTATGATATCAAGTAAAATGCCGTTCGGATCGGATGTAATAAAATGCCTCTGACCGAACTCCTCGTCTTTCATGTCGAGATGGAGAGGAAGACCTGCTTTCACTATAAGTCTTTCGTATTCAGCATCAACATCATCGACTTCGAAATTAAGGATAAGACCACCTTCTACTGGCTTTCGGAAATCCTGTGGAATCGTGTTGTGTGAAGGATCTAAGATGGCTAGCTCAAATGCCGGAGTGCTGCTCTGATTTTGCAAGCTCACATACCAGTCTGCTTCGAAAACCATTTCAAATCCAAAGTGTTCGCGATAAAACTTCGAGCTAGCCGCAACTTGTTCTGTCAAAATGACAGGATAAAAGCTGTTCACTTTCATTATGAATCTCTCCCTCACAATTGGATGACGTCAATTTAACATACATACAGTATGTATGTAAAGTGATTTCTATATTTTTCAACAAAGCTGTCGTACACTTTGCCACACGCAAATCGGCTACGGATAAACCCCGCTGTGGTATAATAAGAACATCTTGGAATTAAAGGGGCTCAGACATGGCAGAAGAATGGTTTGAACGCAGCTTTCGCGAAGATTATGTGCTTGTGTATCGTCATAGGGACGATTCGGCAGCAGATGGAGAGATCGCTAATCTGTTGGAAAGATTGCCGGTAAAGGACACAGGACGCGTACTTGATCTTTGCTGCGGGAGCGGGCGTCATTCGCGTGCGCTGGCTCGCCGGGGGTATGAAGTAGTTGGTGTGGATTTGTCGCCTGTTCTTTTACAGTTGGCCGAGGAACAAAACACCTATCCACAGCTAAGTTTTGCCCGCTGTGACATGCGCGACATTCCGTTTCGCGAAGAATTTGATATCGTGGTGAATTTGTTTACCAGCTTTGGTTATTTCTCCACAGATGAAGAAAATGCTAACGTTATTCGTAACATGGCACAAGCACTCAAAACAAAAGGTGAAGTGGTCATCGATTTCTTAAATGCAGCGTACGTCATCGATAATCTCGTGCCGCACTCTACGAAGGAAGTCAGTGGGATGTTAATTAAAGAAGAACGCTGGATCCAGGATGGGTTTGTGAAAAAGCGGATACTGATTTCCGACGAGTCGTCGAATGAACCGCGTGAGTATATGGAGCAGGTTCGCTTGTTTTCTGCCCAGCAAATGATTGCGATGCTGACAGAGGCTGGATTCGAAAAAATTCAAGTATTTGGAAATTATCAATTTGAAGAATATGTGGCGAATGAATCACCTCGTATGATTTTTTATGCCGTAAAGCAATAGGGTGCGGATAACCTGTACGTCTCGTGAATATGATGGTGTAACAACCATTCATCGGGTAAAAGGGGGCATTGCTAAAATGAGCAAGCTGTCTTTAGAACAGGTCAAATTGTATCTGAGCAAAGTACCTGGCTGGAAGCTGGTAGAAGACCGAATGGCACTATCACGCACATACCACTGTCGTGACTTTTCCACTGCGATCAGTTTCGTCAACCGTGTGGCAGAGATGCTTGAGCATGACAATCAGCACGTGGAAATTCATTTGGCAGGTGGAACGGTCACGTTTATGTTAGCCACCCGCGAGGCAAAAGGTTTAACCGGTAAAGATTTTGCGTTAGCCCAGACCATTAGCAAAGTAAGCTAACAGGCAGAAGAGAAATAGCCGCTTCCCACAGCGAAGCGGTATTTCTTTTTGGCTTTTTAAGAGCTACTTTGTTATGATGGGCAGTATGAACCATTTCGGAGGGATTACAAGATGGACATTCAGCAACACGAGCAATTGATTCAACTGTTGGCGGAGTATAAAAATCAAAAGGCTTCCGTAGCTTTTACCCAATGGGATACCGATAGTGAAGAAGAGGAAGAGGTAATACAATTCCAAGCCGAGCTCCTCGAAATCAAGCTGACTGACAACGAATTTGAGGAAAAAGATCTCCTGCTCGTGTTTACGACAGCAGAGGGAGAAGAAATGGAAATCCTGATGGAAATTCCAGGTGATGAAGTGGATTTGGCTAGCTATGAGGAAGGCCATTTGCGTATTTTTGGAACAGAATCGGAGATTGTATTGCAAAAATGAAAACGAAGCGAGCTTTTCGTTATGTAGGTACGCCCGATCCCATGTCTGATAAAGAGGCGTACCACTGCGAAAAATATATAAAGAAAAACAAGCATTCCTTGGTGAGAGCGGGACAATATTTGGTTGATGTAACAGCCCTCCAGGCCTTGTTTCACTTGGACTGTTGGAATTGCAGGACGGTTCATCGCGAGACCTGCTGTGAGGGTGGACAGCCTTACGCCGTAGAAGAGTGGCAGATTCCAATCATGGAGGGGGAAATCCCCTCTATCTCTGCTGGACTCCAAGATGAGTCTGAACGCAATCATTGGCTTCTTCATGGGGTTTGGGATCGTAATGAGCCGCCAGGAACTATTCGCATGCGACATGGCAATTGTTTGTTTTATCAAGAAAACAATGGGCGCTACGGCTGTGCGATTCATGCTTATGCCGAGCAGGCTGGTCGTGAAGTTGAGCCCCTCAAGCCATTTAGCTGTCAACTGTATCCAATCGATTTGATTGATACAGGGGAAGGGATCCTGCTAACGGCGGTTACCAACGAAACGTCCTCCTTTTCCAGATGGGGTACGGATTATTTGGAGCAGTTTTACTGTGCGAGTCCGGCCCGCCGAAAGCTTGCCACGCACATAGATGACAAGCTGTTTGCATTAGACGGCTATCGCCCAGCCTATGAGTGGAATCTCCCTTTGTTACGTTACATTTTGCAAGAAGATGCAGAAAGAATAGAAGGCATGCTTGCGAGCAGCTATCAATTGGAACGTTGAATGCCTTGTGATATGATGATGTATGCATCAAGTAGATTGATAAAGGAGCAACAGCGATGAACGTCAAGACAACTCAAGAATCTCGTACAATTCAGGCATCACTGGTTCAGCCATCTGATACGAATTACCATGGGACTATTTTTGGTGGTACGATGATGGCTTATATAGATGAGGTAGCTGCAATCGCTGCGATGCGACATTCGCGTCGCCCTGTTGTGACAGCATCAATTGACTCAATTGACTTTCTTGCTCCCGTCAAAATGGGGCATTCTATCTGCCTGGAAGCGTTTGTTTCGTCAACAGGTAAAACGTCTATGGAGATTTTCGTAAAAGTCATCTCGGAAAATCTCCAGACCGGCAAGCGCATTTTGACCGCGACATCTTTTCTCACCTTTGTTGCCCTAGATGAGGAAGGGAATCCGACTGATGTGCCAGCCATTGCCCCTGAAACAGAGGAAGAAGAGAGATTGATGGCAACTGCGGATGAGCGCAAGAAAATGCGCAAAGAACGAAAAGGGAATCTGCAAGATTTTGTGAGTCAATTGAACATCGAGAAAATCATATAATTTTTTTTAGTCTTCACCCTGAACGAACATTCGTTCAGGGGATTCTTGTTTATCCATAATGAGGAGGAATCGGGCAATGAAGTACCGCAGATTAGGAAAAACCGATCTGAACGTATCCGTAATTGGTGTAGGTACGTGGCAATTTGGCGGGGAGTGGGGAATGGATTTCTCGCAAGAAGCTGTTGACCAGATTCTCGACAAAGCAAAAGATCTCGGCATCAACTTGATTGATACAGCGGAATGCTACGGAGATCATCTGTCCGAACAGCTTATCGGAGGATATTTGAAAAAAAGCCGCCGGGAAGACTGGATTGTGGCGACGAAATTCGGGCATCATTTTCATGACAAATTTTCTCGAACCAATCATTACGGAGCAAGTGAAGTTCAGCAGCAATTGGAAAAATCGCTGCAAGCCTTGCAGACCGACTATATTGACTTGTACCAATTCCACTCGGGACCTGATGAGGCATTTGATAATGATGGCTTGTGGACTTACCTCGACAAACAGGTGCAGGCAGGAACGATCCGTCATCTCGGCCTCTCGATTGCGAAAAACGACAACATGCATCAAACAACTGCCGCTACTTCGGTGAATGCAAAAGCAATCCAAGTGGTGTACAATCGTTTGGATCAAAAGCCGGAAGAAGGTGTTTTTGCTTCTTGCCAGCAGCAAGACCTGGGTGTGTTGGCGCGCGTTCCGTTGGCGAGTGGTTATTTGAGCGGAAAGTATAAGCCGGGTTCTGTATTCGGTGGAAACGATGTGCGACATCGACACGATCAGGAGCATGTCAACAAGCTGTTGCTCCAAGTAGAAGAAATCAAGAAAAATGAAGTTCCAGAAGGAATGGATATGGCGCAATGGGCATTGGCGTGGTGCCTCAAGCATCCGGCAGTCACTACTGTGATCCCAGGCAGCAAGAGTCCATCGCAGGTAGAGGCAAATGCCAAAGCGGCTGACTATGTGAGCGATGAGCATCCACTAGCGACGTCGAAATAAAAAGGATATGTGCCATGACAACTTCCAAAAAAACGGTAAGAACTTGCGCGAATGGTCATTCATACATGAAAAGCAGTGATTGTCCGACTTGTCCAATCTGTGAGCAAGAACGCAAACCGGACACAGGATTTCTTTCTCTGCTCTCGGCACCAGCTAGAAGGGCACTGGAACACAATGGAATCACTACGCTGGGACAGCTTGCTAGTTACAGCGAAAAAGAGATCCTGAAATTTCATGGGATGGGGCCAGCATCTATGCCGAAACTTCGGACAGCAATGAACGAAAAGGGATTGTCATTCAAGAACGAATGATTGGGCACAGCGAATAAAAAAAGGAGGAGCCGCGGTAGGACAGCGTCTTCTCCTTTTCCTTTTAATCTAAAAAGCGGGATCTGATCTGTGGGGTAGGAAGCATGCATTGTTCTGCTTTGCCCATCCACCGATAGCGATTTCTCGCGACCCAATCATAAATCGGATTGCGGACAGGTCTCGGGATGAGCCGAGCTACGTTTGACAGCAGAGGCCATCCACCTTGAAGCTTGCGGCCAACATGCAAGATCGCATCTGATTTTGTATATAGCTGTCCGTTGGCGATAAAGACCACGGATGACATATCTTTTTCCTGATAGTTGTAATGAGACAAAATTTCCTGCGCTCTCTGTGATTGCAAGGAAGCAAAGTGAATGTATCCATGCGGATCACGCTTTAAAATAAACTGCACAGCACCGTGGCACAGATGACAAACCCCATCAAACAGTAACAGGTACTCAGGATGGTCCAGTTCTCTGCCTGCTTTCATGAGACAGCCCTCCATACTTCTAGTGGTTTGATCTACATGCTTATCCTTAGCTCCATTCTAGCAGAGAAAGACAATGGTTCCTATACACGAACGATTATTCCGTTACAAATGCGAGTGTCCCTTGTTGGATCAGCTCTTCTGCCTTTACGAGATCAGGATGCATTTCTCGGTCTTCATGCAGGCGGGGAATCACCCGACGTAACTGCTCATAGGCTCGCGCTGTACCTGTGCCGAGATCTCCCGAGCCAAAATCGATAGCTTGAGCTGCTGCCAAATATTCAATGGCAAGCACCTTGGTGACATTCGATACGATTGTACGAAGCTTGCGAGCAGAAGTCGTTCCCATGCTGACGTGGTCCTCCTGATTGGCAGATGACGGAATCGAATCGACTGATGCGGGATGGCAGAGCACTTTGTTTTCAGAAACGATGGAAGCGGCTACATATTGTGTAATCATAAATCCAGAATGGAGTCCGCCATTTTCGGTTAAGAATCCGGGAAGACCACTTAGCTGTGGATTGACGAGACGTTCTGTGCGTCTTTCGGAAATATTTGCAAGCTCAGCCATGGCAATGGCAAGAAAATCAGCTGCGAATGCCATTGGCTGACCATGGAAATTTCCGCCGGAGATAACGTCGCCTGTTTCTGTAAAAAGGATAGGGTTATCAGTGACGCTATTGCATTCGCGTGTAACCGTGGTCCATGCATACTCCAGCGTATCACGAGTTGCACCATGTACTTGCGGGAGGCAACGAAGGCTATATGGATCTTGGACACGTAGCTCACCCTGCGCAGTTGTACGTTTGCTGCCGGATAAGTGCTGGAGCAAGCGCTTTGCTGATTCCTGCTGTCCTGGATGCGGGCGGACGAGATGGAGCTGGGGATCAAAGGCTTTTGGAATTCCGCGCAGCGCTTCAATCGTCATGGCCGCAATCAATTCAGCGCTTTCAAGCAGAACTCGCGAATCATACAAGGCGAGGCAAAGCTGTGCAGTCATTGCCTGTGTACCGTTAATCAGAGCCAGACCTTCTTTTGCCTCCAGTCGAATTGGGGAGAGACCTACTTCACTCAGTGCTTCTTTTCCGGATAGTCGCTTGCCATTGACGAGCGCTTCACCTTTGCCGAGCATAACCAATACCATATGAGCGAGAGGGGCTAAGTCGCCGCTTGCACCAAGGGAACCTTGTTGAGGAATAATCGGATGAACGCCTCGATTGCATAGTTCTACAAGCTGAAGCAATGTCTCTTCCCGAATTCCCGAATAACCCTTTGCTAACGCATTGATGCGCAAAGCCATCATCGCACGGACAACTTCAACGGCATAAGGGTCCCCCATCCCGCAAGCATGACTCATAATCAAATTTTCTTGCAGCTTGCTTACGTCCTCATCTTGGATCATGACATCGGAGAATTTTCCGAAGCCAGTGGTGATTCCGTATACGACTTCCTGCTGCGATACCATTCTCTCCACCATGGCACGTGAGTCACGAACACGATTCAATGCTTCTTCGGTCAATTGGATGTGCGTGGCGCTTCTTGCGATGGAAACAACATCTTCGATACGTAATTGATCCCCATCTACTTTTACAACGTTTGCTTGCTGATTCATCTGTAATTTCCTCCTTTAGCAGAGCAGAGAACGAAAAGAGCGAGGGGTTAGGATATCATATCCTAACCCCTCGCTCGAGAGCATGTATGTGATTGGATGAAAACGTGCAAGCCTGCATTCGTGGCGGCATACGTTCTTCCTCACTTTCGTTCATGTGCAACTGTCTGATTATTTTAGCTATTGCTATCATTGTATCAAATGCCTGCGTGCAGTCAAGATGATCTTGTCACGGCGACTTCCCTAGAGTGTAAAAAACGGGCTTAGTCCTTTTTTTCAAACTGGGCGAGAGTCGTCTCTCGAGTTGGATAAATGTCATACCATGTACTGTGTTATTTCATCCGAAAGGACGTGTAGAATTCCGTGGAAAAGCGACGTAAGATGCCGCCTATGCCTACCGCACTCCCAAGGCGTCCTAAAGAAATGCCGAAACCGCCTTCTTCAGCGATGCCATTGCCGTCTCCATCGATGCCGTCACCTATGAAGCCTTCTCCTGAAAAGCCCAAGTTGGAAAGTCCAATCAATCCGAATCATTCTATTCCTGCGCGCCCAATGCCGCAAAAACCGATCATGCCTGCTCCCAATCTGGCTAACCCGAACGTGCCGAACGTAATACCGCCAAATCGGATGCCAGCGAATCCAATGCCACCAAATCTCAAGCCGTCCAATCCAATGCCGCCAAATCTGCTGCCACCAAACCTCAAACCGTCGAATCCAATGCCAATGCCACCGAACCGGATGCCGGCAAACCCTATGCCTAACGCTTCACCGAATGTCAGGCCAAATGAGAGCCCAAACATGAGGCCAAATGTAAGACCCAATGTGAGACCAAACGTGCGACCAAACGTGCGACCGAATGAGAGTCCAAACATGAGACCGAATGTCAGACCGAATGTCCGGCCAAACGAAAGTCCAAACATGAGGCCAAATGTCGGGCCGAACGTAAGGCCGAATGTCAGACCAAATGTGCGGCCGAATGAAAGTCCAAACATGATGCCAAATCTAAGACCGAATATCAGACCAAATATTAGACCGAATGAAAGTCCAAACATGATGCCAAATCTAAGACCAAATATTAGACCAAATATTAGACCAAATATTAGACCGAATGTCAGGCCGAATGCGCGACCGAATGAGAACATAGGAAGGGATCTGGAGCTGTACCTGTTTAAATTCCAGTTTCATATGGACCGGATGCAGTATTTCCACCACAAATGCGATGAGCATCGTGAAAATCGCCGCAAATACATGGAATACCGCAGACATTACAAACATCATGAACGGAGAATGCATCATTATCATGACCGTTGCCAATTATGGAATGACGGTAGCAGTTCCTTTGGTCGAGGCTCATCATCTTCGAGTGGCGGTAGCTCTTCCTCCGGATACAATTGCCGACATAGAAGGGGTCATAGACGAGGGCGTGGGTGTGACTGCGGATGTTCATTTTGAAGCGCACGAGGAAGGACGCCAGCTAATTAAGCGGCGTCCTTTTCCATACTCAATTCGTAAATGCTTCAACTGCGACGCCTTTTTTCTTTAACTCGCGCCTTAAAGTAAGCAGGGCATCATCTTTGTTTTTGCATTCCAATATGATGTCCACATTGTAATCCGCTAGCGCACTGACAAATGTCAGGAACGCCTCGGGATCAATATCGTCTGCATGAGCGCGAAAGTCATTTGCTGACTTAGGCGAGGACATGTGCATCTTCGGTGTGCGCTCTCCCCAGGTTTGAATAATGCGTGGAAGGTATTCCGCCCAATCTTCGCCATCAGAATGGCAGTTGTGGTGATGAATATCGAGCACCATCGGCACACCGATCCGTTCGCACAGCTCCAGTACCTCGCGCATGGTAAAAGACATGTCATCGTTTTCCACGACTAAGCGACGTTTGACGTTTTCAGGAAGCAGCTCGAAGTTGGATGCAAAACGATCGAGAGAAGAGGCTTTGTCTTCGTATACTCCTCCCACGTGCGTCACCAAGACGGAATTATCGTCGAGCCCCAGTAAATCAAACACTTTTGCATGGTAGGAAAAATCGGCAATCGTCGATTCCAGCACAGAAGGCTTGTCGCTGTTCAATATGCTGTAATGTCCGGGATGAGCTGTCAAACGAATGCCATGATTGCGGATATAATTCCCTGCTTTTTGGAAGTCCCATGCAAATTCTTTTGCCCAATCCCATTCAGCTGCTACTGGATGAGTAGCGAGTGGAACAAATTCAGAAGGAAGTCGATACAAAAAGATATGATTTTCTACATTATAAGCAAGCAAATCCATTAAATTGAAAAAGTTTGCCTGCATAACTTGCCGCAGCTTTTTTAACCGAGCTTGGGGATCTAATTTATTTACTTGGGCAACCGTCGTTTTTTTGTTTGGATTGTTCTTCGTCTTTACACTGATGCAGGCATAGCCCATACGGATCAAGGAAATCTCCCTCCTTTGCAGCAGCATTCCTTTGTAGTATCTCCAAAACGCGAACGTCGTCGGCTTCTTGCCAGAGAATTATAAAACGGATAAGATGGGAGAATGTCACAGGCACGCCAATTAACTTTCCGTGAAAGCGAGGACGTTCCTTGTGAGTAAACTTCGGTAGAGGTTTTTGAAGGAGAATGTAATGAATAGTCTTGACCAATCCTATAGTATGACTCTGGTTTTTCTCTCCTATTTTATTTCAGCAATGGCGTCATACACAGCATTAGATCTAGGCGCACGTCTCCATTTTGCAAAAGGCAGGGGACGTGTGTTTTGGTTATGTGCTGGTGCCGTCTCCATGGGGCTTGGTATTTGGGCTATGCATTTTGTTGCCATGCTTGCCTTGCATCTGCCGATTGCCGTCCAGTATGATAACCTGATTGTATTTTTCTCGATTGTTTTGGCCGTTTTATCATCAGCGCTTACATTATGGATCGTGAGCGAGCAGTCCATGTCCAAAACGAGGGTAGTAACAGGATCGGTTGTCATTGGGTCTGGTATCGCCGGAATGCATTATGCAGGGATGGCAGCGATGATGATGAACGCCATTATTCTGTACGATTGGCTGTGGTTTACCATATCTATTTTCGTTGCCATCTTGGTTTCGATGGTTGCGTTGATTCTTACGTTTCAATTGCGTTCGGTGGACCCAGTAAAAGGTCTCTGGCGTAAAATTATTGCAGGGCTGTTGATGGGGGCAGCCATTACCGGTATGCATTACACTGGTATGTACGCCACCACATTCGTCGCTCATGAGCACATGACAATCGCAGTGATCTCGCATGATGATTCGGGCCTGATCGCTACTATGATTGGCATTGTCATCGTAATGATTCTGGTCGTGACATTGGCTTCTGTATACGTGGACAAGCAATTCGCAGGGAAGAGCTTGCGCGTGCTAGAAAGTGATCAACGCTATAAATCGCTATTTGAGCACAATTACGATGGGGTGATCTTTTACTCGATCGATGGTAGCCAAAGCGTCATGAATCCTGCGGCAATGAGATTGACAAAGGAACGGAGCTTGCCTCTCGAAAAATTAATGAAGATGTGTGCTTCTAAAGATGCCGAGCTCATATCGACAAACTTTACAAATGCAGTGCAAGGTGAGGCGCACAACTACGAGATCACCTTGACCACGAGCGAGGGTCGTCAGCTTCATTTGAACATGACCCATACCCCTGTGTTTGTCGATCAGCAGATTACGGGTGTCTTTATGATTGTGAGAGACATTACCAATAAGAAAGAATACGAGACAAAAATCAATTATCTCGCTTTTCACGATTCGTTGACTGGTTTGCCGAATCGCCGTTTTGTCGAACAACAACTGGATCAGGTGATCATGGAGGCACAAAAAACGGATCAGCAAGTATACGTGTTGTTTCTGGATCTCGACCATTTCAAGCTGGTAAACGATTCCTTGGGGCATGATTTTGGTGACCTGTTACTTCAGGAAGCCTCCTTGCGTTTGCAGGATTGTGTGGGCAAAAAAGGAACGGTGAGCAGGCTTGGCGGAGACGAATTCATGGTGATTCTAACGGATGTCATGGAAAAAGAAGTTTCATCCATAGCGAATGAAATCAACCAAAGGATTGAACAGGCATTTTTTATCCATGGGCACGAGCTGTACATAACGACGAGTATCGGGATTTCTCGATATCCAGAAGATGGACAAGACAGAAGTGTCTTGATGCGTAACGCAGATGCGGCAATGTATGCAGCCAAAGACAAAGGAAAGAACAGTTTCCACCTGTACGTACCGAATCTGGAACAAGCAGTGAATGACAAAATGAATATTCAAAATGAATTGAATCGCGCTTTGGCTAGGAAAGAATTTCTATTGCATTACCAGCCACAGGTATGTGCCAAATCAGGCGCAATCGTTGGTGTAGAAGCGTTGATTCGTTGGAATCATCCTGAACGAGGATTGCTTTTGCCAGACCAGTTCATCTCTGTAGCAGAAGAAACCGGGTTGATCGTACCGATTGGAGAATGGGTGCTGCGGACGGCCTGCAAACAGAACAAACAATGGCAAGAGCAGGGACTCATGTCGCTTCGGGTAGCCGTTAATCTATCTGCGCGTCAATTTCTCAAACAAGACTTTACCCAGATGGTCGCTGAGATTCTGCACCAGACAGGGTTGGCACCGGAATACTTGGAGCTGGAAATCACAGAAAGCAGCATGATCGACGTCCAACGCGCCACACAGGCATTGAAGGAACTGAAGCAATTAGGGGTGCACGTTGCGATTGACGATTTTGGAACGGGCTACAGTTCTCTCTACTATCTGAAAGAATTTCCGTTGAATCGTTTGAAAATAGATCGCTCGTTTGTGCGCGACATGATCGGACACCCTTCCAATCAGGCCATCGTATCCACGATAATTTCCATGGCGCATCATTTGCAACTGCGTGTGATCGCGGAAGGGGTCGAGACAAAGGAGGAGCTTGCGTTTTTGCAGGAGCATCTGTGTGAAGAAGTTCAAGGCTATTTATTCAGCAGACCGTTACCGAGTGAAGACGTAGCCTTTTATTTGCAAGCCCAAAAAGGCGCTAATTAAACAAGAGGAGCAGCTCTCATGAGTTGCTCTTTTGTTTTGCAGCTGCCAGCCAAATGAGGTGGTATAGCTGTCAAATTGGCACGTAAAATGTACTATTCCTGCTAACTTGTCAAGGAATTGCATCTAGGACGAAAGGAGGGAGAGAATGCTGGCTCTAGGTGTCGTCTTATTGCTGTTTACCATTGGAGTTGCGATTGCCATTGGGTATCGGGCAAACGAAAGCGTCCGGCAATTTGATGAAAGCGCGCATGAAAGCTTTATCGGTTCCCAAGCAGAGAAGGGAAGGGAGGGATAACGAAATGCGGCAGGAAAAAGAACAGCAATTACTCGAGGACAAGAGAGACCTAAACAAGTTTGGTTATGCACAAGAATTACTGAGGGATATGGGTGGCTTTTCGAACTTTGCGATCTCATTTTCGATTATCTCTATTTTGACAGGTGCAGTATCCTTGTACGGACATGGATTACTGTATGGCGGTTCTGGCATGATGGGCTTCGGATGGACCTTGGTAGCGTTATTTGTCATCCTGATTGCAGCATCGATGTCTGAACTCGCATCAGCGATCCCTACAGCTGGAGCGCTGTATCACTGGGCAGCCATTTTAGGTAGCAAACGGTGGGGGTGGTACACAGCGTGGATCAATCTCATTGGCCAAATCGGGATAGTCGCAGGTATTGACTATTCGTTCTCTTTGTTTGCGGACCCACTGCTCGCGAGTGCGTTTGGTTATACCTCAACAGAAACAACCACGTTAATCCTGTTCGGGATCACACTCCTATTGCACGGTACGTTTAACCACATTGGAATTCGACTCGTGGCCCGGTTAAATGACTTCTCCGCTTGGTACCATATTGGCGTCGTCGTCATACTCGTCGGAAGTCTCGTCTTTTTCTCCCGTCATGATTTGCAACCGCTTGATTACCTCTTTCAGGTCGGTCAAACCTTTTCTGACAAACCGTACGCGATTGCTTTTTTAATTGGGTTGTTACAAGCGCAGTGGACGTTTACTGGCTATGATGCATCGGCGCATACGATTGAAGAAACGATTAATCCGCGGGTTCGTGCTGCCTGGGGAATTTATACGTCTGTGGCCTTTTCCTTTATTTTTGGATTTATCATGCTTGCTTTTGTCACCTTATCCATCAAAAACGCAGCGACTGCGAGTGAAGCGGAAAATGCATTTATTTACGTGATTAGCGAGGCATTAGGAGGCACATTTGGTTCAGTGGTGTTGTGGCTGGTTACCTTTGCGATGTGGTTCTGTGGCTTGGCGTCCATTACTTCCTTCTCGCGAATGTTGTATGCGTTTTCACGTGACAAAGGAATGCCGTGGAGCCACCAGTGGGCGGAAATATCGACCAAGTACAGAACGCCAGCAAAAGCAATTTGGCTGGTTATCATTCTTTCCTTTGCGCTTGCCTTGTTCGATTACATCGTGAAAAGCATCAATCCGAATACGACGTATACCACTTTGGCATTTCTTACGGCGGTAAGTGTCGTTGGGCTTTATGTCGCCTACGGAATCCCCTTGTACCTCAAGCTCCGGGCGGAATCGCGAGGACTATTTCAGCGGAAGCATTACGGTCCCTGGCATTTGGGGAACTGGAGTAAACCCATTAATGTGCTGAGCTTGATTTGGATCCTCTTCATCTCGATTATGATGGTGATTCCACCCAATCAAACAGCTGGGTATGCCTTGATAGCCATGTTTTTGGTGCTTCTGATCATGGATTTGGCTTATTACCGGAAGCAGTTCAAAGGCCCGCAAGCTGCGCTGGGCAATTCGGAGGAAGACATTAAACGTCAGGAAGCGAAATTTCGGGACTCCTAATGGAAAAGAAGTTGGCAGAGCCTCCCTTATGTCAGTATTGGCATAAGGGCTTTTTTTCGTAGATGGTGGTTTTGCATAACGAATGGCAGAGGACGAAAAGCTAACAGTAGGAAGGAAATAGAAATACATATGGGAGGAACGCGATGAAAAGAATGAGATGGGTGTTGCTTGCAATGGGAATCGCGCTGATGGCTCACGCAACGACGAGTTTGGTTCCACAGGTGAGTGGGTATGACGGATATGTGCGTGAAGGAAATACCTCGAATCGGTATGAAGTCGCGGGTATTACAAATGCAGGCGCATTCGAATCCTTTTATGGAAAACTTCAAGAGGCGGTCAAAAAAAATGACAAGACAGAAGTAGCCAAGCATATCAGGTATCCACTGCGTGTGAACAAAGACGGAAAAAGTCATTTTATCCGAGATGAACAGCAATTTTTGGAAGAGTATGATCGAATCATGACGGAGAAGGTAAAGGAAGCGTTTTTACAGCAAAAGGTAACAGATACGTTTGTCAATGATCAAGGCGTGATGGTAGGGAATGGAGAAATGTGGCTGGGGCAATTTTCGAATCGCTTTGTCGTTTTTGCAGTAAATGTAGAATAGGACAAGGGCTTTTCTTTAGAAAAGCTCCCACTCTAGCAGAGCAAATGTTTTTATCGTTACAAATAGTATATTTTACATGGACATTATCGATAGAAAATTCTAAAATAACAAATAAATAGACAGGTACAGATGTGGATTCGACAGCTTTGTCCTCGTGGAATGGACATTTGTTATTTTCATCGTTCCGTGATAGAATTCACAAAACGATATTTTTTTTAGTTAAACTTAACTGATTCGGAAGATTTTGAGGAAGAAAGCAGAAAAAGGAGTGATTGTGTGAGTTTGGAAACGAAGAAATGGGCGGATGAAGTAGCTGAGCAGGTAGTCTCATGGCGAAGATATCTCCATCAGCATCCAGAATTGTCGTTTGAAGAGGAGAAGACGTCTCAATTTATTTACGAAACGTTGGAATCTTTCGGGAATTTAGAGCTTTCGCGGCCAACTAAAACGAGTGTCGTCGCTCGACTGATCGGATCACAGCCAGGAAAAGTTCTTGGTATTCGCGCTGACATTGATGCGCTCCCCATCCATGAAGAAAATGATGTGCCATATGCATCAGGAAAAGCTGGCGTGATGCACGCGTGCGGACATGACGGTCATACAGCGATGCTGTTGGGAGCCGCAAAAATTTTGTCCCAGTACAAGGATCAAATCAAAGGCGAGGTTCGTTTCTTCTTCCAGCATGCCGAGGAGCTGCCGCCAGGTGGTGCTGCTGAAATCGTAAGAGCTGGTGCAGCAGACGGACTGGATTCGATTATCGGCATTCATTTGGCATCGTACATGCCTGTCGGGAAATTCGGTGTACTTTACGGGGCACTTACTTCATCGACAGATCGCTTCGATATCAAGATTCAAGGCAAAGGCGGGCACTCCTCGCAACCGGAAGCATCGGTTGACCCGATCGTCATTGGGGCACAGGTTATTACTGGCCTGCAACAAATTGTATCCCGCAATGTCAGTGCGTTGGACAAGGTCGTTATTTCGGTGACGATGCTGAATGCAGGGACAGCTTATAACATCATTCCGGATTCGATGACACTGACAGGCTCTACGCGCTGTTTCGATGCGGAGATTCGCAAAAATATTCCGATGTGGATTGAACGAATTGTTAAAGGAATTACGGAAGCGCATGGCGCAAGTTATGAATTGACGTTCTCACATGGCTACACATCGGTTGTCAACGACAAGCAGGTGACGAAGCTGATGGAGGATACGATCCGCGAGCGTTGGGGAGAAGAAGAGATTATTTACATTGATCCTTTGATGCCGGGTGAAGATTTCTCTGAGTATTTGAAAAAAGCTCCAGGCTGTTTTATTCAATTGGGTGCTGGCAATCCAGACAAAGGCTTTACGTATCCGCACCATCATCCACGTTTTGATTTTGATGAGGATGCAATGGTACGCGGCGTGGAATTGTTTGTTCGGGCAGCTCAAAAAGTCGTCATGGAGTAGAGCGAGATAGAGTGAGGGGGATGTTGTATGGCAGAGGGACGCGTCAATGAGTACAAGCTGCATTTTATCGTACTTGTTCTCGTCGCATTGACAGAATTTATCGGGACAAAGAAAATCAGTATTGGCATCGGGGTTATCGCTCTGTTTCCGATGCTCTACGCCCTCGTTTTAGGCGGGGCAATCAGCTGGCCTAAGTTTAAATTTTTGAGCGAAAAAGAAATGAACGTCGCAGCCAATATTTTGGGTGTTTCGTTCTTGATCTTTATTGCGAAGCTGGGAGCCAATATCGGTCCTGAGCTGCCTAAGCTACTTGGTTCTGGTGTATCTTTGATTGTTCAAGAGATGGGACACATTGTAGGGACAATCGCATTTGGTTTGCCAGTCGCATTGTGGTTGGGTCTGAAGCGTGAAGCAATTGGGGCTACTTATTCTCTCGACCGTGAGCCAAACTTGGCGATTATCGTAGAAAAGTTCGGAGCAAACTCTGCCGAAGCTCGCGGCGCGCTGGGCGTATATATTTGCGGAACCTTGTTTGGTGCCATTTATATGTCGATACTTGCAAGTATTTTAGGAAGCAGTGGGTTGTTTCACCCGATTTCTCTGGCGATGGGAGCCGCGGTTGGTTCCGGTAGTATGATGGCAGCAGCAACAGGCTCATTGGCTGTCATTTTCCCAGAAGCGCAAAAAGACATTGCTTTTTATTCCGGTGCGGCAAACTTGATGATGAGTATCGTCGGAACGTACGTATGTATCTTCTTCTCTTTGCCGGTCACACAAAAGCTGTACGCATGGCTTGAGCCTATCATTGGGCGCAAAGGCGCTTCTTCTGCAGCAGAAGGGGGGAGAAAAAGCGCATGAATCAAATCTTGACGATTTTTATCATTGGCTTCATTGCTCTCATCGGTAACTGGATCGGTTATAAAGTACCATTCATGGAATCTTTGCCAGGTATTTTGCTCTTGGCGGTCATTACATTGATCGGAATGGGCTTCACTCGCATTCTTCCGTTCAAATCTCCCGTCATTGTATGGATCTCTTTGTTTGCGATGCTTGCGACATCCCCGTTTTTTCCAGGGAACGAATATACGGCTGCTGCGATTGCCAAGATCAATCTGCTCGCATTGGCCACGCCGATTCTCGCGTATGCAGGTCTATCACTCGGAAAAGACGTTCATCTATTCAAACAGCTTAGCTGGCGTATCGTAGTCGTGTCTCTCGTCGTCTTTACCGGCACGTTCCTCTTCGCTACGCTGTTTGCGGAGATTGTATTTAAGCTTCAAGGCAAATTTTTATGAAACTGTTTTTGTGTTAGGGCCTCCGTGTGCTTCCATATGCCATGGAGGTTCTTTTCACATACAACTGTGAGAGTCAGGAGTGGAGAGAGCATGATCATTGATGTGAGAAAGGTTACCTGGCAAAGGGATGAAATAACGATTCTGCGAGACATTGCCTGGCAAGTGCAAGACAAGGAGCATTGGTGTTTAGTCGGTTTAAACGGCTCTGGTAAAACCAGTCTGTTGAATATCATTTGTGGCTATGTGTGGCCGACAAAGGGAGAGGTCAGTGTATTAGGCAATCTTTACGGAACAGTCGACTTACGCGAGGTGCGCAAATCAATCGGCTGGGTAAGCACAGCACTGATGGCACAGCTTCACGAGCATGAAACCGCACTCCGTGTCGTCTTGAGTGGACGAGAAGCAACCATCGGCTTGTATTCCGTTCCAGAGGAGGCAGACGTAGAGAAAGCGTCGCATTTACTCGATACTTTTGGATGCCGTGCATTAAAAAACAGACGTTTTGCGGCTTTATCGCAAGGGGAGAGACAAAAAATACTGATTGCTCGTGCATTGATGGCTTCCCCTCGATTACTCATCCTAGACGAGCCTTGCACTGGACTGGACTTGCTTTCAAGAGAACAGCTGTTGGCCATGATCGAACAAATCGCCAAACAGCCAAACGGACCAACTCTCATTTATGTCACCCATCACATCGAAGAAATTTTGCCTTGCTTCACGCATACCTTGCTGCTAAAAGCGGGAGAAGTAGACCAGGCTGGAACAACAGATGAGGTCCTGACGGCAGAGCGTCTGACAAGCTTTTTCGGTGTACCTGTTCACATTCAACGCTCACAAGGAAGATCTTGGGTAAGCTTAGGGGAAGAGGCGACAGTCTGATTGTGTAGGATAAGTTTGGGCACGAATCAGCAAGGTTGTGCATGATTGTGTATAATAGCAATAAGAAATTGTATCTGGGAGGAGAGGAGAGATGGAGGCATGAACAATGTGATTGCACCAATCACAGACTCCACCTGGGCGATCATCACCTATGAGGAAGCGTGGAATAGCTTCGTAAACAGCTATGTGATCAAACAAGGGAATGCCTTTGTATTGATTGATTCTCACCAGCGCAAGCAACGCTCTTATTTTCAACAGGCGTTGGCAGAGATTGGGGTCAAGCCAGAGCGAACGGAATATGTCTACTTCACTCACCGACATGCTGATCATATTGGAAATGCCGATATGTTCCCTTCTCGAAACAATTGGATTCACCTCGACGATTATTACGAACTGGACGATTTTTCACAGACGCTATTCGGCCATACGTTTACAGGTAGTGGGGGAGATCTGCCTTCCCTGCGTTTCCGACAGCTTTCTTTTCATACAGAAGGCTCTGTTGCCTTCTTTGATCCCCAGACGAAAATTTGCTTTGTTGGCGATCATTTGTGCTTTGAAAACACAGAACTCGGTCAAATCGTTGGCGGGGAAGTGGACTGTCGGACAGCTTATCAAGAACACTTGAAGCAATGGGTAGCACGTGAACCAGAGCGAGCGGCTGAGTTTACGGAGGGCTTGGAGATTTTGCAGGATTGGCCCATTGAGTATTTAGCCACTGGTCATGGCCCCATTCTTCAAGGCGAAATTAAGGTGTTTTTGCAGGAACTCATTGCCATTGCACGTAGGTAATATGTACAAAAAAGACTTGTGCGCCTCAAAAGGCTGACACAAGTCTTTTTTGTCCGATTTATTTTGAAGCAGGAAGTTCTGCTTTGTCCGCTTCTTTCTCTGTATCCTCTACTTTTTCAAATGCTTTGTCCAAAATTTGAACATTATGCTTTTTCTTCAATTCCTTGATCCACGTACTCATGTTGGAACGTTTGTTTTTATCTTTGACTTTCTCCGTTACCTTTGGACGTACTTCTTCCAGCGTACCATCGAGCTTTTCTTTGTTTTTCTCATAGTATTCCTTGATTTGCTCTTCCGTGATCGGGTAAGCTTTCTCGAACATCTTGTCCCTTAACAGGATCAAACGTGATCTCTCACGCAATTCATCCTCGGTAATTTCTTCCTCAGTCAAATACTCTTGGAATTTCTCAGGCCCCATTTTTTCTTTGATTGGGTTAATTTTTGCGTCCAGTTCCTGATCACTTACCGTGACTCCCTGTGCAACCGCTTCTTGTTTATATATTTCCTTTATGATGAGATCAGACATCACGCGTTTCCCAGCTTCTTTTTTCATAGCCTCGTATACTTGATCTTTGGAAATAGAGACAGTTCCTACTTTAGCCAGTGCCTCTGTAGAGGAAGAAGCAGAATCTTTTCCAGGTGTACAGCCCGCTACAGCGAGACCGAGTACAAGTGCTGAGACAGCAAGTATAGATACATTGAATTTTTTCATTAAAAATACCTCACTTTCATGATAGTTATACGACTGTGCATAGAGCAGCGTTACGGGGACAGGAAAATAAAAACCGCACACATAAAGCAATGTGCGGTCGTCAATCGATTAGCTGGCTTGTGTAGAGGCTTTTTTCCACTCTTCCAAGCGTTTTTCCAGTACGGTGTGATTCAGATGCAACAGACTGGCTGATTTGTCCATCAATTGCTTGAGATGGGAAAGGGCTCGCTCGTAATTTCCTTTGGCAGCTTCAATCTCTGCCAAGCAGAAGAGCTTCCAGTCTTTTGCCGATCGTTTGCTTGCGATCAGCTGGTAAGCTTCTATCGCACTCTCTACTTCACCCAGGCGGGCGTGTGAACAGGCAATAAGAGCTAAGGAATCAGTCATTCCCTGATCACGCTGGTAAATACGAAACGCCACTTCCAACGATTCGTTGTATCGTTCGGATGAATAGTAAACGATCGCCAGGTTGTAAAACAAGTAGTGAATCATCGCTTGATTGAATAACGTTGGTCGTTCTTTGCAAACGTTGATTCCTTGAACGATATATTTTTCGGCCATTTCATAATTGCCAAGCATGATCTCATGTGTTGATTTATCCAGCATAGCGACAGCACGGGAACGGTTCTTCCGATAGGAAGCCTCCAGCCAGCGCAATCGAATATTCAAACGGCGTTTGAAAAGATTGGCCATGTACTGAAAGCGGAAGGGCCAGTGCAGGCGAATAAACATAACCAACAGCACAGCCGCAATCCCTGCCAGCGTTGATGTCAAATTAAAACTCAAATACTCCACGTAGTGACACCCTCTCTATTTACGCTGCATCTATTACCCCATCTTAGCACAGAACCTGTCCGCATGACAGAGCATTACCGCTATTTCGTCAATGGCAAGATATTCTCTTTTTTGGGGGTAGAGAGCTGCTGTGTTTTGACGTAATCGTCAGAAACGGTATAGAGTGTGTCGCCAATCGTGAGTATCCGTTTAATGTTACTGGAGCTGTCGTACCAGCCTTCGCCTGCTTTCGCGACATCTTCCTTCGACAGATGGGTGATCTGATCTGTCAGTTGAAAACCTTTTTGCAGATCGAGCTGATATACATAGGCACCTTGGAAAGTAAAGTGGCCATACTCGCGCATATCGTTTTTGGCTTTTTGTTCAGCTGTCTGTTCGTGGACGGATACAGGAAAAGCTAGCAGATTTTTTTCTTTGGAGAACAGCAGAGCCTTGTGATTGCGCAATAGCTCGGAATCTGTTCCTCTGTCCCCGATAACAGTCTTGAACTTTTCCTTCGGTTTCGTTACATCACTGACGTCAAAGAGGGCAATTTTCATCCCTTGGTAGTACGCCCAGTCTTTATCAGATTCTGCTTCTTTGCCAAAACCGATGATATGGTTTTCATCATACGGGTGTAAATAGTCGCTGTAACCTGGAATTTTGAGGGCACCTAGTATGCTTGGAGCAGAAGGCTTCTTCAGATCGAGAACGAACAGCGGGTCGACTTTTTTGAAGGTCACCATGTAGGCACGATCTCCCATGAAACGGACAGAGTAAATGCGTTCTCCTGGAGCGATGCCTTCCAGCTTGCCAAATACCTCGAGTTTGTTGTCGAGAACATACAAGTTGTTTTTTGACGTAAGCTCATCGTCTCGCCACATGTTCCCGCTCGTGGTGGCGATTCGGAAATAACCGTCGTTTTCATCCATAGAAAATTGGTTCAGAATGCGTCCAGGCACCGACCCTTTTCCCGTATATCGAATGTCTCCCTTGTTCATGGCAAAACGATAAATGGTTGTATCAGACTCGATGGGAGGTGCAATCAAAGGAGTTGTCGCTCCTTTTTGCTTAACCGCTACTGGCTGAGCACTGTTCTGGGTGACGGCTACATATAGATTTTTGGTGGATGCATAGATGTTCTCGCCAGCACCAAGATACGTATTCAGTGACATCTTTTGTTTTGCATCATCCAGATTCACGCCGGCGACGATCAAATACTCTGGACGAAAGTGATCCGGGAAGTAACGAATCTCGCTGTAGGGAATGGTTTGGTATTGGTTATGATGGACGCTGTCTTTATACGTTGGACCTGGCACTTCTGCTTTCTCTTGCATAATACGATACGTATCCATGTAATGGTTGGCTGTCACGTACAAGCTCGCGCCGATTTTGCGGGACGACATGTACTGGCCTTCTAGCTCCAGTTGACGAATGAGCCGAGGCTGTTTTTTGTCCGTAATATCGTAGATCATGGTTTTCACGGATTGCATTCCTTGGTATCGGGGGATGCCTCTTTTGGAAGCAGGACCTGGAGGATAGGAGATGGTCTCATCCGCTTGCCCGATTACGATGAGTCTACGATCGTCTACGTACATTTCTTGTGGTACGAATTTTCCATTGTCATAGCTGATACGGCTTGCGACCTTCATCTCGGTGGCTGGATACGCTTTGATGATGCGTACTTCATTTTGCGTAGCTTGATAAAGATAAGTGCCGTCTGACTTTACGATATCTGCTTCATCGACGCCCTGCACTTGTGTGTTCGTTGTGGAAAAATCACCGCGAGCAGCTCCACCGGAAGTGTCCGCTACTTTGTTGGCTGTGCTAGGTGCTGCTACTGGCATAGCGGCAGTCGTTTCCATGGTGGCGTAATGGTAGCTGTCCAGGTCTGATGACTGGATGAGCTTTTTTAGCTCCGCATAGGAACCGACTACTGGCAACTCTTCTGTAGATGCGGCTTGAACGGTTGGCTCCGCTACTGTACCTGTTGCGAACAGGAAGGGTATAGCGGTCACCACCATCATGGAGGCGAGAAGCCCGGCAAATGTTCTTTTCATTTTGATCCCCCTCATATTTGCTTCTTGCCAAAATTTGTTGTCGGTAATAAGACGAAGCACGATTACGGAATGTTTCACGCACTCTTTGGACAGCAATCTACGGACAGGTGGGGGAGCGTGTGCTATAATAATAGGCGGTTTATGCTACCATTTACACCACTACGTCAAAAGGGGCGTCATAGATGGAAAACTTGAAGCAAAGCATTCTGGAACTCATCACGGATACTTCTACGAATCTACCACCAGACGTGCGTCGTGCCGTCAATGCAGCTAAAGTGAAAGAGGATCTTGGCACTCGTGCAGCGCTGTCTTTGTCTACGATTGCGGAAAACGTCGTCATGGCAGAAGAAAATGTTTCTCCGATCTGTCAAGATACGGGGATGCCAACTTTCGAAGTAAAAACTCCGGTTGGAGTCAACCAGCTGATCATTAAACAAGCCATCAAAGAAATGATTGCAGAAGCAACCAAAACAGGTAAGCTGCGTTCCAACTCCGTAGATTCCTTGACGGGTGAAAATACAGGGGACAACCTCGGACCAGGTACTCCTGTCATTCACTTCGAGCAATGGGAAGAGGATGAAATCGAAATCAAGCTGATTCTCAAAGGCGGCGGCTGTGAGAACAAGAACATCCAATACTCCCTGCCCTGTGAACTCGAAGGCCTGGGCAAAGTGGGCCGCAACCTGGATGGCATTCGCAAGTGCATTTTGCACGCAGTATACCAAGCACAAGGACAAGGCTGTAGTGCCGGCTTCATCGGCGTAGGAATCGGTGGCGATCGCACCTCCGGTTATGCACTGGCGAAGCATCAATTGTTCCGCAAAGTAGAAGATGTCAATCCAAACGCTGATTTGGCTGCATTGGAAGACTACATCATGGAAACCGCAAACCAACTCGGAATCGGAACGATGGGCTTTGGTGGAAACGCGACTCTGCTCGGCTGTAAAATCGGCGTGGAAAACCGCCTGCCAGCAAGCTTCTTCGTATCCGTTGCCTACAACTGCTGGGCCTTCCGCCGTCAAGGTGTTCGCCTGAACCCGGAGACTGGTGAAATCCTTCGTTATCTGTATAAAGATGAAGAAGTGGCGATGGACTTGACGCCAGTAGCAGCTGCGGACGAAACAGACGATGAGCCTCGTGAAGTTGTTCTGCAAGCGCCGATCACGGAAGAACAAATCCGCAGCCTGAAAGTGGGCGATGTGGTTATCATCAACGGAGAAATGCACACAGGACGCGACGCGCTGCACAGCTACCTGATGGATCATGACTGTCCAGTGGACCTGAATGGCGGCATCATCTACCATTGCGGTCCAGTTATGATGAAGGATCATGAGGGTGAGTGGCATGTAAAAGCGGCTGGTCCGACGACTTCCATCCGTGAGGAGCCATACCAAGGCGAAATCATCAAGAAATTCGGAATCCGCGCCGTTATCGGAAAAGGCGGAATGGGTGCAAAAACACTGAAAGCATTGAATGAGCATGGTGCTGTTTACCTCAATGCAATTGGTGGGGCAGCACAATACTACGCACGCTGCATCAAAAAAGTAAACGGTGTTGACTTCATGGAATTCGGTATTCCAGAAGCAATGTGGCACTTGAATGTAAAAGGCTTCGCGGCAATCGTAACGATGGATGCGCATGGCAACAGCTTGCATGCGGATGTCGAGAAAACGTCTGCAGAGAGACTGGCACAATTTGCTGCACCTGTATTTAAATAAGGGATAAAGGGAAAACCTCTGGCGCACTTCTGTGTAGCCGGAGGTTTTTTTATTTTTTACGAGGCCAAGAAACAAGGAGGAAAAGGTTGGATGCATGATGAACTTTCGAGGGACTAACCAGGATTGCGGACAGATGGATTTTCATTTTTGACAGGGGGGACAGAAATGAAATGGTTGATTGCTGATCGCGTTATTATCGGAGATGGAGAGCATGTAATCGAACAAGGCGTTGTTGGGATTGATGAGCGAGGAAAAATTTTCGCAGTGGGGACAGAATCAGAGCTTACGGATTCCATTTCGGAAGGAGAGGTAAAGCGGTACAGCGGATGCTCCATTTTGCCAGGCTTAATCGATTTACATGTTCATATCGGGTATTGGTGGAGTAAACCAGACTCCGCTGAGTATCGCAACAACGATGGACTGGTGGCTTTACTTGCGACAGCGAACTTGAAAGAGGTACTTTCCTTGGGGGTTACGACGATCCGCGATGTAGCAGCACCAGATGGATTGTGCAGTACGCTGAAGTTGGCAGCCAAGAACAAATTCATTGTTTCCCCTCGTCTTTTTCAGGTCAACCAAGGGATTATTATGACCGGGGGGCACGGTTGGCAATTAGAGGGGGCCTTGCGAGAAGCAAATGGTCCGTGGGAAGTGCGGACAGCCGTACGTGAACAAGTGAGAGCAGGAGCCGACTGGATCAAGCTCATGACGAGTCACCGTACAGCAACGCCGGAGTTCACGCAAGAGGAGCTGGATGCGGCGGTTGATGAATCGCATCGTTTGGGACGGAAATGCTGTGTGCATGCCTCGCTCCAACCTGCGATTCAGATGGCGATTGATGCGGGATTTGATACGATCGAGCATGCGACGTTTATGACCGTCGAACAGGCAGAACAGATGAAAGAAAAAGGACTGGTATGGGTACCGACCATGGTCACCTTTTTCCAGATTGCTGATTACTACAAACATATTTGGAATGAGCAACAACAGGCGAATCAAGGCATATTGAGCGAAGGGCTTATCGAGCAGGGAGCCTTTTTCATCGAATCGGAAAAGGCGTACCGGGAGAACTTCGTACAATTGATAAATACAGGCGTAAAGATCGCTACGGGTACGGATATCGTATTGGAAGGCTATCCGATTACCCCTGTGGCAGAAGAGATCAAGCTGATGGTGGAGCTGGGAATGGAGCCAATTCGTGCGATCCAGGCTGCTACCCAAAGCGCTGCTGAGGTGCTGGACCAAGGGAACAAGATCGGTACGTTAGCGCCAGGTTATTTTGCAGATTTGCTTGTGGTAAAAGGGGATCCACTACAAGAGATAGAGGTATTGAAGCAAGTGGAAGAAGTGTTTCTTGAGGGTGTGACAGTCTATTCCAAGTGTTGATGGGACTGAGCCTTGTTCTTTCAGGTTTGTAACGGCGTTTGTACTGGGTGTTTGACTATTCTTTTGCCAAAATGGGCATTGGTTTATTGCGCGTGTACCAGGGCGGGCATAGGTTAATAACGAATGATCACAGAAAAAAAGGAGTGAGATTCGTGAACTATGTAGTCCGTTCGGGAGATACGCTGAACAGCATTGCGGCTCGTTTTGGTGTATCCGTTCAGGAATTGATCCGCGTGAATAATATCGCCTATCCCTACTACATTTACGTTGGTCAAAATTTGTATATCCCGATTACTCCGACTCCGACACCAGCTCCTGGTGGGGATGTCGAGCGTCGTTTGAATCGACTGGAGAATCGAGTAGATGCGCTTCGCGAAGATTTTCGCAGGCTGGATAATCGAGTAGATCGGTTGGAGAACCGTGTCACTCGTCTGGAGCGGGCCATTACGCCGACACAACCTCCGCGCCCACGTCCGACCGGCACGCCTCGTCCACGCTAAGCAGCCGGATAGAGGGCCGAATAATTTTCCACACATCGCTATTTCCTCTTCGCCTGATCCTGCATAAAGTGATACGAGAGGATTAAGAGGAGGTGCGGCCATGCTAGGGTTAAATGGAAAAAACGTCAGACACCATTTCATGGGCGTCTATGGAAAAGTGGTGCAGATTCGTGAACTGGTGGATGTGATCGACCAAGTTTTTGACTCTGTAAACAAAGTGGGCGACATAGGAAAGGCGATGCTTGGACCTCGTAAGGCAAGTGCCAAAAAGCTCGACAAGCTGAGATGAATGGAAAAACAAGAAAACCGCGTCCATAATGGAGGCGGTTTTTATTTATGATTCATTCGTAGTTCTTAGGGGCAGACTCTATCATCAGAATAACTCATCAGAAAGAAAAAGTCTACTCTTTTTTTGAAAATTCCCTTATATTTTTGGAGCTGTTATCAACTGACTTCAAAAAGGGGAGTGATGGAGTTGAACAAGGAAAAGCGTCGCGTAGGATTGGTTACGAGTGGAGTACTGATGGGGCTAATCTTGTCATCGTTGGATCAGACGATTGTATCAACAGCCATGCCGACAATTACCAAAGAGCTGGGAGGTCTTTCTCTTTATAGCTGGGTGTTCGCCATTTATATGCTCACATCGACCACGAGCATGCCCATCTATGGGAAAATGGCGGACTTGATTGGGCCGAGAAAAATGTATGTGATCGGTTTGTTTCTGTTTCTTGTGGGATCTCTCCTGTGCGGCATGGCTAATTCCATTACGGGTCTTATTGCCGCGAGAGGAGTTCAAGGGTTGGGCGCTGGGGCATTAATGCCGGTTGCGTTCATCATTGTGGGTGAACTGTATCCACCCGAAAAGAGAGGCAAATTTCAAGGACTTTTCGGAGCTGTCTTTGCCATGACGAGTATACTCGGTCCCTCGTTGGGAGGAATTCTCGTGGAGCATCTGCCGTGGGGATGGATCTTTTTTATAAACCTTCCTATCGGTATCACTGCTTTATTGATCATTGCTCTAGCCTTTCGTGACCAGCGGCACTATGCTAAGAAGCCAGTGATTGATTGGTATGGGGCGACTAGCTTGAGTGCAGCCATCATTTTTATCCTGCTGTCCCTTGTTATGGAGGGGAGGGAATACAAGATCGGGTTAGGGGGAGCGGGTATCTTCCTTCTCGGTTTGTTCATCTGGATTGAAACCAAAGCAAAGGAGCCCCTGCTTCCGCTTTCCCTATTTCGCATTCCGGTCATCGGATATGGCAATCTCGTAGGATTCTTTGTGAGTGCCGCTTTGTTCGGTGCCATCGCCTATATCCCTCTGTTCGTTCAAGGGGTACGCGGGGCGAGTCCCTCAGAAGCTGGATTCCTTTTAGTGCCACTCATGCTGTCCGCAGCGATTTCTTCGACGGGTGGGGGAAGATGGATGGAAAAAGCTTCATTTCGGGCGATTTTGATTCCCAGCTTACTCATCATGGCGACCGGCTTTTTCCTTCTGAGCACGATTGATGGAGAGACAACCAACACACAACTCGTTAGCTACATGATTGTCACAGGTCTAGGCATGGGGGCAATCTATCCGGCACTCGGTACAGCCGCACACAGCGCTGTAAAACCGCAAGATCGGGGCGTTGCTATGTCGACATCGCAATTATTTCGTTCCATTGGGGGGACGATTGGAATCAGTGTGTTTGGGACCATTGTAGAATGGCGAATGCGGGCTGGAATGGTGTTTAGTGAAGCTATGCACGGTGTCTTTGTCACTGGATTGATTCTAATTGGAATCAGTTTGATAGCCAGTGTTCTAATCGGCAATACTCGATTGCTCGACAAAGAACCCCGCCATTCGCATAACTCAAATAGCGGGGTTCCCAAACAATAGGATCACGGTTTTTTATTCATGCCTTCCATTGCCATCCGAACCATTTCTCTGACCATACTGCCGCCCAAGCGTCCTCCAATTCGACCGGCATCGTGAGAGGTTAATTGTCCATTGTAGCCGGGCTGCAATGGAACATGAATTTCTTCTGCGACCTCGAATTTGGCTTGCGCGGGATCAGCAACGTGTGCAACCTGCGCTTTTAGGGCGTCCAGTCCTTTTCTCGCCTCGGGGACGAGTGGGCGTTTGCGTCTGCTCATGGTAGATCACCTCACGCCCTAGTGTGCCCAATTAGACGAGTGCTTTGCGCAGAGTGAAATCAGTCTCCTGATAGTAAGTATTAGCAACGAGCAGGTTAGGTCCTGCACATCCAGCAGCAGGGCAAAAGCAATTGATCTTCTGATTCAGCGTGTGTTCTTGCCATTTTCCAAACATCGACTGGAGCTGGTCGGTTTGAATATTGCCCAATGGCTCTACATCCCCGAAATCGGTCACGATGACATCGCCGGTGAAAATGTTGATGTTAAGACGATTGCGACCATCAGGATCATTGCGAGTCGTCACATTTTTCGCTGAGCGTAGTCTGCTGATCAATTCCCTGTCTGCCGCTTCAGAACTACAAGCGAAAAACGGAAGCGTCCCGAAAAGCATCCACAAATCTTCATTACGTACATCGAGCATCCGATGAATGGCTTGACGAAGCTCATCGAGTGAAAGTACATCCAGATCACGGGCAAAATCACTCGCGTACATCGGGTGTACCTCATGTCGCTTGCTGCCCATCTCCTGAATCTGACGATGGAGGGTATCGAGCTTTGTCCATGTGCGATGATTCAGCATCGTTTCGGCTGAGACAAATACACCAGCTTCCGAGAGCTTGCGGGCATTTTCCATCATCTCTTGAAACTGCGCTTCCGCTCTTTTGATTGAAACCGGCTGCCGTGCTTTTGCGTAAACAATATCATGGAATTCTTCGGGAGTAGACCAGTTCCATGAAATATGCATGACGTCGATGTAAGGCAGGATCAACTCATACCGAGAAAACGGCATGGACATGTTGGAGTTGATTTGCGTCCGCAGTCCACGATCTGCTGCATATTGTAGAATAGGCGCGATCACAGTTTTCACGGTGCGCTCGCTGTACATCGGTTCTCCGCCTGTTATACTGATAGTAAGCAGGTCTTTTGCTTCATCGAGACGACGGAGTATGAGATCGACAGGGAGAGCGGGATCGTCTTTGTATCGCAATGTATCACCAACCGCGCAATGCTCACAGCGGAGATTGCACAGATTCGTTACAGTAAACTCGACGCTGGTAAGTTTATAGGCGGGGGGTGTCGCATTGAACAACGGCTCCCATGGATCGTGTAAAGGTGTTAATGATGTAGTTGGAACCATGCGGATCAATTGTGGAAACCTCCTTCATTCTGCGTACAACTCAACCTATTATAACGACATTAGGGCGGAAGGAGAATAGCTAACGAGATGATTATGGGGATGTCTTTTGGACGCGGTGTGCTTTTTCATGATCGAAATGTGCTGGCTTGCGCGGAAGTAAAAGACGGCGTGATTCATATGTGGGCGGAAAAAATCACATTGAAAACGATTGGGAAGCTCTGGTATCGAATATTTTTCTCCTTTCCGTGGTACTATCAATTGTTTCACCTCCTCCTTGCTGGTTATGTACTGGCAGCGATCGTGAAGCCTGACTGGGCCATCATCGATCCGATGTGGGTAGCTGTATACATCGCAGGCTTTCACTTCGTTTTTCCGAGAATGATGAAAAAATTTCACGGTGCGGAACATAAAGTGTTTAGCTATGGCGGTAAGAAGTCGCTAGCAGCACTGAAAGAGATTCAACGGGCAGATATCGTGAATGACGGTTGCTCGACGAATCTGGTCGTGTGGTTTTTTACGGGGTTCATTTTGTCCGTATTCTTTTTACCTTTAGAATGGAGTGTCGCATGTGGGGTAGTGGGACTGCTTGTAGGCATGCTCGGGGATCGCTACGTGCGTAAATATTTCGGTTTTCTTTACAAGCTATCGGCTTTCTTTCAAAAATACAGCACGACCAAAGAACCGGATCAGCTTCATTTAGAGACAGCGATCCGCTCGTATATGCTATTTGAGCACATTCGCGAAGTGGATCGTTTGCAGAATGCTTCGTAAGGAAAAAGCGGTGTTTCCACTATGGATACGCCGCTTTTTTTTGTTCCATGCGCAGGTTGGTTGTGACATTGAATCCTGAAAAGTATTTTGGTAATATTTGCTCAACTCATCCCATTTCCTTTGAAAAGGGATCGAGGAATATGAGATGAGGAGAGCCGAGACGAGATGAGAAAAGAAAAGAAAAGAAAAGAACAGAAAAGAACAGGATGTAGGGGTATACGAGCAAGTGGGAGTGGCAATGACATGTCGTTCCTATCAAGAGTATGTGGATATGTTTTCACTTTCAGACGAAATCTTGGCGATGGGACCGATCCTGGATGTCGGTGCAGGAGCGTCCTCCTTTACAGCGGAGGCATGCCAACATGGACGAGAGGCAATCGCAGTCGATCCGCTTTATGAAATGAAGCCAGAAGAGATTTATACGAAGGGGAAGCGAGAGATCGAGGAATCGACGCAAAAGCTGGCTGGTATCGTACACACCCTTCATTGGGAATATTACGGCTCGCTTGGCCAGCATCATCAAAACAGAGAAAGGTCACTGGAGCAATTCATTGCCGCGTATCGTGCCGATGAAGGCATCGGTAAAAGATACGTCGCAGGCTTGCTGCCGGAATTGCCTTTTGCAGACGATCACTTTTCACTGGTGCTTGGCAGTCACTTCTTGTTTTTGTACCAGCAACAGTTCGATGAGCAATTTCACTTGAACGCGATCAAAGAATTGCTGCGCATTTGTCAGCCTGGCGGTCGAATCAGACTCTATCCGTTAATCGGATTGGATCGCAAACCATATAGCAAGCTGCCACAGCTCATGGAAGAGATACGACGGTTCGGCCACACAGCCAGTCTGGAACCGACGAACTTTCGGTTTTTAGTGGGCGCTACGCATTATTTGGAAATTCGTAAATCATAAAAAACAGGGAGAATAGAAGGTGCATGTGCGCCTTCGACCTCCCTGTTCCTTTTCCTATTCCCGTTCTAGCGGGCTTTCTTCCAGTTGGCGATACATCTTTCCTTTATCTACATACGATTGGCGAATGCGTACGAATTCTTTCAAGTCTGCCTCATTAAGTTCGCGTTTTACTTTCGCTGGATTGCCGACAACAAGCGAGCGAGGTGGCACCTTCATGCCTGGAGGAACGAGTGCACCCGCAGCAACCATGGCTTCTTCCCCGATTTCCGCACGATCCAGAACAATCGCACCCATTCCAATCAATGCACCGCGTCGTACCACGCAGCTATGTAGAACGGCATTATGTCCAACGGTCACCTCGTCTTCGAGGATCAACGGGTTGTTCGGACTTTGATGCAGGGTGCTGTTGTCTTGCACACTGACGCGTTTTCCAATGACAGTTGGAGCGATGTCCCCGCGGATCACGGTGTTATACCAAATAGAAGAATCCTCACCGATTTCGACATCGCCAGAAACGACGGAGCCTTTTGCCAGGAAAACAGTAGGGTGAATCTTTGGTTTGATGTTTTCAAATGATAAGAGCAGCATAGTAACCTCCTAATCAATGAGTAAGCGAGCAATCTGTTTGCATCGGGCGCGGATGGAAAATGGAGAAGCGGCCAGTTGCAGGATCGCAGTCGATGACTGTCCCGGAGAGCTTGTCTATCTCATGCGTTTGATAAAAGAAATGAATCCCACTAATATCTTGGACAATATCGTGTTTGTCCGCTTCCGTAATGGCGATGCTATATGTATAGCTACCACAACCCGTCGTAGTCGGGACGAGTCTGATTCCGAGCTGTTCAGCATCCGCTTCTTCCGCGATCATTTGTGCAAGACGTACTGCCGCAGTTGGAGTAATGGTTATCATCGTCCTACCTCCTTGTAGCCATTTCTATTGTACTACAAATGGAGCTTCCAAATCCTGCTTGTTGACCATGTATGAGGCATGTGATAGAGTAGATGTTACTGATTCTGATGTGCAGGAAATGTGGGTAGTCGCTGCCGTAATCGTTTCGACGATTGGCGGTAGAGGAAAGTCCAGGCTCGCCCAGGCTGAGATGCCTGGAGTGTTCGTACCTGGTGCAAGCCAGGGCAGTGAGGTGCAAGCCTTGCTGACGGCGTGGAAAGGGCTCTCTCTGAGGCCCGAGTACGCTGAAAGTGCCACAGAAACGTAGCTTTTCTGGCGACAGAAAAGATGGAACGCGGTAAACCCTGCGAGCGAGAAACCCAAATTAGGTAGGGGAACCGTCCTGAAGGAATCAAACGGAAAGGACGGATGGTATCTTCGGATGCCATAGATAGATGGCTACCACTCTTGGTGCGAGGGATTGCCCCGCTTGAAGCACGGGAGAGACAGAACCTGGCTTATAGCATTTCCTGCTGGAATGAAATGTAAAACCACCTGAGATCTCAGGTGGTTTTTTTACGTTCTGCGAAATATCGTGAACCCGCTACCTATCCATGTTTGAAGAACAGTGGAATGATTTACCGTGAACAAGCTCTGAAACTTTTTCGGAAATCTTGTCGTCTAAAAAGAGCATTCGGCAGAAGAAAACAGTTCTACTGCGGACAATTCCATCATTTCTTCAAATGGGAGTGTCTGCTGGAGAGAATGAACTGATAAAACTGTTACATTGATGGAGGGGTTTATTTTGCAAAAAGAAAAGAATCGAGCAAGTAAGGATTTCAAAAAATTATTGGCGACAGCTGTTCTGGCTGGATCGCTTGCGTTGCCGGGTACCGGATTGGCTGCTACGGCACTGCCATTCTCCGATATCGGAGGAAACGTAAATAAAGATGCGATTCTGACATTGAATTATGCTGGTGTGTTAAAAGGGTATACCGATGGCACGTTCAAGCCGAATAAAGAAGTGACGAGAGCGGAGTTCGCCAAAGTTGCGGTGTTGGCACTCGGGTACACAGATGCACAAGCAAAGCTCTTGCAAGGAAAGACAGCCTTTAAAGACCTGCCTGCAGATCACTGGGCGACAGGCTATATCAATCTAGCCGTATCGCAAGGCATCATCAAGGGCTATCCGGATGGTACATTCAAACCTAACAACAACGTAAAAATTGCGGAAGCACTGACCGTATACGTTCAAGGCTTGAAGATCGACGTTCGTCCATCAGCTTCAAGCGAGTGGTACATCCCGTACTTACTGGAAGCAGACAGAGCTGGTATTTACGATGCAAAAGAAACACCGACAGCAGCAGCTCCACGTGATATTGTGGCAAAGTATACAGATAAGTTCATGGAAACACCAGTATACGCAAGCGGCGCTTACTATGACAAAGATGGCAATGCAAAAGGAACCATTCAAAAGTTGCCAGTAGTAAAGGGCGCAGTTGCTTCGTATGACAAGTCTGACAAAAAGCTGAAACTAGTCGGACAAAACAAAGAAATCGAAATAGCTGATTCCGCGCAAGTATACGGCAATCTGGTCGTAGGCGCGCAGGTGGAATACATTGCGAAAAACGGCCGAGTGGCGTTCCTCACCGTTGTTACTTCTGACTCCGAAATCGTCGAAGGAATCGTGAAGACTGGCCTTAATTTTACAACGGCTGTAGGTGATGAGAAGAAATTCAAGGCAATCGTCAATGGAAGAGAAGTCGTTTTGGAAGTAGAAGATGGCGTAAATGTAAGCCGTTCTCACATCGGCCAAAAGTTTGTGGCAGTCGTCGGCGACAATGGCAAGATCAAGTCCATCACGATTAGCGACAACACGACAAAAGGAATTGTGGAAAAAGTATCTTCCGTGAGCGGTTCCAACTCGAAGAATGAGCTAAGAGTAGACGGTACGACCTATGTTCTGGATTCCAAAGCAACGATCAAAGGCAAGGCGCATCCAGAAGCAAAAGAAACAAGTGCTTCGTTCTCTGACATCGAAAAAGATGACTTAGTCGAGCTGACACTCAACGTGGATGGCAAAGTATCTGAGCTTGTTTACACAAAGCTGAGCCTCACGGATACTATCACCGTTGATACAGACAAAAACCGGATTCGCGTTGGCAGCGTTAATTTCGAGGTGCATGAAGATACCGAGTTGTTCGTAGACGAAGACGAAGTAGATGAACTGGATGAGTTGACGAGCGGCCAAATTGCAGTTCTTACGTTTGACAAGAATGGAAATCTGATCAAAGTAGAGCAGGGGGTAGGTGCAGCTACGAACAAGCTGGTCTCAGACACAACCGCATATCAAGCAGGAAAACTGGCAACTGTGAAAATCGACGGGAAAACCTACGACATCTTGACCAATGCGAAGCTGACTGTAGATGGCAGCTCCGTATCTCCAACGACGATTAAAACCGATCAGTTTAATGACCACCGTATCCTTACGTGGAAATACAACGTCGGCACGAATGACATTGTGGAGCTGACATTGGAAAAGCAAACCGTAAAAGGCTACGTGACGAAAAAATCCGGTTCCAAAATTACCGTGAACGGGAAAGTGTATGAGCTCTTGTCCGGCGTCACGATTGACAGCGATGCAGCATCCAACGACACCGAGTACACGCTGACACTCAATAACGCTGGCAAAGTAAAGGCCGTTACAGGTGCGCCTAGGAAAGTAAGCGGTGTGGTTGACTCTGTTGAGGTTCGAAACGATGACGGCAAGGTGACTTCCGCGAAAGTAGAGGTTAACGGCAAGACGTACGATGTAACGGATGAGGATGCGATTGAAGACGTCGATCAATTTGAGTACGTGACATTGACCCTTGATCGTGACGGCGATGTCATTGCTGCTTCCGTCAGTGGAAAGCTGGCGAAGGAAAACGTGAGTTTCGTCGGAATTGAATCCCGTGTGAACAAAGACAAATACGTATTCTTCAATGATGTATCGACGAGCTTGAAGATGACAGAAGACGCGAAGATCAAATACTACAACGGTAATGACTTGAAAGAAAGCGATCTTTCCTCCAAGGATAAAGTGGATTTGTGGACAAACGATCAAGGTCACGTATATGTGATTGTCGTAGCCAAACGATAAGAAAATAAAAAAGGCGATCTCTTGCTCGATTCGAGAAGGGGTCGCTTTTTCATTTGTCAGGATAGTCTTTAGTAAGTATTTAATTGAAAAACATTTTCAATTAAAAGAGGATGTGATATATTCAAATTGTTTCGTGCAAAACAAAAAACAAGGAGTGGTTTTCATGCAACTCGATTATGAAGTGATTATTGTTGGCGGTGGACCAGTTGGAATGATGCTGGCTGCAGAGCTGGCGTTGGCCAAAGTGAAGGTATGCGTGTTTGAGCGCTTAAGGGAAACAACCCCTTATTCACGGGCACTCACTTTACATCCACGCACACTGGAAATCCTGGATATGCGCGGGTTGAAAGCGAAATTACTTGATAAAGGAAAGCCGATTACGACAGGTCATTTTTCAGCACTTGATACACGCTTGGATTTTTCTGTCTTAGATTCTTCCTCCAACTACACACTGATTATTCCCCAACATGACACGGAGAAGGTACTAGAAGAGTGGGCGAAAAGTCTAGGGGTGGAAATACGCAGGGCAGAGGAGGTAGTTGCAGTACACCAAAATCAGCAAGGGGTTGAGGTTGAGGCTGTCGGGCCGAATGGAAAGGCTGTGCTGACGGCACTATACGTGGTCGGTGCAGACGGCGCTGCTAGCATTGTCCGTAAGCAGGCAGGCATTCCGTTTATCGGTAAGAATACGACTTTTACGGCAATGCAAGGGGATGTTGTTTTGAAAAATCCCCCGGAATCAGGATTACCTTCCTACTTTAATGAACATGGTATGGTCATGATTGTACCCTTGCCAGCAGGGATGCATCGAGTGGTACTGATCGATCCGGAGCGAATGGCAGTGCCAAAGGAAGAACCCGTTTCATTGGAGGAATTGCGCGCTAGTTTACTGCGTATTCTTGGAGACGATTTGGGAATTTCCGACCCGTTTTGGATGACTCGTTTTGGCAATGCGACCTTGCAAGCTCAACGTTATCGGGAGGGTCGAATTTTCCTGGCGGGAGATGCAGCGCATATTCATTTTCCAGCTGGTGGACAGGGGATGAACGTTGGTCTGCAAGAAGCAATCAACCTAGGTTGGAAGCTGGCGGCCCAATTAAAAGGCTGGGCACCGGATTGGCTATTGGACAGCTATCATACTGAGCGTTTCCCCATCAATACCGCATTACTAACGAATACACAGGTGCAATCGCTGCTGTTCGGTAGTTCGGAATTCTCTCCATCCGTCATAGCTTTGAGGAATATGCTGTCCACCCTGCTGCAAATACCCGAGGCAAATTATCGGCTGGCTACCCAAATCTCTGCGTTCAATGTCCAGTATGAACCGAATGGAGAGACGCAGCCGCATGTATTGAACGGTCGACGTTTTACAGAGCTGAATCTGCGTCTGGAGAACGGTGAGTGCCAGAATGCATACGAGCTTTTTCATTCTGGTTCATTCCTCTTGCTACATTTTGGCTCGGATGAACGATTGGACGCTGCTTTAGATTGGTCGAAATACAAGCATGTCCATGTAGTTCGCGCGTCGCTTGCTAAGGGAGCTGCTGATTGGCATGACGTGCATACAGCGTTGATTCGACCGGATGGATATATCGCATGGGCAGTTTCACAGGAGGAGTCTAATCCGATGGAAGCGATTCGGAAAGGAATCATCCACTGGTGCGGACATGATTGATTGCAACAGGATTGTTTCGTGTAAAACAAAATGAAATTGTTTTTCTCGAAACAATCAGTGTATAATGGAGAGGAGATGGTTATCTAGGAGACATGATATGCAAAGCACAGAACTTTCCAAGCAGAGGATCATACAGCTTTATATTCAGCTAGTCACGCAGCAAGAGCTGCGAGAAAGCAAATTGACTGCGCGAATGGCAGAAGAGATGCAGATGCTGGAATCCGAGATGGGGATGAAGCTAAACCTTACGCTATCCGAAATTCATTTCATTGCCTGTATCGGGGATCATGGTCCCATCAATGTCACCACGATTTCGGAAAAAGTCAATTTAACGAAAGGGTCCATAACCCGAATTAGCAAGAAGCTATGGAAGCTTGATTTCATTAAAAGGCAACAGCTGGTTGATAATAAGAAAGAAGTGTACTATCGGCTAACGGCAAAGGGACAAAAGCTGTATAAGATTCATCACCAGATGCATCAGGACATTGAACAGCGATTTATGCGCTTTCTGGATAAATACACACCGGAGCAATTAGCATTTTCCCGCGAACTGCTGGAGGACTTGCTGGATTGGGATTTCTAAAATCATAGACAAAAGGGGCGCCATCACACTGATGGGGCCTTTTTCATTGCCTCGGGGGCCTCTTGACAACTGAAACGGTTTGTCTCGTTGATTTAGTAACATAGGTTCAAGAAACATAATTATCACCAAGAATAATTATATCAGTCGTCCACGACAAGCCGTTTAATAGGGGAATATGAAAAAGAAAATATTAACATTTCTTTAGCCTGGCAGTTCGGAGATCTTCAGTGTGCTTTATGGCAAACTCTAATTATGACGCGGTTAAAGATCAGGAGATGAATGTTGTAACCAATTCTAATCATAAAGTGCCAAGTCAAGTGGACAAGACAACATTTAATACTCCTACTCGTTTTCAACCCGAAGTATCAATGAATCTCGATTATGACCAAATGAATAGGCTTAGAACTGACCCGGGAGCAAATGTTGTAGCGATCGCAGAAGAACATATGCCTTCAGAAGAAGCTGGGATGGACCCTAATGCGTATATGGAAATTGACGAAGGCTACAAGAGAACAGCACTTACTTTCTCTGTTGCAGATGGCCATCTGGATGGAGCAAGGTTCCTTTTAGAAAATGGGGCAAATCCGAATTTTTTGTCTGGTCAGCACTCCATGATTATGTTAGCAGTAGCACAAAAAAATTATGACATGGTTAACGAATTACTTACGCATGGAGCTGACCCTGACTTGAATTATAAGAACTTTAGATCACCACTGAACACCCAACCAAGTTGGGGACCCCAATCGCAGAGGCAAGAATGTTGGGGAATCGTGAAATGATTGCATTACTAGAAGCATATATCCAGGATTAGAACAGCGTTTGTTAAAGCGTAGAAATAGGGTTCAGGCTATTATTCTGGAAATCATTAGACTGATAACGTATAATTTCCATATTATAGTTCTATAGTTCTCATACTTTTTACACTCCAAATCTAACAGCAACGGAGAATGTGATAATGAAAAAAGTAGCAGGAATCACGCTTATGGTAGCGTTGCTAGGTTTCAATGCATACCTGTGGCCAACGTTGATTAAGGAAGTAAAAGCCGATCAGAAAAACGCGAAAAGCGTCCAAAAAGCACCGCAAACGGCTTCGGCTTCGCATTTGTCAGTTTCCACTCCGGTTATGGATTTAGCCAATCAAGGGACGAGGCCAACCAATGTATCGGCGTATCCGGTTGAACAACCAGTAGTTCAGTCAACCCCATCAGAGTTGGTAGCAAGCATGCCTGGCACAGAAGCGAAAAAGCAGTCATCGACAAAGCCCGTACAGACGGCATCAAAAAAGCAACCAAAGAAAACGGTCAAAAAGCCTTCCAAATCATCGAGACAATCGGATGGTCCAGACGTTCAGATGACCTTTACAGTTGAACCAACTAGGATACATTATGAAGAGACGACCTATACAACGACGAGCAGCTACGGCGTTGGGTCGTACAATATGCCGCTCCAATATAATCCGTATAGGGGAAAATTCGAAGAACCATTCAAAATTACTCAAGGCAACATATATCCTGATACTCCGACGTTGGACGAACACAAACAGAGACTTGGTATTCCAGTGACTATTGAACCGTATGTACCTCCTGTAAAAAAGGATCAACAACGACTCGCACCGCAGTCGTATCCAAGAAGATAGCGTAAATTTGTGTCGCTGTACTTTTATACAATCGTTAACTGTGGGCGACCTATATTGATCCCTCGATAAGACATTAAACTATTCCGAAAAGGTAACTTTTCGGAATAGTTTTTTTAGACAACAGGAAGATCATAATAAAATAAGTCTACACATTCCTTACATTCAAAAGTGTTTTGTAAATTAACCTTCTTTGTATGGAATGAAGCGATGCTTGTTCTTTTCTTGTCACCAGTAGCACTTGATTTAGGGGGACCATGTTAGTAACGGGATTGCTGCTTTGATTGCCGTGGGTAATTGGATGCTTTCTCTGCTATTGGCCACGATTTTAGAAAAACATAAGTTGAACGGCCCATTAGAAATCGCAATGAGACGATTGGTATATAAAAATAAAAATCAGTAACTTCTCATTCAGCAGGGGTAGTACCTTCTTTTTTCAATCGATTATAATAGCGTATAAAAGCTAGTTACTGTTATGAGAAAGAGGGAACCTCCATGACTTATACGACCCAGGAAAACGGTGTTTTTCCAGCAGTCTGTTCACTTGATTGCCCGGACCAATGTGGATTGCTCCTTCATAAAAAAGAGGGGAAAATCGTCAAAATTGAAGGGGACCCGAATCATCCGGTGACGAAGGGGAATATTTGCAACAAAGTCCGCAACATGACAGAGCGCATTTACGATCCCAAGAGACTCACCCATCCGTTGAAGCGTATTGGCAAAAAAGGGAGTGGGGAGTTTGTTCGAATCAGTTGGGAGGAAGCCATCACTACCATAACCGAACGCTGGCGTGCCTTGATCGACTCAGACGGTCCCGAGAGCATTTTGCCTTATAGCTTTTACGGAAACATGGGCCGGATTAGTGTGGAAGGAATGGATCGCCGTTTTTTCCATCGTATGGGGGCTAGTCAACTTGACCGTACGATATGCAACAGTGCAGGGGCTGTAGGGTACAGCTACACGATGGGCGGAGCCTTTGGAACAGATCCGGAAGACACCGTTCATACCAAGCTGTTCATCATGTGGGGGATCAATACGGTTAGCACCAACATGCATCAAGTGGTGTTTGCGGAACAGGCTCGAAAAAATGGGGCGAAAATCGTCGTGATTGATGTCCATAAAAATCAGACAGGTCGATGGGCTGATTGGTTTATCCCGATTTTACCCGGAACAGACACGGCTTTGGCTTTGGGTATCATGCATGTGCTTTTTGCTGAAAACTTGGTAGATTCAACCTTTATGGAAAAGTATACGGTAGGACATGAAGAGCTCAGGGAGCATGTACAGACGTACGATCCTGCTACCGTATCAGCCATAACGGGTGTCCCTATCGACGATATTTACAAATTGGCGAGAATGTATGGCACCACATCCCCCTCCTTTGTTCGCATTGGAAATGGCATTCAGCATCACGACAATGGTGGAATGTGTGTAAGGACGATTGCTTGTCTTCCGGCCCTGACAGGGCAGTGGCTTGTCAAAGGCGGTGGGGCCAATAAAGGGAATAAAGGTTTCCTGGAGCACAACAAGCTTGCCGTGCAGCGACCAGATTTGCTGGCAAATAAACAGACGAGAGTCATCAACATGAATGAACTTGGAAAGGCGTTGCTTGATACAGATCCACCGGTGAAATCGCTCTTCGTCTATACGAGTAATCCAGCCATTGTCGCACCGGAGGGAAACAAAGTGCGGCAAGGCTTGGCAAGAGAGGACTTGTTTACGGTCGTACATGACTTATTTTTGACGGAGACGGCTCTTTATGCGGATATCGTTTTGCCAGCGACATCTTCTTATGAAAATACTGATTTTTACACGTCGTATTGGCATCATTACATTCAACTTCAGCAGCCGGTGATCGCCCCATTTGGAGAGAGCAAGTCCAACACGGATGTTTTCCGCTTGCTGGCTGCTGCCATGGGGTATGACGAACCTGCTTTTCAAGACAGCGATACAGAGATGGTCAGACAGGCGTTAGAGGGGCACGGCAATCCTCATTTGGAAGGAATCACGTTTGAAACTTTGGTAGAAAAGCAATATGCCAAAGCAAATCTGGAACCTTTCTTTTTGGAACACCTTCCCACCCCAAGTGGAAAAATTGAGCTTTACTCGCAAGCAATGGCAAAACGAGGGCTGCCCCCATTACCTACGTACACGCCATTGGTGAATGATGGGGATTTCCCGTATTTATTTGTCCCAGGGCCCAATCACAATTATTTGAACTCCACGTTCTCGAATAATGAAAAACATAAGAAGATGGAAAAAATACCTCGTTTACACATGAATGTGGCGGATGCTGGTGCTCTAGACATTTGTGATGGAGATACGGTCCGCATATGGAATGAGCGGGGAGAGTGCGAGCTCGTGGCGGCTGTGGGTGAAAATGTTCTCTCGGGTGTCGTCGTGAGCCAAGGCTTATGGGCAGACAACGAAGGTCCGAAGCATTATGTAAATGCCCTCACACCGGACCGAATCGCGGATATGGGCGGAGGCGCGACGTTTTTCTCTGGACGGGTTGATGTGGAAAAGATTATTCGATAAAAGCAGCGAGTGCCCGACTGTAGCAGGGCACTCGCTGCTCCATTTTTTCGTGAATGTAGCGGAACACTAACAGGGGAGAAAGTTTCCTTATGCTTGATTCCAATCAAATAAAGCGACTGATTAAAGAACGTTCAGAACTTCACCTGAATGATCCGAGAGTATATGAATTTTGGGGAAAGTTGACTGAAATACTGAGTGCCAATGTTCTAGAAACCATCGAGTTCTTCGATACTTGCACAGAGCAAGAAGCGTATTGGCTTAGTGAAATTTTTGAGGATATCTCAGCAAGAGTTAACAGTCAGGATTTTATCGAATGCATAAAGAGAGTGGACAGAAAATATCCAGAATTACTACTTTCAAAAGATATTAGGGTAGCTGAGGAGTTTATGACCCCCAACCTGAATTAGATAAATCTAATAAATTACAAGAGTCTCAGAAAGCCTTAGAGTATTCGTTACTTTGAAAAGGTTCTCAGTTTCATTAACCAGCTCCACTATGAAATTTTAGAAGCGCCAAACAAACCATAAAAAAAAGTGTCCCTACTGCACATGGCAGAGGGACACTTTCTCATATCACTTACAGGACAAAGCTGACGACGACACCAGACAAAAGACTAACCAGCGTGGCACCAAACAACAGCTTCAACCCAAAGCGAGCGACTACATTGGATTGTTTCTCATTCAGACCTTTCACCGCACCAGCGATAATGCCGATGGAGGAGAAGTTCGCGAACGAAACGAGGAAGACAGAGAGAATTCCTACTGTACGTGGACTCAGTTCAGATACGACTTTGCCCAGCTCGATCATCGCTACAAACTCGTTCGTTACGAGCTTCGTCGCCATGATACTACCAGCAGTCATCGCTTCCGCAAAAGGAATGCCCATCAGGATGGCAAAAGGAGCGAAGACGAAGCCGAGCATTTCTTGGAACGTCCAGCCGAAAATCATGCCGAACAAGCTATTCACAGCCGCGATCAAGGCAACAAAACCGAGCAGCATTGCGCCCACGACTACTGCTACCTTAAAGCCGTCCATGATGTACTCGACGAGCATCTCGAAAAAGGACTGCTTTTCATTGCTTTGAATCTCCAGTAAATCTTCTTCTTCGTTCACTGTATAAGGGTTGATGATCGAAGCGATAATAAAGCCGCCAAACAGATTCAAGAACAGGGCCGTGACGACGTACTTCGGCTCAATCATCGTCATGTACGCACCGACAATCGACATCGAAACAGTAGACATGGCTGATGCGCACAGCGTATACAGACGATGCTCTGGCAAGGAACCGAGCTGTTTTTTTACAGTGATGAAAACTTCATTTTGGCCGACAATAGCGGAAGCGACAGCGTTGTATGACTCCAGTCTACCCATGCCGTTGATTTTGCTCAGTACAAAGCCAATTGCCTTCATGATAATCGGCAAAATCTTGAAGTGTCGCAAAATACCGATGAGGACGGAAATGAAGACGATTGGGAGCAATACACCAAGGAAAAAGGACATTTGTCTGTCGTTTGCCAGATTACCAAATACGAAATTGATTCCTTCCGCAGCAAAGGCAAGAAGCTTTTCAAACGATTTGGAAATGGCTGAAACGAATATAAACCCAAACTTGGTGTGCAGAAGAAGAAAGGCAAGCAAAAATTGCAGAGCAATCATGACGATGATCGGTTTGTATTTGACCTGTTTACGTCCATTGCTCCCTAATAATGCTAACCCAATCACGATGAGTAAGCCAGCGATGGGAATGATGAAATTCATTACAACCTCCAAGAAATTAAATAGTGCTAAACTTAAAAGGCAAAAAAACGCACTCCCCGACAAGAGAAGTGAAAGCGGTTTATATTCTATCATCTCGATAATATGATTGCAATTTATATGTATGTTCAGAATTATTGTCCATTGTGTTTAGAACGCTGAAATCGGGCGTACTAGCATAAGCCCACCACCATACGGTTTATGGAGGAGGTGAAATCCTTGGATGAGTTGCAGAGGCTCAAGCAGTTTATCACTTCAGCAGAGCATGTCTGGACTCAGATCGCGAATTCGCCGAGAGGAAAGCCTGTTTATACCGTAAACGGTGTGGATTACACGCCATTGCCCGAAAAATACAACACTAAACGAAAAATCTCCCGTATTTTCCGCCGGTATTGGGGAAAGCAATTGACGGAAGTGATGATTCGGAATCTCCATTTGCGGATACTAAAAGGTAAGCTCTGTGTTCCTTATCGTGAAATCCCACCTTTTCCTGCAACTGTGTTGTCGTTGCAGATAAAAGTGAATCTGCCGGATCATCGGACCGTAGCTGCGATACTGAGCGGGGGAGGGAGAAAAACAAGAGTGGACTACCGTTTGATCCGAGTCGGCGCAACCAAAACGTTCACGATCATGAAACGCTCAGGCGAGCAGTTTGATCTGAGATATCAATCACTTGCTACCATTCCCCTCAACCCGAAACCACAATCGGCACCTAGAACCAAGCAACGGGGAAGAACCAAAAAGTAACGAAAAGCTCCTCAATTCCCCTGAATCATAAGGGGCGAGGAGCTTTTTGTATTTAGGTTCGAATGGAAACACGGTACTCCCGCAGCCAATAATCCAGCTGGCCGAGATAGGCGAACAACTGAGGTGTACTCATGAGCTGACCGAAAAACGGAATGCTCGAAGCCTGTGCATCTGACTCGGCAATTTTTCGAATCGTTGGAACATCTACCAGTTGAAGCAGTGGAGAGGAAGAGTCGTTTACTATATCCAGCAGCCAAGAGCGAACGGCTTCCGTATAGGCGGGATTATGTGTTTTCGGGTACGGGCTTTTCTTGCGATACAAAACCTCATCAGGCAAGATTCCTTCCATAGCTTTTCGCAAAATTCCTTTTTCCCGATTCCCGTGCGTCTTCATATCCCATGGGATGTTCCAGACGTATTCCACGATGCGGTGGTCACAGAACGGGACGCGCGCTTCCAGACTGGCCGCCATACTCATTCGGTCTTTGCGATCCAACAGTGTGTTCATGAACCACGTAATATTCAAATAAAACATTTCCCGTCGGCGAGCTTCGAGAGGGTCTTCGCCTGGGAGATGGGGGACTTCATCGAGAGATTCCTCATATCGCATGGCAACGTATTCCTCAGGTTTGACCCAATCACGAAGATCAGGTGATAGCCAGGAAGCACGTTCTTTCGTCGCTCTCGACCAAGGGAACGTTCCGGCATTCAGCAGTTCCTCACGATGAAACCACGGATACCCGCCAAATACTTCATCTGCGCATTCTCCAGAGAGGACGACGGTCGTCTCTTTTTTTATTTCGCGGCAAAACAGGTAGAGGGACGCATCCACATCAGCCATCCCCGGCAAGTCGCGGGCGAGTGTCGCTGTTTTCAGGGATTCAATCAAATCGTCTGTGTCGAACTCAATCGTGTGATGCTGGGTTCCGAGAAACTTTGTAACGAGTTGCACATAAGGTTCATCCTCATTTGGTTGAAAAGCACTCGCCTTGAAATGCTTTCGGTTGTCTACGTAATCAATGGAGTAGCTGTGCAGGGTTCCGCGGCCTGTTTTTTGAAAATGATCTGCCGCAACAGCTGTAATAATGCTCGAGTCTAACCCACCTGACAAGAGGGTCGATACGGGAACATCCGCAACTAATTGGCGTTCAATCGAATCCGTGACTAACTCCCTGACACGTTCAGCAGTTGTCGCCAGGTCATCCGTATGTGGATGGCTTTCGAGCTGCCAGTAACGTTTTTGCTTGAGGCTATCACGCGTTACCAACAGATAGGAGCCGGGCCGAACCTCGTGTACGTTGTGAAAAACACCATGGCCAGGCGTACGAGCGGGACTGATTCCGAAAACCTCCGCCAAGCCTTCACGAGAGAGCTCTGGTTTGACTTCGGGGTGAGCAAGCAAGGCTTTTAGCTCGGAGGCGAGCAGAAATGAACTGCCTCTTTGCGCATAAAACAGCGGCTTAACCCCCATCCGGTCACGGCCGACAAACAATCTTTGTTCGCGTTCGTCCCAGATCGCAAATGCAAAGATACCGTTTAGCTTTGACAGACAGTCTGGGCCCCACTCCAAATACGTGTGCAAAAGTACCTCCGTATCCGAGTGAGATTGAAAGGTATGTCCGCAAGCAAGCAGCTCTGCTCGCAAATCCTCGGTATTATACAATTCACCATTGTAAATCATGGTGCAGGCATGTTCGTTTTTGAGAGCAGACATAGGCTGCTGTCCGCCAGCAGGGTCTACGACCACAAGTCGACGATGACCAAGGGCCGCACGAGGAGTCAGCCAAAAGTCTTCTGCATCAGGGCCTCGATCCTTGAGGCATTGGGTCATTTTTTGCAGCACATTACGTTCACCAGATAAGTCCTTTTCCCAATCAATCCATCCTACAATTCCACACATGGTATGATCACCCTTCTCCTGAAGCATTGCACACACAGCGTATGCAATCAGCCTAGCGAGGTTGTCTGTCCAGCAGGGAAATGAGGGTAATATGCGGAATTTATAGAAGATTTAAACTAAGGGAGGCTACGGTGGACAATCTCACGTTATTGCTCATTGAAAGAATGGGCATTCTTTTGACGCTAGCATTTATTTTGACAAGGACACCGTTGTTTCGCCAGCTTTTAGACCGTGAATTGCACGTAGGGACGTCAATCGCATTTTCGGTCATGTTCGGATTGTTTGGGATTGCAGGTACATATGCAGGAGTGGTCGTGCAAGGGGAGAGCTATCTCCCTGCTTTTTGGATTTTTCGTTTGTCGTATGACGAAATGATCGCCAATTCTACTTTGGTAGGGGTTGTCATTGGAGGTTTGCTCGGAGGGCCTCTCGTTGGCCTGGGGGCAGGTGTCATTGCTGGGCTTCATGTCTTTCAATTGGGAGGATTCGCCGCAGCACCGATGGGCTTGTCGATCCCGATCACGGGGTTGCTGGCAGGATACGTCGCACGTTTTTTCTCACAGGAGCGGGTTATTTCTCCGTCCAAAGCCATGTTCATCGGCATGTTCGCGCCCATTATGCAGATGTCGCTTTTATTGATCATGGCAGCTCCGCCCGAGTTGGCGCGAACCATGGTTAACGTGATTGGGATTCCGATGGTGCTGACGAACAGTGTTTCGATTGCGATTTTTACGACGATGATACGGGTTGCCTTGCAAGAGGCAGAACGTTCGGCTGCCATTGAGGCGGAGCGTTCCTTTACGATAGCGGAAAGAATTTTGCCACACCTGAAAAGGGGGCTTACCCCGCAAACGGCTCAGTCAGCAGCCCTCGTCTTACAAAAAGAAACGAAAGCAGCAGCCGTTGCGGTAACCGATCGAGAACAGCTTCTTGCGCACGTTGGAGTGGGGGCAGATCATCATCATCCGGGAGAAGCACTCAATAGTGAGCTCGATAAGCGGGCTCTGTATAGCGGCGGAATCGATAAGGGATTCACGCGAGAGAGCGTAGGGTGCAAACGCAAAAATTGTAACCTGCATGCAGCGATTCTCGTGCCGATTAAAGAAGGGGACAGCGTCGTCGGTCTGATCAAACTCTATTATCGGAGGCCGCAACAAATAGGAAAAGTCCAGGAAGCACTAGCTAAAGGGCTTGGCAACCTGATCTCCAATCAATTGACCCTATCTCTCACGGAGCAAATGAAAGGTTTAATGAAGGATGCAGAGTTGCGGATGCTACAGGCACAGATTCATCCTCACTTTTTGTTCAACACATTGAATTCAATTGTGACCTTGATACGAATTGATCCGCAGCTAGCCCGGCATATGACCATTCAGCTTGGTGTGTTCATGCGATTCAACCTGAAGCTCACAGCGAGTCCGCTTGTCACTGTGAGACAGGAGTTGGATCACCTACATGCTTATTTGGAAATTATCAAAATCAGATTTTCCGAGCAATTCGCCGTTCGCACGATCATTGATGCGGGGGTAGAGGAAGCTCTTATTCCTCCTGGTACGTTGCAGCCGTTATTTGAGAATTGCATTCAGCATGGTGTTCGCGACATCACGAACGGCGGTGAGATCATACTCCATGTGAAACGGCAGGATGTGCACGTTGTTTTTCAAATCGAAGATAATGGCGAAGGCTTTCCCGACAACTTGCTGCCAGTTCTGGGAAAGGTGCCAATGGAGAGTAAGGAGGGCAACGGAATTGGCATTCATAATGTCAACCAACGTCTGATCAGCTTGTGCGGACAAGAGGCCCAACTTCATTTTGCCAATAAAAAAGAAGGCGGCAGTACGATTACCTTTACCATTCCAATGACAACAGAGGTGAGTGCCTGATGCCAATACGCGTCATGATTGCAGAAGACGAGCGACTAGCACGCGAAGAACTGAGCTATTTATTGCTACAAGAAGGAGACGTAGAATTGTTGCCCTATGCCACCAACGGGCGAGAGCTGTTGGAAATGGTCGATGTGCACGAACCGGATGTCGTCTTCCTGGATATGAAAATGCCTGAGCTAGAAGGAGCGCAGGCAGCAAGAATGCTCGCATCACGCAAGCAGCATCCCCTCATCGTTTTTTGTACCGCGTACGAGGAATTTGCCATCGATGCGTTTAAGCTGTACGCCGTCGATTATTTGTTGAAGCCTACGGAGCCCAAGCGCCTGGTAGAAACGATGCAACGGATACGCGAGCGTCTGGTCAAACCGAAAGTAGAGCCTGTCCAGACAAAACGAACCAAGCTGTTGGTAGAAGACAATAGCAGATTAGTAGTTATTGATCCAGCGACGATTGTATATGCAGTGCGGGAGGAGCGATATGTGCAAATCGTCACCCAAACGGCAACGTACTCGACGCGGATGACCCTGACACAACTGGCGGATAAGCTTTTCGCATACGACTTTTTCCGTACTCACAAGAGCTATTTGGTCAATCTTCAATTTGTGAGCGAGCTCGAACCATGGTTCAACGGTGCTTACAACCTGATTTTGAAGGGAGAAGGAAGACCGCGTATTCCCGTATCTCGGACCTCTGCCAAGGATTTGCTCAAACGTCTTGAGGAGTAAGCCTGATGATCAATCGTTTGCAGATCGTGGCTAAAAATCTGCCACTGACACACTCTCCCCGACATCTTACGCAGAAAAACACACGGTTAGAAAAGGATTCTCTACAATGTAGGAAGCGCTTACATTTTTGTAGATGAGGGGGAGGTTCCCATGGGCAAATCCGCTTCGGCAAAAAAAGCCGAGGATCAAAAGAAGGATGCTGTTGATTATGCAAAAGTGATTCAGTCAGCCACTTTCAAAGAGCTCTTAAGAAGAAAAAAAGCGTTTATTTTGCCATCTTCTATTTTTTTCTTCGTGTTTTACTTTACCCTTCCGATTTTAACCTCTTACTTCACCGTACTGAACCAACCAGCGTTTGGAGCCATTTCGTGGGCGTGGGTATTTGCCTTTGCTCAGTTCGTTATGACATGGGGTCTCTGTATTCTGTACACCAGGCGGGCAGAGCAGTTTGATCAACTCGTTGAGAAAATCAAACAAGAGGCAGGTGGAAGGGGCTAATGAACGTTACTGCATTTTTACTCTTTCTCGGCATTGTTCTTTTGACACTTGTCATCACCTTTTACGCTTCGAAAAAGACGAACACGACTAGTGAGTTTTATACCGCTGGAGGAGGCTTGACGGGTTGGCAAAACGGCCTCGCGATTGCGGGAGATTATATGTCCGCTGCTTCCTTCCTGGGAATTGCCGGGATGATTGCGTTGAGTGGGTTTGATGGCTTTTTCTACAGTATCGGCTTTCTTGTCGCGTATCTCGTTGTGCTCTACTTGGTAGCAGAGCCTTTGCGTAATTTAGGAAAATACACGATGGCAGATATGATAGCCGCGCGTTTTGACAATAAAAAGGTTCGTGGTGTTGCCGCTCTCAATTCGATTGCGATCTCGATTTTTTATATGATCGCGCAATTGGTCGGAGCAGGGGCCTTGATCAAGCTGCTATTGGGGCTGGATTACACGACCTCCGTATTGATCGTAGGGGCATTGATGACGATCTACGTCGTCTTCGGCGGGATGACGGCAACCTCGTGGGTGCAGATCGTCAAAGCGGTTTTGTTGATGGTCGGGACATTCATCATCTCTATGATGGTTTTTGCCAAATTCGATTTTAATCTCTTGAAAATGTTCGAGCAAATGAAGACGGTGACCCCATTGGGAGAACAATTCCTCAATCCTGGCAACAAGTTTAAAGTGGGGCTAGATACCCTTTCACTGAATCTCGCGCTTGTGCTCGGAACAGCTGGATTGCCGCATATTTTGATTCGTTTCTTCACCGTAAAAGATGCGACGACAGCTCGCAAATCAGTTGTGTACGCGACGTGGATCATTGGTGCTTTCTATGTCATGACGATCTTCCTCGGCTTCGGAGCGGCAGCGTTTGTAGGAGCGGGGAATATGGACCCCGCAGGTAACATGGGAGCTCCACTGCTAGCGCAAGCACTAGGTGGTAACTTCTTGTTTGCCTTCGTATCGGCGGTTGCTTTCGCTACCATTCTCGCGGTAGTGGCTGGGCTGGTGCTGACTGCCGCTTCTGCCTTTGCGCATGACTTTTACGGACACGTATTACGACAAGGAAAAGCAACAGAAAAGGAGCAAATGAAGATGGCCAAATGGGCGTCAGTCGGTGTCTCGATTGTCTCCATCTTGCTTGCCTTGTTTGCGCAAAATCTGAACGTGGCTTTCCTTGTTGCGCTGGCTTTCGCAGTAGCGGCGAGTGCAAATCTACCAGTGATTTTGTTCACGATCTTCTGGAAAAGGTTCAATACGGCAGGAGCAATCAGCGGGATGCTCGTCGGTTTGTTCAGCTCTCTCATTCTGGTTGCGTTGAGTCCGAACGTTTGGAATCCTGTAGCTGGAAAAGCCATTTTGGTCGGCGAAGCGCTGTTCCCGTTGCCGAATCCGGGCATTGTCTCGATCCCTTTAGGGTTTTTGGCAGCATGGATCGGAACCTTGTTGTCCAGCTCCCGTGATGATAAGAAGTACGATGAAATTTTGGTGAAAGCGAATACAGGAATGAAAGATTCAGCGTAGAAACAGTAAACGAAGGAAGCTCATGCCACGAAAAGAAGGCTGGGGTTAACCCCTGGTCTTTTTTCATTTTTGCAAGAAGGGAGAGGTATTGTCCGTGACGACGATCATCTTTTTCCTTGCCGTCATTATCGGAACGATGGCGATCACTTATTCGGCTGCCAAACAGACGGGGACTACGAAAGACTTTTATGCAGCAGGAAATCGCTTGAACGGGTTACAAAATGGCATTGCCATTGCAGGCGATTACATGAGTGCTGCCTCGTTTTTGGGGATTGCAGGAACGATTGCGATGTACGGCTTTGACGGGTTCGTGTATGCGATCGGCTTTTTCGTCTCTTATCTGATTATTTTGTTTTTAGTTGCGGAGCCGTTGCATAATTTGGGACGCTATACGTTGGCAGACGCAATTGCCGTCAGGTTTGACAGTCTTTGGCTGCGTGGCGTTGTTGCCTGTACAACTCTATTAATTACGATTTTTTACATGCTGGCGCAATTAGTTGGGGCAGGTGCCCTCATTCATTATTTATTGGGAGTGCGTTACGATACGGCTGTCCTCGTTGTCGGGAGCCTGATGACATTTTACGTTGTGTTCGGCGGGATGGTGGCGACCTCGTGGGTTCAGATTATTAAAGCGATTTTGCTCCTGACAGGGACATTGATCCTAAGTCTGATCGTGTTTGCCCGTTTTGATTGGAGCTTCTCCGAAATGTTTTCACATGTGAGTACGATTACACCTCTTCAGGAACAGTTCTTACAGCCGGGTAATCAACTTCATGATCCGCTGGAAACGATCTCCCTGCATCTGGCTTTGCTTCTCGGTACCGCCGGACTCCCCCATATTATCTCCCGGTTATTCACAGTCAAGGACGCAAAGACGACGCGTAATTCGATTTACACCGCTACGTGGGTCATCGGAGCTTTTTATTTGATGACGATTTTTCTCGGCTTCGGGGCGAGCACGTTTGTAGGCTACGAGGCATTGAAAAATGTGGGCTTCGGGGGGAATCTGACCGTCACGCTCTTGGCGGATGCTCTCGGTGGAGAGTTTTTGATGGCGTACATTGCAGCCGTTGCCTTCGCGACGATATTAGCAGTCGTGACAGGACTCGTGCTCTCCGCCTCTTCTGCGTTTGCGCATGACGTCTACAGTCATCTGATCAGACGAGGGGTGGCATCGGAAAAAGAACAGGTCACCATGGCAAAGCTTTCGTCAGTGGCAGTGGGCGTGATCTCCATTTGGTTGGCTATCGGTGCAGAAAAAATGAACGTGGCAATTCTCGTTGCGCTGACGTTTGCTGTAGCAGCATCTTCCAATTTGCCACTGCTGTTGTTTACGTTGTATTGGAAGCGGTTTACCGTGCGAGGAGCCATTTGTGGCGTCCTGACTGGGTTAACGGCATCAGTGGTACTGGTCATTTTAGGACCGACTGTTATGCATCCCCTCACCGGACTTATCCGTGTGGAGCCACTTTTTCCACTGACGAATCCTGGATTGTTCTCCATACCACTCGGCTTTTTAGGAGCTGTGCTCGGAACACTACTGGATCGGCCTGATCCTGATGCTGAGATGAAGTATCAACGCGTACTGTTTCAGGCGTTGACGGGAATTCGAGTTCCACCTGCGAAGAAACCAGAACAAGAATCTGCATAAAGCCTCTTCGCGTGCCCCACTCTAGGAGTAGAAGGAGGCGGGGGTAAGTGGGTACGAGGAAAGAGTCTGACGTTTTATCACATGACCAGCCAGATGTCTATGAGCGCGCAAGGCTGGCACTGGATGATCTGATTGGAGAGCTATGTGAAGCACTGGAAGAGGAAGAGACCGAATCCTATAAGCGCAAAGGCTATGAAATGATCGGGAGCTACTTTCGAGAGCCGGTCAATACCGGGGAATTAACCTTGATCTATGCCGTGGTGCTTGCCGATATCCTCTATAAGCTGGAGTTGACGCAGCAAGAGGAAAATGTAGCGATGGTCCGTGATCAGTACAGCATGATGAAAAAAGACGATTGAGTGGCGACCCCTTTTGAGGGTCGTTTTTTGATTGGCACGATCCCGCCCTGCATGTTTCATTGGGCAACCATTCATACTACGGGTAAACGAAATCAAAATGGGTGATTGGTATGGAAAAGGTCGGGCTCGTTTTGCAGGGAGGGGGAAGCCGTGGGATTTATACCGCTGGCGTTCTGGATTACTTCATGGAGCAGGAGCTATACATCCCGTATGTGATTGCCGTGTCAGCAGGTGCGTGCAATGGAGCGGCATACTTGGCGAGGCAGAGCGGATTGGGCAAGATTTATCATACGAAATACATTCGCGATCCCCGCTACTTTCACTATAAAAATTTGATCACGAAGCGCTCGTTGTTTGGCATGGATTTTATTTTCAATGAGATGCCCAACAAGTTGGAGCCGTTCGCCTTTGATCGGTTTCGCGAAGCGAAGGAAAAGTTTGTCGTCGTCACAACGGATTGCGGGTCAGGAGAAGCCGTTTACTTTACGAAAGACGACTGTGAGGATATTTTCCATGTGATTCGGGCTTCGTGCAGTCTTCCGTTTCTATCACCCCAGGTTACGATCAACGGACGTAAGCTATGGGATGGTGGCATCGTGCATCCGGTCCCTTTCATGAGGTCCATGCTTGATGGTAATCAAAAGCATATTATTGTGCTTACTTCTTCTTCTCCGCCAGGTGAGTGGATGCGCCAGCTATGGCGTATCGAGCGTCTTTTTTCCAGAAGTACGCGCTTGTGCCAAGCTTTCATTCGTCATTTTCGTATCTATTACGAGACGATTGAGCAGGTCAAAGAGATGCAGAAGGAAGGCAAAGCGTTTGTCATCGCACCACCAGTGGGTACCTTTCTACGAGGTTTTGAACGTCAAGAGGAGAAGCTGGAGCATTATTACAGACAAGGCTACCAGGATGCTCGTACCCAATTTTCTGGACTTTGTACATGGCTTGGTCTTGGCAGGAACAGGTGAAAAATGAGAAGGCATCTGGTATTACGGATGTTTTTTCGGCAAAATCATGCGAAACAGGTTTTTTCAAAGCGAAGATAGGGAAGAAGCATCAGGGGAGGATGGAATCAGGAGGAAAGACCCCATGAAATATGTGAATGTAGACCTAGTAGAGCCAGGAGATGTTTTGGCTCGAAGCATTTATACAAGTGAAGGCTTAACGCTCTTGCATGCAGGTGTCCAGCTGACAGTCGGAATGATTAATAAATTGCGTCGGTTTGGCGTCACGATGTTAAGTATCAAAGACCCGCTGCTCGATGAAGTGAAAGAGCAAGAGGTCGTCACGGAGACCACTCGGAAGGACGCCATCCGCAATCTGTCGCAAACGATTTCGTGTGTGCAGTCTGGAAAAAATTTTGATGTTCGCGGCATTCAAAAATCAGTGGGAAGTATCATAGACGAAACCTTGAGAAATCGTCGCGTGCTCTTGAATCTGGGAGAGATTCGCACGACCGACAACGCTATGTACATTCATTCCTTGAATGTGTGCATGATGGCAACAGTAATGGGCGTAGGATTAGGCTATAATACGGCTCAACTAAAAGAGCTCGCCATCGGAGCACTCTTGCATGACATTGGAAAGCTGTCAGTCGACAAGGAAGCCCCAGCCTACAAAAAGAACAGCAAGACCAATCATCATACGTGGCTGGGCTTTGATCTGTTGCGAAAAAAACATGAGATGAGCATTGTCTCCGCTCACGTTCCTTTGCAGCATCATGAATGGGTAGATGGTAGTGGGCAGCCACGAGGCCTGACTGGCGATGAGATTCATGATTTCGCCAAGATTGTTGCGATTTGTAACTACTACGATAATCTCATCTCTCCTTTTTCAGAGGAAGAAGAGACGTTGCCTGCGTATGAGGCTTGCGAAAAAGTTATGGGGCTCGCGGAGAAACGTTTTGATCATAAAATGGTCATTCACTTTTTGCGCTCGATTGCTATGTACCCGACAGGAACCTCGCTGAAGCTGTCGACAGGAGAGATCGGTGTGATCATTGACCAAAATAGAGGCTTACCTTCGCGCCCAGTCGTTCGGGTCATTCGAAGAGACCAGCAGGCGAATCGGCGGATGGTGGATGATCATGAGATCACGGACATTGATTTGAGTGAAAAGCCTACTATTTTTATCACAGCTGTCATGGACTAGGGCATTGAAAGAATAGGACTCCCTATCAGGGAATATCCCTACCAAGATCAGGGAAAACCCCTACATACACGTAGGGCTCACAGGGCTACAATGGACTCAAGGCAGATGGATACATAGAGCTACACCACATTTGCCAGATGAAAAAGAGGAAGGACGTGTCATTATGTCCCGTATTCTAGTCCCTGTCGATTTCTCAGCGCAGTCCATTCAGGCGGTCCGCTTCGCGCTGGCCTACGCCAAAAATAAGCATGATATCACATTGCTTCATGCCATTTCACCGTTCCCTTCACGCAATGTTGTCAGAAGGTTGGGACGAGATGTTGTAGAAGATTATCAATTGGATGAAGCAAGAGATGATCTCAAAAAATTCCTGTCGATCGTAGAAGAAGCAGGTATTACGTATGAACTGGAGATTGAGTTCGGAGAGCCGCATGAAGTCATTGCAAAGCACGCTGCGAATGACTATGCTGCCATCGTAATGGGAACACATGGCTACGGCCGCATTACAGGCTTCCTGTTGCAAAGTGTCAGCTATCCGACACTCCACGATGTCAAAGTTCCGGTCTTCCTCATTGCGGAGGAGACAGATGAGAGCCGCTTCCCTTGGAATAAAGTACTCATTGCAGTAGATGGCTCCGATCATTCGATGGAAGCTGCGAAAAAAGCCGTCGAGATGGGGCAGCACCTCCCGGATGTATCGTTTACACTCTTGTCCGTTGTCATCCCACCAGTCACATACGCAGGTGTATATGGCGTAGGCTGGGATAACATGAATACACTCGAAGGTTGGGGACGTGAAACGTTAAAACCTTGCGAGGAGATGCTTGAAGCTGCATCGCTCCCTTTTGAAAGCAAGGTCGTGGTTGGAGATCCAGCTACTGTGATCCGCCAGACAGCTGAAGAAATCGACGCTGGACTGGTTGTGCTCGGTCATCATGGCCAAGGTGCAGTTGCAGGTACGCTGCTTGGTAGTGTTACCTTTAAAACGATTCATCGTACGAAAACACCACTCCTCATTGTGAAAACATAGCATTTTTTAGAAAAAGCTGTCCGCTTGGTGGACAGCTTTTTTGCTTGGGCGCATTCTCTTACGATAGAGTTTGCGCTTGTTTGTGTTCGAGAAGATGGTTAGCTCCATCTGGTGTAACTTCGGCCGAATCCCACTTGATTCGAGTACATCCCCATGCAGCGAGCAGAAGGATGACAGATGCGATCAGAAATACCGTAATCAATGAAGTCATCTGCATGAGCGGACCTGCAACAAAGGAACCGATCATCATGAGTCCGACCATGAGCGGTGAAATCGTTCCATTCACTCGTCCGATATACGCTTCATCCACGAGTTTGATCATGAACATACCGATCACGATCTGTAAAAATGCCATCCCAATTCCGGTGAAAAAGCGCATTGCTGCGGTGACGTATACCCATACAGAGAGAACTTCTACGGCGACGGAAAGAGCGAAGAAAATCAATCCACCTGTAATGACCCAACGACCATTCAGGCGATCGAGGTAAATGGAAGCCAAAATACCGCCTAACAGCATACCCAATCCGTCTAATGCGGTAAACCATTGAATGGCTTCCTTGGAGAGTAATAGACGATCCGTGATAACAAATACCTCCAGCGAATTGATAAGACCCGAGGATAGTCCCAGACACGCAAAGGTAACGGCAAGCCCGCGTAAGGCTGGTCGCTTTTTTACATAGGCAAAACCTGCTTTAATCTCAGAAAGGAGAGTTCCGTCTTCCTCTGTTGCACTGGCAGTTGAGGTAGGGAGTGTCAAGAGGATCAGTGCCGAGACGAAGAAGAGGCCGGCCATCGTTAACAGGGAAGGGTAGATGCCCCAATGTTCAAAGAAGAAGGTACCGACGATTGGGCCAACCAGAAGAAAAATTGAACCCGTACTTTGTGAAATAGACACAGCTGCTGCAACTTGCTCATCAGGAATATGACGCTTCATCATCTTGGCAGAGGAAGGCTGGGAGAACTGCGACACGACAGCTGAGATAAATGTCGCAAAGAATACAGCGATCCACATCCCTTGCCAGAGCAAATACACGATGACTAAAACAGAGAGGGAGCTTAACAGGTTCCCGGTTATCATCGTTCGCTTCGGATTCCAGCGATCAGCCAATGCCCCACCAATAATCGAAAAAACCAAGATCGGCGCAAGTTCGATAGCGGTCAAGAGCGATACGGCGGTCGGATTGTTGCCGCTCGTCTCCATCACATAATAGAGCAAGGCCATGTTTCGGATCCATATACCGATGTTTTCTAATGTATCCGTGATAAAGACGGTGAGAAAAACTTTGTTTCCCCAAAGACCTTTCATAGGTCATTTCACTCCCAAAAAGTTATACCGAACGTCCGGTCTAATAAAAGTTGAAAAAAATGCTACTTGGCAACAATGCCATGCAGCAAAACGTCAATGCTCCTTTTCAGCAGAGCATAAAGACGCTCGTCTTCCATTTGATAACCCACGTTAATGATTCCGTTCATCAGCCCTTCCAGTATCATCGCCATTTCTTCGGGATCGCATGGGGCGAACTCGCCTCGGTCGATTCCTTCTTGGAAGAGGGAAGTATAGAGGGTATACGTGGAGCCGAGCATTTCTAGCACTTGTTCCAAAATGACTGGATCTGCTAGCTGGCTACCGGAGAACTCTTCGCCCGCTTTTTTTAGAGGGTGGGACAAATAATCCTCCAAGAAAAAAACAGCTAAGCCGTACAGTTTATCGATAGATGTCTCGAATTCTTTTTCTTTTTCCTGCCACAGATATTCCCATTCGTTGTACTGTTTTTCAAGCAAATACAGGAACAACTGCTCCTTGTTTCTGAAGTGGTAATAGAGGCTGCCCTTGCTCGCTCCAGTTGCTTGGCAAATGTCCTCAATGGAAGTGGCTGAATAGCCTTTCTGAGAAAATAACTCGGTGGCTTTCTCTACGATATGTTGTTTGGTTTTCTCCCCATCGAGACGACGCTTTGACATTTTAGAAATGCTCCTTCTTCTAGACTGAACGTTCGGTTTAGTTTCAGTTTATTCGATCTGACAGGGAAACGCAAGTATTCGATTGAGAAGAAGAGACAGAGGGAAAAATGATAGAGGTATTTCAAAAAGTCGTCTTTTGATCACGGAGTCGTCATGAAAGTCTATTCGGCGTCGAAAGAGGCGTTCACCTTCAAAGTCCGGTGCTCATGTAGGTTCCCTACATTCCGCTCCTCCTTTTTCAGGTTCACACCACTTTCTTGGTGCTGAAAAGACGACTTTTTGAACAAGCAATGAAAGGAAGCGAGAGAAGGGCGGGATTACCTTGCAAATCGGTTGTCATGTCAGTATTCGTCATGGGTATGAGGAGGCAGCGAGAACTGCATACAAAGAAGGAGCGTTATCCTTTCAATTTTTCCCGAAAAACCCGCGAAGCCTAGGTGTCAAGCAATTCGATGCCCGGGACGCAGAGCGATGTCGCGCTTTTTGTCAGCAAAACGGCATGCTGTCGATTGCCCATACGCCATACCCGGTGAATCTTTGCGTCGAGGAGCAGGAGCTTTTCGCCGTTACAGTGGACTCCGTACGAAATGACCTTGAAATTGCCGAAGCTTGTGGAGCGTTGGGCGTGGTCGTTCATTTTGGCCAGTATAAAGGCGCTGATGTACTTACCGGTTACAAAATCATGATCCAGATGGTCAATCAAATACTGGATGGCTGGAATGGAAAAGCCCAGCTGTTAATCGAAAACAATGCAGGACAAGGCAATCGCATGGGCACAACACTCGAAGAGCTCACGCAGGTTCGACAATTGTTTGCTGAGCCACAGAAGGTAGGCTTTTGCCTGGATACGTGTCATGCATTTGCCAGCGGATTGTGGAAAGGGAATGATTGGGGGGAAGTAGCCGATCAGATGCGAGAGCTCGATTATTTTACGAGCTTGCGTGCCGTTCATCTGAACGATTCCGTTTATCCGAGTGGTTCCTTTCGAGACCGACATGCTTCCATCGGAAAAGGGATGATCGGTGATGCAGCCATTGCCGCTTTCTTGCAAACACCCGAATTGCAAGGACTTCCCATCGTTCTGGAAACGGCGAGAGGCTCAGAAGGGGGCCATAGCGAAGAAATCAAACATGTTCGTCTACTTAGAGACAATTGGCAGGGTTGACCATGTTGTGGTAGAGTGTGAAATGATGTGTTCAACACGGGAGGGGTACCTATGAAAAAGCGTATTAAGGTGACGATTGCGGATTTTACTCATCTTACAGAAAACTTGAATAACCCGGAGGAGCTCGCTCTGTACGAAGCGGCGAACGGAAATACATACGATGCTGAAATCGAGCATGATGGATATGCGATTGTCGATGTGACAGACGAAGATTACATCGAGCTGGCTCCAGGGGAGTATCAGCTGATGATCGAAGAGTGGACAAACGCCGGACAAATCGGCGAGTGGATACTGCAAACCATGTCAGACCCAGCGGATGACAAGGCTTTGCTGTATCGCACAGTGGACAAGGTAGGGACGGAAATACAAGCACCACAATCATTGCCGAAGCAAGTAGTCGAGCTGGTTGCCAATACGTGGTTTGGCAAAAAAGCGAAGAAGATTGAGGAATAATTCAAGAATGAAAAGGAGCGCTGCGAGGTAGCGCTCCTTTTTTATATACCAATCTGAAAAGATAAAGATGATCATTTTTAAAAGTATCGATGAACAAACAACGCTTTTTCTTCTCCTCCACTATGTTGACTCAGTGTTTAACTAAGTTTCCCAATCACTCGTCCTCAGAATCCAGTTGAATCCCATACTTTTTAATCCGTCGCATGAGAAGAGACTGGGTAATGCCGAGGGCTGCTGCTGTTTTGCGAGTCGTTTTGTGTGTGCGCAATGCTTGCAGAATAAATTCCATCTCAATTTTCTCCATCCGCTCTGTAAGAGAAAGAGAACCGAGTGAAAGAATCCCTTCCTCCAGCTCACGAATACTCCGCAGTTCTTCTGGCAAATCACTGACTTGGATTTCATCCAGCTTGGACGTAATAACGATCCGCTCTACCAAATTTTCCAACTCCCGCACATTCCCAGGCCATTCGTATTGATGCAAAACATCCAGCGCTTCCGGGGAAAAACGACGTTTCTGGTTATGCTTGCTATTGAATCGCTGTAAATTGTGGTGGAGTAAAGGGAAAATATCGTCCTTTCTCTCCCGTAATGGCGGAACATTGATTGGCAAAATATTTAGGCGATAGTACAGGTCGTGCCTGAATTTTCCCAACCGCACGAGTTCCTGAAGGTTGGCATTCGTTGCCGTTATGATGCGGATGTCAGCTGTGTATGTTTTGGTGCCGCCGATCGGCATAAATGTTTTGTTTTGCAAAAGCAGCAATAATTTCGATTGCAAGTGGTAGGGAAGCTCGCTGATTTCATCCAAGAAAAGCGTCCCTTTGTCTGCCATTTTCACTAATCCGATTTTCCCCGAGTGACTCGCCCCCGTAAATGCCCCTTTGTGGTATCCGAACAGCTCTGACTCGATCAAGGTTTCAGGAATGGCGCTACAGTTGACGTGGACGAACGGTCCGCTTCTTCGTTCGCTCAACTGGTGGATTTGCTCCGCAAGATAGCTTTTTCCTACACCTGTTTCACCCGTAATAAACACGGTCGTGTCGACAGGGGCTGCTTTTTTCATTAATTCTAGCAGGGCTAGATAGGAACGGCTGTTGCCAATCAAGGTTTGGGAGGAGCTCTGGCTCGCTTCCCATTTCATGAGCTGAATCTCTTCGCTGTACCGCTTTAGCAAAGCGGCTGTCTCTTCCAGCTGTGAACTGGCACGGGCTGCCTCGGTGATATCGCGCGAGTGGGAAACGATCAACTCCGGTCTCCCGTCCTCATCCGGGATGATATGTCCAGTCACCAGGAATTTTCCCTTATTATTGACGAGCTGAATGGTTGTGGTCGGTTTTCCCGTTTCCAAAACCAAGCGGGTGACTGAAGGACTGAAAATCCCCATTTCTTCGAGGTCGGATACGTTTTGCCCGATGAGTTCAGCTTTTGGTAAGCCACACAGGTTTTCACTCGCATTGTTTAACCATAAAGTAGTTCCCTGCGCATCAGCAATGAATATCCCATCTGCCAGTGTGTTCAAGATGTCAATAAAACGATCAACAGAAGACAGTGCTAGTATCTCCGCAGCTTTTTCCATGTTGAGTAGCTCCCTGGTTTTTCAACTGATTGTACAAGATCAAATTGATCGTTGTATAGTGAATCGAAATTAAAAATAGTTGAGTCGAAATAGATTCAAGAGAAAAGTTAGACTTTTCCTACTTTTCGATTCGAAAGTGAATCTACTTCGACTCAACCGGAAAGGAATGCTTTTAGCTTGATTGCGTTTTCTTGCCCTTTTAAGACTTGGCACAAGAATTGCTATTACATAGTTGGACGTAAGCGATTGACCCAAGAATAAGAGATAAGGAAAAGCATGCGATGTTATCAAAACTGGTGACGCACGAACAAGCAGTGGAGCATGTTCTGGATGGCACCCGGCTGATGTATGGCGGATTCGGCACGATTGGTTCCCCAGCACACTTGATTGATGCGATCTTGCACAAAGGCGTGCAAAACTTGACACTCATCGGAATTGATGCGGGGTATCCGGAAATCGGAATCGGAAAGCTGATTAGTCATGGACGGGTGAGGCGGCTGATAACCACACATATTGGCTCCAATCCCGAAGCAGGTCAACGAATGATGGACGGGATGCTGGAAGTGACATTTTGTCCACAAGGAATTTTCGCAGAAAAGATTCGGGCAGGAGGTGTTGGCATTCCGGGAATCGTTGTAGATGCGCATGTGAGAGGAGAGCGAATGGAAGGAGCAGAGCCATTTGCTTTTGCCGGAAGAACTTGTCAGATTGAAGCTGCCCTTACAGCGGAGGTAGGGATCGTCTATGCGAAACAGGCGGATACTTACGGAAACCTCATTTATGACAAGGCGGCAAGAAATCTGAATCCGCTAGTAGCGATGGCCGCAGATATCACGATAGCTGAAGTGGAGGAGATCGTTCCTGTAGGAGAGCTGGACCCGGATAAAATCGTGACGCCTGGCATTTTTGTGGATTATATCGTGGTTCGTGGCGGAGGGAACAGCTAATGGGGTTGGAAATGGATCAGCGAAATATGGTTGCGTGGCGTGCAGCCAAAGAGGTCGCTCCCGGAATGGCAGTGAACTTGGGGATTGGGATACCTGAGCTCGTCGCTGATTTTATCCCGCATGAATGGCAAGTCATGTTTCACTCGGTGAATGGAATCTTGGGAGTCGGACCTACGCCGTTAAAGGGAGAAGAGGACGAGCATATTTCCAACGCAGGTGGAGCACCTGTTACCGTTGTACCGGGGGCATCGTATTTCGACAGTACCATAGCGTATGGCATGATCCGAAGAAGAAAGCTGGATGCAGCGTTTATCGGGGCGTTGCAGGTGAATCGCCGAGGAGATCTGGCAAACTGGATTGTTCCTGGCTCACGCGTTCACGGAATTGGTGGAGGAGCGGAGCTAGCCTATTACGCGAAGAAAGTAATCGTGCTCATGAGCCATGTCAATCAGGCAGGCGAGCCCAAAATTCGCAGGGAGTGCACATTGCCACTGACGGCGAAGGGCTGCGTTGATCTCATTATCACCGAGAGGGCCGTTATCGAGGTCACGCAAAGAGGCTTGCTTTTGACAGAGGTCATGTACCCGTACACCTTGGAAAATGTCATCACGCATACCGGAGCACCTCTAATGATTTCAGAAAATTTACAAATAGTAGAGTAATGAGAATTGTAAGCGCGAACATAAAGAATTGGGGGATGGAACAGATGAAAAAAACATGGAAAACAATCGCAGGAGTCGTATTTTCGTTGTCACTACTTGTAAGCGGATGTAGCCAAGGCGCTTCCACTAACAGCGCGGGAGGTCAAGCGGGTGGGGCTACTGCTGGAAATGCATCGTCCATGACAAAAGAGGCAGGCGTATTTGTATACGCGGCATCAGGTGAATATCAGCCATTCAGCTACTTCAAGGATGGTCAATTGACCGGCTTTGATGTCGAGATCGGTAATGAGATCGCCAAGCGCTTGGGGCTTGAGCCAAAGCCAGTCACGTCGCCTTTTTCCGGTATTATCGCAGGGGTAAAGGAAGGACGCTACGATGCGGCGATTGCCAGCCATGCGATTACAGAAGAGCGGAAGCAGCAGGTTGATTTCGCAGACCCGTACTACTTGTCCGGTGGTCAACTGTTCGTTCGCCCGGATGGGACCATTAGCACGCTGGAAGGATTAAAAGGCAAGGAAGTGGCAGTTGCACTCGGCACTACACATGAAAAGATGGCGCGGGAGTATACGGATAACATCAAAACGTATGACAGTGATGTAACGGCTCTGCGTGCCTTGGAGCAGGGAAAACATGATGTCGTGATTACAGATAGCGTCGTAGGGGAGATTGCCATTGGGCAAGGCTTGAAGCTCAAGAAAAGCGGGTCGCCACTCTCGGAAGTCAAGCATGGAATCGCAGTGCGCAAAGGAAATACGGAATTGCTGAACAAGATCAACGAAGTGCTCAAGCAAATGATGGAAGATGGTACCTACGTCAAATTGAGCGAAAAGTATTTTAATCGCGACATCAGCAAAGCCGAATAGTGAGTTGGTATAACAAGTATATTCCATTACGAGTGAGGGGTGGCATCAAGTGCCCAGTTTTGCCCATCTGACAGAAGAGTTTTTCCGGACATTGCCGTTTTTTTGGAAGCCGTTGCTGCTGACATTTCAGTTGACGATCGCTTCTGTTATCGTAGGCTCGATTATCGGATTGTTTGTCGCCTTGTTAAAGGTATCCAAGCTTCCTGTTGCACGTTTCGTAGCTAATGCGTACATCATGATCATTCGCGGTACGCCACTGGTCGTGCAAATTTTCGTCTTGTATTTCGGCTTTTACAAAGTCATTGACCTCGGTCAATTTTGGTCCGCAGCGCTCGCTCTGGCGATTCACAGCGGAGCCTATATCGCAGAGATTTTCCGGGGCTCCATTCAGTCAATTGATAAAGGACAAATGGAGGCAGGGCTGTCTTTGGGCATGTCCACTCGTCAGACCATGCGTCGGATCATTTTGCCGCAAGCGATGAAAAGATCGATCCCGCCGCTTGGCAACCAGTTTATTTTGTCTTTGAAGGAATCGTCTCTGGCCGCTTTCATTGCCATGGATGAGTTGTTCTCACTGGCCCGCCGCTTGTCTGCGGAAACGTTTGACGAAATGACGTACTTTTTGATTGTGGCGCTTTATTACTTGGTCATTGTCATGGTGTTTACGTTTGTGGTCCACATCATGGAGAAGCGTCTGGCCAAAGGAGAGGCGTAAAGCGGAGGGGAAAGACGATGGAAAAGCAAAGAGAAATGATACGCGTGCAAAATTTGAAGAAAAGCTTCGGAAAAGTGGAAGTTCTTAAGGATGTTACCTTGCAAGTCGGAAAGGGCGAGGTCGTCGTCTTGATCGGTGCCAGTGGATCGGGGAAAAGCACATTGATTCGATGCATTAATTTTCAGGAGATCAAGGACGGCGGAGAGATCTATATCGAAGGGAAAAGCATCGACCCGAAAAAGGATGACTTGACCAAAGTACGGCAAAAGGTAGGCATGGTGTTCCAGCACTTCAATCTGTTTCCGCATAAAACGGTACTGGAAAACATCATGGAGGCACCGCTGATTGCTAAGAAAGCGGACAAGGAAGAAACGAAGCAGGAAGCGCTCCGGCTGTTGCAAAAGGTAGGTCTTTCTGAAAAAGCGGACGCCTACCCGTCCAGCCTCTCCGGTGGACAAAAGCAACGCGTGGCAATTGCTCGTTCGCTGGCGATGAAGCCTGAGATCATGCTCTTTGACGAGCCAACCTCAGCGCTTGACCCAGAGCTGGTAGGGGAAGTGCTAGAGACAATGAAGCAGCTCGCGCAAGAAGGAATGACGATGATTATTGTGACGCACGAAATGGGGTTCGCCAAGGAAGTGGCCGATTGGGTTGCGTTTATGAATCAAGGCAAGATCATCGAGATGGCTAGACCCCAAGAAATTTTCAACAACCCGAAAGAAGAGCGCACGAGAGAATTTTTGAACCGTGTACTGTAATGGCAGAAAACGAAAGGGAGCTGTGGCATGAGAGATGTGGTCATAGTCGCGGGTGTGCGTAGTGCAGTGGGTGCATTCGGGAAGAGCCTGCGTGACGTACCGGCAACAGAGCTGGGGCGGCAAGTATTGGAAGGCTTGATGAATAAGGTTGATTTGCCGAAGGAACAAGTCAATGAAGTGATTTTTGGCAATGGTTACGTACATGGGGGAGGACTCAATGCTGCACGTATCAGCTCGCAGCTGGCGGGATTTCCACGCAATGTCTATGGTCACATCGTCATCAAAGCATGTGGTTCAGGATTGAAGGCGATTGGCAACGGTGCGCTAGCCATAGCAGCAGGTCAAGAGGAAGTGGTGATTGCGGGGGGAGTGGAGTCCATGAGCAATGTTCCCTACCTCGTGAAGAACCGCTGGGGCAGCAAATTCGGCAATTTGTCTATGGAGGACGCCCTCTTGTCCGATGGCTTGATCTGCTCGTTGACCGGTGAGCATATGGGCATGACCGCAGAACGGCTGGCTGTACAGTACGGTATTTCCCGTGAGGAGCAGGATCGTTATGCCTACGAGAGTCACGTAAGAGCAGCGGCAGCAATCGAAGCGGGCACGTTCGCGAGTGAGATCGTACCGATTGAAATCAAGGATCGCAAAGGCACCCGCGTATTTGCGCAAGATGAATCCGTTCGCCATGATATCAAGCTGGAAGAGCTGGCTAAGCTAAAAAGTGTTTTTCAAAAAGAAGGAACCATCACTGCCGGAAATGCGTGTCCGATGAATGACGGCGCAGCCGCTGTATTGATGATGTCTCGTGAAAAGGCGGAGGAAGCGGGTTTGACTCCGCTCGTGAAAATCAAGGCTTTTGCCAGCGCAGGCGTCGAACCTGGCGTGATGGGGATCGGACCAGTGCCCGCCACGCAGAAGGTGCTGGAGAAAGCGGGATTGACGCAGGGTGACATTGGACTCATCGAATTGAACGAGGCATTTGCCGCCCAGGCTTTGTCTGTAATCAAATGCCTGGAGCTGGACACGAGCAAGGTGAATGTCAATGGAGGCGCGATTGCCTTGGGTCACCCTGTGGGAGCTACTGGTGCTAAACTGACAGTGACGTTGATGAACGAAATGATGCGCAGACGAGAGAAGTATGGCATGGTGACGCTGTGCATGGCAGGTGGCATGGGGATGTCAGTGATCTATGAAAATTTGACGATGTAAAATTCTCATGTGCATATGAAAAAGCCCCGAACCTTGATATGTCGGGGCTTTTTGCCATGAAAGTGTGATCGCTTATTAGGGGACCTATTGTTCGTGTAAGTATTTTCGCAATGTGGCCGCTACTTCTGTTGGGTTTTCCAGCTGTACAATGACATGCTGATATTTAACATGACCCTCTACTTTTAGAATCAACAACGAATCAGTCTGGGCAAAAGAAAGGAAGTACCATTCATTTCCGTGCTGAAAGCTTCCTTCATATATGTTCAATGGAGCTATAGACGTCCCTGGCATGCGCAACATCCATTTTGGCGGAACAAAAGAACCGACCTCGACATGCTTGATCGATTGATACGGTAACGTGATGGTGCTCTTCAAGGCTAAGAAGGTATGCAAGCCAGTGAGACGCAAGGTAAAATCCGTCTTTCCAAAATGTACACGTCTTCCCATCGTTGATCACCTCATTCATCTGCCATCGTTTCATTATCTCACAGATGAATGATGATGACACGGGACTATCAAAAAAGCCGGCGCTTCCCCGCAAGAGGAAGGCAACCGGCTTTTCGTATTCTTTCTTACATTTCTTCTGGAGCAGCCAAACCGAGCAGACGCAGACCTTCCTTTAGTACAGCAACGACTGCTGCTACGAGCTGGAGACGGGATGCTTTCACATCTTCTTCTTCAGCCAGGATGCGTACATTCGCATAGAACTTGTTGAACGTTTGCGCCAGGTCGATTACATACTTGCCGATTTGCGACGGATCGAAGTTATCGGCAGCACGTTCGATTACCTCTGGGAACGCGTTCAAGAGGGTAATCACTGCCCAAGCCTCTTTGCTGTCGAGTGCACCGGCAGCCAGGTTCACTGTCGTTGCTGACTGGTAGCCACCTCTGCGCAAGAGCGAGCATGCACGAGCGTGTGCGTATTGCACGTATGGTCCAGTTTCCCCTTCGAAGGTCAGCATCTCTTCCCAGGAGAAGTTGACATCATTCAGGCGGAAGTTTTTCAAGTCATGGAAAATAACTGCGCCTACCCCGACTTGACGAGCCACCTCTTCTTTATTGGATAGCGTAGGGTTTTTCTCTTCGATGACTTTTTGGACATCAGAAATGGCCTGTGCCAACACTTCTTCCAAGAGAACCACTTTCCCTTTACGCGTGGACATTTTCTTGCCGTCCTTGAGCATCATGCCGAATGGGATGTGGTGCATATTTGCGGACCAAGCATAGCCCATTTTTTCCAACACTTTATAGAGCTGCTGGAAGTGGAGGCGTTGCTCGTTCCCTACGACATAGAGTGCTTTTGCAAAATCGTACGATTCGTGGCGGAAGAGGGCAGCAGCCAAATCACGCGTAGCGTACAGGGTAGCGCCGTCTGATTTTTTGATCAGGCATGGCGGCATGTTGTATTCATCGAGGTTCACGACCATCGCACCGTCGGATTCAGTCAACAGACCTTTTTCCTCGAGCAACGTAACAACGCGATCCATTTTGTCGTTGTAGAATGCTTCACCGTGTGTGGAGTCGAAGGCTACGTTCATCAGGTCGTAGATCTTCATGAATTCCTTGAGGGACTCATCACGGAACCATTTCCACAGATGCTGTGCTTCTTCGTCGCCATCCTCGAGCTTTTTGAACCATTCACGGCCTTGGTCTTCCAGCGTAGAATCGTTTTCGACTTCTTCGTGGAAGCGAACGTAGAGGCTGAGCAGCTCCTTGATTGGTTCTGCTTTTACCTTTGCTTCGTCACCCCAGAGGCGGTACGCAACGATCAGTTTACCGAACTGCGTACCCCAGTCACCCAAGTGATTGATGCGCACTGGCTCGTAGCCTTGCTTTTCCATGATGTTGGCAATCGCGTTCCCGATTACAGTAGAGCGCAGATGCCCCATGGAAAACGGCTTGGCGATATTCGGTGAGGAGAGGTCGATTGGTACTTTGCGTCCTTGACCGACATTGCTGCTTCCATATGTGCTGCCTTGCGTAATGATTGTTCCGATTACTTGCTCTGCTACATTTTCTTGGTCCAGGAACAGGTTCACATACGGTCCAACTGCTTGTGATTCGCGCAATGGTGCACCGGAGAGCTGTCCAGCCAGCTCTGCTGCGATCATCGGTGGGGCTTTGCGCAATGCTTTTGCCAATTGGAAGCAAGGGAAGGCCACATCGCCCATTGCAGGGTTTGGTGGTGTTTCCAGCATGCCGTATACGGCTTCTTTTGTCAGTGTGTCTACGCCCATCGAGGAGAGCGTAGCGGCAATCTTTTCAGCGACTTGGTGTTTGTAGCTCATCTAAAATTTCTACTCCTTTCAAATAAAAAAACCTCTACGTCTCCTGTGAAAAAGAGACGAGAGGTTATACTCCCGCGGTGCCACTCTTGTTGTTTTTCCCTTCCAGTAAACTTGGAAGACAAAAACCGCTTGACCTGCTGTAACGGGCAGTCCCGGCATAGCCCTACACGATCCGTTGCCCATATTGACTGGCGTAGGATGTTCAGGCCGCATCTCCGAGGGGCGTTTCCTCACATGGTTTGGCATCGGGCTCACACCGTCCCCGACTCGCTACAGCCTCGCACAAGGAGTACTTTCCTCATCAACGATTCGTTTGTTTCTCTAGAATTATAGCTGTTTTAACCGTCAGGATGCAACTCACTGTTCCGGTTTTTGCAAAATCTTATCTAATTCCGCGAAATATTGTTTGGTCAGCTCTTCTCTTTCTTCCGCGCTGAGGTTATCCGCGTTCATCATTTGCTCTTTGTACTGTTCCAGCTTTTCGAGCATGGCCAGCTCGGCAGCAGCGGCATCGTCCAGATCGTAATTTTCCGATGGATCGAACGGGATCAATCGATTGTCATTACCACTGCGCAAATAAGCGGAGCGCCAGTTCTCCGGAAACTGGTATGGCTGTTCGCCAAACATAATCGCTAAAATATCGTCGGATTCAATCGGCAGGAAGTGATCGTAATCGTCTCTTCTGCCTCCCTCGGATAAATTAATGTGGGACAAAAAATAGTGGAGATAATGTTCCCCGGTTTCGGTATTCTTAACGATGGAATAGGTTTCAAACTCGGATTTGGATAGTTCTTTTATGGTCTCCAAACAGGACAGAAATTTGTCTTTTTCACGTGCTTGCAAGTCAGCCATGTCATCTCGTTCCTTTCGCTCTACAATAAGCCTCATGATAGCAAAAGCAATGTGCGCTGACAATGAAAGCAACGCAACGTAGTGCAGCAGTGGAAGCAGGGAAAAGGATGATTGATAAAATAATTGGATAATCTTGTCACAAAAATAAGCCAGCTGGATCAAATACATATCAACACGAAACAAGGAGGTGAACAGCGCGTGAATGCAAGTGCCAAAAGTAGCGAAGCGGACTGGACGCTGCAACTGACCAACGAGGAGAAGCTGACGAGACTCATGAGTGAGTACGGAGACAACATCGTGCAGCTCGCCTACTTGATCGTCAAGGACCGGGGAATCGCTGAAGACATTACTCAGGAAGTGTTCCTGAAGGCGTATCGGGGTCTGGATCAGTTCCGCCATCAGAGTAGCGTAAAAACGTGGCTTTACCGAATTGCGATCAACGAGTCCCGCAAATATTTGCGTTCGTGGTCCTTTCGCCAGATTTTTTCTACATACCTCTCCAAAGAGGAAGCACCGCCGGAAAAGGTAGACACCGTAAATGTTGAATCTGCTGTCATCGGACGAATGAGCAAGGTACAGGTAGCGGAGCAGGTGATGAAGCTCTCGCCGCTGTACCGAAAAGTCATGGTACTTCATTACTATGAAGATTTGTCGATAAAAGAGATTGCACAAGTGTTGGATATTTCAGAAGATGCCGTACGAACCCAATTGTCACGGGCCCGAAAACATTTTAAGGCATTGTGTGAAAAGGAGGGATTGGAATGGACGTAGATAAGGAAATGCGTGAAGCGGTACGGAGAGCAAGTGAGGAATCAGTGGAGGAAGTGAGGTTTACAAAAGAGATGGAATTACGGATCAGAGGTGCGATTGCAAAGAATAAACACAAGAATCGAAACAGATTATTTATGGCTGGATCGCTGGCTGCGTGCTTGGCGGTAACTGCTGTGGGCTTGCATCAACAAGGTTGGTTTCCCCAGATGCCGAGTGGAAAAAATATAACGAATGCAGTGGCAACAACTGCAACGGATAAAAAGAATACAGAGGCAAACCAGAGCAGCGTAAAAGTGTCGCCGGAAGCGGCAATTTTACCATTAAAAAAGGCGATCCCAGCCTTGAGCAAGATGACAATAAGAGTGGATCGTACAAGCCATGGAATCAGTGAACTAACTTTACTCGAAGGCGATGCTGCGTGTGCCAATGTTGTTTATGATACACAGACAGGACAAATTGAGAGCTTTACAATAAACGGTGATCGGAAAGAACAGAAGGAGATGAACTTGCCATCAGCCAAGACTGCGGAGAATGCAGCAAACGCATTTCTTCAAGCTTTCTTGGGAGAGGAAAGCAAGTCCTATCAGCACGTCGAGACTCAGATCTATACCGACGAGCATATGGTAAAAGGCCCATGGATGAGCGTGAATTATCAACGTATGGAAAACGGCCAGCCCGTTCCGTTCAACGTATTGTCGGTTGGAATTGACCAACAGGAGCAAGTTGCGTTTTTCGGGCGATTGAACAAGAGTGAACAAGCCTTTTTCACCAAGCTGACAGATGCCATGCCAGATTTGAACCCGTCCCTTCTTCTATTGGATAAAGAAAAGAACCACGATGGCATGTCATTCATCTTGGGGAAAACGAACAAGGAGGGGCATCAGGTTTCTCTTGTGATCTATGGAAATGGTCAAGTACTGGAATCGTACAGGCTTTTGAATAGGGATGAAAAGGAAGCAGCGAGCCGGAAAGAAGCAGAAGGAGAAAAAGCCTTGCAGCAAGAGCGACAGTTTTTGAACAAACTGCTCGGGGCGGATAGTGAACACTATCGGTTATTGGACGCCAACGATCCAGGGGTGTATCTGCGATATCATAACGAATTGCCAGTGTTGTCTGATGAAATTAGCATAACAACAACTAACTCTGGCCACGTCCAATATTTCAGGATGGAGCCCGAAACATTCGAGCCGTCGCAGTACCCGGATATATCGACTGCTGTATCAGAAGAGGTAGCCATCAAAGAGCTGAGCGAGCATATGAAGCTTCGATACGTGCAGAATCCGAGAATACAGCCACAATCCAAACAAGGGGAGAAGTGGCAACCTATCCTGGAGTACACGCCAGCTGTTTCCTTCATGCAAAGAGGACGTGAAGATGGTACGGAGTGGCATATCGACGCGACCAATGGCAAGATTGTATATGGAACGGGAGATAACGGGCTTGCCTATGATCAGTTAAATGCGAAGGAAGCACATCCGATCGAATCTCCAAAGGAATACGTCAAGGTTCGCTCCAAGGATGAGGCAAAAGCACTGCTGCAAGCGGAATTCGGTATACAAGTAGATGACTCGACCTATAGAGAGAGTAAGAGTTACCGTGATGGACACAAGGAATACGTCTGGAATGATAAAAATGACAAGTATATTGGCGTAGAAGTCATCGCAGAAACAGGCAGTGTCGTCGGGCTGGGATCACCGCGTTCCGATACAGCAGTGACAGTCAAACGAGAGCAAGCAGAAGAGGCTTCACTCGCCTTTCTGCATAAATACGTCGATCCAGGCGTAAAAGAAGTGCAATTGGCACAAGTTATACAGCCAGGCGAAGCGAATCCTGTGTCATCGGGCGAATGGGAATTCAGATATCTCATGAGCAAGGATGGCATTCCAGTACAGGATCGCGGGCAAAAAGCGGCTTATTCAGTAACAGTCGATCCGTCTTCTGGCAAAGTGACAAAGTTTGAAAACTACAGAGAGACGCACGAGCTGGTGGAGCTTCCAGCATCCGACGAGATCGTCTCGAAAGACAAGGCTGTTGAGGCGTATTTACGCGTCATGCCTTTAAAGCTGGTCTATTTGATGAGAGATGTGGATGGGCAAAAATTAGCTCAACCAAAGCTGGCGTATGTGCCGTGGAGTGACGAAAAGCTGGCGCTAAAATTTATTACTCTGGATGCCGTGACAGGCAAGATCATCACCAAATAACAAGAAAAAAAGGCTATCCCGCAGCCATTCCTGATGGCTTTTGGGATAGCCTTTTTTAAACACTTATCTAACAGTCGTCACATGAACACCCAATAATTACCAACAGGATAAACAGCACGAGCACGATTGCGAAGCAGTCACCGAAGAATCCGTTTCCGCAGAATGATGTACTCATCTTTGTTTCCCCTCCTTTCCGTTATACTCCAGTCTATACACGAATGCGGATATTGGACTGGGCGGATGCCCAGCTAAGGCAAAAATGGGCGCGTATGAGGAGAGGCTCAGTAAAAAATAGACAATTCACAATTGACGGGGAGACAAAGGGGGTGTTAAGATACTTGCAAACATTCAAGACATTTCGCCAAACAACTAAATGACAAGTGTACGACTCTTATCCAGAGAGGCAGAGGGACTGGCCTGATGAAGCCTCGGCAACCGGTAAAAATCCGGTGCCAATTCCAGCAAAGCTATGTGCTTTGAAAGATAAGAGGATGTCTCAGGCGTTTTCGTATCTGCTGACAAATCCTCTTCTTTCAAAGAAGAGGATTTTTTTATTTACCCAATTACGGAGAATAAGCCGATGCAAGGTAGAAAAGGGGCACGTCAATGAAACCAACTTTTCGCGAACAACTTTCCCGGAAAATTCTGATTCTGGACGGTGCAATGGGCACCATGCTTCAACAGGCAAACCTGACTGCTGATGATTTCGGCGGTGAAGCCTATGATGGCTGTAATGAACTCCTGAACCTGACCAGACCAGATGTGATCCGTTCCATTCACGAGAAATATTTAGCGGCGGGCGCAGACATCGTCGAGACAAATACGTTTGGTGCTGCTTCCATCGTTTTGGCTGAGTACGATGTGCCAGAAAAAGACCTTGAGATCAATATAGCCGCAGCCCGCTTGGCCAGAGAAGCGGTGGATGCCTATTCTACGGAGGAGTGGCCGCGTTTTGTAGCAGGTGCAATGGGACCTACGACCAAAACCCTTGCGTTGACAGGCGGTGTCACTTTCGAAGAACTGGTCGAGGCGTATTATCGTCAGGCAAAAGGTCTGATCCTTGGCGGCTCCGATGTTCTTCTATTGGAAACCTCGCAAGACACGTTAAACGTCAAGGCTGGCGGAATCGGGATTCGCAAAGCTTTTGAAGAGCTTGGACAGGAGCTCCCGGTGATGCTGTCAGGTACGATTGAGCCGATGGGCACAACGCTGGCGGGCCAAAACATCGAGGCGTTTTACATCTCCTTGGAGCATTTACAGCCAGTCTCCATTGGTCTGAACTGTGCGACAGGACCAGAGTTCATGCGTGATCATCTGCGGACACTGTCAGGAATTGCCCAATGTGCGGTTAGCTGTTATCCGAACGCAGGCTTGCCAGACGAGAACGGTCATTACCATGAAACGCCACAGGGACTTGCTTCGAAAATGCGGGCATTCGCTGATCAGGGCTGGATAAACGTCGCTGGCGGTTGCTGCGGAACAACGCCTGACCATATTCAAGCGATGGCAGAAGCGTTGAAAGACTGCAAGCCGCGCAGTGCAGCTGTGGAACCGCTGAGCGCAGTCTCCGGGATCGAGGTTGTTTACGTCGAAGATGACAATCGTCCTCTACTAGTAGGGGAGAGGACCAATGTCATCGGTTCCAAAAAATTCCGTGAAATGATTGCAGCTGGTCATTATGAAGAAGCATCTGATATTGCCCGAGCACAAGTGAAGCGCGGCGCACATGTCATCGATATATGCTTGGCTGACCCCGACCGTGATGAATACGAAGATATGGAAAAATTCCTACAGTTCATCGTGAAAAAAGTAAAAGCGCCCCTCATGATCGACTCGACAGATGCCAAGGTCATGGAACTGGGACTTCGCTATTCGCAAGGGAAGGCCATTCTCAACTCGATCAACTTGGAAGACGGGTTGGAGCGATTTGAGGAAGTCGTTCCGCTTATTCACAAATTCGGTGCCTCCGTTGTCGTTGGAACGATTGAGGAAGCGGGTATGGCTATCACTCGCGAAAAGAAGCTGGAGGTCGCGCAACGCTCGTACGACATTCTTGTCAACCAGTATGGCATAAAACCACAGGATATTATATTCGATCCACTCGTCTTTCCAGTAGGGACAGGGGATGAACAATACATCGGCTCTGCCAAGGAAACCGTAGAAGGAATTCGTTTGATTAAACAGGTAATGCCTGCTTGCAAGACGATCCTGGGTGTCAGTAACGTTTCCTTCGGCTTGCCTCCTGCGGGTCGGGAAGTACTGAATGCGGTCTTCTTGTACCACACAACTCTCGCAGGGCTTGATTACGCCATCGTCAACACGGAAAAGCTGGAGCGCTACGCTTCGATTCCAGAAGACGAGAGAAAGCTGGCAGAAGCCCTCCTATTCGAGACAAATGATGAGACATTGGCGGCCTTTACCGAATTTTATCGCCAAAAGAAAAAGGAAGTCAGTGTGGAAGTCTCCTCGTTAACGCTCGAAGAACGCTTGGCCCGTTATGTGGTCGAAGGCTCCAAGGATGGCCTGGTGGAAGACCTAAAGCTGGCTCTGGATAAATACACACCGCTCGAGATCATCAACGGTCCGCTGATGGCTGGGATGGAAGAGGTTGGTCGCCTGTTCAACGGCAACCAGTTGATCGTGGCAGAAGTATTGCAGAGTGCAGAAGTCATGAAGGCATCCGTTTCGTTTTTAGAGCCATTCATGGAAAAAAGCGATGCCGCTGCCAAGGGGAAAATCTTGCTGGCGACAGTCAAGGGCGATGTACACGACATCGGAAAAAACCTCGTGGAAATTATTTTGTCAAACAACGGCTACAATGTCGTGAACCTAGGGATCAAGGTGCCGCCAGAGCAACTGATTGCCGCATGCAGAGAAGAAAAGCCGGATGCCATCGGTCTGTCTGGACTCTTGGTAAAATCCGCACAGCAAATGGTCATTACAGCACAAGACCTGCGTGATGCAGGCATTGATATCCCGATGATGGTTGGCGGTGCGGCGTTGACGCGCAAGTTCACATCGAACCGGATCGCACCGGAATACCGTGGAATTGTTTTATACGCAAAAGATGCCATGGATGGTCTGGATCTCGTAAATCGTCTGCAAAATCCGGAAGAACGTGATCGCTTGGTAGAGGAACAGCAACATCTGCTGGAAGCAGTTGCAACGGCTCAACCTGTCATCGAGGAGAAAAAAGCACCTTTGCCAGCTCGCTCAGCCGTCAGCAGAACGGTTCCGATCCATCTGCCACCAGATTGTGAACGACATGTTCTGCGACAATACCCGCTCAGCCATCTGCAACCGTATTTGAACCTGCGGATGCTCCTCGGAAAACACCTCGGTGTTCGCGGAAATGTAGATAGATTGATAGAGGCAGGCGACGAGAAGGTACTGGAACTGTATGGCATTGTGGAAGAGCTATTAAATGAAGCGAAGCAAAAAGGAACCATTACGACACACGGCGTGTATCAGTTCTTCCCGGCTCAGTCAGATGGCAACGATATTTTGGTTTATGATCCAAAAGACCACAGCAAGCTGCTGGAGCGCTTCTCGTTCCCGCGTCAGCTGGAAGAACCTCATCTTTGCCTGTCCGACTTCTTGCGACCAGTGGAGAGCAAGGAAATGGATTATGTCGGATTCCTGACCGTAACGGCTGGGGGAGGGATTCGCGAAAAATCTACAGAGCTAAAAGAGCGTGGTGACTACTTGCGCTCTCATGTCCTCCAATCCTTGGCATTGGAGCTGGCAGAGGCATTTGCAGAGCGAATTCACCACGTCATGCGCGACGTGTGGGGCATTCCTGATCCGGTTGAGATGACGATGCTCGAGCGCTTTGGTGCTAGATATCAGGGCATTCGTGTCTCCTTCGGTTACCCTGCTTGCCCGAACCTGGAAGATCAGGCGCAGTTGTTCCGTCTGCTGCGTCCAGAGGATATCGGCGTTCAGCTGACAGAGGGCTTCATGATGGAGCCAGAAGCTTCCGTATCGGCGATGGTATTTGCACATCCTGAAGCACGTTATTTCAACGCAGGTCCATCTATTTTTGAAGTGTAAGGAAAGTAGTAAAGATAAATGAAACGGGGAGAGAAGGGATTGAGTTGACGACGAGAAAGAAAGATTTACGAGCCTATTTGAAAGACCACCTGCTAGTCGGAGATGGTGCGATGGCGACCCAGCTGCACGGGCTGGGCGTCCCGGTTGGCGTCAGCTTTGAAGAGCTGTGTTTATCCAACCCGCGCTTGGTACATGAAGTTCATACGTCTTACTATCAGGCCGGTGCACGTTTCATGGAGACAAATACGTATTCTGCCAACCGAGATGCATTGAGCCGTTACGGTCTGGAGCATAAGGTAGCGCGGATTAACCGGCTAGCAGTCGCCATTGCACGGGAAGCCGCACAGGATGATGCTTATGTGGCTGGGAGCATCGGATCGATTTTGGCTGGACGGGTGAAGAAAAAGGTTTTGGACGAATACCGTGACCAGTATGAGGAACAGGCGATTGCTTTGTTGCATGCGGGCGTAGATGGACTGATTTTGGAGACGTTCGTGGACTTGGAGGAGCTGCTTCTGGCGATCGAGGTAATCCGTCCGCTCACAGATGTCCCTGTAATCGCGCAGTTAGCCACTCTGGAAGTAGGACGCACACGTGATGGCTACGCTTTGACAGATGCTTTTTCCGAGCTGAAAGCCGCAGGCGCTGACGTGATCGGACTAAACTGTCGCCTTGGTCCCGCTGAATTGCTACGCTCGTTTGAAAATACAGTGATTCCAGAAGATGCACTTTTATCCGTATTCCCGAATGCGGGGCGTCTGGGGATGACTGACGGAGAATACGCTTTTAAATCGTCACCTGAATATTTTGGACAGAGTGCGCTTCGCTTGCGTGAGCAGGGGGTACGGTTGATTGGCGGATGCTGCGGAACCACACCTGCACATGTGAAGGCGATTGCGGATGCACTTGAGTCACTTGAGCCGCAAGCGCGTGTGAACCCGACCATCGTAGCTGGTGATCGTCCTTCGATTTCTGTGCAGAACACGAGGGAGAGGGAGAAACCAAGCATTGTCGAGCGCGTAAAAACAGCAACGACGATCATTGTCGAGTTTGATCCGCCGCGTGATCTGGATGCAGACCAGTTTCTCCACGGATGCTGCGAGCTGCACAAAGCAGGAGCGGACGCCATTACGTTGGCGGATAACTCGTTGGCGACAGTGCGGATGAGCAACATGGCTCTCGGGGCACTCATGAAGAGCAGACATGGAATCGATCCGCTCTTACACATCGCTTGCCGGGACCGCAATCTCATTGGGCAGCAATCGCACTTAATGGGGCTGCACGCTTTGGGGATCGACCAAATATTGGTGATTACTGGGGATCCATCGCGCTTTGGGGATTTGCCAGGTGCCAGCTCGGTATTTGATGTGACCTCTTTTGATCTGATTCGCATGGTGAAGCAGTTGAACGAAGGCGTTTCGTTCTCAGGACGTCCGTTAAAGCAAAAAGCCCAGTTCATCGTGGGCGCGGCCTTTAATCCGAATGTCCGAAACATGGATGCTGCCGTTGCCCGCTTGGAAAAAAAGGTCGAGGCAGGCGCGGACTACATTATGACACAACCTGTGTACGATGCTGAGTCCATCCGTAATGTATACGAGGCGACGAAGCATATCGGCATTCCTGTCTTTATCGGGATCATGCCGTTGACCAGCTCGCGCAATGCGGAGTTCCTGCATAATGAAGTGCCGGGAATCAAGCTGTCGACAGAAGCTCTGGAACGGATGAAAAAGGTACAGGGGGAGGCCGCCCGCCAGGAAGGGATTGCAATCGCGAAGGAATTGGTCGACACGGCCGTTCGTTACTTCAATGGCATCTATCTGATTACACCCTTCAATTATTACGAGATGGCGGCAGAGCTCATTCAATACACTCGTCAGCAAAGCTCATTAGTGAAGCTGGCTCAGACTTAGCGGTATACATCAGTAAAATAGGGAAGGCCTATGTGTATAGACAGGCTATAGCCGTGCGTCTAATATACATGGGCCTTCATCTCGTCTAACATATAGGCGGTCTTGAGAGCTTCCCGATTGCAAAACTGTTGAATCTCAGCAAGGCTCATCTGGGCATACAGCTTCTTGCGTAAGAAACGTTCAATGATATGTGGGAAAGAGAGATCGACAAAGAGCAAATGCAGTTGTTCTATCGATAGGGGATTTTCTTGGAGATAGCCACTCAATATATGAGAGAACCATTCTTCGTTCCACTGCTCATTTTTTCGCATCGCAAGGGATAGCACACGGGCAATGTCTTTGGACGGAAAATCGTAACGAACATCCTCCCAGTCAATGATTGCAATTCTTTGATTACTGACGAGCAAATTCCCATTGTTAAAATCTCCGTGACAGAGATAGTGATTGCTTAGGGGTTCCTTTTTCCATTTCGAGAAGTATGGAGAGGATATCAAATGTTCCTTGGCTGTGATCCCGGCTTGTTTAAAAAAAGGAAGATATTCCGCGAGCGCAGTGTATTTTTGATCATTCTTCCCAGCGTGTCGAAGCTCCCACTTCTCAATGGCAGCTAAATCTGTTTTGTACTCCACGGACCATTTTTCTGCGCCATTGTAAAGGATGCCATGGTTGGAGGAAAAACCGAGCGACCTCGCATGAAATTTGCCTAATACCATGCCGATCCGTTCCATTCGAATAGGGGAGTTATACGCAATATTTGGCCAGGATAGCCTTTGGTGCAGAACGAAAAGATTTTCCTTATGAGTGATGTAACGCTTATTATTTTTGGTTCGTTGAATGTCGGGGATGAGTACGCCGTTTTTGCGCAAATACGCTTCTGCATTCAGAATGAAATGTAAACGTTCCTTTTGCAGAGGGAAAGCTTTTCCGATGAATTTGCCATTGGTTGTTTCCAAGTAAATGACGAATGATTTGGATGTATCCCGAATGGTTTTGTGATGCAGAACGGTCATGTCGTATCTGTTCTGGATTTTTTTGATGAGGTCGTCCACTGCTGATGCCCCTCCTTGCGTACAGAGCTACAAGTATTGTATGGAAGAAGAGGAGTGGTTGACACGAAAGGATCTACTTAGGCGCGGGAAGAGGGTGCCAATTCATCTCGCGTAAAAAATGACTCAGCTCACTAAACTTGGCGATTCGTTCCTCACGTGTAAAAGATGCGTTAGCCCCACTGGTAGACGGGACGACAAACACATAGCTGCCAGACCAATCTTCGGTCCCAAAGTACCTGAGTGGCTGCAGCCCCAGTGAAATGGCTTCTTTTTTTTGTCCAGTCGCGTGACGAAAAGCAGTAATGCCGTTAAAACAAATGACACGAGGCCGGTAAGTCTGGATCATTTGGACGAACAGCTCTGCCCCTGTGGCATAATCCTCGTTGCGCAGGTCTGTTGCGGAGCGGGTAGGGCGTGATACCAGATCGGTAATACCGTAGTTGTAGTCTAAGAGGGTAGCGGTTTCCTCGGGCAAGAGCTTGTGAGGTGTCAGGCCGCCTTCGTACAATCCACGCCAAAACAGGTTGGCTGGATTGGCGTAGTGGAAACCCGTCGTAGCTGATATACGCCCTGGATTGATACCGCAAAATAAGACCGCCAAATCGCGGCGAATGTATGTGGGCAACCATTTTTCTGTGAACTCGACCAAAAGCGAACCCCTCCTGTTTACCACATTGTAGCACATCAGTGAGCGCTTTCAGAAAGGAGCAAAAAAAGCTGCCAGATTCGGCAGCTTCAGGTTATATTGGATCAAGTATTGGATCTTATAACTGGGGAAGCGGATACGGCAGCACTTGCTGTGGCTCATTGAACGTGAATTGCTCCATTTCATTCCGGACGTATCTTTTCGTCTCGAATGGAACGACTTCTTGTTCTTCATTCCCCCACAACCAATTCGACAGCATTTGTATCATAAGGATACCCTCCACTTTGTGGAAATGTTTTACATGTTCATCATACTCCAGGTGAGGGCATTTTTGGTTGGGCAGGTGTGAATAAGGCGTGAAGAAATCGTGGATAGAACGTGAACAAAAAGGAAGCGATTTCACAGGGCTTCGAAAAAAAGCGTAAAGAAATCCGCCTGTACGAACGGACTCTTTTCGCTTTTTTGCCGTGCCATTTCTATGGATTGGTGGACCACAGTCCAGCGGATTTCACGAAGATGCGTTTGTTCAGCTTCAGCTGGCTAACCACGAACTCAGCAATATCCTCAGGCTGCATGGTCTTTTCAGGATTTCCGTCGGTCAGACCCAAGTCAATGGCCATATCGGTTGCTACTGTGCTAGGCGTAAGCGCCGTTACGCGAATGTTGTGTTTGCGCACTTCGAGAGCCAACGATTCAGTCAGGCCAAGAACACCAAACTTGGATGCACTATACGCGCTGGTGACAGGAGCTCCTTTTTGTCCAGCAGTGGAGGAGATGTTGATAATGTCACCGGAGTTTTGGTCAATCATGCCAGGGAGTACAGCGCGAGTGACGTAGTACACACCCATCAGATTGACTTGGATGATTTGTTCCCATTCGCTCGTTTCAAGCTCCAGGAATTTACCGAATTTAGCGACGCCAGCATTGTTGAGCAGGATATCAATGTGACCCAATTCATTTTTGATAGAGGTAACGGCTGTCGTGACGTCATCATAGTTGGAAACGTCTGCTGTCGCAATCGCGACCTTCACGCCGTATGCTTCTATTTCCTTCGCTACTTGCTTCAAATTTTCCTCAGAGCGAGCCAAGAGGCCGAGATTCACGCCTTCTTTTGCCAAAGCAATTGCAGTAGCGCGACCGATGCCTTTACCTGCTCCTGTAATGATTGCGGTTTTTCCTTTTAGATCGATAGCCAATCGATAACACTCCTTTTTCAAGACAATAGGAATCTCATGTATATTGTGCAGTGTACTAGCATTTATCCTCGAGGGGAAGGATGCACTTTTATGTACGTAGGTTACGAAAGGTAACTTTACAAAATAAAAATGTCCTCCCTGAGCAGGGAGAACATTGGATAGCAAAGGGATAACTGCTTACAGCTTGTATACGTCTGTGTATTTTTTCTCAAGGTAATTCATCAAGTAAGTCGCATTTGTACCTTCGCCTGTAATCGCTTGAACGAGTTCACGAGGGCTCTTCATTTTACCGTACTGATGGATTTTTTCCTTGAGCCACTCACGGATTGGAGCGAAATCGCCTTTTGCGATCAGTTCTTCGTAGCCGTTGATCTCACTCTCCATAACGTGGACGAATTGTGCCGCATACACATTACCCAGCGAGTAAGTAGGGAAGTAGCCGATCATTCCGCCTGACCAGTGTACATCCTGAAGCACACCCAGTGCATCTGTCGGTGGCTCGACACCCAGGTATTCTTTCATTTTTTCGTTCCAAATTTTTGGCAGATCAGCCACTTGAATGGTTTGATTGATCAAGCCTTTCTCGATTTCGTAGCGGATCATGACATGCAGGTTGTACGTCAACTCATCTGCTTCCGTACGGATAAAGGAAGGAGTAACAGCGTTAACCGCACGATGCAGGTCTTCTACAGACACACCTTCGAATTGAGTAGGGAACGCTTTTTGCAAGTCCGCGAAAAAGTGATTCCAGAACGGCAGACTGCGTCCGACCATGTTTTCCCAGTAGCGGGATTGAGATTCGTGAATCCCCATGGAGGTACCATCGCACAGAGGAGTGAACAGCAGGTCAGGATTGATGTTCTGCTCGTACATCGCGTGGCCAGCCTCGTGAATACAACTGAAGAGCGCAGAGTTGAAATCATTTTCAGCGTAGCGCGTCGTAATGCGGACATCACCAGGATTGAAGGTGGTGCAGAACGGATGCGCACTGCGATCCATGCGGCCAGACTTGAAGTCGTACCCGATTTTCTCGAGGATATAACGGCTGAATGCTTCTTGGTCTGCCACAGGGAAGTTTTTCGTCAAAAATGATGTGTCTGGCTTGTTCGGGGAGTCGGCGATTGCTTTTACCAGCTTGACAGTTTTCTCGCGCAAGGTGGCGAAGATCGGATCGAGCTGGTCGACAGTCATGCCAGGCTCATACATGTCCAAGAGGGTGTTGTACTTGTTTTTACCGTCATGACCCCAATACTCGATGAACTCGAGCTGAAAGTTCACGATTTTCTCAAGGTACGGTTGGAACATGGAAAAATCGTTGTTGGCACGAGCTTCTTCCCACACCGTTTCTGCTTTGGCGGTCAGCACGACGTACTCCTGATGCCTGTCAGCAGGTATTTTTTTGTTGCGGTCAAATTCCTTTTTGCATTCCAGCACACTGTGACGGGTAATTTCATCCAATGTTTCGAGGACAGATGGCTCACTCAGTTCCGTCAAAAGCGCTTCCATTTCTTTAGACGTCGCCAGCTTGAATTGCTCGCCAGCCAAAGTCCCGATGATTTCAGAACGGGCATCCATTCCATTGCGAGGCGCTTGTGTAGCCTTGTCCCAATAAAGAACGTTCAGTGCTTGCGTGTAGCTGGTTATTTTCTTCACATAGTCACGGAATTCGGCCGTACGTGTTTCCACAGTCGTTGACATAGGGTTCCTCCTGTAAAATTGTAATATTCTGGTAATTAATATGTAAGTCATGCAGTCAAAAAATTTTTACTACTGAATATTATAACGGTTTAATGAAAAATTACTAGGTGGATGCGACAAGCATTTGTCGGTATAATCGTAGAGGAAACGAATGTGTTACTTATTTGCGATGACAGGAGAATGAAGATGAGTCAATCCAATCCCCAATGGGAAAATGAGATAGCAAAACGCCGTACCTTCGCCATCATCTCCCACCCGGATGCGGGTAAAACGACAATGACGGAAAAGCTGCTCTACTACGGCGGAGCCATCCGTGAAGCAGGGATGGTCAAAGGGCGCAAAAATTCCAAGCACGCTACCTCCGACTGGATGGAGATCGAGAAAAAGCGTGGAATCTCCGTAACGTCCAGTGCGATGGATTTCGAATACAACGGACACCACATCAACATTTTGGATACACCTGGTCACCAGGACTTCAGTGAAGATACGTACCGTACGCTGACGGCTGCTGACGCTGCTGTGATGATTATCGACGTAGCAAAAGGGGTAGAGGCACAGACGATCAAGCTGTTCAAGGTCTGTCGGATGCGGGGTATTCCGATCTTTACGTTCGTGAACAAGCTGGACCGTCACGGTAAAGACCCATTCGAGCTCTTGGAAGAAATTGAGCGCGTATTGGGTATTCGTTCTTATCCGATGAACTGGCCGATTGGGATGGGTAGCTATTTCAGCGGTGTATTTGACCGCATGAAGTCTCGTGTCGAGCTGTATCAAAACAATACACAGCACGAGGATATTTCCTTTTTCCCTGTAGAAGGAGCAGAAGATCCACTAATCGGTGATCGTGTCGGTCAAGAACTGTGGCAGCAATTGCAGGACGAAATCTCCCTGCTGGATGTTGCGGGAGATGAATACGATCCTGAACTGATCAACAAAGGACAACTGACACCTGTTTTCTTCGGTAGTGCCATCAACAACTTCGGTGTACAAACATTCCTTGATAACTTCCTGCAAATGGCGCCAGCACCTTCTGCGAAGAAAAGTACAGAAGGCTTGATCGATCCGTATACGAACGCGTTCTCCGGCTTCATCTTCAAAATCCAAGCCAATATGAATCCAGCTCACCGAGATCGCATCGCTTTCTTGCGTATTTGCTCCGGAAAGTTTGAGCGGGGAATGTCAGTCAAGCACGTCCGTCTTGGCAAAGACATCAAATTGGCGCAGCCAGTACAGTTTATGGCACAGGACCGCGAAATAGTCGATGAATCGTTCGCGGGAGATGTCATCGGTCTTTTTGACCCGGGCATTTTCCAGATCGGTGATACACTCTGTGTTGGAAAAACGTTTGAGTACGAAGAAATGCCGCACTTCTCGCCAGAGTTTTTCTCCAAGGTGATGGTGAAGGACGCGATGAAGCACAAGCAATTCCAAAAAGGGATCATGCAGTTGACCGAGGAAGGAACGGTGCAGTTATTCCGTACCCATCCGATGGAAGAGCTGATTCTTGGCGTGGTAGGTGTGCTTCAGTTCGAGGTACTGGAATACCGTTTGAAAGCCGAGTACGGGGTAGACATCATGTTGACTCGTATGCCGTATCAAATCGCTCGCTGGCTCGAAGGGGAGAAAGCAGACCTCGATGCTGTGAAGAACAGAACCGTTTCTGACCGTTATGGCCGTCCCGTTATGCTGTTTGAGAGCGAGTACCAGCTGCGTGTTGCGATGGATAAGTACTCGAATATCAAGTTCCACGAGAGTTCTCTTGGTTTGAAATCCGTTCATTCTTAATTGAAAAAAGAAATGCAGGGCCTCCCGATTACGGTGAGGCCCTCTTTGCAGTTGCCTGTCTTGCACGACATTTACTTTGGCACAGGCGACACAGGTATCCACTTGTTTAAGTACAACGAATACGGATGTTCAAAGAAAATAAAGTAGTAGACTGGTGTTATTGATTGAGCAGGCTAGGATTTGCGAACAGGTAAATATGCTTTTGGAATTTTACAGGCGACACTGTAAGCGGGATTGAACACGTTGGCCACCTCATATTCGACGACTTGGCCGAGCAGCAGGCTTGCTTCATTTACCGAGAGCCCATAGTCTTCAACTAGCAAGGAGAGCATTTCAGTAGTTGCGTGCTGAAGCGCTTGTTCGAGCGGTCTGACGTTGCCGATGCAAGACAAGTGAGTGTCGGACTCCACCCTAGGCCATTTTATCGTCTTGCCCTTATGCACACGGACGGAAAAACGGACGAATCGGCAGGTTCAGGTATTCTAAACCGGGTGTCGGCTTCTCTAACCGCGCTATACCCTGCGCAGCATCCACCTGCCAGCGGACTATTTCCAGAGTGGGCAATGTTGTAGCTGTCAGCGGATCGACTACGTTAGGCGCAAGCACATTGCATGTCCATCCCCAGTCCCGGTTTGGCGTCATCGATTCCAGCTTAACCTCCAACACATCACCGGGTTGTGCGCCTTCCACGTAGAAGGGACCCGTCATCGGATTTCCTCTGGGGGCAACGCTTTCTCCCATGTGATCCCATCCTCTTGCATCGATGGTAGAGGTGATAACCGTGTCGCCGTCGTTTATAACCAGCGCCGGTTCATAAGAGCCGATATTGTTGTAATACAGTTGCGGTTGAAACGTATGTATAGCCATTTCATTCACTGCCTTTCCTGGAATGTTTAAAGTCAAATATCCGAATATTTGTCTATAATAATTCTCAGTATGGAGGATAAAATCCCTTTTGGTATCTTTTCCAAGTTTTCTCGATGTAATATTGACTAGTGTCTAATACTTTATTTTCTTTTGACAACGGAAGTCTAATCCATTTCACCATTTCCACGACTCATTTGGACAGTATGGACTAGAACTCGATGGCAAAAAACTTGACTGCCTCCGTAGTATTTGGAAGGGTAATCATCCCTTTATCTTGCAGGCCGATTTTCTTTAAAAGATTGGCAGAAGATGTATTATCGGGGTTAGTGATTGCTACGATGCGCTTTAAGCCGACAACTTCTTTTCCGTGGGTAAGAACGGCAGAGGCTGCCTCAAACGCGTAGCCTGTGCCCCAGTATGCGGGCAGTAAGGCAAAGCCGATATCGACATCCTCCAGCGAATCTCTCTTGATCAGTCCACATAAACCGATCGGAACATTTCCTTCCTTCAGCTCTGCCAAATACAGACCAAAGCCATGACTCGCGTACATCGCGACAGCACCATTCAAAATATAGTTGCGGGCGTCTTCTGGCGTACGAAGACCACGATCGCCAATAAATCGAATCCAAGAAGGCTCATTCATCAGTTTCAAGACAAAATTAGCGTCTTCGGCAGTTTGCCAGCGGAGGATGAGACGATCTGTTTCTAGCACTTTCAAAGGAACGACACCAGCCATTTCTTTTTTCATTTATCCGATGATTTGCAGCTCTTTGGGAAAAGACGTCAATACTTCTACGCCATCCTTCGTGACGAGCACATTGTCTTCAATGCGGATGCCACCGATCTTCGTGTTATAAATGCCCGGTTCAATCGTGAAAACCATGCCTGGGATGAGTTCTCCAACTGCCTGGCTGTGAACGTACGGGGCCTCATGAAGCTCCAATCCGATTCCGTGCCCTACACGATTGATGAAAAATTCTCCATAGCCCCGGTCCGCAATGACACCTCGTGCAGCTAGGTCAACCTCTGCGATCAGAGCTCCTGGTCGAACGGCTTGTATCCCAGCCAGATTCGCTTGCAAGACCGTATCGTACATATCTAGCAATTCTGCACCCAGTTGACCAACTGCAAAAGTACGAGTCAGGTCCGATACATACCCATCGACATACACCCCTGCGTCAATCAACAAAACTTCACCCGCCTGAATCACACGTGTCCCCGGGTCGCCATGGGGCAGTGCTGCTTTTTCTCCAGCTAGTACAATCGTTGAAAAGGATGGACCTTGGGCTTTTAGCTTTTTCATCTGGTATTCGAGCTCTGCGACGACGTCCAGTTCCGTCATCCCTATGGATATCAGAGGGAGCGTACGGCGTAGGGATTCCTCCATCACCCAAATAGCTCGCTTGATAGTCGCGATTTCAGATGCATCCTTAGCCACACGTATATTGCCCAGCAATTCTCCGACATCCACTGCTTCTGTAGCTTGCACGATCGATACGAGTGCCTCATATGTTTTCGCTGTCAAATGGTTCTTCTCCACACCAATGTGAGAGAGGGGAGTCGGCAGCAAATGCTGAAGCACAGTAAGTGCATTCTGTGAATCGTCATGGGTGTAAATCATAATGGCAGGACAAGCCTCCCGTGCTTTTTCACCGTCCAGAAGTGGAACGAAGAGGAAGGGGGACTCGCCTCTCACCAAAATGAGGCCCATGAAACGTTCATGTGGCTCTGTCAAAAATCCGGTAAAGTAATACACGTTTTTGGGATGCGTAATAATCAACGCGTCCAGTTTCCTGCTTTCCATATACGCGTGCAGCTTTTCCAGTCTTTCTTGCATCCAGATCACCCTTTTTTATTGGTAGACAATGTTAGGTTCTAAAAATGACAGGCGTCAAAACGGACAGGATCTCGGCTTCTTCAACAGTGGAAGGATTGTACCACGTATGAAGGAGAGAGGAAGGGAAGTGGATCGTGTCTCCTTGTTCGAGATGGTATTCTGTTCCGTCGACGACGATGGTGACACATCCTTTTAGGACGTAATAAAACTCTTCACCTGGATGCTGAAAGGCGACATGCTTCATCTGTCCGGGTGGCAACACGTTGAGGAGGGGTTCAAGCGCCCTATCGGGGAAATTCCCACCGATTCGAACGTACTTCACAGGTGAACCTTCAATCTGCAACGTTTGACGCTTTTCAATGGGAGTGTGGTACGTGATATCTTTTTCTACTTCAAAGAAGTACGTAATGGGGACACCCAGACATTCCGCAATTTTTTGCAGAGAAGTAATCGCGAGCGAACTGTTACCACGCTCTACTTGTGATAAGAAACTGACGGAGAATCCTGATTTCTCACTTAAATCCTTTAAAGTAAGCTCCTGCTGTATACGAAGCGCTCGTATTTTTTTGTAAACGTGCTCCAAAAAGTCACCTCCTGACCAAAAACAATTACCGTATTACAGTAAATATTACGGTAATACGAAAATAAACGCTACATTTATTCCGAATTTTCTCTATTCTTTTCTTATCCTACTTGTACCATTCCCTTCATATACTGGGACAAAGATAGGCCGTTAGAGAGGAAGGGAATGCTTTGAGGGCTCTCCTGTTAGTGGTTTTGTTTCTTGTTGCCTTTGACATGCACGCGCAGACGCCACTTCTTGCGCCGTATTTAAACGTATTGGGTGTATCCGCTGCGATGATCGGCTTCGTGCTCGGCGGATATGCGATCAGCAATTTGACAGGCAATCTGCTCGCAGGACCTTTTCTCGATCGCTATCCGAAAAAATGGTTTATCGCAGGTGGATTGATTTTGGCTGGTGTGATGCTGATTGGCCAAGGCATCGTGCAAAATACCGCAGGTTTTTTTACCTTTCGGCTGATGCTCGGGTTTTTGATGGCGTTTGTATCCCCTGCTTGTTCTGCCTTGCTCGGAGAAACAGGGAAGACGGCACTTGAGCAGGGCGAAATCATGGGTAAAAAGGGATTGGTCCTTACCTCGGCAGGTATCGTATCCCCGGCAGTCGGTAGCTTTTTGGCGGTGCAGTTCGGCTATGGTCAATCATTCGTGATTCTCGGCTACATGATGATCATTGCTGGCGTTTTCGCTTGGATGATGTTGCCCCAAAGAGTAGAGGGAAGCACGCCGTCCACGCCACGGATCAAAGGTGGGGGCAAGCAGAGCCTTACCGCTATCCTGGAAAATCGCATGCTGTACCCTGCGTTTCTTGGAGGATTTGCGATCATTTACGCCCAAGGAACAATCATCTATGAAGTGCCTTTGCTCATCCAAAAACAAGGGCTGTCCCCCGCAGTTACTGGCATCTTGTTCAGTTTGAAAGGTTTGGGGGCACTAGCGATTCTGTGCCAGTTTTGGCTGCATCGCGTCCCCGTAGAGACGAGAACGTTTGCTGGATTGGGTGTGCTTAGCCTTCTTCTGTACGCCCTCGCAATCGGCTTGGCGATTCCGATTCACGTCATGATGTTTTTCTTCGGGGCGTGCTTTGGGATGCTGTTCCCAGCTTTTGCGACCATTTTGACGGTACATTCACCCCGAGAGCAATACGGGAGTGTGTTTAGTATTTACTCAGCGGTATTGTCGATCGGAGCGGTATTGAGCCCAATATTGGCAGGCTTGCTGGGGAATTGGCACCATTCCTACTTCATTGCGTTTTTTGTAACAGCTGGCGTGTGTCTGATCGGGGGACTACATCGATTCTTGTTAAGCGGGGTTCCGCGCTAAGTGGATTAAAAATAGAGAGTAGAAGGACTTTCTGCTTAGTAAGCAGGGGGTCTTTTTTCGTTTCCATAAACAAAAAGTTGAGCATCGTGCCATAATCCGATATAATACCCATTGTGATTTTGATAATTATTCTCAATGAAAATGTGGTCGAGTTGGCAATTGCCGCTGCTTGATGGCATGACGCAGATGGAGGAATACACCAATGAAGAAAACAGCCAAACTTTCGATAGCCAGTGTCGTATTGGCAAGCCTAGTTACAATCGTGAGCGCTTGTTCTGGCCAGCCGAACGCAGCGAATCCAGAGACTCAAGCGGGTGACAGTCAGACTGCGACACCGGGGGCTGAAGCTCCACGAGTACTGAAGGATGCGATGGGAAATGAAGTAACAGTCCCAGCCCGACCGCAGCGCGTGATTGCTTCTTATCTGGAGGATCATTTAGTAGCGTTGGGAGTGAAGCCAGTCGCCCAATGGTCTGTAGGGAACAGTGAGGTACAGGGCTACCTGCAAAAGGAGCTGGCGGGTATTCCAGCGATTCCTTATGATCTGCCACCAGAAGTTGTGATGAGCCACAGTCCTGACCTGATTATTTTGGATAGCGCGACCTTGATCCAAGGCGACAAGTATAGTCAGTACGAAAAAATTGCGCCAACCTATACAATCGGAAAAGAAAAGAACAGCGATTGGCGCAAAGAACTCCTGACAGTAGGAGAAGTCCTTAACAAGGGGGAAGAAGCGAAGAAAGTGCTGGCGGCTTATGAGACATTTGCAGCCGAATCCAAACAAAAGTTGCAGCAAGCGATCGGAGAAAAATCAGCGGCAGCACTGTGGATGACGGGGAAAAATGTGTACGTAGCACGTCAGGACTTGTCTAGCGGCGATGTGCTCTACAAGGACCTCGGCTTTAAGGTTCCTGCCATCGTTCAGGAAATCTCCAAGTCAGGAGAAGCAAACTGGAATTCGATTTCCATGGAGAAATTGGCTGAACTCGATGCCGAGTACTTGTTTATCGTAAACAGTAATCCAACTGGTTTGGAACAGCTGCAAAAGGACCCCGTATGGGCGAATATCCCTGCTGTGAAGAATGGAAATGCCTATACGTTTGCGAAAGATTCCAGTTGGCTGTACACAGGCGTCATCGCTAACCGCCAAATGATTGAGAATGTACTGAGCAACGTAATCAAATAAGAAGAAAAAGCCTATCCACCCTTTGACGTTTCGATCGAAAGAGTAGATAGGCTTTTTATATGTGTCTCTTGTTATCATGGGACTGGGATCTTCTGGATTTTACGTGCTTCAATTCCGCCACGATAATAAAGCTCACGATGACAAGTAAAAACCACGAGCTGATTTTACTGAGATGCACGAGCTCCCAGCCTGCTCTTTGATTCGGATAATTCCAAGCACCGAGGAACGTCGCTATATTTTCCGCAATCCAAATGAAAAAACCGATCAAAAAGTAACTAAGAGGGATGGGCATGAAAAATCGCTCGTTCGCGACGCTAAAATAAACACGGGTTTTCCAGAAGACAATGAAAATAGCTGCCATCAGCACCCAACGCAAATCCCAAATATAATGGTGGGTGAAAAAGTTCAGATAGATCATGGCGCCCAAAATGGTGGCGATAATCTGATGCGGCCAGCCAGAGAGAGAGACCTCTAGTCGGCGCCAAGCTTGACATAAGTAGCTCGCGACACTGGCGTACATGAACCCACTGTAAAGAGGAACGCCAAACACCTTGCTGTACGCATCCTCTGGATAGCTCCAAGATCCCATATGCACCTTGAATATTTCCAAGCACAGCCCGATCACGTGAAAGACCGTGATGACCTTCAATTCGTCCCGAGACTCCAAGCCACTTTTCACCATGAAGATTTGGAAGAGTAGGCAAAGCAAAAGCAGGAGGTCATACCTCGGCAAACCAGGAATGGTGACGAATTTGGATAAGGCCAGCGAAGCAAAAATAAAGACCGGAAACAAGCATGACATGGCTTCTTGATAGCCGAAATGAAGCAATAAACGAATATATCGTATCATTTGTCTGTCCTTTACGTTCTGAAAGTAGTTTCAGAGAGTTAATCCGTAAGCACAAACCGCACCAGTCTATTGATCGCGGAAGGCAGCACGCTTACGTGGCCCTCATCTTCGAATTTGATGTAGCTCACTTGAATACCTTTGGTAGCGAGTGGTTCCATGCGCTCGACGACCCGTTGTGCACCCTCGACCATGAAGGAGAGTTCATCACCGCCAACAATGACAAGAAGCTTTACGTCGTGTTCCCCTTTCCATTGGGCAATGAAGCGCTCTTGCTCCCTCAATACCTCGTCATTGCCCCACCAAACGGAAGGACTGCCTGATATGACGTGAGAGAATAGCTTCGGACGAGAGAACATCGTATACAGTGTGAAATGGCCGCCCAAGGAGTGGCCGAAAATCGCCTGTTTGTTCGGATTTATTTGCCACTCGGAAGAAATAGCTGGCATCAGCTGCTGTTCAAGGAAATCGAGGAACAAATCAACTCCGCCATACTCTGGCCAAGGCTGCCCATTTGGTCGGTCAGGAAGCGTAGCTGCGTCCACAGGCATGGTCAGATCATAACAACGGCGGTCCATGTCAAATGGCAGACGTGATGGATAGCCGATTCCTACAACAATGGCTGGGTTGAAGCCCTTGGGCTTACGGGTTTGGACCTTCACTGTCTCGGCAATCGTTCCGAACATCGCATCGCCATCCACGGCATAAATAACCGCATACCCTTCAGGAGGGGCCTCAGCCTCCGGAATCGCAATCATAATCCGATAGTCACGACCTTGGCTTGATTGCAGTGTCCACTCTACACAATTACTAGGGGAGTAGCCGTTTTTCTCTATGATTCTCATTTTGCAATCAATCCTTTCACATCGTCAATGACTTTCATATGTGCGATCAGACCACCACTTAACCAGTGATCTCCCTCAACTTTAAACGTACGACCGTTCTTCACAGCCTCCATGCTTTTCCAAACAGCACTCTCTGTCAAGTCTTTCTCAAACGCATCCCCCGTACCAGCGTCATTGATGAGGAAAATATAGTCCGCATCCAAATCAGGTAAGCTCTCTAGTGATAAATTAATGTCACCGCTGGATACGACCTGGCTTGGCAAAAAGCCTAGTTCTTTGGTAAGTACGTATCCACTGAAGAAATCGTATTTGATGAAGAACATCCCTCTGCCATTGAAGCGAATGATTGCGGCTTTTTTGCCTTGGATATGAGGGGCCAACTCCTTTTTGGCTGACTCGACATGCTCCTTATATGTCTGCAAAGCTTGTTCAGCTTCCGTCGACTTGCCCAACAGATCGCCAACCACGCGTACGGAAGATTCAAGATCAGAATTTGCATGTTTGAACACATATGTCGGAGCAATCATCTTATATTTATCGTACACGCCGCTTTCGATATGGTTGGCATTGTGCAAGAGGATGAGATCTGGCTCATGGGCCATAACCGCTTCCGGCTCTGGAGGCAATCCACCTGCGAAGGTAATGGACGGCACATCTTTTAGCTTATCTTGCAAATACATTTTTGGTCTTGAGCCCGTTGACCACTGCACGACCGGAGCAACGCCTAATGCGACCAATGTATCTTCAAGATTGGGAGCGAATATTTTGGCAGGTGCGGCAGGCAATGTCACCTCGTTACCCATTTCATCTTTTAGTACCCGCGGGTAGGCAGGCTGGTCAGATGAGCTCTTTGCCGCTCCTTCGACACTCCCAGTCGCGGACGAATCGACCTTCTGCGTCACTGCCTCACTGCTTGCATTGCTCCCGCAGCCTGCCGTAAGTCCAGCAACGAGCATCGTCGTGGTCAGCATCAGGGCAAGGCTAGTTTTCTTTGTCATACAAGTGGAATCCCCTCTCGTTGATAATGTTTCTCACTGGAAAACATTATAATTCACACAAGAAAGGGGCTCCATGGACAACACCTTGAATCGCATTTGGACTTTTCCCCGTTACGATCAGTAGCATTTCATCCAGCATCCGATTCATGGCAACGGGTGAATACTCGTACCACGGATTAGAAGGCAAGGAATAGAGATACCCATCTTGAACAGCGCGAAGTCCTCTCCAAAGCGAATGATGCTGTAGCGTCAGCCAGTTTATACGTGTCGACTCATCCAGACAAACGAACAACAGGATTCGCTCCGGGTCTAAGCTCACAAGCTGCTCAAGCGAAATTGGCCGATTGCAAGGTTCCGTTTCCTCTTCCACAAGAGAAAGCTGCAAATCATCGCACAGAAGCTCCTTCATCCCCTTATTGTTGTAGAGATAGATGCCATCCCGATAAAGTCGAATGATCGCAAATTTATCTTGTTTGAGCACGGACTGCAGGTCTGCGCGAACGGCAGCAGCCTTCGCTTCATAAAAAGCAATCCAGGAGTCACAAGCTGCTTCTTTGCCCGTGTAACTGGCAACTTCACGTAATTGTTCTCTCCAGCCAGAAGATTGAAGGGTCAAGACGTCTATGCCATGTGCAGACAAGCGTTGCCTAGTAGTTTCGGGAAGTACTATGTGGCTGATGACAATATCAGGCTTGGCAGCCAGAAGCATCATTTCCTGATCGTCATCGTTCCATGGTGTTTCGACCGCTTTTAGATGAACCGCAATCCGTTGCTGATACTGCTGATAGTAATACGGGGTCCACTTCGCATCCAAAGGAGCAGCGACTGGTATAATTCCCAGTACCATTAGATGTCCCAGTAGGGAAGGGGAGTAGACGGCAATTTTGCGCTCGGAAACTCTTTCATACGAGGAGGGGGATACACCCACTTCTTTCTTGAACTTCCGACTAAAGTAAAACTCATCGCTATACCCGATTGTTTTCGCAATCTCCCGCAGCTTCATATCCGTCTCACGTAACAATCGCTTGGCGTGATTGATACGCAGACTCGTTACATAGTCCATGACACTTTGCCCGTAAGCCTTCTTGAACGAATCACCAAAATAGCTCGGACTTAAGTTCGCCATCGCTGCCAACGTAGTTACGTTTAACGGACGATCGAAGTTACAGATCATATAGGCGCGAACCTCGTGGAGTGACATTTGACGACTAGGCTCGTATTCTTCGTTAGGCTTCATGAATCCATCCACCTTTTTTCAGGCAAGTGCAATAGTTTTTGATAATGATAATTATTATCTATGAATGATAGCGAAAATGATAGAGGAAGAAAAAAATAAGTGTTCCATGAAAATAAAGTTGTAGACTGAAAAATAAAGCACTAGACTGCAAAATAAAGTGTTAGACTGACGGCAAGTTATTCAACTAACGGGCAGATTAGTTTAAGATCAAGCGCGGAGAAGCGTATCACAAATAGTGGTAAAGCAAAGAATTGAAGTAGAGATTAGTATTGAAGGTATCCTTGCAGTGTGAAAAAAGACAAGCTCTTCCCCTAAACCGGGAAGAGCTTGCCGTCTTTTAAGCTTTATCCGGCAATAACGAGCTGACAATTAAAGACAACGTTTGCCTGTATACCGCATGCGCCGATTGTACATCTCCTAAGTGTCCTCCCATGTAAAGATGAATGACGCCATGGAGCGAAGCCCAGAATACGCGGATAACTAATTCAGTGTCATACTGGCCAGGGATGAGACCTTGCTTTTGCGCATTGCTGATCACCGTCAATAATTGCCGCATGGCCGTTACGGTACCATTTAGGCTTTCCTCGTCCGGTTTGAAATCCGCGAATGCGCCTCCGAACATCAGTTTATAATAACTGGAGTAACGCTGCCCGAATTGCCAAAAGGCTTCGCCTAAATTCTGCAAATGCTGCGCCGGATCAGCAGCTTGCGGCGTCCCCTCGAATTCGTTAGCGAGAAGCTTACAACCGTCCAGATACAGCTGCTGAGCCAAGCCCTCTTTATTGACAAACAAGTTATAAATGATTTTTGTCGAGCAACCCATTTTCTGCGATACTTTACGCACCGTAACGGCTTCCGGACCCTCTTCTTGCAAGAGCGTTGCCGCAGCGTCAACAACGAGCTTGCGGAGATTTTCAATATTTTGCAAGCGGGCTTCTTGGTAGGTTTTCAACACTCGTGAGTTTGCATTGGAGGAGATATCTTGATCGCTCATAATCATCACCTTCGGATATCAAGTTATCGTCAGGAAACAAAGTTTCTGACGCTCTTGCAAGGAATTTTATACAGTTGTTAAGCGGTTGTCAATGAGACGGTAGATGTTCAAGGATGTTCAAGGATATTCAAAGATTGACTTTCTAGAAAAGCCGGGATACAATGAACTCGTTCGGAAACACTGTTACCAAATGGTATGATGATTATCACATTCCTTGAGAATCGGGAATAATTACTTCTGCTCATTCGGTAACGATGTTTCTATATTATAACATGGTTTCTAGAAGGGGAGTAGCGATATGACGATTCAAGGTAAATGGGCGCTCATCACGGGAGCTTCTTCCGGTATTGGAGAGCAATTCGCGAGACAACTGGCCAAACAAGGCAGCCATTTAGTACTCGTAGCCCGATCGAAGGGCAAGCTTGAGAGTCTGGCATCAGAGCTCAGAAAGATGTATAGCATCAAAGCCGAGGTTATCGCTATGGATCTTGCGAAAGAGGGCGCACCCAGCGAGTTATATCAGCAATGTCGACTTTTGAAAGTGGATATCGAACTGCTGGTCAACAATGCAGGCTTTGCTACGCATGGTTTGTTTGAACAAGTGTCAGGCGAGCGTCAACATGAAGAAGTTATGCTCAATGTCGCCGCTGTTGTAGATATGACCCACTTGTTTTTGCCGGATATGTTGCGCAAAAGCTCAGGTACAGTTATCAATGTTGCTTCAACCGCCGGATTTCAACCACTTCCCTATATGGCCGTATATGGGGCAACGAAAGCTTTCGTCCTGTCGTTTACTCAAGCGTTATGGTTTGAAAACCGCAACCGCGGCATTAAATTCTTCGCACTTTGTCCCGGTGCGACGGACACGAGTTTCTTTAATGTCGTAGGAGCGGAAGAAGCCTCCGTCGGAAAGAAAGACACTCCGGAAAGAGTCGTCGAGGTTGCACTTCGTGCGTTGAAGGAAGGGAAAGTATACGTCGTTCCGGGTGTGCAGAATTATCTCGGGGCGCAGTTATCGCGATTCATTACACGAAAACAAAGTCTTCGGCTTGTGGGAAGCATGATTCGTCCGCGTGAAGGATCCAGCAGCAATAATAAGAATCCGGGTAATCAATCTGATCTTGCAGGGAGGACAATTCGATGAAAGCTATACAGCTGAAAAACGGCTTCGGCTTCGAGGAATTAATCATAACGGAACTAGACACCAACGCCAGGACCTAAGGAGGTACTGATCCGCATGAGGGCAGCTTCTCTCAATTACCGTGATCTAGTGGTCCTCAGCGGATTAATGCCGATCGAAGTCAAATTTCCCTTCATTCCATTATTAGACGGAGCGGGAGAAATTGTAGCCGTTGGCCAAGGAGTAACAAGGTTCCAGGTCAGACACCGAGTAGCGGGTAATTTTCAACAGCGATTCATTGCCGGCAGCCCAAGACCTGGGGTGTTAGAAGAAAGCCTGGGGGCCGTTGAACGGAATAGCGCCCGATATGTCGTTCTACATGAAGGCGGAGTCGTCCCTATTCCCGATCACCTCACTTATGAGGAGGCCTCAACCTTACCGATCGCGGCATTAACCGCATGGAGCATGCTAATCGAATATGGCGGTTTGCAAGCGGGTGATACCGTGCTGCTGCAAGGAACGGGCGGGGTATCCATCTTCGGACTTCAATTCTCGCTTATGGCCGGAGCACGAGCCATCATCACGTCGAGCAGCAACGATGGGGAAATCCATAAATGCGCTTCGCACTGGAGGGACCTTGAGTATGGTCGGGTTCTTATCGGGCTTGACCATTCCGGAATACGATGTCTCCAGCATTTTGCAGAAACCCGCAACTGTTCGCGGCAGTCAAGTCGGCAACCGAGATCACTTCGAAAAGATGAATCGGGCGATTGCCCATCATCGTTTATATCCCGTCATCGACCATGTATTCCCGCTGGCCCGAATTGGAGAAGCATTCGCGCTCTTGGCTGAAGGAAAGCAATATTTCGGTAAAATCGTAGTCCAAATCTAAAATCTCGCTTATATGAAAAAGGAGACACACTAATGCCTAATACACAAGTTCGATCCGTTAAATCTACTGAAGGCGTGAATCGTCCTAAACGCTCACTACGTGCTAGGATATACAGATGGGGGCTATCGCTGCTCGCGGTGCTCGTTCTAGGAATACTCGTTTTCTTGCTTGTACCTTCACCGATCAAACCGGCAAAATGGTTAGCACCGACGGCCCCCTCTTTTGAGGAAGCGGGTCCGTGGAAACAAAACAATAAACTCAGCTCGGCTCAGCTTGTGACTGATGCCCCTCAATTCCCTGAATTCATTACATTCGATAAAGAAGGTCAGCTATATACAGGAGATTCAGATGGGAAGATTTACAAGGTTCCTTTCGATGCAGAGGGAAATCCGCAAAAAGCCCAAATGTTTGCAGACACCAAAGGAACTCCTAATGGGCTTATATTCGATGCCAAAGGCGATTTGATCGTTACTGATGTCAAGAGGGGACTGCTGTCTATTAACCCATCCGGGAGCATAGAGGTATTGGCTGATCAAGTGGACGGTAAGCCGATCTATCTAGCTAACGAGCTTGATATTGCCAAGGACGGCTCCATTTATTTTTCTGATACTTCGAATTATGGTAGTGTGACCTTCAAGGAAATTGCCGAGAACAAGCCGCATGGACGTTTGCTGAAGTACGATCCAAAGACCAAGCAAACGACCGTCCTGTTAGAAGGCCTTTATTTTGCAAACGGAGTCGCCTTGTCTGCGGATGAAGATTTTGTGCTTGTGGCGGAATCGTATCATTATCAATTGACTAGATACTGGCTTAAAGGACCGAAGAAGGGTACATCTGATATTTTCGTAGACAATCTCGCAGGTTTTCCAGACAACATTACGCGTGATGATCAAGGTCATTTCTGGGTCGGTATCTTCACGACTCGCATTTCTTTTGTAGATCAGATGCATAGCAACCCTTGGTTAGCCAGTACCATGGCCAAATTGCCGGAGTCGCTGCTTAGCGGCGCAAGCGCACCGGCGAAGCATGGGCTTGCTATGGAGCTCAGCCCGCAGGGAGAGCTTATCGGAAGCTGGCATGATCCGGAAGGTAAACTGTATGGCGTAACTACGGCTGTAAGCCATAACGGATATTTATATATAGGAACGGCACCGGGAGGCAGCAAGGGTGTTCATCGCGTGCTTTTAACAAAATAATGTTGGAATTTGGTAGAGTGCGAAATGAATCTGGATGATTTGGAGCTATCTTGGAATGAGAAGGAGAGTCTGATCGGCAAAGTGGCCTTGGTGACAGGCGCTAGCAGTGGCATCGGGGCATCGATTGGATGAGCTGGTTCAGGAATTGCATAAAGAGGGATTGTACGAGGTTATGGCAGTACCTGCTGATATTCAAAAGGCTGATGAAGTACAGGAAAGATGGGAGGATCTGTACAGGACGAATGTACACGGTCTTATGTTGACGCTGCACTACGGGCTTCCGCCGATGCTGGGTCAGGGCAAGGGAGATATCATCATCTCCCCCATTGCCGGCAAGGAAGTGATTGCCAGCGCTACCAAATACGGTGTTAACGCCATACCATCCGCGTGTCGCTGCTGTCAATGGAATCGCAGCCGATAGTGAGCCAAGGGCGTATAAGGTGACAAGCTGACCCGCCAGGACCTCCGATACTCCAAGCCCCTCGCTTATCTGAAGCAGCAAGCCAGCCGGAATCGTTTCGGTGAGAATACAGACGAATCCCGCCATAGCAAGGGCCAGTAAGCCGGACCAGGGAAGACTGTCGGATTGGAGAGCACCAGAGACACTCTTTGTCGAGGTAGTTGTATGATGGTACATGACGTAGGCACCTCTCTTTACGGTTTGATATGAAACGATTGCTGTACAGTCCGGTTTGTTCAAATTCTGTACAAGAGCCTTGGCTTGTTCCTTCTAGACCAAGGCTCTTGTGTTCGTTTTCGATTACTTATTCCTGTTATATACAGCTTCACAAAGGTCAACCGTAAACTGGCCGGACATGCCTTCCAGAGCGGTATTGGTGAACGCCACGACGCTGAGCCGCTGCAAGGGATCGACAAACCATGAGTGACCATATGTGCCCCCCATACGCCATGTGTCCGGAGATTCAGGGGTGTTTGCGGCGACAGGATCCTTGAGCAGCGTAAAACCAAGACCAAACCCGCGACCTGGCCAATAGGCCATTGGCAGATCACCAATCTGATTGGTGGTCAATTCGCGAACCAAAGACTCTGGCAAAAGCGGAGACCCTCCCTTGCGCAATGTTTCCAGCAATTCTAGAAAATCCCCGGCACTGCCAACCATGCCTGCTCCGCCAGAAGGAAAAGCTGCGCTATCAAGTGCACGACCAGGGGAAAGCCGGAAGCCCGCCGTGCCCTCTATAAACGGAAGGTGGTCGGGATCAAGCAAAGGTCGAAGCTCTGGCAGATCATTGGCATAAGCCGTTGCCAGTCTTTCGGGGTCTATTACAGTAAAACCCGTATCTTGCATCGTAAGCGGTCCTGTTACCAGCGAATGGATAGCCTCATCAAGCGGTGTTTCTGTAACTTTTGCAATGACTGCCCCTAACACATCGGTCGCAATGGAATATCTCCACTCGGTTCCCGGCGTAGAGAGAAGGGGAACAGAGGCTATCCGGCGCAAGTTTTCTTCCAGCGTGATAACCGACTGATCCATGCCATCCGATACCCCGGCTCGTTGATAGGAACCATTTTCCTCTTGAAAGAAGCGGTATGTCAGACCCGCGGTGTGCGTCATTAGGTGTCGAACTGTTATTGTTGCGTACTCACCGTTTTGCAAACGCGGCCGAAACTCCGGCAGCCAACGATCAACGCGGTCGTCAAGTTGTAACCGCCCTTGCGCAACGAGCACGAGAGCAGCCGTTGAAACGATGGGTTTCGTTACCGATGCCAGCCGGAATAACGTCTCTTCTCTCATGGGCCGATTTTCCTCTCGGTCAGCAAAACCCGCTGCACGGCTATAAACCAGTTCCCCATCTATCGCTACTTTAATGACCGCACCAACCAATCGCTTCTCGTACAGCGTTCGCTCGATGACCTCATCAATACGATCTGCCAAATGTTCCAGATCATTTTTTCTTGCATAAAGTTTACTCAACTCTTTTCATCCTTTCAGAATAGTTAAAGTCTTCATCGCTTTACTATTGTAAGTTAATTTTATAAAATTAGTTAAGGTAATTACATAAGGTAATCAAATTAGATGTGCTTCTTCACGAATAAATTCAAGAAGTTTGATAGGAAATACTTATAAATTAAAAGGAGACGATATTGATGGATCACGTTGATAAACAAATCCTTTACCACCTGCAAAACCAAGCGAGGATTTCCATGACCGACCTCGGAAAATTTGTAGGATTATCACAGCCCGCGGTGACGGAGAGGGTGAAACGTTTGGAGGAAAAAGGGGTCATAAGCGAGTATCGCACCATCATTTCCCCTGGAAAAGTGGGAAAGCATACGGTAGCCTTTATCCTGTTTCATACGAGAGATTGTCACGCTTTCCTTGATTTTTGCCGCTCCACTCCCGATGTTGTGGAATGTTATCGTATCAGTGGGGAACACAATTACCTCTTGAAAGTCATGACCGAATCCACCCAAGCCCTCGAGGAATTCGGAAATCAATCTGATAAATACGGAACCTACACAACGCTGATCGTGATGTCATCGCCTATCGACTATAAATTTCTAATACCTTCATTTGATAACGCAAACTTACTGCGATAGCTGGAAACGAAAAAAACAGCATGAAAAAAGGAATCCGATTCCGAAGTTCGAAGACCTTAGAAATGACTAAGCTAACAGGTATCGATAGTTCAAAAAACAAGCCAGTCTAACACTTTATTTTCGTGTTTTGACTGGCTTGTTTGTATGGGCGGATTGCATAGTCTAATATTTTATTTTCTTTGAACAATAAGGCGACCGCTCCCAGTATCGTAGGGAAGCGATCGCCGCCATTCCATTTTTGGAATTACTCTTCACCGGTAGCAACCGGATTTTCCTCGTACGAGCTCCAATCACTCCAGCTACCCAAATACAATTTCACATCTGTTCGACCAGCAGCATGGAAAGCAAGCAGATTGGAGCAAGCTGTCACGCCTGAGCCGCAATAGACGATCAATTCTTTGTCAGCGTAAGGAGCGAGACGCTTTTGCAGCTCGTCTGCCGGAAGCATCGTCTGATCAGCAGCGAGGTTGTCCTTATAAAAGAAATTGTGCGCCCCGGGTATGTGACCTGCTTTTGCGTCGATCGGTTCATTCTCACCGCGGTAGCGTTCTGGCGCACGAGAATCGAGTAATATAGTATGCTCGCTGCGTTTTTTGACACATTCCATGTCAACCAGCATGTCGTGGCGGACATGGGGGACGAACTCTCGAGCTTGTACAGTAGGTACTTCTGCTGTTACCTCATAACCAGCTTTTTTCCAAGCAGCGTATCCGCCGTCGAGTACAGCTACCCGATCGTGACCAAGGTATCGCAGCAGCCACCATAGACGTCCAGCCATCGCCATTTCCTGATCATCATAGGCGATGACAGTCGTGTTGGCATCGATTCCCGCATTTGAAAAATGGGCAGCTAACAGATCTGGATCTGGTAGAGGATGACGTCCACCATGCTCGCTTTTGGAACCAGAAAGGTCACGGTTCAGATGAAAGTAGAGGGCTTGCGGGATATGATCTTTCCCGTATTCCTCTGCACCTGCTTCAGAAGCACTTAAAGCAAAACGACAATCGACGATCAGCAAATTTTCATCGTTCAGATGATCCTTGAGCCATTGAGGTGTGACAAGTGCTTGCATGAATCTCCCTACTTTCTCTTTTTTTCTTCATCATAGCAGATGGCAACCCAATCAGGTACAATAATTACGGTAGGTGGATAGGGGAGAGGAGAAGAAAGATGAAGCGTTTCATTCGCTATTTTTTAGAGGGGTTATTGTTTGTCATTCCTTTGGCAGTGACGATTTATATTTTGTACTGGATTTTCACGACAGTGGATAGCTGGTTCTATAAGCTGGTCCACAACTGGTTTAACCTCCAAATTCCAGGACTGGGCTTCCTCCTGACCATACTCGGCATCACGATTGTAGGCTTCCTTGCATCCAATGTGCTGACACGCGGGTTGCTTTCGCTCGTGTCCACCCTCTTCGAGAAAGTGCCGTTTATCAAACTCATTTATACGTCCATCAAGGATTTGATCGGAGCGTTTGTAGGTGAGAAGAAGAGCTTTGACAAGCCGGTGCTCGTGACGCTATCTAAGGATGGAAATGCGAAGGCAATGGGGTTTATTACAAAGGAAAGCCTCGATTCTTTTGGTCTCACAGACCACGTAGCGGTCTATTTGCCACAGTCGTACAATTTTGCAGGGAATCTCCTGTTGTTCCCGAGCGATCAGGTACAGCTGCTTGATACGGAGAGCTCAGAAATCATGGCATTCCTGGTATCGGGTGGGATATCCGGAGGGCCGCAAAACGTAAACAAAAAAAGCAGCGATGCTTAAATAAAACAAACCTCCAGCGCCACTAATCTAGTGGTTTTGGAGGTTTGTTGCTTGTTTTGGGAACTTCCTTCATGTTCTCTCATTTCAATTACATTAGCTGCTAAAAAATCCACTATGGCTAGAATATTTGCGACGATAATGACGATGACCGTATGTTCGATGCCCCATCTTCCAAAAAGGGCGATATCGGTAATCACTGCTGCTGTACTTGTGATAGCCACGTCCGGTCATTTTCCACAAGAACCGGACGCCTTTCTTAAAGAGGACCGCCACTATGACAATCGCAATAATCAAGATAACGAAACCGATCCCCAAAATCGTGAGTAGGACTGACATCCACATCGTCTCCTTGCCAAAAAGGTCTTACCCTTTTTTACGGATCACTCCACAGGAAGTTTCAATTATCCCTCGGCATTCAAATATTTCTCATAGGGAGTGTAGTCGATTTCTTTGGATTTCAGGTGAGCAATGAGCCATTTGTGGTCACGCTTGGGGGTTGCTACGATGTACCCCTTTACAATCAAATCTGTTGTAATGGTGGTTGCTTTCTCTTCCAGTGCGATCTGGCCGATTCTCGCTGCAATGGAACGTCTCGCAACATCACGAAACAACTGTGGCACAGGATCAACCAATTCATTGAGCAAGGTCAGACCCTCATCTGTCCAGAGTGCACGTGTCTGATCAATGTAATGATCTTGCCAATCCAAGTCAGATTTTCCATCTTGCTTGGGCATGGACTTGAGAAATTTGCGGAACATGAAATACCCGCCAATCGCCATAAGACTTACGAGAACAATGGTCCAGCCAACGATAAACAGGGAAAACCCTGTAGACATTTCACCCATACCTTGTACACCTCATTACCAATATCCATTCACTAGTAAAAATTGTACCTTATTTTGGTTCGAGCAACAAACTTTTTGTGCGTTTGCCTATCCTTGGGTTTGCTCTTCCCAAGAACACATACAATTTAGTATGATTAGAATTAATCTTTATTGGGAGTTGACGCTCATGTTCAAGCTTGGACAACGCGTCGTCATTGTTGCCGACTCCTTCGAGCAAGGTTTGCCTTTGGGTGAATACGGTTACCTGATTGCTCGTGACCGCAATCCGGACAGCGCATTTTCCTGGGTTTTACGCATACCGAAAATTGATAAGCATATCGCTGTTGTAGAAGAGGATATCGCCTTGGAGGAGCAATTGCTGGAGGAAGAAGCCAATCGCATCTCGCATGAGGCTTTACTTGATTTTGCATTGGCGACAAGGAACGAAGCACTGTTTCGACAACTGATGGGCATGGAAGATGCAGAAGAGGCAAATGACGAACCCGCGAAGGAATCAATGGAGGAATTTATCCGTAAAGTAAATATCAAAGCATGGATCTAATTGGCGGTTTTCCTTGTGTGGAGAATTTGAAACTTTTGTGAGGAAATGAAAGCGAGGCTGTTTCATGTCTGAATTTGTGACGTTTACCAATGAGTTTGGTCAAACCATCGATATGTCCCGAGAGGACTACCAGAAAACAATCATTCCGCAAAATCTGGATAAGTACTGGGATGAAAAAGATAAGCTTCGCGATTTTGCGATGGAGTTGGTGAAGGGTCAATTTCATGAGCAAGCCGCTGTCGCTGCTGACAGGCTTCTCGAATTATACGGTCCAATCGAGTCTGCTCTCATTTTCCGTGCAGTCGTTCATATGCAGGCGAGAGAATTTGAAAGCGCTAAAAAAATCCTGACAGATTGTCTGGAACGATTCCCGTCATCGGGTACGGCTTGCACCAATTTGGCAAAGATTTTCGCGTTTGAGGGAGATGAGCCAAAAGCATTCGAGACCCTACATACTGGTCTGCACAAAGACCCGAATCAAGAAAATGGCTTGAACATGTTTGTCGAGAGCTTCGTGCAAAGAGGGAAAAAGGATGAACTGAAAGGGCAGCTAGAGGCGTTGGCAAGTAAAGAAGGCGCTTGGAGACCACAGCTGCAGCTGGCTCGTCTGGCTTTGACGGAGGAGGATCTCCTGAATGCGATGAAATGGTACACGGTAGCGATTGAAGGAGCGAAAGACCGCTTTGAGGTCGTCATGACTGTGACAGGTGAATTGGGACAAGCGGGTTATGTCTATCAGTTGATTCAGATTTGTGAAAAGTTCTGGACGCCGCATTTCCCGTATCCGTATGCTGGCTTCAACTATGCCAACGCTCTGTTGGCAACCGATCAAATGGAAAAGGCAATCGTCATTCTGCGTAGCATGCAAGAGCATTTGCCAGATAACTACAAGCCTATGGTCGATCACTTCCTGAATCGAGTACCTGGAGCGCTCGAAGTGGAAGCAACCGCCCAACAGAAGGTCGTCGAGAGCCACATGGACGATCCTACAGCGAAGAAGAGCAAGTGGAAGTTTTGGAAGTAAATCGATAGCTAGAGCGCCCGGCACTTCGCTGTCGGGCGTTTTTCTGTAAAAGGGGGACTGTGGGATGCTGCATCATGTTGAAGTGTACGTCTCCAATTTGGCACGCTCCAAAGATTTTTGGGGCTGGTTGCTGGAGGAAGAGCTGGGCTATGTGCGATATCAAGAATGGGCCAGTGGGGTAAGCTGGAAACAGAATGGTACCTATCTGGTATTCGTTCAGGCCGAAGAGCGATTCCTCGATACCCCGTATCATCGGTGTCGAGTCGGTTTGAATCATCTGGCATTTTACGCACGGGATCGAGAACATGTGGAAAAGCTGCGGGAGGAAGCTGCTCGTCGCGGTATCTCTTTGCTCTATCAGGATCGGCATCCGCATGCTGGAGGCGAGGGACATTATGCTTTGTTTTTCGAGGACCCAGATAGAATTAAGGTCGAGATCGTGGCCCCTTAACCTCGTAAGAACCTATTGATCCATGAAAAAACGGTGCAATCATCCTCGGTAGATGGTTGGCACCGTTTTTTAGAAGCCATCTATTTGAACTGGCTGGTGAGCCGCCGCTCTATATAGGCTACGCCTTGATACATCAGGGTAGCGATGACCGCGATAATGGCTAAGCTCATCATGACCAGGGTGAAATTAAATACTTGGAAGCCGTATATGATCAAATACCCCAAGCCTTGCTGGGATACGAGAAACTCTCCGACGATGACGCCCACCCACGAAAGTCCGACATTCACTTTCAGCGTTGCGAGAAGGGTTGGGATGGTAGCTGGCAAAATGACGAGCGTGAAGATTTGCCGTTTGCTCCCTCCAAGTGTTTGCACGACTTTGACGTAATTTTGATTGACTTCTTTGAAGCTGGTGTAGACGTTGATTGTGGTGATGATGACCGAGATCGCGCACCCCATGGCTATGACGGAGAGCAAACCTGGACCAAAGCCGACGATGAAAACCGGACCGAGGGCTACCTTTGGCATACTGTTGGCAATAACCAGATAAGGCTCTAGTACGCGGGAGAGAAAAGGGGACCACCATATAATCGTTGCCATGACGGTTCCAAGAATCGTGCCTAAGAGAAAGCCGATAATCGTTTCCCATACGGTCAAGCCGACATGCGGGAGAAGACTGCCATCTTGCAGCTGCAACCAAAATTGAGCCCAAACCTTGGAGGGATAGCTGAAGATGAGTGCATTAATGGTGTTTGTTCGAGCCAAGAGCTCCCATAAGCCGAGAAAGACGAGAAAGAGAAACAATTGTGTGGCAAAGACGGAAAAGCTCATACGCTTTTCAAGCTGCAAGTAGCGACGATGGACGGATTCAATTTCCTTTGGCTGCATCAGACACTACCTCCATCTCTTTCCACACGCGATGGAACAAGTCTTGGAATCCATCATGATTTCTGGCGTCGAACGGCAGAGCATCCCGGATCGGGTTGGGTACGACAATCTCGCTGTTGATGCGTCCCGGGTTGCGTGAAAAGATATAAACGCGATCGCCCATCGCGATCGATTCCGAGAGATCATGTGTCACAAGGACTGCCGTTTTTTTATGCCGGCGTAGTGTTGAAAAGATCAAGTCTTCGAGCTTGAGTTTGGTTTGGTAGTCTAATGCAGAAAATGGTTCGTCAAGCAACAGCACATCAGGTTGACAGGCGAGTGTTCGGACGAGTGCAACCCGTTGTCGCATGCCGCCTGACAGCTGTAGGGGAGAGGATTTGCGCACATCAGACAGTTCCATTTCATCCAGCAGATGCAGGGCGTACTCTTCTGTTTCCTTGGAGCGGATGCCTTGGATATCGAGTCCGAGAAACACGTTATCTTCGATGGAGCGCCAATTGAACAAATAATCTTGCTGAAGCATGTAGCCAACTTGCCTAGACGTTCCGCTGACTGCTCTTCCGTCGATCCACACCTTGCCTGCTGTCGGCTTCTCAAGCCCTGCAATAAGGGAGAGCAACGTCGTCTTTCCACAACCGCTGGGACCAACCAGACAAATGAAATCGCCTTCCTCCACGCGCAGGTTAATGTCTTGGACCGCCATGAACGCCCTGGTCGTGGATAAATAAAGATGGGTCACGTGGCCGAGTTCTATTTTTGCCGGCGTAGAAGAAATCTGCTTCATGACGGCCTATTTCCCTTCCTTGGATTGGGTAGCAAATGTGGTGTTTACCAGCTTGGTGTAATCAGCACGTTGCTTTAACTCACCAGCGGAATCCATAATATCTTGTAGCTGGTTCCATTCCTTTTCGTCTAGGATGGGATCGGTAGCGTAGGAGCCCTGCTCCAAGTAACGCTGTACAGCGATTTCCAGAATCTTTGGATCGATTTGCTCGAAGTACTTGCCAATCACATCAGCCGTTTCTTGTGCACTGTGGCTGGCAACCCACTGTTGCCCTTTGTAGACCGCATTGGTAAACTTTTGAATAGCTGCTGCGTTGCTGTCGATATAGCTTTGTTTTGTCATAAAGGCTGTGTAAGGAACGGTTCCGCTCTCTTTGCCAAAAGAGGCGACGACATGGCCGATTCCTTCCTGTTCAAAGCGGGAGGCTTCCGGTTCAAACAACTGTACATACGCTCCGGTACCAGATGCGAAGGAAGACGCGATATTTTTGAATTCGATATTCTGAATGAGTTCCAGGTCGCCTTGCGGATTGATATTGTGCTTTTTGAGTACATACTCGCCGACCATTTGCGGCATGCCGCCTTTACGTTGGCCCAAGAAGACACTGCCCTTTAGCTTGTCGAAAGTAAAGTCATCCATTTTGTCGCGGGAAACAAGGAAGGTACCGTCCGTCTGCGTGAGCTGTGCAAAGTTGACAACTGGATCGGCAGCTCCTTGCTGAGAGACGTAGATGCTAGTCTCGGAGCCGACGAGCGCGACTTCGACGCCGCCAGATAACAGAGCTGCCATCACTTTATCTCCGCCAGGTATGGTTGAGAGCTCTACTTCCAGACCTTCTTCCTTGAAAAATCCTTTTTCAAGTGCGACATATTGCGGGGCGTAAAACAAAGAACGAGTCACTTCACCAATTCTTATTTTTTCGGGAGTGCTGGAGCAGCCAGTCAAGACGGCCGTCATAGCGAGAAAAGCGGCCAGCCCCAGCGCCAAAAAGCGTTTCATGATTAGGAGTCCCTCCTTGCTAGGCTTTGTATGTTGTAGGCTATGCGCCCAGACAAAAAAGGGTGAATGCCTAGAGATAGAGACAGGCACATGATGAGGGAAGGCCACAAAGGAGATGGACATAGCATGATCGTTACATTTTTAGGCACCGGATCAGGTGCACCTACTACGCGAAGAAATGTGAGTGGGATCGGCTTGCGATTTTTACAGGCAGGCAAGTGGTGGTTGTTTGACTGCGGAGAGGGGACTCAGCACCAGCTACTGCGAGCACCGATGAAAATTAGTCAGTTGGATAAAATCTTTATCACCCATCTGCATGGGGATCATCTGTACGGACTGATCGGATTGCTTGCGAGCCGGTCTTTGCGCAATACCGAACCGACTCCGTTAGAGCTGTACGGACCACCAGGGCTCGACCGATATTTTCGAGCGATCATGGAGGCAAGTCCGGTTCATTTGCAATATCCCTTGGAAATAAAAATCGTCAGTGAGGGCGTAATCTACGAGGACGAAGAAATAGTGGTGAGCTGTCGAATGGCGAAACATCGCGTGCCTTCGTTTGCTTATGCTGTGATGGAAAAGGAAAAGACAGGAGCATTTCAAGTAGAACTGGCAAAGCAGGCCGGGGTGCCGTCAGGGCCGTTATTTGGAGCCTTGAAAAGAGGAGAACAGGTCACGCTCGAGGATGGTCGTGTTCTGGACGGAAAGGACTTCGTTGGAGAGCCGCAGCCAGGACGAAAAATCGTCTTCAGTGGAGATACGGAGCCGAGCCAAGCGGTTGTGGAACTGGCAAAAGGGGCGGATTTGCTCGTCCACGAAGCGACCTACGCCCATCACGACAAGGAGCTGGCGACCAGAAGCGGGCATTCCACAGCACGTGAGGCAGCTCAAATTGCCAAAGACGCGGGCGTGAAAGAACTGTGCCTGACTCACTTTAGTCCACGTTATGAAGATGAAGACGGGGATTTTTCGATGGAGGATCTGTTGGCAGAAGCGCAGCAAATTTTTTCGGCGACCCAATTGGCTGATGATCTTGGCAGCATATCTGTAAAACGAGAGAGAAACGATGGGAGAAAGCCATAATCCCTGCTATAATGAATGATCACGATGGAGGAGGTGGGGGAGCATGAAGCGGATTACCTTTGCTACACCAGAAGAACTCATTCAACACTGTCAGTCGGAAGAAGTCAGCCTCGTTGTCGAATATCGAGACGATGTGAACAAGCAACGTCAGGTCATTTTGACAGGAGAGCAGCTTGCAGAGGCACAGACCTACCTGAACTTCTCCAAATCCGAAGCGTATTACCGTAAGGACGGACTTTTTTACGAAGTCATTGCAGGCTGGAAGTAAACCACATCGTCAGGAGATGAGCAGACGTGTCTGGCAGAGGGTTCAACAGGTCGATCACAGTTCGCTACTTGATGTTTGTACTAGGTTTGTTCGTCGGTGCATTCGGTACGGTACTGGCCATTAAAGCAAACCTCGGCGTAGCACCTTGGGAAACCTTTCATATCGGCCTGCAAAAAACATTTGGATTAACGATTGGCCTATGGTCTCAGATCGTAGGAGTCGTTGTCATTTTCGCCACTTATTTCGTGGCAAAAATGAAGCCTAATTTTGGAATGTTCTTAAATATGATTTGCTTTGGTGTTTTTCTCGATCTTATCTTATGGTTAGATTTTATTCCTGAGCTACAATCTATCTGGGCGAGGCTCTTGATGTTTCTCACAGGTGTTGTTGTTTTGACTGTCGGGATCGGGATGTATTTATCTCCTTCTCTTGGGGCAGGACCGCGCGACAGCTTTATGCTGGCGATGAACGAGCGTCTTGGCTGGAGTATCCAGCGAGTCCGACTCATCATAGAAGTTACCGTACTGCTTGCAGGTGCTGCGTTGGGTGGACCTGTGTCAATCGGCACGTTACTGATTGCACTGTTAACGGGACCGATGATTCAACGTACCATTCCGTTTTGGCGTCAAGTCATGAAAAAGCAGTATGGACTGCCAGAGCCAATTGAAAGACAAGCGAGCTAATCTCCTTTCCATTTGCCAGTAACTGTGTAAAAAACCAGGAAAAACAGTCTTGTATAGGCGATGGTCCAATCATCTTTGAGCATTCGCACATACAGTATGACTAGTTGCTGGCAAAGGAGGGAAAGCGAATGAGTCTGTTCAACGGAGGATTTGACGACTTTGCTTTAATACTGGTGTTGTTCGTACTGCTCGTTATCGTTGCTTGCTCTTGCGACTAACGAAAACACTGGTCATTAGCTTCGCCAGGAGGGAGAGCGATTTTTCGCTCTCTCTTTTGTTTTGCAAAAAAAGGCTTCGCCAAAGAGGGGCGAAGCCAAAGGGAGGCATTTCCTATCCCAGGCGATCATGCACTTGTTTTTTCACGCTGGACATTTGCTGATCGGATAATTTGACTCCGACCGCCTTGCTGACTTTTTTAATCAGCTCGCTTAATTTCTTGTCATCCTTCAAGTCTTTCATGGAGAAGTCTCTGGCCAGTGATCGTACATCGCCCATCGTCCATTTTTTCTTGCTTTTCTTGTTGATGGATTTCAGTAAGTCACGTGGACTGCCCTTCGCTTTTTGCTTGACCTTTGCCCTTGCTTTTGCTTTTGCCATGATGCTTCGCTCCTTTCAAAGGAATACGCCTGCCCTATGCAGTTATATGGAAAAGCAAGGGAGTTCGCTTGGACAGATTCACGCGGCTATTCGCCTATTTTGGTCAACGTTGTGCAAAGGCCCAAACCCACAGAGGGAGCCGTGACATAGGATGAGTCAGAACGATGCATGACAGGAGGCTAGTGGGTTGAAAATTGTCAGCTTTCATCGGGATACGCCGTTTACCGAGATTCTGTCAGATTTGAAAACCAAGGTTCTGACCAAAACCGAGAGACTTCCATGGCGCTGCTATGATGACCTTTCTTGCTTGTGTGTCAAACAAAAGATATTTGAGCAGCATGAGGAGCTTTTTCGAAGGTATAAAGCGATGGTGGAAGAGAACATTACCGTAAGCGTCCATGCGGAAGGAGAGGATGAAATCCCGTGGGGAGTGCGATATGTGGGGGCACAGAGATTGTGGCGAAAGGGGCGAGGAGCAGGCGTCAAGGTCGCTGTCATCGATACGGGAATCTCCCGCGATCATTTTGATTTGAAGAGCCAAATAAAGGGTGGCATCCAGCTAGTGCGCGGCAAACAAAATGGACACGGGACGCATGTCGCAGGGATCATCGTAGCCGAGATGAACCAAAGAGGAATTGTCGGAGTTTCTCCAGAGGCCCATTTGTATGACGTCCGTGCTTTTGATCATGAGGGTCAATCATCTTTGTCGACCATTTTGCAGGCTCTGCAATGGTCAATTGCCAATAAGATGGATGTTATCAACATGAGCTTTGGCATGCCCCAATATAGCGAAGCAATGGCGAGAGCAGTTGGTCGGGCCTATCAGCAAGGAATCGTACTGGTAGCTTCTGCAGGCAACGGAGGGGGAGAAGCGGAGTATCCAGCGCGGTACGATGGTGTATTAGGGGTTAGTGCGATTGATCAAACGGGAAAATTGGCAACGTTCAGTGCGAGAGGCAAGGGCGTAAATATGAAGGCACCCGGGGTTGATATTTTATCTACGTGGCCGGGAAATCAGTTTAAAAAGTTGAATGGCACTTCGATGGCTGCCCCGCATGTAGCAGGGCTGAAGGCGTTAGAAATTGGTCGCAAGCGAAAATAAGCATAGCGTTCCTACGAAAAAACAGCTCCGAGGCTAAAAAAGAAGCCAAGGAGCTGTTGCTTTTTATAAACGAATTATTGATGGGTTTTGGAGTCATGGTCTTGCTGGACACGGAACCATATATTAAGATCATTAATAACACTGGCCAATTCGTGGATCTCGCTGTTCAATTCGCAAGATCTAACGAAATTTTCTTCTTCGGACATTAGTTTGGTTTTCTCGATAATGACCTTCTCTACCCGGTGTATTTTATCCGGAATGGTCGCGCGGATTTCTTCCCATTCCAGCAACATATCCGCTCTTTCTACTTTCGAATAATCTTCCCATTCCAGATGCAGCACGGGAAGTCGTATACCTAGCCGTTCATCATGGATAAATTGATAGCGCAAAGGTGAACTCACTCCTCTCCACTTCCATCATACCAAAAATGAATCGGTACGGGGAGAGAAATACACACGAAAGGAGCAACTATGTCAAAAGGACGTGTTCTTATCGATGCGGATGCTTGTCCGCGCCAGGCACTCTTAACTGCCCAAGCATTGTGCAAGGAGCTCGACTGGATTTGTTTGACCTTTGCCAGTTATAATCATCAAATCGGCAACGCCAATCATGTAACGGTAGATGCCGGCCCACAAGCCGTAGATATGAAGCTGGCGAACGAAACGAGTTCAGGGGATGTCGTGGTGACGCAGGATATTGGTCTGGCAGCGCTTATTCTAGGAAAGAGAGCCCATGCCCTGACACCCCACGGGATGGTTTTTGACCCAGAACGGATTACATTTCATTTGGAAGAACGAAATGAAAAAGCGAGATATCGGCGAGGGGGAGGTCGTACAAAGGGGCCTGCTGCTCGCACGCGTGAAGACGATCAACGATTTGCTGAGTCCTTGCGCTTTTTGATGGAAAGAGGAGATCAACAATGAATCAGACAACTAGAAAAAATGGATATGTACGCGGAGCACTTACATTTGCGGTACTTGCCACAAGCATGTTTGCCCTCTACGTAGCAGGGAAAGTGGCTGGTATGGATCAAGCTGCCATCGCATTTGCAGAGTCGATTCGCTCGGATGTTGGGACTGCTTTTTTTCGATTGGTAACCAATCTTGGCGGCGGCATGTTTCTTGTACCTGTAGCGGTGATCATGTTCGTTGTCCTATACATAAAGAAATATCGTGTGGAGGCAATGTTTGTTCTCATTTCCCTCGGTGCCAGTGAAGTAGCGAATGAGCTCTTAAAGCGGTTCTTTGAGAGACCTAGACCGAGTGGCGTCAATCTGATTGAGCTGCCGGAGTCGTTTTCGTTTCCGAGTGGTCATGCGATGATTGGACCAGCCTTTTATTGCATGGTCGCGTTTTGGATTGCCCAGTGGTTTGCGGAGAAAAGATGGTCGTCGCTCGTGCAGCCTGCGGTTTTTATTTTCGTGGCATTGCTCGCGTTCAGCCGTGTGTACTTGGGGGTTCATTATTTGAGCGATGTGCTTACCGGCTTTTTCCTGTCGATGTGCTGGTACTTTCTCCTTCGTCTTGGCTATGAAGAATGGATGGGGAGACGAAGCACGGTCGTCGACCCCATACCGCAGTCCAGGTAATAAGCAAGCTAGGTGGAATACCCTAATTCACTCATTAAACTCAGCCATTTTTCTACGCTGGGTTTATTTTTTTTGTCCTTTGGCAAGACGATGTACGCCGATCGTTTGGGAGGTTTATTGCCTGTTATGATCAGTTCCTTCAAGGTACCTGCCGCAAGCTCTGCTTTGACGGTAGAGCGCGTCAACAAGCTCACGCCGAGACCTTCTTTGATCAGATCGATGGCGAGCTCCGCTTTGTCTACTGTCAGCTTGGGTACGTAATTACGCGGCAATGTCTGTCTAATCCACTCGTTAAAAGGAGGGCCCCAATTCATGTACAGCAGCGGCAGATTGCGCAGCTCGCGCGAATCGACGTGTGTAGATGCGGCAATGGGGCTCTCTGGACAGCAAACCAAGACAATTTCATCATCCCACGTTGGAATAACGTCAAAGTTGGGCAAGGATGGGGGAACGTACACGATTCCGATTTGAATCACGTTGTCCAGCAAATACTGGATGACATCCGACGAGTGCCCTGTCTTGGTGCTGATCGCAATTTGTGGATACCGATAGTGGTATTCTTTCAAGATTGGCTCGAGGGTGGAAGTCCAGATCGCGTTTAAGCTGCCGATCGATAAATAGTCTTCATAAGGCTGGAGTGAAGCGACTTCATTTAGGGCTTCATGGGACAGTTTGAGGATTCTCTCTGCATACGGTAAAAGGGTTAAGCCCGCTTGGGTAATCTCAACACTTCTTTTATCACGAATGAAAAGAGGTTTGCCAACTTTTTCTTCCAGTTGCTTGATTCGCATTGTCACCGTAGACTGGACTAAGTGGAGCATTTCCGCAGCCTTGGTGAAATTTTTCGTTTGGGCCAATGTGTAGAAAGCGCGTAATTGTTCGAAGTCCATACAGTTGGAATCCCTCTTATCTAAATATTTGATTACCATATACAAAAATGTTCGTTTCCCAAATTATACCCTGTTCGCTAAGCTGGGGATATCCTTATTTCATGTGGGCTATCGGGAGAGCGAGGGGTATTGGGATGAAGTGGGAATGGTGGCGAGAAACGCCCTTTTCAGTGAAGCTCTTGTTAAGCACATCTTTTATGATGAATATGGGTTTTTATGCATTAATCCCGTACCTCACTTTGTATTTGACGGGCAGCATCGGCTGGACACTGGCGATGGCAGGGATTGTCCTGAGTGTCAGACAGTTTTCCCAGCAAGGTCTTGCTTTTTTAGGCGGTGTGATCGCGGATGCCTTCGGATACAAAGGGGCGATGTTCCTCGGATTGGGCGTACGTGCCGTTGGTTTTGCGATGTTCGCTTTTTGTACCGAGACCTGGCACTTTTTTGTTGCCGCGATTCTTTCCGGATTGGGTGGGGCGTTGTTTGAGCCTGCTTGCTCTGCTGCCTATGCGATTATTACACCTGAGGCCATTCGAAAAGAAGTATTCTCCCTTCGCAATGTGCTTGGAAATATTGCGGTTGTCGGTTCCCAAATCGTGGGGACAGCACTCTCGGCTATTGATTTTACGTACATTTCGTTGTTTGCAGGAGCCGTTTTCGGAGTGAATACAATCGTGATCTTCTTTTTATTCCCACCAATTCGCGCCACTAATACACGGCATAGCATATGGGAAAGTATGTCCACGGTAGTGAAGGACAAGCTGTTTGTACGATATACCTTTATTTTGATGGGGTATTATTACTTGAATATGCAGGTGTTTTTAACGATTCCGCAGTTTGTTGAAAATGTTACGCATAGCAAGGTGAATGTAGGGATCGTGCTTTCTGCTCTCTCGCTGTTTGTGATCTTATTTCAAATGAAAGTGACACAATTGCTGGAGGGTTATCAGCAAAGGCTTACCTTGATTGGCATCGGAACGTTGTTTATGAGTGTGGGACTATTTTTGTTCACGTTTGCCGATTCATTGTGGCTCATTCTTTTGGATGTGTTCCTTTTTGCACTGGGTACCATGATTGCTGTTCCGAATCTGGTGGATGTCGTTCCTCGTTTTGCTCCCAAGGACTTGGTTGGCGCCTATTACGGCTTCAACGGGTATTCGATTGCCATCGGGGGTTCGTTCGGACAAATAGCAGGAGGATGGGTGTACGATGTAGGGCTGCGCTTGCAAACGCCGTGGCTGCCATGGACCATTTGTTTGGTCATCGGGTTTTGGGTGACCTGGATGCTATATCGCATGGAACAACAAACCGGACAAATCGGGAATGATCTTAAGAAAATAGCTCGATCGTAAATATTTTTGGGCGAAATGAAACATTTTCCATTGTTCATACGTATATAACGATAGAGAAGATTGGCGCAAGAAAGTGAGGGAATTTTATGGAAGATATGAAAAAGCTGAAGCGCATGTTGCTGGTAACGAGTTCCCTTGGATTTGCAGTCTTTGCCATGGTAGTCGTTACGGAAATTGTCCGAATCTCATTGTAGTATTGCCAAGCCTATCGCATCGCATATAAAACATGAAAAGCTTGCAGTCCCTTCTTGAAAGAGGGGGGCTGCAAGCTTTTCTTTTTGTGATTATGCTTCGATTTTCTTTTTAAAATGGAATTGATACACGCATATCGCAATGATCATGAACGGAACTCCGCAGTACAAGGCGATGCGCTGTTCTGGATCGAATGCCAAGCTTACGAGAACGAGCAAGTTCAAGATCAAGGAAATCAAAGGCAGTATCGGATACAAAGGTGTACGGAACTTCAGATCCTCCAGCTTGCCTCCATTTTTCAGGTAATGGCGACGGAAAGCGAGCTGCGAAGCGGAGATGGAGATCCACCCCACTTGTGCGCCGAGACCAGCGATAGACAACAGCACCATGAACACCGTATCTTCTGCAAAAATACCGGACAGAAGAGACAAGAGAGCAATGGCAAACGTAATCAACAAAGCGTTCATCGGAATCCCTTTTCCATTTACGGCCCCAAGCTTTTTCGAAGCCATTCCTTCTTTGGACAGGGAGTAAAGCATACGAGTTGCTGCGTACAAACCAGAGTTGGCCACAGATAGAAGTGCTGTCAGGACAACGAAGTTCATAATGTCAGCGGCATAAGGAATCCCAATACTGTCAAAAACGACGACAAATGGACTTTCAATCACACCCGCCTGTTGGTGTGGAATCATCCCTGCCACGATGGCAATCGCCAGAATGAAGAAAACGAGTGTACGCCAAACCGTCGTACGAATGGCCTTCGGAATCGTCTTCTCTGGATCCTCACTTTCTCCAGCGGCAATCCCGATTAGCTCGGTACCTTGGAAGGAGAAGTTCACGGTGATCATCGTCATCAGCAAGCCTGTGATTCCAAAGGGGAGAAGCGGGCTTTCTGTAAAGTTGGAGAGCATTGGCGCAGGCTGACCGTTTTTCAGGTCGATGAAGCCAAACATCGCCGCTCCACCCAAGATGATGAACAAGATGATAGCGCTTACTTTAATGCTGGAAAACCAGAACTCAGATTCACCGAACGCTCGAGCAGATAAAGCATTTAATAAGAAGAGCACTACACCGAAGATCGCGCACCACATCCAAACAGGTGAGTCAGGGAACCAACGTTGCATCAGCAATCCTGATGACAACAACTCTAAAGCAACGGTCACGGCCCAACCAAGCCAATACAACCAACCTACACCAAACCCAAGTGCTGGGCTAACAAAGCGGGTCATATATGTTTGGAACGAACCGGCCACAGGCATGGCAACTGTCAGCTCGCCCAGACATAGCATAGTCAGGTACATGATAAAGCCGCCGACTAAATAGGAGAGAATGGCACCAACTGGTCCTGCCTGACTAATTGTATAACCTGATCCGAGAAATAACCCGGTCCCGATTACGCCGCCAAGAGAAATCATAAAGAGGTGTCTGCTGTTCATCGTGCGTTTCAATTGATTGTGCTGCTCCATGTTGCTTGTGGACATATAACCCTCTCCTTCACGCGAGTATGTTCAATGGATGTATGCGTTTTCAGGCGCGATAGCGATATATGCTCTGCAAGAATGATACCAAAAGAAATAATTTATGAAAATATTATTTTTGAGGTATATACTACCAAAATGTGCAAAATGATTCGGCAGTTGATGCAAAATAATTAAAAAAACGCCAAATTTCTTGGCGTTCATTAAAAATGATAAGGTAAAGCTTTTAGAAGGTAACGATAGACCTTGACAACGCCTACCCAGTCGGAACTTCAAAAAGGGGACCACGCTTGTCGAACACTTCTTCCTCGAGAAACTTCCGCCCGTAGGGTGGCTTTGGATCGACGGGCCCTTTTTGAAAGCGTGTCAGAGTCGAAGAGAACTGTGCTTTTTCTTCTCCTCCACTATGTTGACTCAAACCAAAAGGTCTCTATCCTTTAATTCCCAGCTTACGCAAACGATACTGCAAGCTTTGACGACTAATTTGCAATTCCTTGGCTGCTCGTGAAATATTTCCGTTATAGCGTTCCACAACATGGTGAATATATGCTGTTTCAAATTCTTGCATGGTTTCCTTTAACGGCTTTCCTTCGTCCACAAAAGGCAACGTGTGAGGGGAGGGTTGCTCGATTGTTACGGAAGCGGCTGGCGTACGACGCAAAAAGTGTAAGGGCAAGTGTTCATAGCGGATGGTTGATTCGTCAATCATCAGATTCATGGCCCCCTCAATCAAGTGTTGAAGCTCACGCACATTACCAGGCCAGTCATGCTGGATAAAAAATTGCAGAACCTCGTCACTGATGCCTCTTACCTCCATTTGGAAGAGCTCATTGTATTTCTCAATAAAATGGCTGACCAGCATCGGAATATCTTCCTTGCGTTCCCGAAGCGGGGGGAGAAATAACGTGACAACTCCGAGGCGATAGTACAAGTCTTTTCGCAAATGCGAATGGGCGATTGCCTCAACAGGATCTTCATTAATAGCTGCAATGATTCGTACATCGATCGATCGATCCTTTGTGTCACCAATACGTCTAATCGACTTCTCTTGCAGAGCACGCAACAATTTTGCCTGGAGTGGCATACTAAGCGAGTTGATTTCGTCGAGAAAAAGGGTTCCGCCTTCTGCTTGCTCAAACAATCCAGGTCGCTCCACTGCGCCAGTAAATGCTCCGCGAGCAGTTCCAAACAAAAGCCCTTCGATGAGGCTATCCGGAAGCGCAGCGCAGTTTTGTGAAATAAGGGGACCAGAAGCACGCAGACTGGCATTATGAATGCTTTGCACGAACAGCTCTTTCCCGGCACCCGTTTCACCCACGACCAATACGGATGAGGAGGTGCGTGCTGCGCGTTTGGCATTCTCTATGACATCGAGAATAGGACCGCTTCTCCCGATAATGTGCTCGAATGTGTAGCGTGACCCGTTTTTTTGCAGCAAGTTTTCTCTGATCAATCGTTCCATTTTGGTAACATCATTTGCGATTTCCATTGCGCCGATGATCTTGCCATTTTCAATGATGGGGTACGTATGGTTGATGGTTGAAATTTCTTTTTGCTTGTCATTGAAATACGTTTGGCGTGTATTGCGAATGCTATTTCCGGTACGCAAGCATGTGAGCAAGGTACTTTCCTGTCCAGACGGGAACTGAAAAACCTCTGCCAAAGGTTTGTGCAAAACGTTTTGTCTGGTCATCGATTCCAGCTCGGTCATTTTGGAATTGTAGACAATCGTTGTCCCGTCCGAATCGATGACATGTACACCTTCATTCATTCTGTCCAAAATATGTTCATAAATGCGCAAGAGAGTGTCAGCTGAAGAATTTTGCCTAGAAGACGACACCGTGGTCACCAGCCTTTCCTTATGAAGGTATCATAGCATAAAGGGAATGAGTGCAAAAACATTATGCACTGCAAAAGATTATGAATGCGAGATGCAAAATTTTTTTGCTTGTTTGATCGGATTGGATCGACTTTGTGGGGTTTTCCTATTTGGCATCGTTCTTGCTAGATAATTTTAGCAAGTGATCTTGAAGGAGGCTAACGACATGAGTAAAACAAACGTGGTTATTGAACAAACAGAAAAATTTGGTGCGCATAACTATCATCCGCTACCGATCGTTATTTCCAAAGCAGAAGGCGTATGGGTACACGATCCGGAAGGCAATAAATATCTGGATATGCTGAGTGCATATTCTGCGCTGAACCAAGGGCATCGTCATCCACGTATCATCCAAGCTCTGAAAGATCAAGCAGATAAAGTAACGCTCACTTCCCGTGCTTTTTACAATGACCAACTGGGTGAATTCTACGAAAAGCTCTCTGCGGTGACAAGAAAAGAAATGATCCTGCCAATGAACACTGGTGCAGAAGCAGTAGAGACAGCACTCAAAGCGGTTCGTCGCTGGGCTTATGACGTGAAAAAAGTACCAGAGAACCAAGCAGAAATCATCGTATGTGAAGGCAACTTCCATGGTCGTACTGTCACAGTAACTTCCTTCTCTTCTGCTGAAGAGTACAGACGTGGCTTCGGACCATTCACACCTGGGTTCAAAATCATTCCTTATGGCGATATTGAAGCGCTTAAGCAAGCGATTACACCGAATACAGCAGCATTCATGCTGGAGCCAATCCAAGGCGAAGCAGGGATCATCATTCCGCAAGAGGGCTTCTTGAAGCAGGCACAAGAGGTATGTAAAGCAAACAATGTACTCTTGGTCAGCGACGAGATCCAAACAGGCTTCGGTCGCACAGGTAAAATGTTTGCCAGCGATTGGGAAAATGTAGTACCAGACATGTACATCATGGGGAAAGCTCTTGGTGGTGGCGTGTTCCCGATTTCCGCAGTAGCAGCAGATAAAGAAATCTTGAGCGTATTTGAGCCAGGCTCTCACGGTTCTACCTTTGGCGGAAATCCACTCGGATGCGCAGTTGCCATCGCAGCAATGGATGTACTAGCTGACGAAGGTCTTGTACAGCGCTCCCTGGAAATGGGCGCATACTTCATGGAGAAATTGAAAGAAATCAACAACCCGATCATCAAGGAGATTCGCGGTCGCGGTCTGTTCATTGGTTTGGAGCTGACAACAGCCGCTCGTCCATATTGCGAAAAACTAAAAGAACTGGGACTCCTGTGCAAAGAAACACATGAGACAACCATTCGCTTTGCACCGCCACTCGTCATCAGCAAAGAAGACCTGGATTGGGCAATTGATCGCATCAAGCAAGTTCTGCACGTGACAGAAGCGGCAAACGCATAATAGCAACGAAAAAAGCCATCCTGTACAGGGTGGCTTTTTTTCTTAAGGGGTCATTATGACAGAATAGTCACATCATTCGTTCGACAATTTTCGACTGACTGTGGATAAATGGAAGAAAACATCCACAAAGGAAATGCTTGGATACTTATAAGTTACACACAATTTGCCCACATGTTACCAACAAGATGTCCACAATGCTTGTGGATATCCGAACGGTTGTTCGATACAAAGGCTTCTGTTACAATGGGCTCATATTAGAGATGGAGGTGAGCAAAGGTGAAATACTTAAGTGACCAAATGTTGATAGAAGTATATCATCGCGCTGTCGACCTTCAACTAGATGCAGCTTTTATCGAATTGCTTCGCGAAGAACTACAGCATCGGAATATCCGTATCACGCAGTTCAGCGCCTAAGAGCAAAATCATCACACATACGTAACATATGGCAAAAGCCATCCTCTTTTTTTCGAAGGAGGATGGCTTTTGTTATCCAACTTAAGTGGCTTGTCTTACGCTTGCTCCGTAATAAACTCCAAAGCGGTAATTCCTTTGATTGGCGCTTCATTTGCCAGCAACACTTCCGGCAAATAAAAGTACACAGGACCATCCTCTTTAATAGGCTTGCCGTCTTTGGAGAATTGGAGGATGGCTCTTCTTGCCTCTGCAAGTGGAAGAACGATCGCTTCCTGATCCTCGCGGTGAAGACGGACATGAGTCACCTCTGGTAGGGGCTCAGCGTTTGTAATGAAGGGATCGAGACGAATTCCGTACTCGCCTTCGAGCACTTTACGTTCTTCGGCTAAGCTTTTTCGTTCGGAAGGAAGTGTAGCCCCTTCGCGCAATTCCTTATCCCACTGCGTCCCCGTGCCAGCCAAATACTTTGCTTGTGTAGCCAGCGAGCTATCATCTTCGCCCGCGTATGTTTTCAGATCGAATTTGCGTTCATCAAAAACCCAAACGGTTGGATCCAATGTAATAGGGAAAGCAATGGCCCCTTTGAACACGATAACATCAGACATACGTCATTCCTCCGTGATCATTCGTAATCAATCTCTATATTACTATAGACTCGCAAATGACAGCAATTATCCAAAAAGCGAAAATTTCATAAAATAGTCTAAAAATTATTGACATGGATTTTATAGATTATATAATCATATTAGCAAGTTATTATGTGTGAGTGAACTTTGCTTGCTTTATTTGAACTTTTACTTAAAAGTTGAGGTCAGATAAAAGGCATTGTGTACAAGCCTTTCGATTCTTGGAAAGGCTTTCACGAAATAAGGGAAGCTCACTTCGTCTTTCTCCCGCTGAACCATCAACGGCGATGAGCGCTAGAGAAGGAAGACCACATCATTCATCCCGAGGATGGTCGCAAATCCGCAAGAACATTCAGGGAATTCAAACGAATAAGGGGGCGAAACTATGGCGAAAGGCACGAATGTGCAAGTAGATCTGATGAAGCAAAAAGGTATCCTAAAATGGATTGAAACGGTAGGGAATAAGCTCCCGCATCCATTTGTATTGTTCATTATTTTGTGTGGTGTATTGATGGTAGTCTCTGCAATCCTCGCAGCCATGGACTTTTCGGTTATGCATCCTGCAAAAGGCGAAGAGGTTGCCGTTAAGAGTTTGCTTAGCGTCGAAGGTATTCATTGGATTTTAACAAGTATGCTGAAAAACTTTATTGAATTTCCAGCACTTGGTCTCGTTCTGGCGATGACGCTTGGAATTGGACTGGCAGAAAAAATCGGTCTTTTGACGACAGTTCTACGCAAAATGATGGCAGGTATTCCGGCATCGGTTGTCAGTTATGCAATTGTCTTTGTCGGTATTTTAGGAAATCTTGCTTCTGATGCAGCCATGGTTATTATTCCTCCGCTTGGCGGTCTTGTGTTCTTGGCAATGGGGCGACACCCGATTGCAGGTTTTGCAGCTGGTATGGCTGGTGTATCCTCCGGTTTTACAGCGAACTTTTTCATTGCTGGTACAGATGCTCTCTTGGCAGGGATCAGTACGGAAGTAGCGAAAACGATTGATCCGAATGCAATGGTTACGCCAGTAGATAACTGGTTCTTCATGTCAGCTTCCGTTGTTATCCTCGCTTTCTTTGGAGGATGGATTACCGATAAAATTATCGAACCACGTCTTGGCACGTATCACGGCGATCGAAACGTACAATTCGAAGCAGTAACTCCGCAAGAAAACAAAGCACTGCGCAAAGCGGGTATCGCAGCGCTGATTTTCGTGGTGATTGTAGCATTGCTGGTCGTTCCAGAAGGTTCACTGTTGCGCGATCCAAAGACAGGTGAATTCTTGACATCACCGTTTTTGAAAGGGATCATTCCCATCATCCTGTTGTTCTTTGTGACCGTATCGTTTGTGTATGGTAGAGCAATGGGATTGATTAAAACATCGAAGGACATTCCGCATTACATGTCCGAAGCAATCAAGGATATGTCCGGCTTTATTGTGTTAGCGTTTACAGCAGCACAGTTCATCGCGTTCTTTAACTGGAGCAACATTGGTATTTTGATGGCTGTCAATGGTGCAGAATTCATGACAAACATGGGCTTGACTGGCTTGCCGATCATTATTGCCTTTACACTCTTCACTGGTATCTGTAGCTTGTTTATCACGAGTGGTTCAGCACTGTGGGCGATCCTTGCACCTGTATTCATGCCAATGCTGATGCTGTTGGATTACAACCCGGCATTTATCCAGGCCGCTTATCGAATTGCGGACTCTGCAACCAATACGATCTCACCTGTGAATCCGTACATCCCGCTCTTCCTGGCGTTCTATCAGAAGTATAATAAGAATGCGGGAATGGGAACGATTTTCTCTACCATGACTCCATTTGCAATCGTTTTCCTGGTCGTTTGGATCTTGCAATTGACATTATGGTACTACCTTGACCTCCCATTTGGTCCTGGCGTATACGCTCGTTAATCTATTGATAGGAAGAAGAGAGTCGCTCACTGGGCGGCTCTTTTTTTCGTACACCTGAAGCTTGGACAATTGGAAAAAGACGGTTTATGCTGTGTGTATGCATGTGAAGGGAATAAGGGAGGAAACGAAAGTGTACGATTTTGATCAGCGCATCGAACGCAGAGGGACAGATAGTGTCAAATGGGAGATTCAGAATCCAAAAGTGAACGGTGAAGGAATGCTTCCGCTCTGGGTGGCGGATATGGATTTTGCTTGCGCTCCTGAAATCACAGAGGCACTGATCAAACGCGCGAGTCACCCGATATACGGATACACGTTGAAGTCAAATGCCCTTTTTCAGAGCTTGAAAGAGTGGATACACAAGCGATTTGGTGTAGAGGTAGAAGTGAGCTGGATGACAGGTATACCTGGGGTCGTTCCTGGCATACACGTAGCCGTAGAGGCTTTTACAGCCCCGGGAGATGGTGTTTTGATCCAGACGCCTGTGTACCACCCTTTTTATCATGCAGTCGAAAATCGCGGACGTCACGTCGTTACCAGCCCACTCTTGGAGCGTGACGGGCGTTATGAAATGAATTGGGATGACCTCACACAAAAGCTGAGCGACCCGCGGGTGAAGCTCATGCTACTCTGCACACCCCATAATCCAATCGGGCGAGTATGGACCAGAGAAGAGCTGGAGCGCTTGGGAAGATTGTGTGTAGAAAATGGCGTGATTGTGGTTGCCGATGAGATTCATTCGGATTTGGTCTATGAGCCAAATGTTCATACGCCTTACTACTCGCTGGCACCGGAATTGGCCAACCAGAGTGTGACTTTCCTATCAGCCGCCAAAACATTTAATTTGGCTGGTCTGTATACTTCCTATTTGATGACAGAAAATCAGCAGTTATTGCGGAACTTTTCCATCACGGCATCCAAAATGGGCTACGAGAATCTGAATCTATTTGGAATGGAAGCAACGATTGCTGCCTACCAACATGGAGAAGCATGGCTGGAAGAACTGTTGATCTACTTACGTAAGAATGCAGCCTATGTGCATGAGTTTTTATCGACTCGTATTCCTGGGGTATCCATGGCACTTCCGGAAGCGACATACTTGGGGTGGATGGATTTTAGACAGCTAGGACATAGTCAGGCGGAGTTGAACAAGCTCATTCGTGAGGATGCAAAGCTCGGTTTGCACGATGGTACAACGTTTGGACAGGATGGTGCAGGGTTCATGCGAATCAATTTTGCTTGCCCGAGATCGATTCTAGTCGAAGCGATGGAACGATTGGAGCACGCCGTGCAGAAGTAGGGATAATTTGACATGTCTCATGTAGAAATCTACAATCGAATCTATATACATCGACGTAATAGACTGAGGGGTTTTTCGATGGATTTGAAACAAGCGTCCGAACAATTGGAGCAAGTACGCAACCAGTCACTTGCGTATACAAACAAGGGGAGTGTAGCGTCCTACATCCCTGAATTGGCAAAAGTCAATTCACATCAATTGGGAGTGGCTGTATGCTTGCCCGATGGGACGATCCTTTCTACTGGGGATGCAGATGTGCCTTTCTCGATGCAAAGTATCTCCAAGATTTTCTCTCTGATCGTCGCCTTATGCCAGAACGGAAAGGAATACGTGTTTCGGCATGTGGGGAAAGAACCAACTGGAGACCCGTTTAATTCGATTATTAAGCTAGAGACGACCGAATCCCATAAACCACTGAACCCGATGATCAATGCAGGAGCCATTGCGGTTGCGGGCATGATTCGCGGTGCCAACGTGGACGAGCGGCTAGATGCTGTGATGGCTTTGATGCGGAAAATGACGGGGAATCCTCATCTTTCTATTAATCAAGCTGTTTATTGTTCTGAAAAGAAAACGGCTGATCGCAATCGTGCCCTCGCTTGGTTTCTAAAGGACAGCGGCATTCTGGAAACGGATGTAGAAGAGACGCTTGATCTGTATTTTCGCCATTGCTCGATAGAAGTGACAGCGAAGGAAGTAGCGACACTAGGGATGGTGCTTGCAGCAGACGGAATTCTCGTGAATACAGGTGAGAGAGTGATTCCAGAAGAAGTAGCGCGAATCTGTAAGACTTTCATGGTGACTTGTGGGATGTACAATGCCTCTGGTGAGTTTGCGATTGACGTAGGAATCCCCGCGAAAAGTGGGGTTGCCGGCGGTATTATGGCAACAGTGCCACAGCGAATGGGGATTGGCGTGTTCGGTCCAGCCCTGGATGAAAAAGGAAATTCGGTAGCCGGTGTCAAGCTGTTGGAGCTGCTTTCAAAAGAGTGGAAGCTTGGTATCTTTTAGCTTCTTGCAGTTGATCTGTCTTCTCCCCTTTTCAAATGGCCCAGAATCGCGTACTATGTATGATAAGGATGGAGGCAAACGGAGGGATAGGTTTTGACAGAAATTAAGGTTCCCGATCTGGAACAAAAAGCGCTAGCGTTGCTTCAAGCAGACGCCGACAAAATTTACAAGCTGATCGACGTACAGATGGAAAACCTGACCATGCCGCAGTGCCCACTGTATGAAGAAGTGCTGGATACCCAAATGTTCGGGCTTTCTCGTGAAGTAGAGTACGCGGTCCGCTTAGGACTGATTAGCGAAGACATTGGTCGAGAAATTATGGGCTCATTGGAACGTAAATTGGCCCATCTTCATGAACTGTTTAATCAAAAGTAAGGCGAGGAGAGCGGCGATTATCCTCGCTTTTCATTTTGTTGAAAGAAAAAACACTTGCCTATTTCGTATATTTATATTAAATTAAACTCTATAATTTTTTATTAATTTTGAAATGCAATGACGGAGACTAGTATGCGGAATCACCGCTTGTCAGGGAGAAGCTGCCTTAGACTGAAAGCAGCTTTGAAGCGCGCCCCGTAGAATTCCCTCCTGAGCAGCCCTCTTAATGGCATTTGCCTAGTAGGAGGAATCGGGTCATTCCCGTTATCAATGATGGAGAGAAGTGCCTAGGGAATCTGTATCCCGTGCACTTAATCAGGGTGGTACCGCGAATAACTCGTCCCTTTTTTGGACGGGTTTTTTTATTTTCGCAAGACGCCCAACAACCTAATCATAGAAACAAGCAAGGAAAGAGACTAGTAAACGGACCTGCTGCATGACAGGGAAGGCTGCCATAGACTGAGAGCAGCCTGATGTAAGCCCCGTTGAATTCACTCTTGAGCTGACCTCTGAACGCAGGCGCCGCCAGTAGGAGAGTCCGGGTCATACCCGTTATCAATGACGAAGCGAGGCATCGCCAATAGGGGATGTCTAAGTAGGGTGGTACCGCGAGAAATAAGTAACTCGTCCCTTTTTGGGGCGGGTTTTTTTGTATCCATTTTTGAGCATAAAAAGAAGATCTTTGGAGGGTGAAAACTATGAAACAAGCCGAACAATGGACGAGCAGGCTCGGCTTCATCTTGGCAGCGGCAGGCTCAGCGATTGGACTGGGGGCCATTTGGAAATTTCCTTATATGGTTGGAACGAGCGGTGGTGGAGCGTTCTTTCTGCTATTCATCATCTTTACGCTAGTAATTGGTCTTCCGTTGTTGCTAGGAGAATTCACAATCGGACGCAGTACACAAAAAGAGGCGATCAGTGCGTATAAAACCATTGCGCCTGGCTCACTCTGGCATTGGATCGGTCGCCTTGGTGTGATCACTTGCTTCTTGCTCTTGTCCTTTTACAGTGTGGTGGGAGGTTGGATTCTTAGTTATCTTCTTCGCGGGTTTACTGGTCAATTGCAAGGGCCAGCTTATGACAAAGTGTTCGGTGACGTCATCGGTGATCCTGTTAGTGCAGTAGTCGCCCAGCTGGTTTTCATGCTCATTACCGCATGGGTAGTAGCGAGAGGCGTACAGAGTGGAATTGAGTCCGCTAACAAGTACATGATGCCTGGTTTGTTCCTTTTATTTATGGTATTGATGGTTCGTTCCTTGACGTTGGATGGGGCGATGGATGGGGTTTCCTTCTTTCTGCGTCCTGATTTTTCCAAGCTGAGTGCTGAATCGATCCTGTACGCATTGGGTCAATCCTTTTTCGCACTGAGCGTCGGGGTGTCCGTCATGGTTACGTACAGCTCGTATCTTGCCAAAAACGAAAGTCTGGTTCGTTCTGCTGGATCGATTGTCAGTTTGAATCTGCTCGTATCGCTGTTTGCCGGTTTGGCAATTTTCCCAGCAGTCTTCTCCCTTGGAGTAGAACCAACAGCGGGGCCGGGATTACTATTTATCGTACTGCCTTCCGTGTTTGAACAAATTGCCTTCGGTAGCATTTTTCTGTTAATCTTTTTGGCGCTTTTCCTTTTCGCTACATTGACTTCGGCTTTTTCCATGCTAGAAATTATCGTTGCTTCTCTTGCAAAAGGAGACGAAAAGAAACGCAAACGTCTCGCCTGGGTGATTGGTCTGTTGATTTTTATCGTCGGTGTACCATCGGCTTTGTCATTCGGCGTATGGAGCGAGGTTACGCTGTTCGGCAAGTCTATCTTTGATGCGATGGACTTTTTGGTCAGCAATATCTTGATGCCGCTTGGAGCGCTGCTCATTTCGATCTTCGTTCCTTTGAAAATGAAGCGCGAGACATTGATAAACGAACTGGGGGCGCATACTTCTCTGGGCAAACGCCTGTTTATCATTTGGCTTCTCCTGATTAAATATGTAGCACCTATCGCGATTCTCGCAGTTTTCCTGCAAATGCTGGGTATCTGGTAAAACAACGAAAGGCTTCGCCACAGAGGATGGCGGAGCCTTTATTTTGTTCCTGCACCCTACGCGAAGAAAAAGACCGTACCCAAAATAATATACACCGTCAACAGAAGTACGCCTTCAAACCAGTTCGTAGCGCCATCCCGTGTGATGGAAATCGTAATAAAGGTAGCAACTCCGATCGCAGCCAATTCAAAGGTAGTGAACACAATGTCCATTGGATTGCCTAGCAAAAGACTGATGATGACGAGAGTAGGGGCTACGAACAAGGCAATCTGCAGGCTGGAGCCGATCGCGATCTCGACTGCTGCACCGATGCGTCCTTTTAGTGCCAAAAGCAAGGCAGCGCTGTGCTCTGCGGCATTCCCGATGATCGCAATGACAAAAGCACCGACGAATAACTCAGACCACCCTAACGATTCGGAGACATGCTGTACACCCTCTACCAGCCATTCCGAGACAACGGCCACGAAAAAAGTGGAGACAGCAAGCATTAAGAGAGAGACACCCTTTGACCATACCGCATCACTTTCTTGCGGCTCGATATCCGATAAAAAATCGCTGTGGGTAATCATCGAGAAGATAAGCCACAAAATGTAGGCAATGATGAGCAGGCTGGCGATGACGATGCTGATGATCTCCACCTTGATCATAGGCAGATCGAACATGAAGACTGCCGGTATGAACAAAGCGACGATCGCGAGTGTCATCAGGGAAGCATTGTGACTTGCCAGCCTGCTATTAAAGGTTTGTTCTTTGTATTTTAGACCGCCCAGAAACGTGCTCAAGCCAAGAACCAACAGCATATTTCCGATGATTGCACCCGTAATAGAGGCCTTGACCATATCGAACAAGCCCTCTTTCACCAGGAAAAAAGCAATAATGAGTTCTGCGGCATTTCCGAAGGTAGCGTTAAGAAAGCCGCCGATTCGGTCCCCAGCATAATGGGCGACGCTCTCTGTCGATTTTCCGAGCCAAGCCGCCAAAAAAATGATGGCAAGTGAAGACGTTACGAATTGGAGCATTTCATTTCCAGAAAAATAGTGGGCATAAAGAGCTAACAGCATGCTTCCGCCTACTAATGAGAAAAAGAGTCTCAAGTTCATATCATCACCTCAGCAGTTTTTACTCATCCCTAAAACCTCATAGGTATAGAGTTCCTGTTCTGGACAAAACTAACCATGAACAAGAAAAGTGAGGTGTTTTTTTATGACCCAGCCTTTGTTGTGCCCGACATGTAAATCGAATCGGATGAGGTTCACTGTCATCGAGCAGACCCCTCGCTATATTAGACTGGACCCACAGTCAGGCGAAGTCGTAGCGGAACTCCATCAAGAACAGCTCGATATGTTTCACCAGCCGTACAAAGGTGAGAACTACATGATACAATGTGGAGTTTGCGGGACCACAGAACCGGAAGAGCGTTTCGTCAAAATGGCCCAGCACATGCAATCACAACGTTCGAAATGAAACTCGAAAAAGGAAAACAGGCACGCAGCTTACGACTGTT